>CAZYQI010000022.1:0-42276 GCA_964649745.1 uncultured Peptostreptococcaceae bacterium | reverse complement strand
CCGCTCCGGCCGTAAGGGTTGGGGCTGAAAAATCTGCAGTGAAAGCAACTCCGGAAATGGCAGATATATTCCCTACCCCATCCACTGCATATACTTTGTATACAACGCCATTTATAACGCCTGGATTATTTGCAGATATGGCTATGGTCGTATCACCATTTGCTCCTGCAGAGGCCGCGCTTTCGATTGCCGCTCCGGTTATGGCTCCCATGTTTTTGGCTGTTGCTGAGGGCACCACATACAACGTGCCGTCCCCCTCACTGCTCCTAGCCACCACATTGAATCCCGCTGTCTTTTCAGAGGCATTCACCAGCCCATCGCCCCCAGCTGTTGTCCCTGCAGTGATTGTAGCTGTTGGGGCTAACCCATCTACTCTTACATTTAGCGTAGATGCCACGCTGTTCAGGTTTAAATCCGCATCAACGTCTGTAACATTCTTCAGCGTTCCACCATTTAAGGCGATTGCTGATCCCAGTGATACACCGTCTGGGTCGTTGTTTCCATCTGCTACGGTGTATCTGAATGACAGGTTTTCTGTGCCGGTCCCATTTACGTAGGCTGCATTTACTGTTCCTGTTGCCAGGGTTACCGGTATGGAAGGTGTTCCTCCCGCTGTATTCACATTGATAATTTCATCATAAGTGACAGTAAACGTAAGGGTTTGACCTACCGAATACGTTGTATTTGCCGGCACTGATACTGATAAAATGGTCGGTGCTTCGTTCACATTGTTGATGGTGATTATAAAAGTTTTTTCGAAGAATAAACCACCCTGATCGGTGGTTCGAACTCGCACGAAATAGATGTTTTTCGTTTCATAATCCGGGCTGTTGGTAATGCGCAGGCTGCTGCCGCTGATAGTGAAGGAGGCATTATCGGTTGATCCGGATCCCGCCACAAGGGTATAGGTGAAGGAGTTGCCCGCATCCGGGTCGGTGGAACTCAAGGTACCTACCGTAGAATTGGCGACAACGTTTTCGTTGAGGGTGCTGGCAGACAACGCAAGGTCTGTCGGCGCACTGTTCACATCATTTAAATCGTTAATGGTAATTGTAAAGGCTTTTTCATAGGTTAAACTGCCCTGATCAGTGGTTCGAACCCGCACCGTATAGCTGTTTTTCGTTTCATAATCCGGGCTGTTGGTAATGCGCAGGCTGCTGCCGCTGATAGTGAAGGAGGCATTATCGGTTGATCCGGATCCCGCCACAAGGGTATAGGTGAAGGAGTTGCCCGCATCCGGGTCGGTGGAACCGAATGCGCCTACCGTTGAGTTGGCGGCAACATTTTCGTTGATGGTGCTGGACGACAACGTGACGTCAGTCGGTGCTTCGTTCACATTGTTGATGGTGATGGTAAAAGCTTTTTCGTATATTGACCCGCCCCGGTCCGTTGAACGAATTCGCACCGAATAGCTGTTTTTCGTCTCATAGTCCGGGCTGCTTGTGATACGCAAGTCATTGCCGCTGATGCTGAAGGATCCATTGTCGGTTGCTCCGGTTCCCGGTACAAGGCTATATGTGAATGTATCCCCCGCTTCGGGGTCAGTGGAGCTGAATGTGCCTATAGTCGAATCGGCAGCACTGTTTTCATTGATAGATGATGTTGACAGGGTAATATCCGTTGGTGAGAATACGGTCGAAAGCACCCAGTTGGAAGACGCTCCTGAAAGGGAAAAATTGTTTAGTGTTCCAGTATTCCCAAACCCTGAAACATCACCGAGGTTCGTACCAACGCCTTCATCAAACCTGTAACACCCTATTAAGTCTAGTCCCGCGCCAGTTAATGGTGCTGTCCTTAAGGCTTGTATTTCTGCAGCGGTCAGCACACGGTTCCACACTGCAACGTCATCCATTTCGCCGTCCAAGTAGTGCATCGTACCCAACAAACATCCCAGGTGAAACGATGTAAAGGTACGATCCGCGGCCCCTAATGGACCTGAACTTTTCAATTCTCCGTTCAGATACAGCTCAAAATTCCTTCCTGACTTGGTGAATGCCACATGCTGCCATACACCCACAGGAAGAGAGCCGCCTGTTATAACCTCATTATTGAATAATAATTGCAAAGTGCCACTTGAACTCCTAATTAAAAGATTATCACCCGCATAGGCCCACGATCCAAATGTCTGAAAGCCCGTTGTTTTGTCCAATTTCACCCACGCCGAAAATGTAATGTTACCCTCTGCGGTAGGGAATGAATTGAAACTCACAATATCATTTACGCCGTCAAAATTCAGGGCGCCATTAGCCGCACTCGCATTTACAGATAGGATGATGAATGGAAATATGAACATCATCACTATCAGCACTCTTACCATTCTTGTTATCTCTTTTTTCATTTTATTTTGCGCCCTCACTTTATTAGGTTAATGAATTATTTCAGCTGATGTCTCTCTAATTATTTGTTTGTGATGCCGTCTGTTCTAAAGCCATCTCAACAGAATCCTAGCAATTGCCCCCTCATCAAAGGGCAGCAGTAAAAAACCATCCCCTTCATAGTCAAAAGCCTCCACGGCATCCGTCTCTCCTCCGCCAATGAAAACCACTTTCACTTCCGGGTTAATCCTCCGAAGGAACCGCACCATTCCCAGTGCGCTCAGTTCCGGATGCCCCATGCGGATAAAAGCCAGGTCCGGTGGAAATTGATTGATTCGGCATTTTACCAGTTCCGGAGGGGATAAGCATCCCCGAAAGTCCATTTCTTGATGGTCTTTCAGTAGTGCCACCAGTTGATCACAAATCACTCTCTCCGGATCGGCAATCATATAGTTCATCAGGTTTTCACCTCCTGTGCATGGTTCTCAAAGTCATCATAAAAAAACGACCCTAAATGAACCCTAAATAGAAAATGCCCCAAGGGAGGTTCAATTCCCTTGGGGCACCCGTACGAAAGCTTTATATTTCAACAGCTTTCGGTAATCTGTAAGTCATATCAAATGCGGTCTGAAATATTTTGTTTTTCTCTATCCTTTGGCCTTGCGACACGCCTCCTCCAGCTCCGCCGCTTTCGGCTGGGCCCAGGCATAACCGCTGGCTTCCATGTACCCCCGCTGCAGCAGTTGGTTTAAACGTGTCATATCGTCCCTTCGCTTCAGCCGGTTGCCCTTCATAAGGGCTTCCAGCTGCCAGGCGTCACATTCCAGCTTATCCGTCACCACCCGGTAGCTGCCCCGGCCCCCTTCCAGTATTTCTGAAAGACCTGCCTCTGCCAGCTTTTTACGGAGCAGGTAGGCTGTGGCGTGAAAATTGGTCTGGGCCTTCTCCCGGTTGAATTCCGGCCACACGGCATCGGTGATTTTTTCCCAGTTTACGGCCACGCCGCTCTTATGGACCAGGAAGGCCAGGAGCTCCTTGGCCTTGGAATTCTTCCACACTAGGGCTTCACCATTTACAAACACCTCAAAATCTCCAAAACACTGGATAAAGGGTTTTGTTGTCGGCTTCGGTTCCCGTTTTGTCTTCTTCAGTCTCTGGATTGTTTTCTCCAGCCGTTTTTCAGTCAGAGGCTTCAAGATGTAGTCCATGGCCTGAAGCTCAAAGGCATCCACGGCGTATTGATTGAAGGCTGTGACGAAGATGATGTCGATTTCGGGAGCCAGGCTCTGAATTTCCTCGCACAGCTGAAGGCCGTCGACCCCGGGCATTTCAATATCCAAAAACACCGCATCCAGGGGATGGTCTTTCAAATAGGAGAGCAGGGGCTCTGCCGATTCAAACAGACCGCAAAGCTCCAACCCTTCAATAGGCTGCACCATCCTCTCAAAGCGTTCCAGGGCATGGGCTTCATCATCCACTGCCGCTACACGTATCATCGTTTATGCCCTCCTTCCGGAATCAGGAACCGAACGGTGGTTCCCTTATGCTCCTCGCTGGTGATTTCAAGCCCCCTGCCGTAGAGCCGCAGAAGTCGGCTATGAATATTCAGAAGCCCCACCCCTGCATCCAAACGCTCTTCCCCCAGAAGTCCTCCCATTTGAGCATGGGAAATTCCAACGCCGTCGTCCTCAATTTCCACGGAAATCCCCTCCGGCACCGGAAGCATCCGTACCGTGACGGTTCCGCCACCGGGTTTCTTCGAAATGCCGTGTCGTACCGCATTCTCAACCAAGGGCTGGAGGATAAGAACCGGAAGCTGCTGTTCCAATGAGCCTTCAATTTCTTCCGAAAGCTGAATCTTCTCTCCGAAACGGGCCTGTTCAATATGGAAGTAGGTCTCTACAAATTCCAGCTCCTTTTCCAGGGACGCCACTCTGTTCA
This sequence comes from uncultured Peptostreptococcaceae bacterium, assembly GCA_964649745.1. Taxonomy (GTDB): domain Bacteria; phylum Bacillota; class Clostridia; order Peptostreptococcales; family Acidaminobacteraceae; genus CAZEHS01. The sequence continues at coordinate 38,020 of CAZYQI010000022.1, read as the reverse complement.
AGTTGTTGAACTCCAGGCTCCCCCGCAAATAGACGGCCAGATCAACAATCAGCTGGCTGGCCCTTCGCCCGTCTTTTTCGCATATGTTGGCGATGGCACTGAGGGCGTTGTAGAGAAAATGGGGCTTGATCTGGGCCTGCAGGAAGGCCATCTCCGTTTCTATGATTTTATCTTTGAGGTGGTCGGCTTCAATCAAGTCCTCATTGTATTTGAGCAGTCGCTGATAGGAATAGGCCTGCTGTTTTGCCTGAACATAGGACATCACCATGATCAAGGCCAGATTCCCATACAGAAAACCATAGGTGAGATTGATTCCGCCTATTCCCTTGAAATTTAAAACATCCTGATTAATGCATATAAAATAGAAAGACATCGCCAGGAACATCAGCACACTATAATCTCTTTTCCTGAGAACCGCTTTGACAAGGACGCCGATGATATAGCACAGCTGCATCAAGATCACCAGATAGAGCCCATTGGTGTAGAGGGACATATACTCGGTTGATGTGAAGAGCAGGGCGTCGAAAAAAAGGGTCGGAAGCAGAATGAACGCCGCTGTTTTCCGCCTATAGTCCAGTGGATAAATGCTCAGTACCAGCAACACGATTACCGGAATAAGATTATAGCCCGTTGAATAGTTGATATACGCCAGAAAGCGGTAGGAAGCGTCCGGGAGGAGCTCAAAGAGAGGCCGTTCTCCCCAAATCATTCCCCGGGTAGCTGTAATGAAACAGAGAAGGCTGAAGAGCAAGGCCGTTTTGTTTTTCCTTTGCATGAAGAACAAAACCAAATAATAGCACCCCATAAAAAGAGCCCCGCCGATGAAGACCAATTCCATGGTTAAAAGCTGCATTTTCTGCTTCTTTAGGACATCAAATGAACCTACCGCCAGCGGTTCCCGAATCCCCCCTTTATCATAATTGAGGTTCGCCGTCTGAATGACCAGTTCAATGGTCTCCTCCCCCGTGGGTAAAGAGACGATGTCGGGTCGTGTTCCATCCTTAAACGCCAAGAGATCCTTGGACACATTCCCCGCTTCTGCCAGCAGTTGCCCATTGGCATACAAACGATAGGCCGTATGGATGGTCATGATTTTCAGAGCAGGGTCTTTCAGGTCCTTAGGAAGCTCCACCCGAAGCCTGTAGGTTGCCACTCCCTTGGAGGGGTACGCCTCCCCTTCATCTCTCTTCTGATCCCAGCTGCCGGGAACCTTGATGAAGCTGCTCATTTCAGGTTGGGGTTCTAATGCAAAATCTTTCGGAAACAGCAGCCGGTCAAAATAGAATTCCCACTGCCCGTCCAATGACTGTGTCCCTTCAACTGAAAAATCCCTTTGCGACAGATCCACATAGCCATTTACAGCCGGCCCGCTGCGAGATGTAAGCATCAGTGCGAACAGGGCGACCAGTGCTGTGATGACAAGAATGATAAAGTTCACAGGGCCTTTTCCTCTGAAAACAGCTTTTTTCTCGTTATTCCTCATTTTAGTCCCCACTCACTAAAAATCTGGTGATAAAGTTAAAATGTTTAGCCTCGTGTGTACACGTTGATTCTTCCAAACCAATCACTTTTGTAATTCTGTTAAAACAGGGACCCGCTTCCAATGCGAGTCCCTGGCCTGTCTTGAGAAAACGATCATTCTATTTGGGATATTTCACTTTGACTTCCTGTGTGCTCGGGTCCCAACCGATGTCGCAGCCAAGGTTATCCAGTACAAATCGAACCGGAAGCATGGTGCGCCCCGGCGGCAAGATAACCGGAGCCACGCCGGCGTTGGCAGGATCAATCATCACCGCCTGGCCGTCTACCTTGGCCATATTCTTGTCAATCCACATCTCAATGGTCTTGCCATTCAGCGTCACCGTGGTCTTTCGCTCTTCGGCCAACCATTTCACATCGGCTCCGATGGCATCGGCGACATAACGGATCGGAAGCAAGGTTCGTCCTTCTCTTACAACCGGTGCCGTATCCATCATATTCAGCTTTGAATTCACGTAGTATTCCATGGAGCCCACATACAGGCGGATTTCCACAGCCGACCCGGGCGTTGCCGGAGTGGAAGGGATTTCTGGGACCACTGTCGTTCCAGGCACTGCCGCTTCGGTTTTCATCTGCAGCTCATTGGAATAGTCCGAATTGCCGTAGCTGTTGACGGCTCTGACTCGGTAGGTGTACTGTGTATCCGCAATCAGGCCGGTATCCTGATAACTCTCAGCATCGGCTACCCGCTCGGCCACTAACGACCACACACCGGATCCGGTTTTCCGTTCAAGTTGAAATCCGCTTTCGTTGGAGGATTTGTCCTCCCAATTCAAGGTAAGCTCAGATACGGAATCCACTTGCCCATTGAGGTTGACCGGCGCTGTCGGCTTGAAATTAAGCGGCAGGAGAGGGTCTATCGGTTTCAACGGAGCAATAATGAATTTCTTGATGGTAAAGTCCGCATCACTGGTATCTTCCGTTGTTTTGCTTACGATCACCGGGGGGAATCCTGATCCCATTGTCGTATACGTGTGCTTAATCTTAACCCGTACTTTTGTGGATGCGATATCCGGAAGAGTCCATGGGTAGCTTGCGCCATAAGCCATATCGCTAACGGCCTGAATGGGTATCCAGTTCGTCCCGGAATCCACCGAGTAGAAGATGCTTGCCTCCCCAACCTGCGGAGGAACCCACGTTACATTGATCGTTGCGCCAGCATTATAGCTTTCCCCTCCGTTTGGCGCCGTTACCTGAACGTCAGTGGCAGCAAAAACCGTCAGACCGCTTGCCAGAACCACCGTGAGTGTCACCATGAAACAGGTCAGCCATTTCAACTCTTTTCTGTCCATTCGGTTCCCTCCATTCGCTCGCCCGTATCGTCAGACGTTGCAACAGATTCCATGCATTCAATCCATTCTCTTGCTATATATTTCGCCACGCTGTCCTCCCAATGAGGGCCGATGACCTCGTGGGCCAGCTCCAACACCTCTGGGCTGGCATTCCCCACCGCAATGGCACGGTCTGCCACTTCAAACATATGCACATCATTGAGCTGATCCCCGAATACCGTCACATGAAGGGGATCTTTAGAGATCATGGCTGTCAGTGTGCGTATGGCTTCCGCTTTGTGAGAACGGCTGTCCCCAACGGTCAGCCAGCCGATATCCGGATAATTGGGCTCGGTTGTGATATGTACATCCACCCAGGGGGAGCAGTTTTCCCGTACCATGTCCTGAAATTCTTCCAAGCGCTTCATATCATCGATAATGTTTATATTGATGACCTCCACGGAGGCCAGATCGGTTCTGAACTTATAGGGACGCATGGCGTCCGGCATGATGGTGCCGCGGTACTGCACATATTCCTCCGTAGCCCTGTTGGCAGGAAGGGTATAGCAGAAATAATCCTCCTGGCCCTCGAAGGCATTGAGAAACGGGGCAAAATGATGGGAAAAAGCCATGGCCAGCACCTCGTCCATCACCCCTTTATTCATGGAATTGCTGTACAGGTATTCCCCCGTATGGGGATTGGCAATACGGGCGCCGTTGTGCACAATAATCGGCAGCTTCGGCAGGCACTCCCCCATGATTTCTTTAACAGAAGCCAGGCTCCTGCCGGTAGCTATGGTGACCAGGGCTCCGTCATCAATCAGAGCCTTCATAATCACATCTGTTGCCTTTGTAAGACGGCTATCCCGCCCAAGAAGCGTTCCGTCGAGGTCCGTTACATAAAGTCTGTTCATCCGGTTCCTTTCCAGTCTATGACCGTTGCACAAATTGATGTTTGAAATGATTCATTATACCCGAGCCCATAGGAATCTCACTCACCTTCAGCAGTCCGGATGCGACATCCATCTCCACGCTCCGGCTGATGGCACCGCCAACCCGTTTATAGACCAGCGGAATCCGGCGCTGCATGAGTAGCGCTTCCGCAGCGTCAACATTTCCATCCCCTATACAGAAGTGATCCATACAAAGATCCAACTGACCGCCGCCTATGATTGCCCCCTGCATGGACCAGACGGCTGCCCCCCTACGGTGCATTTCCAAAAACAGGGCGTCTGCCGCAGCCTGGGCGTCGGTCGGCAGCAGATAGTGATTCATGCCGCCTATCTTAAGTGCCGCATCCCATAAGCAAATCGCTACACAGGATCCCAGGTCCGTCCTTATGAGACCGTTGTCATCCTTAACGGTCCATTCTCCACTTTTAATGAAGGTTATGGTCATTTTACCCACCTCTCTTCATTGTATCACAGAAAAAAGCGCTTTTCCCATCCTCCTATTTGGGATATCATTAAGCGGTCTGAAGGAATACGCTTCATTTCATCCCGGAGGGATCTGTCATGTGGACAATCATACTATTTATGGCTCTTGGCGTTCTTGTGGGTGCCACCATCCCGATGAACGATCACCAGGTAGCACTGCTTGGAAAACTGCAATCGGCGGGAGTCATCCTGCTGCTTTTCGTGATGGGGCTTTCCATGGGGCTGGACAGGAACCTGCTGAGCCAGCTGAGTACTCTGGGCTATAAGGCGTTGGTTTATGCTGGGCTCACAACCTTCTTCAGCATCACGGCGGTGTATCTTTTCACCCGTCGCCTTGGCAAAGGGGGTGGGCAGCAATGACCCTTAAGATTTTTGCCGCAGTCATCGCCGGGATTCTTGCCGGCAGGTTTCTGATACCCGAATCCGCTCTTCAATACTCTGAATCTTTAATCACCGTGGCGCTGAACATCCTTCTGTTCCTGATCGGAATTGATCTTGGCCGCAACAAGGGCGTCCTTAGAGATATACGCAGTCATGGCCGCGTTCTGTTTCTTGTCCCCCTGGGTATAATCCTGGGAAGCTGGGTCGGCGGAATCGTGGGAGGACTTCTCACCGGAATGCCGCTGTCCCTGAGCCTCCCCATCGCTTCCGGATTCGGTTGGTACAGTCTGTCCGGTATACTGCTCTCCAATCTCCATAGTGCTGAGGCTGGCGCCATTGCATTCCTGACAAATATATTCCGGGAGCTTCTGGCCATCATGCTGATTCCGATACTGGCCTCCCGATTTAACCACTGGACGGCCATCGCCCCCGCCGGCGCCACCTCCATGGATACCACCCTTCCCATCATCTCCCGGGCAACAAGTCCTGAGATTGTTGTGGTATCCTTTGTGAACGGCGCTCTGCTCAGCAGCCTGGTACCCATTCTTGTGCCGTTCCTGTATAACCTTTTGAAGTAACCACGGGAGTGTGGTATACTGTTTGGGATTTGATTGAACAGCGGATACGAAAGGATGATAACGATGAACCTTTTTGAAAAATGGCAGGAGATTGCCAACACTGAACGGGGCGAGAAAGAGACGCAGGAGTTCTGGACAGATTACTTCCAACTGGAGAAAAACAACTACATTGAGATCCTTGGAGACCATAAAACGGTTCCCACCGGTACTGTAAAGGCTCTGGCAGAAAAGTTCGAGATGGACAGTGTAACCTTTCTGGGCTTCCTGGACGGAATCAACACCAGCCTTGAAGCGGAACTTCCTCTTGATACCTTCACCGAGGAGACAGAAATTGAACTGAAGATTGATTTTGAAAAACTGCTTTTCAATATGTACGAGGCCAAAGCCGAATGGCTTTACGAGCTGTCTCAATGGGACGAGGTTCTCCCTGTTGAGAAACGTCAGGAGATTCAAAAGGCGTGGCGTGCGTCTAAGACTGTGCGCAATGAAAACAAGATCGGCCGAAACGACCCCTGCTCCTGCGGCAGCGGTAAGAAATACAAAAAATGCTGCGGTGCCAACGCATAACAACGCAATAAGGGATCGTCTCACCAGGGAAACACTTCCTGACTTGAGACGATCCCTTCTTTTATATTTTTCTATTCACTGGCAAACCGCGGATCGTTCTTAATAAATTGAACAATTGCAATCAGAGTCATCAGCAAGAGGAAACTCCATGGATTTGGAGCCGGATTCACAGGAAATCCCCATATAAATCGTGAGGGAATCAGACCTGAAAACAAAATCAGGGAGATACAAAGAGAGATCAGGCAAATAAGTAGCCACGCATCCTTCAACGAAAAGGATGTTCCTTGATAAAGCAGATTCCGAAAACCGTGATTCAATGGGCAAAGAACCGCTCCGCATATGGACAAAGCCCCCAAAACCATGCCAGTGGTAAGCTCCTGACGAAAATAATCGGCAGAAACCATCAAACCGCTATCCAAGGCCCAAACAAGCTTTGACCCTAACAAAATCAGAAAGGTCCATTGCACCACCGTTCCAGACCAGTATATCCAGTTCATATCTATGCAATCGCGTCTTATGAATGCCCTTACCCACCCGTCTGAAACAGCACCCGATTCTTGGAACGCCGTTATCAACAACCGCTTCAATTTTCGCTTCGTATGTGTCTTAAGCGGTATCGGATCCAATGCTTGCAGTAATCTGCTGATCTGCTCCCTTGCCTCTGCGTTCAATGAACTCATGTAAATCAAGCGTTCCTTGTATTCTGTATAAACCTCTGTAAATTGGTTCGTTATCCGGTAATGGATGATGAATGAAAGGACCACTGCTGTATTGAATAAAATCAGGAATCCTGTCAGATTGAAACGTATCTGCATACTCCCCTGCAGCAGGAGACTGAGCTCTCCCATCTGACTTAGCCAGAACATTGCCGATCCTGCCACCAATGCCCCTGATATTCCAAGAATAAGCTTCATATCCTTGAAGGGGTGTACCACCCTATTGTTCCAAAAGCGGTACACCACAATGGGATAAACAACAACACTTATCAGTACCAGGGACATGATCATTGTGAGATTGGGGCGCAGGTCTATAGCGGTCTGAAGCAGAAGCCATATGGCCACCACCGACAACAGGAGGCGTAATCCGCAAAGGGATAATGTTCCATAGTCTGATACGACGGCTCTTACTTCTTCAAGAATCTCAGCCTGCACTTTTTCAGGATCCCCCAGATCCCTTTTACCCTGACTGAAATTCCGTGTCTGTTCCTGATTCCAGATGGTTGCGGACACACGGCGTACATACCGGGAGAGAGAAAAGGGAGAATTGCCCATGTGGTTCTGAACGATGGCCTGATGCTGTTCCCGAAAGATGCCGCTCAGTTTCTCTTCCAGTTCTAATGTTTCATATTCAAAGCGCTTCAGAATGATCATAATACCACCCGCCCGTATACTCATGAATAAAACCCTTCTAATTGGGAATATATATCGTACGATTATTATATCAAATTCCGCTCTTTTCTCCTAAATCCCGTGGAGGAAACACCTCCGAGCTCTTCGGATAAGATGCAGGATACGGCCTCGCATCCGGCAATGCTACCTATGGCATCTCCTATACTCTGAATAGTATTAAAAATTGAATCTAACCGGCTGTAGCAGACAACTCCTGTTGTAATCTGCCACAGCCGGTTTTTCATATCAAACGGAAGCCAATCCCTGGTTCTGTTAAAATGTGTACCGGATGCGCCGAATCCGCCTCCAGTTTTTTGCGTAGCTGGCCGACATAGACCCGAAGGTACTGGGATTCTCCCTCATACTCCTTGCCCCATACGGTTTCCAGCAGGTATTTTTGAGTCAGGACCTTTCCGTGATTAATCGCCAGAAGCCTTAAGATATCATATTCTATCGGCGTGAGCCGTACCTCTTTGCCCTGGAGCAAAACACGACGGTGCGTAAAATCGATATGCAGCTCTCCCAGGACCAGTTCAGGCTTCTCTTCGGATTTTGCCGAATAACGGAGGGCTGTGCGAATCCGGGCCAAAAGCTCACCAATCCCAAAGGGCTTCACCACGTAGTCGTTGGCGCCGCTGTCTAAGGCCATTATCTTATCGTTTTCTTTTTCTTGAACAGAGACAATGATGATCGGAATCTCACTCCATTCCCGAATTGTGCGAATAACTTCTATGCCGCTGATATCCGGCAGACCCATATCCAAAAGAATGAGATCAGGCCGATGCAAAGCCACCGCGTCAATGCCGCTTTGGCCGTTCTCCGCCTCACGCACGTCATAGCCGTGGGCGCGGAGCGAAATCCGAAAGAGCTTTCGGATCTGAGGCTCATCATCAATTACCAGGATGCAGGCAGAATGTGTATGCATGGTTTACCCTTTCATTTATCGTGTATCGCACGTTTCATTTTATCATGTATTGGCAGCACTACGGTAATGCGAAGCCCACTGTGGTTTATTTTCTGTGCACTGATTTGGCCTCCGTGAACCTCCACAAATCCCTTGCAAATGGAGAGCCCCAGACCGCTGCCCACAATGCGTCTGCTGCTGTCTCCCCTGTAGAACTTGTCGAAAATGCGTTCCGTGTCCAGGGTGTCGGCGGCGTCAGTTTCATTATACAGACTCATGTAAATGCGGCCCTCGTCGGCCTCCGCGGTGATGGTAACGGCCGTGCCGTCGGGGGAATATTTGATGGCGTTATCCAGAAGGTTGGTGATTACCTGGCTGACAAGGACATAATCGCAATAAAAAAGCGGAAAAAATTCCTGAACGGAAACCAAAATGTGCCTTGACCCTCGCTTTGGTTCTACTTCCGCAATGGAGGCTCTTAAAATCTCCTCCAGGTCGCACCACTGTTTTTTCAACTCCACGGTTCCGCTTTCAAGCCGCGTCATATCCAACAGGTTGTTGACCAGCCTGTTCATGCGCACAGCTTCGTGTTCAATGGTTAATAACAGCTCCCGCTCATCCTCAGCGGTATACAGGGTCTTATCCTTTAAAAGACTGCTTACGCTCCCGATGATGGAGGTAAGCGGGGTATGCAGATCATGGGATACAGAATTCAGAATGGCGGAATGGAGTTTATCCGATTCCTTCAAAAGGTGGGCCTCTTCGGCTTTTCTGGTCAGCATGACCCGAGCGATGGCGGTGGCCGCCAGACGGGAAACGGTGCTAAGAAAATCCCGGTGCGCAGCCAGTTGATCCTTCCCGCTCTCTCTTGGGAATATTCCCAGAACACCCTGACACTCCTCATTTATCAGCAGGGGGATATAGTGTCCGCTGGCGCCGCTGAGGGTCATGGTATCCCGACCGGCGGGCTGTTTCTGGGAAAAGGCCCACGCCGCAACGGCTCCTTCATAGCTGTCAAAGGACGCATCCAAGCGGTCGCTGTTTTGGGATACGACGGTTAAAAGCCCCTCAGAGTCCGGAACAAGGAAAAGCGTATCCCCCCGTACAATCTCTGAGATACTGAGACAGATGGCATCCAGCATCATTTCCAAGGAGCTGGTTCCCGATATTTTTTTACTGATGGAAAAGAGGGCTGCAATACGCTTCTCCCGCTGGCGGGTGATTTGAATCTGTCGATTGAGCCGGGATGTAATGGTGCCGATGACCGTCCCTACAAAGGTAAAGACAAAAAAACTCAGCATGTAGCGGATGTCCGAAACAGAAAAGCTGAAATAGGGCATAATAAACAGATAGTCAAAGATTAGCATGCAGAGAACCGCAGTGATAAAGGACTGACGTCGGCCCCCCTTTAAGGCGGAGTAAATAACCGGCAGCAAATACAGCAGTGCCAGATTCACCTCACCGATCACTTTTGAGAAAAGAAGCCCTATTCCCGTTATCCCCATTAAGATACAGAAGGCTACGCTCATAGGAGCAAGCAGTATTCTGTCGGATGTGTCTTTAAAGCCTCGGGATACGGTATTCTTGGATTCATCGCCGGTCACAACATGTACATTGATGTTGTAGGGGTTCTTGATCAATTCAAGAGCTGTGTTTTCGGAAAGCATTTCCCGGATGCTGAATCGCTTGGGATAACAGACTACCATATGGGTTATGTTTTTTTCCCTAGCCAGGTTTAAAAAGGCCTCGGAAGCTCTGGAGGCCGATGTTGGTACCATTTCAATGCCAAGCTCTTCCGCCAGACGGGCGGTATCCTTCAGCATTGATCCCCTTTCCGCACCCTGCTCGTCGTCCCAGTCCGACTCAAGATAAGCTGCCACAAGGGAACCGTGAAGGGCATCTGACAGGCGCCTCCCGGCCCGTAACAGGGCCGGGGCACTGCTAAGATTGTTCAGACATACCAAAATCCGTTCACCCACCGGCCATGGACCGTCGATGGCATGAGCCTTCATATACGTCTCCAGCTTGTTGACCACATGCTGAGCCGTGTACCGCAGGGACATTTCCCGCAGCGCACTGAGATTCCCGGGTCTGAAGAACTTCTTAATTGCCTCTTGCGCCTGATCCGGCACGTAGACCTTTCCTTCCTTAAGACGCTCGATCAAATCCTCCGGTGTCAGGTCAATCAGCTTTATCTGTGCGTGCTCAATAAAGCTGTCGGGAACGGTTTCACGCATCCGAATCTCTGTAATCTGCATCACCATATCATTAAGACTTTCCAAATGCTGTATATTCAGAGCGGTATAAACGTCTATTCCGGCATTCAGAACATCTTCAATATCCTGATAGCGTTTCTTGTGCCGTGATCCAGACACGTTGGTATGTGCCAGTTCATCAATGATCGCCACCTGAGGCCTGGCCGCAATGAGACGATCTACATCCAACTCGTTGAAGCTGCTCCCCCGATAACGCAGTTCAAGAGGAGGAACGGCGGGGATTCCTGTCAGCAGGGCTTCCGTGTCCTTTCTGCCATGGGTGTCAATCCACCCAATCACCACGCTGCTGTTCATCCGCAACAATTCCTGCGCCGCTTCCAGCATCGCATAGGTTTTGCCTACTCCAGCCGCCGCCCCCAGAAACACCGTAAGCGTTCCGCGATTCTCATTTTCAATGCTTGCCAGCAATGCATCCGGATCCGCCCGCTTCACTTCCGTCATATAAATTCTCCTTTACCCCTCCATTGCATCCAATGCAAGATTAAGCTTCAAAACGTTGACCAGGGGGGCCTGAGGAATGCCATAAAGCTGCTTCTCCGCCTGCTGGTATATGACTGCCGTTACCTGGTCCGGATGCAGTCCCCTTTGGGCCGCAACCCGTGGTCCTTGCATCAGAGCATATTGGAGGCTGATGTGAGGGTCCAGTCCACTGGCGGACCCCAGGACGCTGTCGGTGGGGAGTGGTGTCTCCGAGGGTACGCCTTCCCGCTCACGAATTGCCCCCGCATCTTTTTGAACACGTTTCAGAAGCTCTGGGTTCAGCGGGCCGTAATTGGACCCCGCCGAAGCGGAAGCATCGTACCCAGCCCCGGCAGCAGAAGGTCTTCCGTGAAAATACCGGTTTCCTGTGAAGAGCTGACCAATCAGTTCTGAGCCAACAACTACCCGGTCGCGAATAATCAGTGAGCCATTGGCTCGGTATGGGAACACCGCCTGAGAGGCCGCCGTGATGACCAGAGGATACAGGATTCCGGTCACCACTGTCATCACGATGAGGTATGCAACGCTTTGTCTGAGATATCTTAACATGGGAAATCATCCTTTCATACCTAATTTGATTAAAACCAGAGCCCTACCACCATATCGATCATCTTTATACCCACAAAGGGCACCACCAGCCCGCCCAATCCATAAACCAGCATATTATGGGTCAACAGCCGGTCGGCGCCCATGGGCCTGTACCGAACACCCTTAAGCGCCAGCGGAACCAAAAAGACGATGATCAGGGCGTTGAACATAACAGCTGACAGAATAGCGCTTTCGGGAGAATGCAGGCCCATGATGTTGAGGCGTTCCATTTGAGGATAGGTTGCAGCAAAGAGGGCCGGCAGTATTGCAAAGTACTTTGCCACATCGTTGGCGATGCTGAAGGTGGTCAACGATCCCCTGGTCATGAGAAGCTGCTTGCCAACGGCTACAATCTCGATGAGCTTGGTTGGATTGCTGTCCAAATCCACCATGTTGCCCGCTTCTTTCGCCGCCTGGGTGCCGCTGTTCATGGCCACCCCCACATCCGCCTGTGCCAGAGCCGGGGCATCGTTGGTTCCGTCTCCGGTCATGGCGACCAGATGTCCTTTTTTCTGGTAGCTTTTAATCAGATCCAGTTTGTTTTCCGGTGTGGCTTCAGCCAGAAAATCGTCTACCCCGGCCTCTGCGGCAATGGCTGCGGCTGTCAACGGATTGTCACCTGTAATCATAATGGTTTTAATTCCCATCTTTCTAAGCTCGGCAAACCGTTCCTTAATGCCGCCTTTAACGATATCCTTTAAATGAATCACTCCCAGTACCGTGCTGTCCCGGGCAACGACCAGGGGCGTTCCACCGGACCGCGCAATCTCTGCCACCGTTTTTCTCACCGCTTCCGGCATGGTGCCGCCCCTGGCCAGAACATACCGCTCAATGGCCTCCGCGGCCCCTTTTCGTATTTCTTCCTGTCCGATGTTAACACCGCTCATCCGGGTTTGGGCGGTAAAAGGGATGAACGTGGCATGATCATCGTGTATTTCCCGTTGGCGGATGTTGTAGCCGGTTTTCGCCAGTATGACGACACTGCGGCCCTCCGGAGTTTCATCGGCAAGGGATGCGTACTGCGCAGCGCCTGCCAGGGTGTTGATATTAATAAAGGGGGCCGGTATGAAGTCTGCTGCCACCCGGTTTCCCAGGGTGATGGTGCCGGTCTTATCCAGAAGCATGACATCCACATCTCCAGCCGCCTCTGCGGCACGACCGGACATGGCCAGGATGTTCTTTTTCAACAAGCGATCCATTCCGGCAATACCAATGGCGCTCAGAAGCCCGCCAATGGTGGTGGGAATAAGGCAAACCAGCAGTGCCGCCAGAACAGGGACAGAAATAGAGGCGTTGGCATAATCGGCCATGGGGCTGAGGGTTGCCACTGCCAGGAGAAAAATAATGGTAAGGCCTATCAACAGGATATTGAGAGCCACCTCGTTGGGGGTTTTCTGCCTTTTTGCCCCCTCCACCAGCCCAATCATCTTATCGATGAAGGTTTCCCCCGGCTCGGCGACGATTCGAACCTTAAGCCAATCGGACAGCACACGGGTCCCCCCTGTAACAGAGCTTCGATCTCCGCCTGCCTCCCGGATCACCGGGGCAGACTCTCCTGTGACGGCGCTTTCGTCCACCGAGGCCACGCCTTCCACAACCTCTCCGTCGCTGGGAATTACATCTCCCGGCTCCAAAAATACCAGATCGTTCTTCTTAAGCTTACTGGCAGGCATTGCAACCACCGCTTCTCCAACTATCTTTTTTGCAGTTAATTCCTGCCGCGCCTTACGAAGGGATTCGGCCTGAGCCTTACCCCTGCCCTCCGCAATGGCCTCCGCAAAGTTGGAGAAAAGAAGGGTGATCCATAGCCAAAGATTGATCTGGAGATTAAACAGCATGAGCTGATAGCGCCCCTGAAGTGCATCCAAAAGTATCACCGCGCTCACCAGGACCGCAATCACCTCTACTACAAACATCACAGGATTTCTGGCCATAACCCTTGGATCCAGCTTCAGGAACGAATCTCTGACGGCCTGAAGGATCATGGGTGCATTTATTGGAGTTGTTTTCATTGTGTTCACCTCAGTTAAGATATCTAGGAACCTAAAGTCCCATCATGATCAGATGCTCGGCAATTGGGCCCAACGCAAGGGCCGGAAAGAAGGTAAGAGCCCCTACTATGAGGATGGTTCCGATTAATAGCATGGAAAACAGTGTCGTTCCCGTATTGAACGTGCCCGGACTTACCGGAACAGCCGTTTTATTCGCCAGACTTCCCGCTACAGCCAACAGCGGAAGGATTACCCCGAACCGGCCAATAAGCATTGCCACTGGGGCAGCCAGAATAAAATAGGGATGCGTCCCATTCAGACCTGCAAAGGCGCTGCCGTTGTTTCCCGCACAGGAAGACAGTGCATACAGGACCTCTGTCAGTCCGTGAGGACCTTGATTTAAAATGGCCTGTGCCGCGGCACCGGTTGCAAATGCCGCCGCGCTTCCGATGAGAATGGTGGCCGGTGGAACCAGCAGCGCTATCACCGCCATTTTCATTTCAAAGGACTCAATCTTTTTTCCCAGATACTCCGGCGTCCGTCCTACCATCAAGCCTACAATAAACACGGTCATAATGACGTAAATCAGCATCCCGTATAACCCGGACCCCACGCCGCCAAAGATGATTTCCCCCAGCATCAGCTGTACCATGGGAACCATGCCGCCCAAGGGTGTCATGCTGTCGTGCATGGCGTTGACTGCCCCGCAGGAGGCCGCCGTTGTTACCACAGCGAACAGAGAGGTCCCTCCCACCCCAAAGCGATATTCTTTCCCCTCCAACGCTGTGGGTCCTGAAAGATTTTGGCTGTTCAGCGTTGGATTTCCCCAAATCTCCGCAGTATAGGTGCCGCCCAGCATGGCGGCAAACAAAAGCACCATGGTCAAGAGAAGCACACGTCCTTGTTTTTCATTGCCTGTCATTCGCCCGAAGGTAATGGTCAGCGCAGCCGGAATAATGAGGATTGAGAACATAAGGATAAAGTTGATAAACCCATTGGGGTTTTCGAAGGGATGTGCGCTGTTGGCGTTAAAAAAACCTCCACCGTTGGTACCCAGGTGCTTGATGATTTCCTGAGAAGCCACAGGCCCCATGGGCAGGGTTTGGTGCCCGCCCTCCAGCGTAGAAACCTCCACATAGCCGTTTAAATTCTGAATCACACCCTGTGATACCAGCAGAATAGAACCGACAAGGCATAGGGGGAGCAGGACATAGAGGATGCTGCGGGTCATATCCTTCCAAAAATTGCCCAATCGTTGGGTGTTCTGTCTTGAAAAACCCCGGGCTACAGCAACGGCCACGGAAATTCCGGTTGCGGCAGACAGAAAATTCTGAACGGACAAGCCCGCCATCTGGGAAATATAGCTCATGGTGGTTTCACCGCTATAAACCTGCCAGTTGGTGTTTGTAACGAAGCTGACGGCTGTGTTGAAGGCTACGGCCAGGCCCACCCCCGGCAGCTTTTCAGGATTAAGAGGCAGAAGCCCCTGCCCCATCAGCAAAAGCATCAGAAAAAGAAGGCCCATAAGGTTAAACAGCATCAAATGCAGTGTGTATTCCTTCCAGCCCATATCACGGCCTTCATCAATGCCTCCGACACGGTAGATCAATTTTTCTACCCTTCCGAAAAGGCCCTCCGCCCATATCGGCTGATAGGAATAAATCTTCGCCATATAACGACCAAGTGGAAAGGCCGCCAAAACCAACAGCCCAATAAACACTCCGAAAAAAATCACATCCTGAACAATCATGTTTAATGCCTCCTTCATTTTCCGCGATCATAGTCTTTCGACATTCAACAGGGTATAGCAGAGATAAATCAGAAGCCCCAGGGCAGTAGCCGTTGCCAGAAGCATTTCCATACGGTTTTCCTCCTTCACGTTTGATCCTCCATAAGTATAGACCGCTGCCGGCTTCTGTTAAATTAAGAACCCGTCAAGATTGTAAGGCTCCCTATAAAAAAGCTGTAAAGATGCTGGGCTCAGCAGGTAGTTTCACTGCCCGCTGCCACCCATGACAAAAATGCCGCCTTCACAGGATTCATCCTGCGAAAGCGGCATCAAGGGTGTTACTTCAACTTTTTTAAATTCATGGGTTTTTCAAAGTGCTGATAATCTTTCAGTATTTTCCAGTTTCCACCCCATGTCCAACCCCGACCGACAAAGGCCTGGTGACATGGATCACCGGGAACTACCATTCCCGGAAAGGGTCTGGTCCGGTCCGTATACTCCTTCCCGGCAGCCGGAGTAATGTATTTCCCTTTGATATAGGGATTCTCCACCGGGTTGATGTCCACGGCTATGCCATAACTGTGCTTCGACAGGGAGGATGAACCCTCCACTTTTCGATAATTGAAAGCAGAGCTGTTGTCCGCCTCCATGGAGGCCGTGTCGTCTCCGTTGTAGCGATCCACCAGGCTTACGGATCGTATGGGATACCCCGCTTCGTAAAGCTCTTTGAATATCTCCGCCACCTCTGCCGCCACCGTTTTGTGTACGACCAGCTCTCCCTGCATGACGCGGCCATCGAAACCGACATACCCCACCTTAACCAGCCGAAGGCTACCCAGGGCTACGGGACACCCCTTCTTCCATGATACGCCGTTCATGGCCTTGCCATACTCTGAGGGAAGCGCAGCCACAGTGAATACGGGCTCCTTGGTTTCCACCGGGGTGAGGAAGGGGGATTTTGCCGTTTCTTTTGCCCCCCATGCCGGAGCCGCCACCAGAACCGTCGCCACCGCCAGTGTCAGCAAAATCTTTTTTACGTCCGAAAGCCCTTTCATTGGCAAGGGGGCTCCTTTTTCGTTTTCTTCAGCCCCACCAAAAGGCCCGGCGTTTCAACGATATGCTCCGGCTTGTGGTTTTCCAGTTCCTCACGGCTGCCATATCCATAAAGCACAGCCGCTGAATCAAAGCCAGCGTGGCGGGCGCCTTCAATATCATATTTCCGGTCACCGACCATCAGTACGGCGTCATCCTCCGTCAGGTTACACTTTTCGGCCAGATAGTCCAATACCTCTTCCTTGCGGGTAATGGTTCCATCCAAGGTAGCTCCCGCAATACAGTCGAAATAGTGACTAAGTTTGAAGTAGGTCAGGATCTTTCGGGCATAAACCTCCGGCTTGCTGGTGGCCACATAGAGCTGTACCTTTCTGTCCCGGAGAGCCCTCAGCGTATCTTCAATACCGGGGTAGGGGTGATTCTCGTACAACCCTTTTTTCGAGTAGTACTGGCGGTAATAATCCACCGCTTTCATGGCCTGGGCGGGCGACAGACCGCATTTTTCAATAAAACTGTCAAACAGGGGGGGACCGATGAAATCCTCCAGAACCGCCATTTCCGGTATCGGTTCTCCCATTTTGTCCAGAGCGAACTTAATCGCCTCCGTTATGCCAACCTTGGGATCCGTAAGGGTTCCGTCAAGGTCGAATATAATATGCGTATAGTGCATAGGGCAGCCTCCTGCAGAGGAAAGAATATTGAAGGTTGAAGGTTAGGGCTTGAGTCTATTTATATTGTATACCCCAACCCCCCTAAATGCACCAAAAGAAATCTGCTCATCTTTGTCATTAGCTGATTTACGTTTGTTGACCTCCCTCTGGAGGGAGGTGGCACCGAAGGTGACGGTGGGAGTTGTTCCGCTCATACTCCCCCTGTCACTTCGTGACATCCCCCTCAAGGAGGGAGATGAGTCAACCCCATCGTTCTTCATACGCCAATCAATCAAGCCTTTTATGAAAATGTTTAATCGCGGCGGCCAGGAGTACCGTTCCCAGCAACGCTACGGCGGCCACATCCATCCACAGGTATTCCATGCCCACTCCCTTCAGGATGACCCCCCGCATGATCTCCAGGAAGTAAGTGAGTGGAATCACGCTGCCAATCAGGTAAATCAATAGGGGCATGCCTTCCCGTGGAAACATGAAGCCGGAAAGCAGCACGGAGGGCAGGATGGAAAGCAGCGCAAACTGCATGGCCTGAAGCTGGTTCTTGGCAATGGCCGAAATCAGCATACCGATAGCCAGGGCTGTAATCACGAAGAGGAAGCCCAAGGCCAGCAGCAGCGGAAGACTGCCTACGATCGAAACATTGAAATACCAGGTTCCAAAGAAAAGAGCGATTAAAAAGTCGATGCTGCCGATGACGATGTACGGCACCATTTTGCCCAGGATCAACTCTCCCGGCCGAAGAGGCGATACGATGAGCTGTTCGATGGTTCCCCGCTCCTTTTCACGTACTAGGGCGAAGGCTGTCAGCAAAATAGTGATGTTCTGCATAATGAGGCCGATAAGCCCCGGTATGATGAACTGTGAGCTCTTCATATTGGGGTTGTACCAGACCCGGGTTTTCATCTCTGCAGCCTTAAAGGTTCCCCCGGACAGGGTTTCCATATTGTACATGTTGGAAACCAGATTTCCGCTCTGAAGAGCAGTTCGCGCCACGGTGGGGTCTGTACCGTCTATGATGAGAAGGCTTTCCGGCGCTTCTCCCCGCTTGAGTTTCTTTGCGTACCCGCTGGGAATCATCAGGGCTGTTTTTACTTGTCCGCTGTCCAGAAGAACCTCCAGCTCTTTGGAATTGTTCACCTCTTGGGTGAGATCAAAAAAATTGGATGCCTGGAATTTACGAACCAGCTCCCGGCTTTCATAGGTATGATCCCCGTCATAGACCGCCAGTTTGATATGCTCAACATCGGTGGTAACGGCATACCCGAAAAGCAGCGTGAAAATAAGTGGCATCATAATGGCGATCCGCAGGCTGATGGGATCTCTGAATACATGGATGAATTCCTTCCATACAATGATGCCGAAACGCTTCATGTTCATAGACTTTCACCGCCCTCAGACCCCATGCGGAGGAATTTGATCTCCTCAAAGGAGCTTTTAACCTTGTTTCCTGTCGTTTCTTCAACAAAGTGTATGAATACGTCCTCCAGATTTTTTGCCCCATGGGCGGCAATAAGCTCAGAGGGCGTTCCGGTGGCAAGCACTCGCCCGTCAAATATGAAGGATACCCGGTCACAGCTCTGGGCCTCGTCCATATAGTGGGTGGTGACCAGGATGGTTATTCCCTGCCTGGCCAGCTCATAAATCAGCTCCCAGAATACCCGGCGGGCCACCGGGTCCACCCCGGCGGTGGGCTCGTCCAGTATAAGTATCCTGGGCTTGTGGATCAGGGCGCATCCCAAAGCAAGCCGTTGCTTCCAGCCACCCGAAAGATGCGCCGCCAGCTGATTTTCCCTGCCTGTGATCCCTGCCATGGCAATCAGCTGCCGGATCCGTTCATCCCGCTCTGCTCCATGTATCCCGTAAAGGCTGGCAAAAAACCGCAGGTTCTCAAGGACCGTAAGATCCTCGTACAGGCTGAATTTCTGACTCATATAGCCGATACGCTGCTTGATCTGCTCTGTTTGACTGTAGACATCAAGGCCGTCTATCAAGGCGGAGCCGCTGGTAGGCGTCAAAACACCGCAGATCATACGTATGGTAGTGGACTTTCCGGCGCCGTTGGGTCCAAGGATGCCGTATATGCACCCCGGAGGGATGTTCAGGGAAACATCGACACTGAATCGCTTCTTTTCAACATCCTCCTTGCCGCGATGTCCATACACCTTACAGAGTTCCTTGATTTCAATGGCATAATCGTTCATGACTGCCCTTCTTCCAGGGTAACATCCAGGAACATCCCCGGTTTTACAGTATCGCTGGGATCCTGGATATTCACCCGGACCTCATATACCATCTCCTGTTTGCTCTGCTTGGATTCGATGTTTTTTGGCGTAAATTCAGCTTCAGGAGAGATATAAGTCACGCGGCCGGATACCCCGCTCTCCTTTAGGAATTCATCCGTGAATCGAACCGTCATCCCTGTTTTCACCCGATGAAGCTGGAATTCCGGTACGTATATCTTCACCTCCATACGACTCATATCCACCAGAGTCACGGCTTTGCTTCCAGGAGCCACACGCTCGCCACCCTGGTAGTTGACGGACTGAACGACCCCGTCTGTGGGGCTGTAGAGGGTACCCTTGCCAATCGTGCGCTCCATATCCTGAATATCCAGCTGTCTCATTTCCACATCCAATGCCGCTGCACTCTTTGTCTGGGTGGTTGCGCCTTCCTCTGCCAGAGCCAGGCTGGCATCCAGGGCCTCCCTTTGTTTAAGGAGTCCTTCATATTTCGCCTGTTCCCTGTCCAACACGCGCTGAGCGGTGTCCAGCTGAGTTTCCGAGGCTGCGCCGGAATCGTACAGGGCTTTCAGGGCTGCGTAATCCTTTTTAAGAAATTCCATCTCTCTGGCAGAGCCGCTGATCTGTTCATTCACACTGTCCCTGTTGGCCCGCGCCTGCCTGACCTGATTTGCACTATTCCCGTCATTAAGATCCGAAGCCTTCAACTTCGCCAGCTCCAGCCCTTTCCTAGCTTGTTCAAGCTTAATCCCATAGTCCGAGGTGTCCATCGTCAAGAGCAGTTGCCCTTTCTTTACCGGTTCACCGTCGCTGACGCTTATGGTCTGTATGGTCCCTGCAATGTCCGGCGACAGATCGATTTGATCCGCTTCCACGCTTCCGGTGAACACCATTTGATCCTTCCCGCCCGCGCTGTCTTGGTAGTAGTAATAAACCATCGCCGCTGTCACTAACAGGACAAGAACCAGAACCAGGGGCTTTTTACCATGGAGAT
The DNA here is from genome assembly GCA_964649745.1 of uncultured Peptostreptococcaceae bacterium. Lineage (GTDB taxonomy): Bacteria > Bacillota > Clostridia > Peptostreptococcales > Acidaminobacteraceae > CAZEHS01. The sequence continues at coordinate 17,937 of CAZYQI010000022.1, read as the reverse complement.
GCTGTTTCATCGGAGATCACCTCCCTTTTTCATACCATTCATAAAGATATCAATAATCATATCCACCTCTGTCTCCAGCTCAAGACCTTCACGGGTGACGTCCGGCACCAGCTTTCGCTGCACCACCATACCGGCAACACCGGCAACCAGGGTTCGAAAAACAGTGAACGGGGGGATGTCGTCCCGAAAATACCCTCTTCCTACAAAATCACCATAAACCTTCTCGACATACACCAGGATCTTTTTAAGGATCTTATTGACGAAAATCTCCAGTACCTCTTCATGATACTGCATCTCCGTGAGAATCACCTTGACATGCTCTCCTACCTTATTGAAAAGCTCCACCCGATCCATCAGCAGCGCCTTCAGCAAAACCTCCGGGGGGGCGTTCTTGTTCTCTTCGTAGATCTTTTCCAGAGGGGTCATCACCATCTGGTCACTGACAGCATCCACCAGTTTGGACACCACCCCCAAAAGCATGTCCTTCTTTTGAGGAAAATATCGGAAGATGGTTCCCTCCGCCACATTGGCTTCTTTGGCAATTTCGCTGGTGGACGCTCCGGAATACCCTTTTTCAGAAAAAAGGTTCAACGCCGCCTCCAGAATGCGTTCCTCTGTCATTTCACGCTTGGTTTTTTTCACTTGTACACCTCCATAAATTCAAAACCTTTTGCCACGGTGTGCGACCTTTATTTGAACCTACCCACACCGCCTTGCCTCCCTCCTCGAGGGAGGTGGCAGCGAAGCTGACGGTGGGAGTACGTTCTGATTACATCAACTCCCCCTGTCACTCCGTGACATCCCCCTCGTGAGGGAGATTGACATTGTTTAACCCATCTGCGTTCATCGCTTTTCATCGTTTTTCATCTGCGGCTAAAGATTTATTTATTATCTCTTATGTATTTCTGAGCCCTCACTCATACTCTTTCAGCAGCCTTCCCAGAGTGCCTCTTAAAATATGAGTGAGTGCTCACTTTTATTATTCCACTGGCAATCTCCCCTGTCAAGAAGAATATGAGTGATTACTCACTTTTATTTTGCCCATAGAAAAGCCCCACCTTTCGGTGAGGCTCTGTGATACTTATCTGTTTAAACCTTTTCATTTGCGTTTAAGCAGTGCTCCCAATGCTGTAAGCATGCCGCCCAATCCGTAGAATACTTCTACTGGTACCTCTCCTGTTTTGGGAAGTACCGGCACTCCCAGAGGGATAATTTCCTCCGGAATAGCGGTTGTGGGTTCCGGAGCGATTACCGGTGCGGCCAGCGGTGTGGGTTCTGCGGGAATCGTTTGTACCGGAGGATCTGCTCTGTCACGATCAACCGTGGTTGTGGTGGTGGTTACTGTGGGTGTTCCGGGAGTGGTGGTTGTTCCGCCTCCACCAGGATTAACCACTGGAATCAATGTGTTTACAATGCTGAGTACTTCCGCTTCCGTTCCCGATATTGCCTTTGTTTGGCCGTTGGGATAGCTTACACTGTAACCCGTAGGTACCGGGGCTTCAATAATCTTATAGGTGCTTTCAATATCCAGATTGCTGAATGTGGTGGCAAGACCTGAGGTTACTTGAGTGGCCACCAGCACATCTCCCTCGTCGGTTACTTTGTAAAGCGCTACTGTCACTTCTGTGGTGTTTCCATTGCTATACGATTTGGTGACGTTCAGGCTTCCTTTTTCAGGATCCACTATGATCAGGGCATTCCGAATGCTGAGCGATTCTGGCTCTGTCCCTGATATCACCTTGGTTTGGCCGTTGGGATAGCTTACACTGTAACCCGTAGGTACCGGGGCTTCAATAATCTTATAGGTGCTTTCAATATCCAGATTGCTGAATGTGGTGGCAAGACCTGAGGTTACTTGAGTGGCCACCAGCACATCTCCCTCGTCGGTTACTTTGTAAAGCGCTACTGTCACTTCTGTGGTGTTTCCATTGCTATACGATTTGGTGACGTTCAGGCTTCCTTTTTCAGGATCCACCGGAATAAGTGTGTTGAGTATTTCTAATGTTCCTTCATGGTCATCGTCGTCATCGTCGAGGCTTACATTTTGACCATCGGGGTAGGTTGCTACATAGCCTGCAGGCACCGGAGATTCAGCAATCTTGTACGATTTTTCAAGATCCAAACCCGTAAAGGTTGTGGTATGGCCCACAGTTTCCTGTGATGCCACCTGCACATCTCCAGATTCCGTCACTTCATAAAGAACTACGGTCACTTCGTCTTCGTTCTGATCACTGAAGGTTTTGTTAACTGTCAGGGAGCCGGTTTCCGGTTCCAGTACGCAGCCACTCAGTGAAATCGATCCGCTCCACAGAACCCCTGTTCCCGGGTGATCCGGTCGTTGGTTGGCCATAAACATGTACTGGCCGTCCGGTCCATTGGGATTATTTGCGGGGTTGTAGGTCATGGTATAGGATTCACCGCTTTCCAGTGCCGGTATGGTTCCTGATGCAATCACTACGCCATCTTTGGGATTTCCTGATGCGATCCAGTACAGATCCCATGTGGTGGTTCCTTGCATATCTCTGGAGTCTCTACCGTTCATTACATCGGCAGAAATGAGATCACAGGTTCCGTCTTCTCCCACAAAGATAAGGGAACTCTTGTCCCAGTCTCCATGACCGCCACCCAAGGCTTCCAGATCTATGGAATCACCAAATGCTGCCCCCAAATTACTCGGAGCGCCAATTGACAGGATTATAAGTCCCATCAATAAGTAACTAAAAAATCTTCTTGTCGTTTTTCTCATCGTGCTCACCCTTTCCTTCTTCATCCCTGTTGTCATATCGTCCGGCTGCCTGAAGTGCAGCGTCAAAATCAATTTTCTTTGTTTTAGATGATATTGATAATCATTATCTATTTGCCTATTATATTCCCCTCTTGTATTCTTTTCAAACATGTATTTATTATAATTTTTAAAATTCTTTTACAGCAAAAGAAAAGCCCCACCGATTGGTGAGGCTTCTTGATCAGCATTTGTTAATTTTAAAGCGCTTGGTGCTATTTGCGTTTAAGAAAAACCCCAAGAGCTGTCAGGATTCCGCCGAGTCCGTAGAACAATTCTAATGGGAGCTCGCCCGTTTTAGGAAGCACCGGTACGCCCAGAGGAATGATCTCTTCCGGCAGGATAACAGGTGCGACTACAGGTGCTGCAAGGGGTACTGGTTCTGGAGGAATAGGTGTAACAGGAGGATCTGCTCTATCCCTGGTAACGGTCGTTGTGGTAGTAGTGGTTGTGGTGATAATTCGTTGATTAACGGTTGCCGTATCTGTGTCCTCGACCTTCACTTGTTGCGGATCGTATCCGGTAACCGTTACCGTATTGATAAATTGACTGCCGCTGTTCCACGAGTTAATGGTGTAATCTTGGGTGAATTTTTGGCTGGCACCGGCAGCCATGCTGTCGATGGTTGTGCTCCAGCCAATCGTGTCATCCTTTACTTCGATATTCATCAGCGGTGTATTTCCAATATTGGTGACGATAAAGGTGTATGTCACCGTTGTGCCGCTTGTGACAACCGTACTGCTGACACTTTTCTCGATGTCGATGGCCGGTTTATTCAAGGTATTGACAACACGGACCACAACACCGGTAATTCCATCAATATAGTAGGTGGCATCCGGGTTAAGATTTGTTGAATACCCGAACGGAACAATCTCAACCAAACGGTAGGTTCCGCCTACACGCAGTCCTTCAAAGAGGGCAACGCCCAACCCGTCTGTAGTCTTCATCAAAGGAGCCGGCATACCGACAATAGGTCCATTGACGTACGAAGGAGTTGTGACTTCAAACATCCTGAATTCAACCCCCTGATGTGCAGGGCCCTCCAAGCTGCCGATGGTCTTGATGACCGTCAGGTTATTAGGAATCAACGTGTTGATAACTCGAACCGTTTCACCGTTGGCGTCAATTGTAACCAATAGACCTGCTTCCGGCAAGCTGGTTCGGTAACCATCAGGCACGTCTTCCGTCAGACGGTATGTCTGACCAACTATCAAGCCTTCGAAAACAGCATAGCCGCCAGAGCTGGTGGTTTCCATCATCCCGTTCTGAGCGGAAACCGCATCAACTTCGATTTGTGGTTCCAGACTCAGATGGAAGGTTACCCCTTGGTGAGGAGGTCCATCACGACCGATGGTTTTGATAACTGTCAGGGTGCTTATTTGGGTGTTCATTACATTGATCGTAGCACCTCTTGACGTGAGATCAATTACATTGTTCAAGGACAAATCGCTGTAGTAGTTATCGCCAATTACCTCTTTAAGGTGATATTTTGATCCTACCGGCAAGCCGGTGAACAGCGCCTCACCATTGGCATTTGTTGTCTGAGTATCAACCAGTTGCGCTTCTAGATTGTCGCCGTCCACCTCATAGAGCTCGAATTCTACTCCTTGGTGGAAGCCGCCTTGACTCAATGTCTTAACAACCTTGATGCTGGCTGTTTGGTGCGTGTTGATGACATAAACTGTTGCTTTAGGTTCTCTCCACGTCAAAGTGTACTCATTATTGACAGGAAGGTCCGTATCGAAGTACGGTGGAACAACTTCTTCCAGATGGTATCTCACATCAGGATATCTGTTGTCGAATACAATACGTCCATTGGAATCAGTAACATCTGTTGCTACTTGATGCCAATGCCATCTCCAACCTTCACCCGGGTCATTTCCCCAAATCCACGCCTTCAGATTAAACGTGACGCCGGCATGGGGCTCACCATTGGCTGTTTCCAATGTTTTAATGACAGTGATGCTCCAATCTGGTATTTTCGTATTCAGCACGTCAACTACAATGGTCTGATCCTTGCCTATGGTGTAGACATGATCCGAATCCAGATTGGTTTCATAACCGGCAGGTATGGTCTCGCTAATCGTGTATTGAGAGCCCGCCGGCAGATTGCTGAATATAATCTCGCCGGAACCATTGGTCGTTCCGGGGATGGCTTCACCTTGCCCTACAGGGTGAAGGGTAAACGGCACACCCACATGAAAAACTGGGGTCATTCCGTATCGGTCAACTTTTTTCTTCACAATCTTCAGTGAACCGACATCCAGCGTGTTCACTACATCCACTGTTATCTTCTGATTCGCTGCTATCGTATAAATGGTAGCCGTATTGAGATTTGTTGAGTAGCCCGCAGGAACAGTCTCGCTAATCGTATATTGAGCCCCTTCCGGCAAGCCTGTGAACAGTATTTTCCCTTCAGCATTGGTAGTTCCCGATTCGGATTTGCCTGCTCCTACAGGAACCAGTGTAAAGGTTACGCCGCTCTGAGGGAGGCCATCGCTACTGCCAATTTTCTTGACGATTTCAAGAGATCCGAAAAGCGGTTCTTCAAAAACCTTGAAGTTATCGTTTTTAGCACTCTGGAAATCTGGAGAAAGACTGATATCGACACTGTATTCATGTCCTCCGTTGGTGCTGGTGTCATAGCCCTGGGTCCCATTGGAAGCTTTCTTAACGAGATCCCACAGACGATACGCCTGTCCACTAGGTATTACTACATTGCCTACATCCTTGCCGGATCCATCGGTCAGGAACACCGGCAGACTGTTGGATCCCAGTACCGTTCCACCAGGCTCGGTGACACGTATAAAATACTGCGCATTGTGCGCTAGATTTTCTGCATCAACAAGCACATCCTGCTTGTTGGTGTAATTAACGTTGGCATCCTGAGTGCCAGTGATATCCGTTGTCCAGACACTACCACTACCGGCTGCGTTGACATCCTCCTGTGCAGCGACCTCCGCAATAACCATCGGTGCTTCTTCACCCACCGGTTGAGTATCTTCTGCCAGAGCCGTTAGCATCGTGCCCGGCAAGGCCAGCGTCAGAATCAGCATCCAGATCAACAGGATCGCCAATTTCTTATTTCTCATGCGCTTCATAAACTCACCCCTTTCAGTTTAGGTGTAATCCAACATACTGGTGGTAAATCCCGTTGCAAATATCATTATGTCAGCCCTTTTCAAGAATCAACCCACCTCCATCCATATAATAGGATTATGCCCTTCGCTGATCGGTTTTTCCGTGACCGTTCAAAAAAGCAAAACTGCCATATATTCATGGCAGTCGGACGGTCAATGGCCTTGCGGCTTTAGACTCCTGGCTTTGCGTCCCGTCCTTTGGGACGGTTTGCTTTTTGCATCATCACATATTATTGATATGATTTGATGTTTACTATATACCACAATTAAATGCCTCCAAACATTTAATATCAGTGCTTTCAGCCTATTACAGCCTGTTCTCATTTAACCTTTCGGCAACACCTCTTATACCAAGGCTCCTTTCATTTGATATTAATTATCATAAAGTCATTTGTTTTTGGTATCACAACATGCAACTACATGCCCCGCACTACGTGAGTATTTATATGAATTTTCCTCATTATTAATGCGCTAAACGTAATTTTTTGCCGCATAGGCTATACTAATCGGCTTCAAGATCACGATATTCTCACTATCAGTTGTCATATTTTTATCACTATTGTCTCTGTAATCTTCCCTTTGCTGGATCTTTGTCATTTATTCCGAACGCGGCACAATCCAATAAATCCCCCCTGTCCATCCATATCACATAAGAATTACTGCTTCCCGCCAGCCAACGTCTCTAGATATCCATGCAGTTAACTGAAAAGGCGCCTCTCTTATCGAGACGCGCCTTCGTAGTTAACTGCTAAGATTCAATTCTATCTGCGTTTCAAATATACACCGAGAGCTGTCACCATACCACCCAATCCATAGAAGAGTTCCATCGGAAGCTCCCCGGTTTTAGGAAGGACAGGTACGCCTAGAGGAATGATTTCTTCAGGCAGGACTACCGGGGCTGGAATAATAACAGGGGCTGACAAAGGCGTAGGTTCTGCTGGAATGGACGTGTTGGGAGGATCTGCCCTGTCACGGTCTCCACCAGGAGTCACCGGTGTGTCCGGTGGCGTAGATGGTACCAGCTGAGACACTACCGCTGTTGCCAAATCACTAATCTGTTTCTCCTGAGGATCATCTGCCGTCACCGTAACGGTGTTGACAAATTGCCCCCCAGTCCAGCTGTTTATGGTGTAGGGCGCCGTAAAGGTTTTGCTCTCACCTACCTCCAACTTTGCAAAGACAGTTTCCCAACCGATCGTCGCATCGCTCACCTTCACATTGGTCAGCGGTGTGTTTCCTGTGTTTGTCACCACGAAGGTGTATGTCACCGTTGTTCCCGTAAGCACTTGTCCATTGCTGACACTTTTTTGGATATCGATTCCAGGTCTATTCAAGGTATTGATTACAGTGATGACAATCCCGGTTTCGCCATTAAACAAATACTCATTTTCAGGATCAATGTTGTTCATGTACCCGTTCTGTACCTCGAACAGCCGATAGGTCCATCCCGAGTGCAGCCCTTTGAATAACGCAATTCCATCATCATTGGTAGTGGCATACACCGGTCCAATGGCAGTAGGCTGTACTTCTTCAAAGATCGGGTACATACCGAAGGTCATGCCTCCATGGGCTGGGCCATCCGAACTGCCGATAGTCTTAACAATCTTGACATCCCCTACGAATACCGTTAGGGAATCTATCCGCTTGCAACCATACATATCCGTCACTTCCAGAGTATATAGCGTATCCTCTGAAGGGCTAACTAACGGCTTGAGGTCTGTAGAACTCCACCCCGAATCCTTATTGTTCGTCCAGAGATAAGTGTACGGTCCATATCCTCCCGAAACGCTTGCGACATCTCCGATAGATGTACTCTCACCCAAAAGGATGGTTCGATCCGGTCCTATCTCCAGTGCCAATTTAAACGGCACATAGACTGTCGGAATAGGAAACGCCTTTGGAGCAGCTGTGGAACCGTTGACATCTGTGTAATTTAACACAGCTTGATCATTGGTTTCATAATATGCATCCCCCGCGATTTCAGGTTTTGCCTGGATTTTATAAACCAGCTTCGCCTGAGTGCCAATCGTCCCAGGAGACCACGTCAACGTTCGGGTTGCCTCATCATAAAGAACTGTGGCACTAGGAGTCGTGACCTCCGACCCGGTGATGAAATTGAACTCCTCACTGATGGTATCCGTAACCATGGCATTGGTGGCCGAGTTGTTAATCTCGGAGGCTATTGCCGTGTAAATCCCGGTTAGATCCGCCGCATTCATGGTTTCGTAGTAGCCTTTATTTTGTGAACCATTCAATACCGCTCTGGCTATGGGCTGTGTCCCTGAAGGAACATTTCCCAAGAAGCCCACCGTATAGACCCCTGCAGATCCTTGTGCTGCTACCCCTGCAGCAACGGCTGCGTTGGTATGAACATTTGCCGCAGTGGGATCATCGGGCCCATATTCATTCCCATTGCTCACGGTTGGTACACCATCCGTCATAAGGATGATAAACTGTCGGACGCCTGCCCTTCCAGAATCATTGACCGTTTCCTGTGCCCGCTGGAAGCCTGCCTGGGTATTAGTTCCCCCGTTGGCGTTTAGGGCATTAATGGCATTGATAACACTGGAAATATCGCTGGTGTAGTTTAATACAAGACGACTGTCGGTTGTATAATTCCCCGACCAATTGGAATATCCCTGAAAATCATACGTAACCAATGCAATCCTGTGGATGGGATTGCTTAACAGTTGATTGGTAAAGTTCACAGCAGCCTGTTTCGCATTATTCAAGGTACTGCCCTGCATACTCCCGGAGGTATCGATGACAATTACCACATCTGCAGGGTTTGCTGGAGGTGTTCCGTTTATTTCCAGCGAAACCTCGTAGGTGCGACACCCTACCGTGGGAGATGCCGTTTTGTTCACTGTGATGGTATCCGGATACGTGGGAACAACCACACTGGCGATCCCCATCGATCGGAACCCATCAAAGCTCGGGCCAAAGGCTGAGCTATCCAATGACGGCTGTGGCGACCCTATCAGCCCGTCAGGATAAATATCCACTTCCTGAAAAGACCCCAGTGTTCCCGCCGGTATGACCTGCGGTACTTTCGGTTCCTCTTCATTCAATGCCAATGGCCCTGAAGGATTGCCAAGATCAATCGGTGTTTGAGGGTCAATGGGTATTTGAGGATCAATCGGTGTTTGAGAGTCAATGGGTATTTGAGGATCAAACGGTGTTTGGGGTTCAATCGGCGCCAATAAATCCTCTGTTTCTGCAAACGATGCGGTCCCTAATCCCTGAAGTGCCATTGAAAGCGTCAACATCAGGATCATCAGCATTGCAAACCTTCTGCTTCTGAGCCCTCTCATACAATCCACCTCTTTCTTGTTGTCGTTAGTGACTTCCTGCGTTGTCGTGCAATAAACATTACTTGAAAAGACAAATAAAAAACTGCCACAATTCACCCCTGCGGCAGTCGGACGGTCATGGCACCATGTGCTTTAGACTCACGGCTTTGCGCCCCGTTCTTTTGAACGGTTTGCCTTTTCGCATTATTCTTCTCTTTCCAGCAGCTTCTTACTTTACGTCATCTATACCATAAAAACTGAGCTTCAAACATTTTCTTAGTCTTTGCACACAAATGCCCTCCAAAACAAGGAGGGCATTTGAAATCTCAGCCGTTTATCGGATACTATCTGCGTTTAAGGTATACACCAAGTGCTGTCAGCATACCACCCAATCCGTAGAAGAGTTCCAAAGGAAGCTCCCCGGTTTTAGGAAGTACCGGTACGCCTAAAGGAATCACTTCATCCTCGATAACAGGCGCTGCAACCGGTGATGGGATAATTACCGGGGCTGCCAGAGGAACAGGCGCTTCCGTAATAACTACAGGAGGTTCTGCTCTGTCACGTCCTCCGCCAGGAGTTGTGGTGGTGGTTGTCGTTGTCGTTGTTGTCGTAGGTATAGTTACTGTAACAACAGCGCCATCCGAATCACCCACCTGCATACATTGGAAAAAGTAAATTTCATTATCACCCTGCATATCTTCAGCGCAGGTATTTGCCGTTACACTGGCGGTATTAACGAATTGTCCGTTCACCACATCTCCGGTCTGTATGGTATACGGAACCTCAATCGTAGCAACAGCTCCCGGAGCTAGCATTGGGATAGTGGTTGTATACGCAATATTCGAATCGTTTACTTCAATATCGTAGAGCGCCGTATTTCCTTCATTGGTGATTTTAAGGGTATAAATCACCTCTGCGCCCAGTGTAATAGCTTCTGGCGCGACGGTCTTATCAATGCTAATCTTGGCCAAATTGACACAGGCAGAATCTTCATTGGATTCTACAGACTTGCAGTAACCATCTGCTGTGGCCATGGCAGTGTTGATTAAAGGCCATGATGTTACTGCCGCCAAGGAATACTCAATCGGTCCAACTAGTTTATGTCCATCAACGGGAATTTCTCCTTCTACAGAGATATTCCCGAGCATCGGATCATGAATCACAATGTTGTGAAGGGGGGCATTGCCGTCATTGTAGAGATCGAAGAAATAGAATACTGACTCCTGATCTCCGTTAACCAACAAGCACCTTTCGCCAACAATGGGCCCTTCCCGGTCTTGAGCCGCTGCCACACTAGGCATCATTTCTGAATCCGCCTCTACATGCTTGTTCAAAATAAGCCCCAGAGATTCTTCTTTCAGGTTGATGGTTGCTTCCGCTTCAGCCTTAACATCTTTTGGCGGACGCACGCAGAGAATGCTAAGGTCAGAGGGCTCTGGCTGATCCTGCACATACCCAACAACACTTGCATGGTTCGTGAAACTAGGCAACGACAACGCCTCGGCGTCACCTTTTGGTTCCACTGGACACAGAATCATATAATCATACTCAAAATCTTGGAACGCACCTGCTGCAAGCATTTCCACACCGTCATGGTAGTTTACATCAGAGTCCTGTAATGCAATATCATACAAAGGCACCGTTCCTGTGTTGGTTACGCGGAAGGTGTACTTCACAGTTTCACCAGGAAAAGCATCTGCCTTATCGGCCAACTTAGTAAGCGAGATTCCCGGCCACTTAACAGTGACGCTGGCGCTACTGTGGTCCGACTGGATCGTTTTCCATCCCCAGTTCCAATACCACCCGTCCGCCCAGCCTTCATTTGTAATCACGCCCCGTGCATCGTTCGGAATTCTGTAATCTCGAATATAGATTTTGGATTGCCCTATATCAATATCCTCTATATTCGAAGGTCCACCCGGTTCTATTGAGTCATCTACATCTACATCATACAAATTCTTGTCGCCGGTATTGGTAACCACAAACGTGAATCTTACGAGTTCACCCGGCCATGCCTCCGCTTTGTTTACTGATGTAGCAATGGTCATTGCCGGATTAACAACCTGAATTGCCATGCTTTCAGCCAAACCTTCCGATGTTTCACCAGATGGCATCCCCTCAGTAGGAATCCTTGACTGGTCAAACACTGGATCTTCCGATTCTGCAAATGCCACTGGTGCTACTCCCTGAATCACCATTGAGAGTGTCAGCATCAAGATCATCAGCATCGCAAACCTTCTGCTTCTGAACCTCCTCATTATTTTCACCTCTTTCTTGTTCCATTGGTTGAAATACACGTTGTCTCACAAGAAACGGTTCTGTGAAAAGCAAATAAAAAACCGCCACAAGTTGCTATGCGGCAGTCGGGCGGTCATGGCATCCTGGGGGATGCTTTAGACTCAGGCTTTGCGTCTCACTCTTTCAAGTGATTTGCTTTTACGCATGTATTCAATTTCTGCGCAGTATGTAGATTCGCTTTCGTTTAATGTATACCACAAAATAGCAATTTTAAACATTTTGCTTAATTGATTATGGTAATCGTTCTCGTCTGATATTCTATTATTCTGAAAATTCTACATATCTCCGAATTCTTCTTCTATGGCACCACATATTGCGGCATATAATAAGTTCTCTTGCAATTATTGCAAATGTAATGTTTTTGTAATTTTACAATTATCAATTGAAAAATGCGCTCTATATCCTGTGCAATATCTCTTTAATGTATTGATAATATTCGGATTAATACTCCTTCATTGGTTGTTATCAAGTATTGTATCTCTTTTTCTCGCCCTTTTGATCACCGCTGCCTCTTAGTCAATGTCTAAAACAGTTTGTATCCCTATATTTAACAGCAATTTTTTTGCTTGTTTATCCGATACCTAACAGTCCGCAATTAGGCTTTGGTAGTAGCAACAGTATCCCGAAAGATTATGTTGCACATCATCTATTCGTACTCTGAACGCATCCTCTCTAACAAAGAAGGAACCTTCAATCGCTTTTGGACGCTTGAAGTAAATGGCCACTTCAGGAAAGAAGAACCCATTGAGCTGATGCTTAACCCTATGCTCGATTGCAATATCGAGTTTTCGTTTGTCAAATTTTTCGATTGCGTCAATGCAATTCTCCTGACATGCCAACCGCATAATCATATTGCGGGTTGCCATCAATAGCTCCAGCAATACCGGCTGTGCAATTAACTTTTGTTGACATTTATCGAGTATCTCCTCCGCGTTCAATAAATTGAACACCACGTACTTATTATCCGGCTTAAATTTCAATATTTCATTGGAACAGTAACTGAGCCAGTGATCGTGATATCTCCAGTAATCATTTTGAATGTAGTGTTCAAATGCCCTTGTAATAATTTCGAGCCATCTTTCCTTATGGTCAATTGCATATAATCGAAGTAATGCAAATGCCGCTTCGCCATCGTAATAAATTATCCGATATTTGTCTTTAACACTCAAATCGGCGCTGTTCAATACGTGAACAAAACCGCCGCCTTCCTCTTGGAAATACTCTATCCCAAGAGCCAGTTTTTCAGTAATCTCGCTATACCTGTCGTCCTTGAACACAGTTCTGTATTTTGTCAAAGCCAACATAGACGCGGCATTTGCGCCAAGCTTGAGCTCGTTGTTCTTTCGCTCAATAACGAAGGCTCTGCTTTCTCCTACCAAATTATCGAAAACTTCCATGTTTTTATCTATTAGATAGCCCAACGCACGCTCAATGGCATCTTTAAGTCCAGTGTCCGGGCTTACTTCATAGCTCTCAATCATAGAATATATCGTTCCAGCATGGCGGACAATGTTGTAACTGTTACGTTCCTTGTTCCATCTAGGTGAATATCCATACCTGAATTTTCCGGTTGGATCAACTTGGCTTTTTAGATAATGCGACGCTTTGTCGATGATTCCTTTAATAACCGCCTTTTCTGCAATATCAACCACCCGTCGTCCGTTATTGATCGCATCGCTATAGAGGTCATAACAGTCATACCCATCATGAAAAAAACCAATGGTGTCAAAGCAATAGACTGCACGTTTTTCATCGTGTTCAATTTCTATAGTCTGTTTGGAGTTCTTTCGAACGTAACTTGCAATTTTGCTCCAATCCAGCACTGCCAAACGGCCATCCTTCGCCTTCGCGAGCATCCCGTTCCCATTAACTTCCTGTTCCATGAATGCGTGGTTCATCATATAATCTAGAGAAATTCCTTCTCTAAAAAATCCACTTTTAAACTGAGCTATGTATTGATGTAACTCCTTTTCGCTATAAGCACGTATTTCTCTTACAATATCCGTTTTTATCCAGCAAGGATTCAACTCATACTCTCTAATGTGCTTATACAGAATATCCACTGCATTTTTCCAACTGGATTCGACTGTATTCCCTCTTCCTTTGCATACATATGCTCTAGAATCGGCATCACTTGCAGAAATAAATATTACATATTTTGCCTTTTTGCCAAAATGCTTCTTCATATTTTCTGTTACATACACCTCAGCCCCACAAATTCGTTCTTTTAATCTATTCAGGCGATCCTCAATTACCATATGTCCTTGTATTTTTGTCATAGCAACTCTCCCTCATAATTAGGAACACGTCTGCCAAACTCCCCTTAGAAAATGGCGTTCTTTCCAGCGGTCCGAATATAGCTGATTATTGAAATCCATTACACATCGAAACACCGAATCCGGGTTGATATAACAGAAAGACCACTTAGTACAATGATTCGTCAATACTGCTCCGCCAAGTACCATCAAAGGATGCGCTTCAACAAGAACTACCGTAAGAGAATTTCGTGAAATGAAGTGAACCTTTGCTTCGAGTGGAGTTCCTACTCCGTCCGAAGCTTAGTTGAACGGATCCAGGGACTCTACAGTTCTCCGCTCGCCGCTTTAAGAAGCGGGAGTCTTAGAACTGTTAGGCATCGGATAGAGTTAGAAAGAAATGGGCGGTCAATTCTCGGCAACAGATACAAAAATTAATTGGAAACAGTCTAACCAAGGGCTTATACGCTAGTAACATACCCGCCATAAGCTTGAGAGAAACTCCAGATCCTCCATATTCCACCCAGGGATCAGGGGTTCTCTGAAGATGTTTGCTTCGCAATCATCTTCAAACCATGCTCAACAATATAGCCAGCCACATTTATCGGGTTCCCATAAACAGGATAATGATGGCCGCCAATTCCAGGTCGGGTGTTCGCTTCCACAATAATATAATCCGCGTTACTGGCCGCTTTCTTATGATCAACAGCCAATATATCAACGCCAATGACATCCAAACCATCCATGACATGAGAAACACACTCAGCTATCTCCTTATAATTCCGGTGCGCCTCAGCTGTAATATCATAGGAATCCGCACCTGAGGACAATCCGGATTTCCAATCAATTAGAACCGGCATATCTTTGGGAGGTACGCTACCTAATTCAAATCCTTGCTTTCGAATTTCTTCCACACGATGAGAATTCATGATTATGGGCTTATTTTTTAAATGCGGATTTTTTCCCCGTTCTTCGTTTTTCTTATTTATGAGTATCTCAATGGAATCCACACCATTGCCAATAACATGCGGAGGAACTCGCTGAATCACCGCGACGCACTTATTGCCCACTACCATGTACCTTGCCTCGACACCGCCGCAGAATTGCTCTTCCACCAAAATCCCTTCACTTGTCGCTGAGGATGCATTTTCCCAAGCACGCTGAAAAGCATTCTTGCCCCTTACGCCCACCGTTATACCCAGACCTTTTCTCCCATCAATGGGTTTGACTACACACGCATTCAAGCTTAATCCGAATGCTTCTGCCTCCTCTTTTTGGTCTTTTTTATAACATCTTCCGTTGGCGATGGATAGTCCAGCCATTCTGAATAAATCCCTTGCATGCGCTTTGTTCTTTAGCATGCGCCAACCCAGTAAAGAGGTATGGGATGACTCACTTTCTAAATAGTACAACCTCTTCTTTTTAATTTCTACAGTTAAGTATTTGCCCAGGACTTTTGCTTCATGGCCTCGCTTGCTGAACTCACCTGCCAGCAGCGTCTTTGTAGAGAATATCTCTGAACTGTAAACATTCGGTGTTTTCCAGATCAGCGATCTGATTGTTTCATAAAATGAACCGGGGTCATCATTAACCTTTGTATTCTTTAACGGCGGCCCGACAGGTAAAATATACACGCCTCTTTTATCGTTTTTTGAAATAAATGAACTTTCAAAAGGAGAGTATATCATTTTCGATAAGGTATCGCACAATTCCATGGATTCGATTTCTTCAATTGTACGGCATCTAAACCCTGTTCTTTTATTGTCTGATATAATTGGATAAAAACGCTCTTCGACATTCCATTCTCCTCCATGCTCCGTTATCTCCAGCCTTACAATTAGGCTGTACGGTGGAGCTTTATGCTGATTATAGCGCCCTGGGGAATTAAAAACAAAATTTCCCAAGGAATATGCGATCAAACCGTCCTTGTACTTCTCAATAGGGTTCACCATATGAGTGCCATGAGCAAAAATATAGTCCGCTCCCGAATCAATGATATTCCGACAAAGACTCTCAATCTTGGGAGATACCCGTTTATAGTCAAAGCCTTGCCAATGAGGACATACAATTATGATTGCCTCCGGTTCGCGAATACGCAATTCCGAGATTGTTTTTTGTAGCGTTTGAATTTCTAATGGGCATACACCCATTTTCTCTTTTTGGGAGAAAAAAGAGAATTCTTCATGATAACGCTTGGATGCATACAATCCAGAAAACACGTAGACTCTTTTCACCTTTTCAATGCCCTCTAAGAGAATGATTAACGGTTTGGACGCCAACGTCACATCCTCATCTCCACCAAAGCTTTCAATCTCTGCTGTTTCAAGCGTTTGTTTAGTCATTCGCATGATTTCAGGTCCAAAATCCATCGTATGATTATTAGCAAGACAAACGGCGGTAACACCGAGTGCTTTTAACATACTAATTGTTCTATCCGGATCGTCGTAATTGGGATATTTTTTATCATACAACACAATTTCGGGATTCTTGGCTAAAACTGACTCGAAATTAATTATAAGGTGGTCGCTGCCTTCAATTACTTGTTTCACTCCCTCAAAAAACGAAACCGGATTATTTTCAAGTCGGTATAGAGCCGCCTTTTGTTGGGGTTTGGACAAATAGTAATCACCTAAACTTGTGTCTCCCGTGAAAGTAATGGTGTGTGTGTTTTGCATTGTCATCACCCTGATTTTCTGAAATGTGTTCCCCATACAGAAAGCTTATTTCTCGTACTTTGACTTCTCTGAAAACATCTCTGACAACACCCTATCCATGCCAGATTCAATAGCTGCATCTGCAATAGAAAAACAATCCCGCGGTTCGATAATTTTTCTTACTTCATCTACAGCATCAAATCTCCTGATTTTACAATCCCCAGATTTTATGCCCTTAATTCCATGCATATTGCAGTAAATAGAGCGAGTTTGGAGCCCGAGTGGCAATTTTTTGCACAAAGTCCATTCATCATTTAATTCCATAAATTTATTTTTATTGAATAAAATTGGACAATGTACCTCAAAATTCTTGTGTTCTTTTTCTTTGAAAACCAAGTAGTAGTATGTATATACCAAGCTCCTTCCGTACTTTTTCCTATCCTCATCAGGCGAAAGCATCCGCTTGTAATAGTAAGGATACTGGCTTAAGTCAACATCTCTGTTCAAGAAAAAATCGTCGTTCATAAACACGAAGTTATCACTTACTTCATTGTTTCTTAACGTATGGAGGATTTTTTCGTTTGTGTTGACCCCTCCATAGGAGTAATCATCGTTGCAAGATGTAAACACAACCTCATCTGAGATAAAATCTGGCCTTTCGCCCGTTACAAACACTTTTCCAATATTTTTGCCGTGTTTTTCAATACTTCGCAAGCTATAACGCAGTTCATTATTCTCCCACCGGGAGCCCACGCCCAATGCATATATTACATCTACTTTTGCTTCCACCATGTACCTCCTTGATGTTAACTCCGAAACAAACACACCGTTGCGTCTCTCACGGTACGATTGTACCCGCTTTTTAGTGATTGATTTGGACCGGCCAATTAACACACCATCATTATCAGAAGGGCTGGGATTATCCAATGATTCCCCCAGCCCTTCTCGTTGATGCTTTTGAAATTAATAGAAATTAGCGGTTGCTGTCGCCAGAAGCTTCCTTCTTCCTCATGAGCCAGCCTGCAGCCATTGTCATCAACCCAGCGAAACTAAATAGCGCCGGATCTACTTCACCTGTTTTCGGAAGAACGGGCACACCCAGAGGCACAACTTCTTCAACAATTTCCTGAGTCACCGGAGCAACACCTAACGGCACAACTGATTCAGGAATTTCAAGCAATGGTGCCTGCGCTAATACTGCTGGGTCCGCTCTGTCTCTATCAAAACTTGGCGTACTGGTGACTGTGTTTATAGTTGGATTGCTCGAAGGTGTGGTGGGCGGATTGCTGGGAGTGTCGCCATCGCTATCTGAATCAGAGTCGCTGTCTGAATCCGAGTCGCTGTCTGAGTCCGAGTCGCTGTCTGAGTCCGAGTCGCTGTCTGAATCCGAGTCGCTATCTGAGTCCGAGTCGCTGTCTGAATCAGAGTCGCTATCTGAATCAGAGTCGCTGTCCGAATCAGAGTCGCTGTCTGAATCAGAGTCGCTATCTGAATCAGAGTCGCTGTCCGAATCAG
>CAZYQI010000021.1:0-63992 GCA_964649745.1 uncultured Peptostreptococcaceae bacterium | reverse complement strand
GAAGTCGTAGAACGTTACAATAAGTCCAAATAGGTTCCGGCCACAGGAGGTGACGCAGTGGCAAATTTGTTGAGACTGGATATCGTGACACCGGACAAGAGCTTTTTCAGCGGCGACGTTGAGATGGTCGTTGTTCGGACTACTGAAGGCGATATAGGGATTCTTTTTGATCACGAGCCCCTGGTCGCACCGATCTCGGTAGGCGCTGTCCGAATAAAACAGGATGGGAAATTCATCGCAGCGGCCTGCGCAGGTGGATTCATCAGCGTAGACGAGGATGTTGCCACCATCATAACCGATACGGCGGAATGGGCCCACGAGATTGATGTGGACCGCGCCCGTGTCGCGAAGGAAGCGGCCGAGGCAGTTATCAAGCACGGGGAGTCAAAGGAATTGGACATCGTCGTTGCAAGAGCCAGCCTGGCCAAAGCGGCCAACCGCTTAATGATTGTCGATACGTACCACACGAAAAGATAGGTTGCACCCCCGGTTATCCGGGGGTGTGTTTTTTTATATCATAATTACGCTTGCTATGGTATAATATTTGACGCGATGTTATAAAAGGCAGAGCAGGTAATACAAAGTGCCTATCATGAAGAAAACGGCTGAACAACCCGTTCTGTACGTGAATAATGAATACAGCATAAAAATGATACCTTAACAATACAAGGATAATATCATGCCGAAACGCGGCGCAGGAGGATCAACGTGTCAAAATTTCTTGTGGAAAAAAGCGGGCCTATAAAGGGAAGCATTAAAGTCAGTGGCGCAAAAAACGCTGTTTTGCCGATTATGGCAGGAGCGATACTTTCTCCAGAAACCTGTATTCTGGAAGACATACCGGATCTCAGCGATGTCAACGTGATGAGCGAGGTGATTGAGTCCCTGGGTGCTCGGGTTACCAGAATGCCGGACGGTATCATGGAGATTTACACCCCTGAAATCACCAATTGCGAAGCGCCCTATGAGCTGGTTAACAAAATGCGGGCTTCCTTTTATGTTATGGGTCCGTTGCTGGCCCGTTACGGCCGTGCCCGGGTTCCCATGCCGGGAGGGTGCGCGATTGGCTCGCGGCCGATTGATCTCCACCTGAAGGGCTTTGCTGCCCTTGGTGCCCGTATCGAATTAGGGCACGGCTATGTTGAGGCGGTTGCTGAAAAATTGATTGGGGCCACAATCTACCTGGATTTTCCCAGTGTGGGGGCAACTGAAAATATCATGATGGCCGCAACCATGGCCGAAGGGATAACGCTTATCGAGAATGCGGCGGAAGAGCCGGAAATAATCGACCTGGCGAACTTCCTCAACAAGCTGGGAGCCGATATCAAAGGAGCCGGCACCGATACCATGCGCATCAAGGGAGTAAAGTCCTTTCATGGGGCACGGCATGCGGTGATTCCGGACCGTATTGAATCCGGTACGTACATGATCGCTTCTGCCATTACTGGGGGAGACATTACAGTGAACAACGTGGTTTCCAGTCATTTGAAACCGCTTATTGCAAAGCTTAGAGAATCCGGTGCCATTGTTCATGAAATGGAGGATTCCGTGCGGGTAATCGGTACGGATTCCCCGAAAGCGGTGGACATCACCACTCTTCCATATCCAGGATTTCCGACAGATCTTCAGGCGCAGTTCATGGCGCTTTTAGCTACTGCAAATGGTTCCAGTACGGTAATTGAAACGGTTTTTGAAAACCGCTTTATGCACGTTTCCGAGTTGAACCGCATGGGGGCTAAAATCCGTATCGAAGGCCACGGTGCAGTGCTTCAGGGCAACCCGAATCTGCAGGGTGCTCAGGTCAATGCCACCGACCTTCGGGCCGGAGCGGCGCTTATCCTCGCGGGTATGGCTGCGGACGGCGTTACGGAAATACACGATATCCACCATATCGAACGTGGATATGACAACATTGAAGAAAAGCTCCGCGGTGTAGGAGTCAAGATATCAAAGGTTGCAAAATAGAGAATGGATGGTGACACTATGTTTGATTTCGGCGCTGAAATAGGAATTGACCTTGGCACGGCCAGTGTGCTTGTGTATATCAAAGGAAAAGGGATTGTTCTTCAGGAGCCCTCTGTTGTTGCCATAGACCGTAATACCGACAGAGTGCTGGCGGTGGGCCATGAGGCCCGAAAGATGCTTGGAAGAACGCCGGGGAATATTGTAGCCATTCGTCCTCTCCGGGACGGAGTTATTTCGGATTATGAAGTGACAGAGCGTATGCTTCGGTACTTTATCAATAAAACCTGCGGACGAAAGCGTTTTTTCAAGCCCAAAATCATTGTTTGTGTGCCCAGCGGTGTTACTGAAGTTGAAAAACGGGCGGTTATTGACGCGACAATAGAGGCCGGCGGAGGGAAGACCTTCCTGATTGAGGAGCCCATCGCGGCAGCCATTGGTGCAGGTCTTGACATTACCAAACCGGACGGGAACATGGTCATCGATATCGGCGGGGGGACCGCGGATATTGCGGTAATATCTCTGGGGGGCATTGTGGTAAGCCGTTCAATAAAAGTGGCCGGTGACAAATTTGACGAAGCCATCATCAAATATATGCGGCGGGCTCATAACCTTCTTATCGGAGAGCGGACTGCCGAGGAGTTGAAGATTGAAATCGGAACCGCTTTCCCAAGAGCGAAGTCTGTAAAAATCGATTGCCGTGGTCGGGATCTGATCACGGGGCTTCCTAAAAACGTGAATGTATCCTCTGAAGAAATGGAAGAGGCGCTTCGGGAACCGGTTATGGCCATAAGCGATGCTGTTCACTCCGTTTTGGAGAAAACGCCTCCCGAGCTGGCCTCAGACATCAGTTCCAGGGGCATCATCATGACAGGGGGCGGAGCCCTGCTGTTCGGCCTTAACAAGCTGTTGGAAAAGAAAACGGGTATTCCGACGTACATTGCGGAGGATGCAATCTCCTGTGTTGCCAAGGGCACAGGCATGTCCCTGGAGCACCTGGACGTGCTGGAGAAGAGCATGATGACCAGCAGCCGGAAGCAGCGTTAGAAGGATCGGTTGTGTGCGGAGCGTTAAGCGCATAGAGTAATAACTAGTGGAATCAAAACAATATGGAGAGATTGCCGCGGTCTGAAGACCCCTGGCAACTCTCCTTCTTTATTTCCTTACAAAACACGGGGATAAACCTTTTGCCACGGATGAAGAACGATGAAAACCGATGAACGCAGATGAAAAAAGCATTGATCGCACAACCCCATTATCCTTTATCCCTTAATCTGGGCCCATCTGCGAGAAGGTGTCTTAACGGTATTGCTACTTTTTCGCCAACCGCCTAAAGTAAAGGCAGTAACCCGCCGATACTATAACCAGAACGTTTTGGGAGGTTACTTATGTTCAGAGGATTTTACGCCGCCGGGTCTGCCCTGGTTTCCAATACAAATAAACTGGATGTTGTCAGCAACAACATAGCCAATGTGAATACCACGGGATACAAGAAGGATCTGGTTCTATACGAATCCTTTGAGGATGCCCTGGTTTCCAAGGTGAACGGCACCTTTCCGAACAGCGGAAGCCAACCATTCAGCAAGGCAACCGTTACAGAAGCCAACGGGACCTACACTGTTAAAGCAGATGGCGGTTATTTCAGAGTTCAGACGCCGGCGGGTGTCAGCTATAGCAAAGAAGTCAGCTTCACCAAGGCCGAAGACGGACAGCTGAAGACCTACCGGATGACAGACGCAGGGAAACCCGACGCCACCTACGGATATCCGATCCTGGGAACCAAAGGACCGATAACAGCGGGATCCGGTACGATTGAAGTGGATGAGAGCGGAAACATTCTGGAGGATGGGAAAGCACTGGACAAACTGGTGTTCCAGCCGCTGCCCCATGTTATCGGGACCATGAACGGCGGAATCAAAGTGGAGAGCATCGAAACCGATTTTACCCAGGGAGATCTGGAAACTACGGATAACCAACTGAATTTTGCGATTAAAGGCAAGGGCTTTTTCACCATTGAAACGCCTTCGGGCACACGCTATACACGGGACGGAAGCTTTGTTTTAAACAGTGAGAAAGCGCTGGTTACAACGGAAGGGTATCCGGTCATCGGTACGGAGGGGCCTATTGTCATAGAGGGCACGGCTGTTGCGGTGAATGATGCCGGTGAGATCCTTGTGGACGGCCAGCTGGCAAATAAATTCAAGATGGCGGCATTTGAAAACAACCGGGATTTACGGAAAACAGGAGAGGGGCTTTATACCTTTGCCAAAGGGCTTGAACCGAAGGAACTGGAATTTGAAGGGACTCTTGTTCAAGGCCATCTGGAGAATTCCAATGTGGATCCGGTTAAGGAAATGGTTGAGATGATGACGCTCTACAGAGGATATGAATCCAATCAACGGTTGGTACGGGCATATGATGAGTCCATCGGCAAAGCAGTCAACGAAGTAGGAAGAATCTAGGAGGCCCGCCATGAGAGCACTTTATTCAGCAGCATCAGGGATGAAATCACAGCAATTATACATTGACACTATTTCCAACAACCTGGCCAATGTCAACACCTCGGGTTACAAGCTTCAGCGGATTGAATTCAAGGATTTGCTTTATGAGCAGCTTCGCCCCAATGATTTCAGCGAAGGAACAGGCCGTCCGGTGAATCTGGAGGTAGGCCATGGGGTGACCCCCTCTGCGATTGTCAGAAGCTTTGGGCAGGGTAGCTTTGAGCAGACCAACAATGATTTGGACGTGGCCATAACAGGAGAAGGATTCTTTGTTGTGCGCGGCGAAAACGATAAAGAATTTTACACAAAAAATGGCGCATTCAAGCTAAGTGTAGATGGCGAAAACACCAAGCTGGTCAATGCAGATGGACGGTTCTTGCAGGGTGACGGCGGGGATATCGATCTGGGGGACAACGTCAAGAAAGTGATTTTTAATAAAAACGGCCTTATCTCTGTTACCCGAGGGGATGTAGAAACCCCTGAAGAAGTGGATACCATGCGGATTGTAAGGTTCCCTAACGCAGCTGGAATGGAGAGCATTGGGGACAATCTCTACAAGGCGACGGCAGCCTCCGGGGAAGCGGTTGAAAATACGGAGGGCACCAATGGAACGTTGACTCAAGGCTTCCTCGAATCCTCCAATGTTCAGGTGGTCGACGAGATGATTAAACTGATCACTGCTCAAAGGGCGTATGAGATAAACTCCAAGACCATTCAGACCGCGGATTCCATGCTGGAGCTGGCAAACAATCTTAAGCGATAAGATAAGCGACGGCGTCTCGCCCGTAGCACGATTATGAGGAACTTACATGGAAATTAACGGAATCGGCTCAACGCCCAGCACCGCAGGTGCAGCGGCGGCGAAGGAAAAAGTACAAATGGGCGCCTTCGAGGCGGCATTGAAAAAAGCCGCTGAAAGCGGAGATCAGACGGCGCTGAAAAAAGCCTGCCAGGATTTTGAATCCATATTCGTTCAGATGATTTTCAAGAACATGCGCAGCACGGCTCCGGAGGATGCGCTGCTTGAAAAATCTCAGGCACAGTCCATATTCGAAGGAATGCTGGATGAAGAGCTTTCCAAGAAGGTAGCCGGAGCCAACGGCATGGGTATTGCAGACATGCTGTTCAATCAGCTTCAGAAGAAGTACGGTCCTAAGGATGGGGCGGAAGATGTACCTAGTCTGGATTTAAAGGGTTAGGTTTCTTTCAGGTACTGGTGAAAATGATGTGCATGGATAATATGAAATGCAAGGGAGAGATCGCCGTTCCGGCAAACTCTCCCTGTTTTTTTATGTTTTTGCGAAAGCTCACGTTCCTCATCGTGCCCAGCAGCCATTGAGAAAGATGACGCTTCAAATCGCGCATCCACCTCCAAGGTTCCGGTATGATATAATAAATAGAAACGGTTTGTTTTAAGGAGATTACATATGCTATCAGCAAAAGAGATCATGGAGATCATCCCCCATCGCTATCCATTCCTTCTTGTCGATCAAATTTTGGAGCTGGAGCCCGGCAAACGGGCAGTAGGCATAAAGAATGTCACCGTCAATGAACCGCAATTTACAGGTCACTTTCCTGGAAATCCTGTTTTCCCAGGGGTGCTGACACTGGAAGCATTGGCTCAGGTGTGTGCAGTCGCCATGCTTTCACTTCCGGAAAATAAAGGAAAGCTGGGAGTGTATGCCGGCATTGATGAGGTGCGCTTTAAGCGAATGGTGGTGCCGGGAGATACCCTGCGTCTGGAAATAGAAATCATCACCATACGTCGAGGTATATGTAAATGTAACGCCTCTGCTTACGTGGGTGATCAGGTTGTCTGCAGTGGGGTGCTGACATTTGGAATGGTGGAGCAGTAATGCTGGGCCTTGTTCTTGAAGGCGGAGGGGCTAAAGGGGCCTATCAAATAGGCGCTTGGGAAGCCTTCCGACAGCTTGGGATTGAATTTGATGCGATTACAGGGACCTCCGTCGGGGCCCTGAACGGAGCGCTTATTGCCCAAGGGGACTACGAAAAGGCCTACGACATGTGGTACAATCTGCGACCAGAGCAGGTGATTCAGGGGGACCCCAAAGCAATTGAGAAGCTGGCAGGTATGGATATCGGAATGGACGATGTGGAGTCCATTGCCCGGTATGCCGCTTCGGTGCTCGCCTCTGGAGGCTTGGACATTTCGCCTCTGAAGGGACTACTCTCCCAACTGATTGATGAGGGTCGGGTACGCAGATCCAAAGCGGATTTTGGCATGGTCACGGTCTCTCTTACAGATTTCAGACCCAGGGAGCTTTTCGTCGCGGACATTCCGGGGGGGCAGTTGGTGGATTATCTGATGGCCAGCTCAAATTTGCCGGTCTTCAAGCTTAGCCGTCTCAACGGGAAGCTATATATCGACGGTGGCTTTTACGACAATCTGCCCATCAATCTCATGGCTCAAAAGGGCATTCGGGATATGGTGGCGGTGGAGCTGAAATCGGTGGGCATCCGCCAACCGATTAAAGATGATGGGATCAACATTACGTGGATTACTCCCTCAGAGGACATCGGGAGGCTTCTGGAGTTCAAGCCGGAAAAAATACGAAGGAATATGAAGCTGGGTTATTATGATACCCTGCGTGCTTTTCATGGCTATGGGGGATCGCTATACTATCTGGACGGGAAGCTTGAAAAAGGCTGGGCACTGGAGATGCTGCTCCGCCTTACCGAGACAGACCTGGCTCCGGTGCGCAGCTGGATGGGCGCAGAGGGGATGGACTGCCAGCGATTTCTATTCGAGATGCTGCTTCCTGTGTTGGGAGCGGTAACGGAGGCTCCGTCAGGGGAGGATTACGACGGGCTGCTGCTGAGATTATATGAGTCCATGGCGAAGCTGAACAATACCGAGCGGCTTCAGATTATTGAGATCAACCGCTTCATTGAAGCGGTGAGTCACATTAGTATGACGGGTGAGTTTCCTGTGCCAGGTGCTATTGTGGAGGCCATTACAAAGCATATGAGACAAAATCCTGTTTATCTAAAAACACGAAAAGATGAGTTTCTCCCCTGGGTTTTTCAGTACTTTATGCAAGGATTCAGCCACCAATAAGGAGCATTGAGATGATGGAGCATAAACATTTAACGGTCATACAGGGAGGCAAAGGTGTGAGGGAGAGCTATACCCCTCAGTTCAGCGTTGCCTACGCTACCAACACCCGGTTGATGGGCGTTGTTGCCGTTAAGGCGCTGGAGCTTACATCGTCCGGAACGGCAGTTGCACATTTTTTCCATTTGGATTTTGAGGAGTTCGGGATAGATGCTTATGAGCGGATTGAGTCCATGAATCCGGAAACCCTTGATCGGATAACGCGGAAAATGACCGGGGGGCTGGGAGGAGAGCTGGTTGAGATATCCTCTGAGGAAATGGCATGGTTGATTCGGGAGGCGTATGCACTTAATCTCAGTTTTTCTGAACCCTTGCCGGAAGGTATGGACAGCTTTTTTTCATTTTTAAAAGCTCAGTCGCAGCTGGAAAGCAGGGATATTCACGAGCTTTGGCTTAAAATGACCCCGGAACTGATTTCCGACACCGAGTTGATCAACTATTACCTCATGCGGTTATGGGCCGGTGATGCCGCAGGTGCCCAGTTTCTTTCACGAAGCGGGGCGGTTATTCAGACACTCAGTGAATGGCCTGGGGTTATGGTCCGAAATCGGATACAGTTTCTCCGGGACGCCGGGGGCGTTCGCTATTATCAGGCAGAAGCCCTGTCGGATAATGAAAAGGAATATAGAATTGCAGCCTGTGAAATTGGGGTGTTTGAGGAATCGGGGCAACGCAGGATTTTTTCCATGTCGGTTCAGAGCGCCTTTAAGGTTTCAGAAGTAGAGGCGGCCTTTATGCTTCGCCGCAAGGAATATCTGGGAATTTACACAGTCCTTGATCCGGACAGGGTCCGACTGTTTTTTGACCTCTACAAGCCGGATGCCATGATCACGGTTTACGAAGAAGGCTTGCTTTACAGCTATTTCAAAACACACAACAAACACGTGCAGAGCGACGAATATTATCTCAATGAGGATGTTCAGTGCTACTATTATCTGTCGGATGATCAGCTTGTGGTCTGCGCTCTGGATCCCCGATTTCTTCGGGAGGCACAGATCGAGCTGGAGCTCTCAGAAATGACAGCATTGCTTCAGTATGAAGCGGAGCATATTTCGGAGAACCCAATTCTGTACGATTTCATCAGCAGCGATTATCTGGATTTCCAAGAGTTCTGGGAGGATTATCAGCAATAGAAATGGAGCATTGAATGGTAGCGTTAAATCAGGTGTTCACCCTGTTCCTGCTGATTGTGGCAGGTTACATCGTTAAAAAGCTTAATGTGGTAACAGAACAAATTCACAGAGAGATCTCCAGTCTGGTCATGAATGTTGCGTTGCCGGCAATGATCATCAGCTCCATGAACTTCCAATTTTCACCGGAAGTTCTGATGAAAAGCGGACAGATGGTGATAGCGGCCTTTGTCATCTATACGTGCATTATTCTGTTGTCCTATCCCCTCACTCGATTGATCGGCGCCAAGGGGAACAGGCGGGATATCTTTCAGTATGTTCTGGTGTTCTCCAATGTGGGCTACATGGGTTATCCGGTAATCAATGCCGTTATGGGAGAGCGCGGGGTATTCTATACAGCCATATACAACCTAGCGTTCACGCTTCTGGTCTGGACCTTCGGGGTGCACCTCATGACACGGAATCCCGTTGAGGGCAGGGGGTCAGAGGTGGAAAACGGGTTATTGAATCAGCTGAAAAGAGTGGTAAATCCCAACCTGATTGCCCTGGCAGTGGGCTTTATTCTGTTTCTGTTTTCCATTGAGCTGCCGGCGGCGCTTTCGACCACCATCAAAATGATCGGCGACACCACCACCCCGCTTTCCATGATGTTCATCGGCTTCATCCTGGCAGATGTCAGCATCAAGGAGACCATAAGTGATGTCCCTGTCTATCTGGTATCGGCCATGCGCCTTCTTCTGCTTCCCTTAGCGGTGCTCCTTGGATTCAGGTTTTTTCATATTACGGGGGATCTTCTCACCGTTGCATTCATCAGCACGGCGATGCCGGCTGCAGCCAACACGGCAATCCTGGCGGCGGTCTACGACAATGACTACCAACTGGGATCAAAGGTGATTTTCGTATCCACCCTGCTTTCTATCCTTACGCTGCCGGTGATGATTCTTCTGATGGGATGATTCTCATGAAAGGGTTGTATCTGCCCCGGTCAATACGGCTCTAATTGTCATTGCAAATTGAAAATTGACGAATTGGGTTTACATATGCTATAATATTTTCTGTCAACTGAATAGCAACACCACCTTATAAAGAGCGACTGAGGGAATAGGCCCGATGAAGTCCGGCAACCGGTTTGAAAGAATACGGTGCCAAGTCCTACAGATTCAATTCTGAGAGATGAGGTATCTTTTAAACAACAAAACCTCTTCTTTCGAAGAGGTTTTAATTATTTCTAAAAAAAACGGAGGATGATTATGAAAAAGAGACTGTTTACGTCAGAGTCGGTTACAGAAGGCCATCCCGATAAAATGTGCGACCAGATTTCAGATGCCATTATGGACGCAATCCTTTCTCAGGATGAAACGGCCCGTGTGGCATGCGAAACCACCGTTACCACCGGAATGGTACTGGTAGCGGGAGAAATCAGCACAACCTGCTATGTGGATATACCCAAGGTTGTACGGGACACGGTTCGTGAAATTGGGTACACCCGTGCAAAATACGGCTTTGATGCCCAAACCTGCGCAGTGCTCACCGCCATTGATGAGCAGTCGGCGGATATCGCGCTTGGGGTTGATGAAGCTCTGGAGCACAAGGAAAAGAGCCACGATGAGATCGATTCCATCGGCGCGGGGGATCAGGGCATGATGTTCGGCTTTGCCTGTAATGAAACCCCAGAGCTGATGCCGATGCCTATTTCCCTAGCTCACAAGCTGGCACGGCAGCTGGCGGCAGTGCGAAAGGATGAAACCCTTCCCTATCTGCGCCCGGACGGAAAGACACAGGTCACAGTGGAGTATCAGGATGATAAGCCGGTTCGCGTGGATGCCATCGTTATTTCCACACAGCACGCGCCTGAGGTTTCTCACGAACAAATCGAGCGTGATCTGAAGGAATTTGTGATCAAGCCCATCGTATCCAAGGAACTGTTGGATGAAAACACCAAATACTTCATCAACCCTACCGGCCGTTTTGTTATCGGCGGGCCTCAAGGGGATACCGGTCTTACCGGTAGGAAAATCATTGTGGATACCTACGGCGGATATGCACGTCACGGCGGCGGCGCGTTCTCCGGCAAGGACCCCACAAAAGTAGACCGCTCCGCTGCCTATGCCGCCCGCTATGTGGCAAAAAACATTGTAGCTGCTGGTTTGGCCGAAAAATGCGAGATTGAAGTAGCTTACGCCATCGGGGTAGCTCATCCGGTATCGCTTTTGGTGGAAACCTTTGGGACCGCCAAGGTGGATGAAGATATTATTCAGGATCTGGTCAAAAAACATTTTGACCTCCGACCAGCCGCCATTATCCGAGATCTTGGCCTCCGACGCCCTCTCTACCGACAAACCGCCGCTTACGGACACTTTGGCCGTACAGATCTGGATCTCCCATGGGAGAAAACCGATAAGGCTGAGATTCTTAGAAAAGAAGCAGGACTGTAATGCGCTGAGCGCTGAAGAATGAATTGAATTTATAAAGAGTATAGGGAGAGATTGCCGCGCTACGCTTGCAATGACAAGATCAGTTTGTCATCGCGAGTAATGGAGTGACGTGGGATCTCTCTTTTTTATGTCAAAATCCTGACCTCCCTCAGGAGGGAGGTGGCATCGAAGATGGCGGTGGGAGTTGATGGTTAGCACTCCCCCTGTCACTCTGTGACATCCCCCTCAAGAGGGAGATGATGAGTTGCGGGCCATAACTTCTAAACAGCAAATTCGTCGCCGCGCATCCATGTTATAATGTTCCTATCTCAGCTTAAACAGGCGGTTAACATGGCAGAAACACGAACGGGAATCCTTACGGACTACCTCTACTATAATGACGAGAACGGATATGCGGTGTTTCTGATGGAGACGGACTCCGGATTCGAAACCGTGGTGGGCCATATTCCCCGGCTTCCGGAAGGCGAAAACCTGAAAATATGGGGAACCGTGGGGCATCATGCCAAGTACGGACAGCAGCTCCGTATGGAGGGCTATGAGGTCATCATGCCCACCGGTACCCATCAGATCATTGCGTATCTTTCCTCCGGACTGATCGAAGGCATTGGCCCTTCCATGGCCACCCGGATGGTACAGGCCTTTGGCGAGGATATCTTCGATATTATGGATTATAATCCGCAGAGGCTTCTGGGGGTTTCCGGCATAGGCGAGAAAAAGCTGGCTAAGCTGATGGAGTCGTGGTCAGAGCAACGAAGGAACCGGAAGATCATGATGGAGCTTCAGGAGCTTCAGATATCCACGTTGGCAGCAATGAAGATATACAAGGTGTTTGGCGATTCGGCTCTTGAAATGGTCCGAGAAAATCCCTATCAGCTGGCCGAATGGATTCAGGGAATCGGATTTCGTCAGGCCGATCATATCGCAGAAAAGCTGGGAATTGGCAAGGAATCTCCTTTCCGGCTCAGGAGCGGTATTCATCATGTGCTGGTAAGGCAGTCAGGGGAGGGCCATACCTGTTATCCGCAGGAGAAGCTGATGAACGAGGCGGCGGATACCCTAGGGCTTTCGCCGGATCAACTGGAAGCCGCCTTGGTGGATATGATTCTGGACGGCTCGGTTCACGTAGAAAGAAACGGGGAGTCAAGTCAGGTTTATCTTACGCCATTCTATATGGCAGAAGCCGGAATTGTGCGCCGGATTACCGCTCTGATGGAGGATCACAAGCCCCTTCCCCTGATGGACAGGAAGCGTATCATTGCCGAGATCGAAGGGCGGATGGGCCTTGAGCTTGCTCCCGAACAAATTGCGGCGATTCATCTGACTCTGGATGAGCCCATCGTACTGATAACCGGTGGACCCGGTACCGGAAAAACCACACTGGTGCGCTTTATCATTGAGCTTTTAGAGCGCTCAGCCCACCGGGTGGCACTGGCTGCACCCACCGGAAGGGCGGCAAAGCGGATGAGCCAGACAACCGACAGGGAGGCGAAGACCCTGCACCGGCTTTTGGAATATATCCCTCCGGCCCTGGAAGGGGAAGAAGGAGGATTTCAGCGGGACGAATCCAACCCCTTGGATATCGACGTGCTGATTGTGGACGAAATGTCTATGGTGGACGTGCTCCTGATGTATAATCTGCTGAAGGCCATGCCCCAGGGGGGCCGAATGATTCTGGTAGGGGATGCGGATCAGCTTCACTCGGTGGGGTCCGGCAATGTTCTCCGAGATCTGCTGGAATCCCAGGTGATTCCCACCTGCCGTCTTACCGACATATTCCGGCAGGCCCGGGAGAGCGCCATCGTACTCAATGCTCACCGGATCAACCGTGGGGAGGCCCCCCTGGTGAATGAACGGGAAAAAGATTTCTTCTTTATAGAAGGGAAGGACACAGCCTCTGTCCAGGCAACTGTGATCGATCTTGTTTCACGGCGCCTGCCGGAGTATTATAACCTGGATCCTTTTTCAGATATCCAGGTGCTCACCCCCATGAAACAGTCACCGGTGGGGGTGGAAGCCCTGAATGAAAAACTGCAGGCGGTTTTGAACCCTCCGGCAACAGCAAAAGAGGAAAAACAGATCGGTATCCGAATCTTCCGAGAGGGAGACAAGGTCATGCAGATTAAAAACAACTATACCCAGGGTTGGATCGCCCAAGGCTCCGGTATGGAAGGAGAAGGGGTTTTCAATGGGGATATCGGCATTATCCAGCGCATCAACAAGCAGGAGCAGGCCATCCATGTGCTGTTCGACGGAGAACGGCTGGCACTTTACGACTTCACCCAGGCAGATGAGCTGATGCATGCCTATGCCATAACCGTTCACAAAAGTCAGGGAAGTGAATTTTCTGCAGTGGTGATGCCCATCACCGGTCAGACCCCTATCCTGATGACCCGAAATCTTCTCTATACCGCAGTCACCCGGGCGAGAAAGCTTGTGGTGCTTACAGGAGACAGATACTGGCTGATGCGGATGATTGGAAACAACTCCAGCATGATCCGCTACTCCGGTCTGAAGGAGCGGCTGGCGGCGGTTATGCAGTGGAGGGAATAGTGCGTCTTCGCCTTCCGCCTCGGCCCTTTGCTCTACAACTCTTGGCAAAAATAAATTTTTGAAGAGGCGTGAGCCTGCGGACATTAGCGACCTGCGCAAAATCGAAGATTTTGGCAGTCTGCTTAAGGAAGGTGGCAGCGAAGCTGACGGAAGGAGAAAGCGGGGTGCTGAGATGAACAAATTCAGAGCAATATTCGATTTCGCAATCAACCTCCTCTTCCCCCGCCACATAAAATGCGGACTGTGCGAGATTGAGCTGGGACAGGACTTCCCGTGGAATCTGTGTCCGGAGTGCGCGGATGGGCTCGCCCCTGTGGGGAACTATGCCTGCAAAGGGTGCGGCCGGTTTGTCGGGGCATTTGCCCTGAAGGGATTCTGCTCTCATTGCCTGGGGGATTCCCCGGGTTTTTCAGCCGGCGTGTCGGGATATATCTATAATGATGCGGCACAAACGATTGTCCATGGGCTGAAGTATCATTCCAAACCCTGGCTGGCCCATAGCATGGCCGCGCAGACCGTACTGCGGGTACAGCGGCTGTGCAGAGAATGGGATATCCAGTGTCTGGTGCCGGTCCCCATCCACGAAACCCGATTGAAAGAAAGGGGATACAACCAGGCTCAGCTATTGGCACAGGAGCTTTCCAAATACGATGGCATTCCCCCCGTTGTACCACTTTTAAAGCGAATCCAAGATACGGAACCACAAAATAAACTGACCCGCCAAGAGAGAGAAATGAATGTTAGGTCAGCATTTTCGATAAACCCTGCGCTTTTGTCAGAAGGATTGCCCCGAAGGGTGCTTCTTATCGACGATGTTCTTACCACGGGAAGTACCCTGAATGCCTGTGCGAAAGTGCTTCAGGGCCAAGGCGTGGAGTTTGTGGCGGTTTTCACCTATGCATCCGTTTCGGGATGAGGGTGTGTTTGATTTGCTAAGCGAAGGTATATGGTTTGAATTTCGCCAAGATGGTATAATAAAGTCAGAGAAGCGTCCTTCAATACAAGGATATGGAGGTTCCATATGTCAATTAAAAACTGCAGCAGATGCGGACGGATGTTCCAGTCCGAGGGGGCAGGAAAGCTTTGCGCCCGATGCCTGGATAATGATGAAGAGGATTTTAAAGTGGTTCGCGAGTATGTATACGATAACCCCAACTCAAATATTCCGGAAGTAGCTGAAAGTACCGGTGTTACAGAAGAAAAGATACTCAAGTTCCTTCGGCAGGGGAAGCTGATTCTGAAGGACGAATTTTCCATGGTTTTGGACTGTGAACGGTGTGGAAAACCCATTAAATCAGGGAGATATTGTGAAGGATGTACGCAGGAAATGTCCCGGGATCTCAGAAGCGCTGCCAGCAAAACCGCTGAAAACCTTAAAAAATCAACTGCGTCAGTGAATAATCGGGGCATGTACACCAAGCAGGAAACTTTAAAGAAATAATCCCATTAAAAAACTAAACAGCCTTAACTAACACCCCCTTTCGGCCGATATAAGTAATAAGAAATCGGTCACAAGGGGGTGTGTCATATGAAAGTCAATTTAACACCGCAAGTCAATCAGGTGATGAAGACCTATCAGAAACAGATAGAACGAACGGAGAAGGTCGGCCCGGCCGCCATGGCCAGAGATAAAATCGAGATTTCAGATCAGGCCAGGGATTTCCAAACGGCCATGAAGGCATTTAAGGAACTGCCCGATGTTCGGCAGGACAAGGTTGATGAGTTGAGAAGTCAGATGGAATCCGGGCAATACAAGCCCTCCTCTGAAGCGGTGGCCGATAAGATTATGGAAATGATCAAGGGAAAGTAGCATTCAAACGACAATGGGCGATTAACGATTATCGGAGGCCGTTCACTTAATCAGGATGAGTGGTTATGCGCTAATCGTTAATCGTTGTCGTTTGCCGGATATTTTCAGTCAAAGGAGAAAAAACATGTCCCAACTCAGTGAACAGCTTGAAAGAATCCTGGAACGGGAACTGGCCATTTATGAAGAAGTTCTTGAACTGGCAGAGAAGAAAAAGCAGATCATCATAGACGGCAAACTAAGAGAACTTGAAGATATCACCCGACGGGAGACAGAAATCGTCGGGATTCTTATAAAGCTTGAAAATCTAAGGTCACAGACATCCGAACAGCTGGCGGCGGAAAAAGGCGTCATGGATCTGGCCACCGTAAGGGATCTGTTGCCCCTTTTAGACCCCAAAGACCAACTGGTTATCTCGTCGCTGCAGTCCAAGCTCAAGGGAACGGTAACGGCCCTTCAGAACGCCAATGAGCTTAATGGAAAGCTGCTGAAGCAGTCTCTGGAAGTAGTCGATTTCAACCTGAATCTTATTTCCAGCATCGGCAGCGTTTCAGGGGTCTACACAGAGGCTGCTGCAGAGAAGGGCGAGCCGAGACGAACAAGCCTGTTCGACGCAAAGGCGTAAGGAGGCCACCTCATGAGTTCAACATTTTTCGGATTCAATATCGCACGGAGCGGTCTGTTCGCCAGCCAAAGAGCCCTGAATGCCACTGCTCATAATATTGCCAACGCCAATACAGAAGGGTATTCCAGGCAGCGGTTGGACACGACGGCCAGTCGTCCGGATATTCTTCCGGGATCAAACGGAACGGTGGGAACCGGCGTTGACTCCAATGCCATCAAGCAGATACGGGACCAGTTTTTGGATTTTAAGCTAAGGGGGGAGACAACTCTTTTTGGAGAATGGACAAAAAAAGAGAATGTGCTGTCCAACATAGAGGCCATCCTGAATGAGCCATCGGAGTCCGGTATCAGCAAGGTTGTGGATCAATTCTACAGTTCGCTTCAAGAGCTCAGCAAGAATCCGGAGAGCCTTACCACACGGGCGCTGGTTCGACAAAGGGGAATCGCGTTTGCAAAGAGCGTGAATCAAATGGCCACATCCCTCATTAAAATGCAGAGCGACCTGAACTTTGAAATGAAATCGGTGACTGACGAGATCAATGGTTATGCCAAGCAAATTGCAACCCTGAATCGAACCATCTATTCCCTGGAGCTTGAAGGGGGCAAGGCCAACGATATTCGCGACCAGCGGAATCTTCTTCTCGATAAGCTGTCAGGGCTGACCAACATTAACTATTTTGAAGATGATATGGGTCGATTTTTCGTTAACGTATCCGGAAATCCATTGGTTGCCCACTATGAGTATGATCAGATCAAACTGACGGAGCGGACCGTTAAAGCGAACCCGGATGATCCGGAGAAGCTCAATGACATATCGTGGGAGAGTGGATCGACCTTCAATGGTGTGGGCGGGTCACTGGAAGCCATTCGCGACATGCGCGATAATACCGAAGGCATGGATAAGGGGATCCCCTACTATATTAAAAAGCTGAACGAATTCACAGATACCCTAGCCTCTGAATTGAACCGCATACAGTCAAGCGGATTCGGCCTTAAGGGCTCAACGGGAATAAACCTTTTCACGGTGAATAACCAGACTACTGCAGAATACGAAACAGCGATTTTGACCAAGGGGCTCAATGGTGGGCCTGCTCTGGATGTCACGACTGACGTAATGGCAGGTACCACGGGTCTTGAGGAAGCGGAGAAGCAAAAGAAAATTGTTCAAAATATCGGTAAAATACTGGATAACAATCCTGCATATGCAGATAAATCCATCAAATTCATCAGCAGTACCGGTCAATATGTGCTGTCCGACCGAATAAAAGCCACTGCGATTACCGTCAGCAAGGACATTGAAGGAGATCTTTCAAAGATTGCCGCGTCTGCAACCATTGCAGGTCTGCCCGGCAGCGGGGCAAACGCGCTGATTATGGCCTCATCACGCAGCAACATTTACCTCTATGATTGGGGGAGCCCGGACGATTTTGTCAAGTCCCTGGTGTCCAACCTCGCAGTTGACAATCAGGAGGCGATTCGCGCCAAGGAGAATCAGGAGTTCCTGATTGAACAGGTGACGATCTCCCGTGACAGCGTGATGGGAGTATCCATGGATGAGGAAATGTCAGAAATGATGAAATTTCAACACGCATACAATGCCAGTGCCCGCATGATGACTACCATTGATGAGATGCTGGATCAGCTGATAAACCGAGTAGGGCTCGTAGGGCGATAATGTTTAACGGTTAACTGTAAAGGATGTGTTTCCATGCGAATTACAAACAACATGATGGTCAGCACTCTTATGAGTAATCTTACACGGAATATGAACCGGATGAGTCAATACCAGGACCGGCTAGCCACAGGGAAGCAGGTTATCCGTGCATCGGATGACCCGGTAGCCACCTCCGGCATTCTCAAGTTCAAGTCAGATATTGCGGCATTGAACCAATATGAAAAGAACACAGGGGATTCTCTGGCGTGGATGGAGATTACAGAAAGCTCTATCTCCGATACAGGAACTGTGCTTCAACGGCTGAGAGAGCTGGCGGTTCAGGCGGCCAACGGAACCAACACCGTTGATGACACCAAAAAAATCGCAGCTGAAATCGAACAGATGAAAAAACATCTTATAACCAACGGAAACGCCAGTTTTGCGGGCCGATATTGTTTCACCGGATACCAAACGGATATCCCGTTATTTAACGAAGACGGCACATATAATATTGATATCACTCAAAATGAGATTGATAACAGGCCGAAACTGCAGTATCAGGTCAGCATCGCTCAAGAGATTGACGTAACCACCAATGGATTGGATGTTTTCGGGTATGTACCCCAAACCTATTCGCCGGAATTGTATTTGGTTTCCGGTTCCACGACGGGTCCCATACCGCCGACGGGTTCAACTGCTGGAGCTGCATCCACGAAAGCAGAGCTGCGTGGCGTGCTCAATCCTGCAATCAATTATACGCTCCCCGCCAATCAGCTGAATATCACATTTGACGGACCACCTGCGTTTGTTGTTCCTACGGCAGGGTTGGACGGCAGTGGGATCGACATCACCAATAAAGGGGTCGTGGATGCGTTCAAGGCCAAGGTGGTCGATGCGTTGAATCAGTCAACAGATGGAACCCAGACGCTATCTCAGGTTGCGGACATATTCTTCGATGTATCAGGGGAGCTGGTGATCAAGTCCAAATCCTTTGGGGTGCATACCTTGACAGAAGGCAGCGCGGGGTGGAGCGCCACATCAACAGCAGGAGTGGCTGGAACACCGGCTATTCTATCGGATACTACAAAGGTCATTCCGGGCGCTATTCCGGCGGCGACACAAGCTGAGCTCATCAACACACCGCTGTATCTTACCGTGGACGGTAATCGTCAACGGATATCCATTGATACAACGCCTGCCCCGGTGCTGCTTACTCCGGCAGACTATCGGACGGCGTTGCAAAACGCCGTGAATGGAGCCTTCGGAGCCGGTGCTGTTACAGTTGCGGAGGCCGGAGGGGTGATCAGCTTCACTGGGAACATCACTGTTGACGGCAAAGTGCCGGAGATTTCCATAGATCACATACGGGCAAAAGAAAGTCAGATGATCGTTGAAATCAATGAATTTCTTGCTGGACTGAATGGCCTGCCGGGTGCTCCTCCGATTGGAGGTTTTATTGGTAAGGTGGATGCACATCTGAATCAACTGCTGGCGGTGCGTGCAGATATCGGTGCCAGAGTCAACCGCATGGAGCTGGTTGCCAATCGGATCTCGGATAATACAATCAGCTTCACGACCATGCTTTCCAACGTGCAGGATGCAGATATGGCAGGTGTAATCATGTATCTAAAGAATGCAGAAAATGTATACAAAGCAGCACTTTCGACTGGAAGCAAGGTTATACAACCAAGTTTGATTGATTTTTTGAGATGATCAAGATGGTTTGGTTATATCCGAA
The DNA here is from genome assembly GCA_964649745.1 of uncultured Peptostreptococcaceae bacterium. GTDB lineage: Bacteria > Bacillota > Clostridia > Peptostreptococcales > Acidaminobacteraceae > CAZEHS01. The sequence goes on along the minus strand of CAZYQI010000021.1, from coordinate 44,455 downwards.
GAGCCTGCAACCGTAAGCAGTACCTAAAAACGGCAAAAGAGTCCTTGGGTGGTGATCCTCGTGCTACAGCTTCAAGTGAATCATACGTGGCCACAAATAGGGGTAAACCGCACGCCTGCGCGGCTTGAGGCTCAGAACCCGGGGTATACTCTAGATATGTCTGTAACACAGGCTAAGATTAATATCGAGTCCACCCTACCTCAAATCACAATTGATCAAAGTCAGTGTTTTTCCGAGGCGGGGTTAAAAGGAATTGCAGATCTTGCAGCTGAGATGGTGAGTCTGTCAAAAGGTGCTATGCTGAGCAGTATAGGTCGGATCGTCGATCAGGGGAATCAAATGGCTAATTTGCCAAATGCAACGGATGCCATTGCCGATCAGGGGTATTATAATGCATTTGAACAATTTGATAAAGAATTTAACATGGGAACGATCCCCACTTCGCGTCCTAAGATTGATGTTATTGAGGGGACAATTGACATTAAGGTTACAGAAGGACGAGTCACCAACAATACGGTGTCACAACCCGTTCGTTTGCGATATACTAAGGGTGCGGTGGAGATTTACCTTAAACAGAGGTCGAGCATTGAAACACAATTTGTGGATGTTAAAGGCTGAAAACGGATATTGAAGTTGTGTTGTGTAGGTTGTTCTGAATTCATTAAGGGCGTTTCACCTTACCTGTAGTGACGCTACAGATTAACAGGAGGTTCAATTGTGATTTTAAAAACCGATTATCTTGGTGAAGTGGAAGTGGATGAGAGTGAAATTTACATTTTTGAAGAGGGGCTTTACGGATTTCCGGACAGCAAGCGCTATGTGTTTATAGGAGCCATTACGGCTGAGTTTCCATTTCTGTGGATGCAGCCGTTGGATGATGAAAAGGCTGTTTTTATAGTTACGAATCCATTTCTTTTCAAAGAAGATTATGATTTCCAGTTGAATGAAGCGACGACAGCGGCACTTGAAATAAAAGGGATAGAGGAGACGCTTGTATATACAATGGTGGTTGTACCAGAGGAAGTGAAGGAAACAACAACTAATCTGAAGTCTCCTATAATTCTGAATGTCCGAAATAAGCAGGGGAGACAGGCCATTCTCAATGAGGAGTACCCATATAAATTCAAGATTTTTGAAAAGGATGGAGATCGATAATGCTTATCCTATCTAGAAAGCTTGATGAAAGCATTGTGATAAACGGGGAAATTGAATTGAAGATAATCAGCATCGAAGAAAATCGCGTGAGGCTGGGTATTGTAGCCCCACAAAGCTATGAAATTCACAGGAAAGAAGTCTATGAAAAAATTCAGGAAGAAAACAGGAGTGCAGCCAAATCTGCCAAAGACATGGATTTGCTTCGAAATCTAAAGCATCATTCGAAAGAAAAGCCAGAGTAAACGCGAGTCCGAAATAATGCAAAATCCTGCTAGACGAGTTGGAGATACGACTCATTCAGCAGGATTTTTGTTGTGTCAAGTAGACATTTAAATTTACAGGATGGGACGAATGGATACATGAATATCATAGGGTGAATAATTAAAGTGATAGACCCTGTCAGAACAGGAAAATTGAACGGAAGATGTTAGATCAAAGTCGGAATATGGTTTTTTTTCGCGAAGTATATTTTGAAAATGTTCGTAAGAATGGTCAAATAATTTCCGCAGCGAAGCACCCATAGCATGTGTCGTATCTTTGAACAGGACCCCATCGATGTCGTTTTCGGTGATTATTTTCATGTGGCAGAGCCTGTGTTTGGAAATAATTTCAAACGCTTTCATCTTTTCATCAGTTGGAGCAATTGTATCATTTTCTACATGATAAAAATAATAGCAGGTTTGGGAATTTTCCCAGTGGGAGTCAATCATCAGACTCCGTATCCGTCGGTGGTTGTCAGAAAAATAGTATTTGGACTCCTCGTTTGTACTCCAGATTGTTCCTGCTGAAAAGGGGATTTCATACCTTTTTCCATCAATGATTTTGGGAAAGGAACCGGATATCTCGCCGGCTTTGTTTCCGAATACCTCAGCATTCTGAATTCGGCTGAAGCCGCTGTTGTCAATTATCATTGCAAAGGTGTTTGGTGCGTATTTCGACATTAGTGAGGCAATATATCCACCATAAGAGCTGCCAAAAGCGTATATCTTTGAGCGGTCGATGGAGTAGTCTTGGAGCATTTTTCCGAGCACTGTAAGATGATCTATGGCAGGCAGAAAGCCGAAAGAGGAATACTGATGGTAGGCTTCTTGGGTCAGTGCCAAGCGTTGGTCCAGTGAGAAAAGGTTCCGGGAAAAAAGTATTGAAAAAAGCGATTCAAGGAATTGGCTTGCATCAAGGCCGGAGAAATGATTTGCTCCAAGACCGTACCAGCGGCAGATTAGAGGAATGTTTGCAGTGAGGGTTTCCAAACGCAAGCGCATATCGTTATGATACCGGACTCCGACCACAATCAAATTATGCTTGTCTGCCAGATAGGGGCACAGTTTTTCCCTTTGGTAATCGGAATCGGAATGATCTCCATAGCCGGCTATGGAGAATACCAGTCCATATGGTTTGCCGGAATCGAATGATGATGGGAGAAATACATTGTAATCTAATTTATCTCGTGTTGTAATATCCGTTTCAGGGTCTGTTGGGGCGGAAATGCTGTGACGAAATAAGTTTGCCATGTGTCCTCCGGAGGTTGATTTCAGATATATTGTACATCAAAATCAGATTTGATGAAATCAATTTGCCTATTAGTACGCATCACGGTGTGAGACAATGGAAAATCACTCAGCATATAGAATTTTGGTTATTCTTTTAAAAAAAGGGTAACTAGCGAAAGGTAAACTGCATAAATACATACGGCCGCCCGACGGATGACGACAACGGATAGGAAGAGCGGTCGAAAAAATTCGGAGGTGAATGAACAATGATTATCAACACAACAAATTTTGGAGAGATTGAGGTTTCAAAAGAGAAGGTCATCACATTTGATGAAGGCTTACCCGGTTTTGAGGAAGAAAAGGAATTCCTACTGGTAAACAATTATGACACCGAAGATCCAGTGCCGTTCATGTGGTTACAGGCAACAAAGAATCCAGATCTGGCCCTGGTTGTTGCCATTCCCTTCTTCCTTAGGCCGACCTATGAAGTTGAAATACCGGAGGAGGCTTTAAAGAATCTCGAAATTAGAGAACCCGGTGATGTAGCTGTCTATTCCGTCGTTAAGATACAAGACAAGGTAGAGGACATGACCTTCAATCTATTGAGCCCCATCATCATTAACGGAAAAAACCACAAAGGGATGCAGTTGATACAGGACAACGTGAAATACAAGGTGGATGAAAAGTATACTAAATTGTAAGTATGGGTTTGTTTTATGACGGAGAATCGACTGTCTACCAAGCTGTTTCATCTTTCCTAAAAATTTTAAAAATAATTTCAAACATCTCTAAAGTAATCTGAACAGGCACCGATAATATGTATAGAGACTCCGGTTTCTCGAGCGGCCGATCTGGTTTCCGGAGCCTATGCATGGATGCAGACAACTTAAAAACTCAAGGAGGAACGAATTATGAGAATTAATAACAACCTGATGGCAATGAATACTCACCGTCAACTGGGAATCAACGCAGGTGAAGGCTCCAAATCCATTGAAAAACTGTCTTCCGGTCTCAGAATCAACCGTGCGGGCGATGACGCTGCCGGTCTGGCAATCTCTGAAAAAATGAGAGCGCAGATTAAAGGTCTTAATCAGGCGAGCCGAAACTCCCAAGATGCTATTTCGCTGGTACAAACAGCTGAGGGTGCACTGAGCGAGTCCCACAGCATTCTGCAACGTATGCGTGAGCTGGCAGTTCAATCCGCCAGTGATACCAACACCGATGCAGACCGTGTTGAGCTTCAAGGTGAGGTTACTCAACTTAAAGCTGAGTTGGACCGTATCGGCAACACGACTGAATTCAACACCAAGAAACTTTTGGATGGATCAGCAAAAGGTGTACGTGCGGCCATTGATGGATCACTGGCACTTAACAACAACTCAACCGTTGTAATAAGCGCTACCGAATTGGCAAGTGCGATTGTTGCAGCAGGCGACAATACTGACTACAACGGGGCATTCATTGTGGTACGTACAGGCGGCACGGATACAGCTTTTGCCGCCGCAGATTTCAAAATTATCGGTAAAAGCGGTAATGAACTTGCAGGCTCAGACACATCGCTTGTTACTATTGCTTCAGCCACACTGACCTTCGCAAACACAGTTCTGACATCTGCCAACGCGCTGAATGTTTCAGGATTGACAGCAATGGCGGTTGGTGACAGTATTACATTCACATTTAAGAAGTCGCTGTCAGCAGAAAGCGATTTGAGCAATTCCATCATGGGTCAGATCGGTGCCAATACGGGCCAAAGCCTGTTCATCTCCATGGACGATATGCGTTCTGCAGCTCTTGGCGTAAATACAGTTGACATTAGCAGCAAATGGGGCGGAGCAACGGCTATTGAAACAGTCAACAATGCTCTTACCCAAGTATCTCACCAACGTGCATCCCTTGGTGCTGTTCAGAACCGTTTGGAACACACCATCAAAAACCTCGATACATCTGCAGAAAACCTGCAGGCGTCCGAAAGCCGTATTCGAGATGTAGATATGGCGAAAGAAATGATGAACTTTACAAAAACCAACATTCTTCAGCAGGCTGCCCAGGCAATGCTTGCTCAGGCCAACCAAGCGCCGCAGGGAGTGTTGCAGCTTCTCCGTTAGTAGCAGCTTAAACAAAAGCCAGGGCATCCGCCCTGGCTTTTTTACAAAATATCGAATGGAGACAGGCATGGTAGAACTTATTAGAAATGAATCAAGGCAATGGAACATTACACCGGCCTCTGTTTCTGCTGATGGAGCGGTACCGTTTCGATATCACAGCATCAATGAAGAGGCGGAAATCGAGAGGGTGCTGGATTCGATAGAATTTAATCGACACAACAATTACATTGTTTTTGGCGTACAGTACAGCGGGCTTATTCGTGCGATCCGCAAAAAAATGTCCAGCTTTTCGACAATGACTCTGATTGAGATTGCACAAGACCATCGCCTCCTGTGGGATATTACGGAAGCAGATGCGCATGAACTGATATCCGACAAACGTGTAGTTACATTATTGGGCTCTGAAAAGGAGATTATATCAACCCTTGACGGGGTCTTTAGAGATATGATGAAAATATACAATTTGAAAAATACAGTCTTTCTTTCGATGCCGTATTTCAAATGTGTACACCCTCATTCGTACACAAAGATTGCAGGTGCATTGTTTGAACGCTTGAATACTATAATATCAAGTTATGGCAATGATGTTGAGGATACGTTGCATGGCATGGACAACTTCACCAATACATGGCCTCATCTGATGCAGGGTCAGCCTATTCAGCAGTATAAAAAAGCATTGCAGGGACTTCCTGCGCTGATTGTTGGGGCAGGGCCGTCGCTGGACAAGAACCTCGATGTCATCAAAGCAATGCAGGAAAAGGTAATCATATTTTGTGCCGATGCGTCTTATGAAAAACTGCTTAACCACGGTATTGTGCCGCATGTAGTGTCATCGGTTGAACGCGTGGAGCTCACAACTAAATTTTTTGATAATATTCCGACGCGGGATGATGTTGTTTTTATGGGCCCCAGCATTGTCCGCGGTGAGACATTGGAGAAATTCACACGCAAAATATTTACCGGACGGGTTGGCGATGGTTTCTTTAACGATATCAACCGGGTTCTTGGATTTGAAAGCATTGACATAGGAGGAAATGTCGCCTGTGTTCAGTTTGCGTGCGCGGAAGCACTCGGATGTGATCCGTTGATTTTCGTAGGTGTCGACTTGGCGTATACTGACGGAAAAACCCATGCTGAAGGTATAGGCACATTTTTTACAGAGGATGTAATTGAAGAATACCGAACCCTGACGACGCGGGTGCGCGGACAGAATGGTGAGTACCTTGAAACCCTTGATAATTTCATGCACGCCAGGGTGTGGCTGGAAAACAAAGTTATGCTCAATACAGACGGTACCCGCTTTATAAACGCTTCTGAGGGAGGCGCTTTGATCGAGGGGATGTCGCACAGACCACTTTCAGAAGTGTTGGAAAGTCTTAAAGACAGTGTTGTAGAAAAGGATGTTCTTACGCGGGTATATGAAGCATACAAAAATCAAAAGCCTCAAAACGCAAGAATCTTGACGATGTCCGCCATTGAGTACTTCAATCAAATGCGGCGAGACTTCTTTTCGCTGTCTGAAATGATGAAGAAAAGCCTTGAGGAAATCCCAGAAAAGAAAGAAAAGGGGCGCGTGGAAGTACTGCTGACATGCAGAACCCGATTTGACGAATTCCTAGCGGAGCATAAGGCGCTTCGATTCATTATTCAGCCAATATGGATTGCATATTACACAGAAATCCACTCGTACCCCATAATGCTGGATACAGAAGCAGAGCAAAAGCTCGTGGTAAGCACACGGCGGTTCTATAAAGGAATGGTACCTGTGGCAGAGAAAATAATTGAATCATTGGATTTATACATCGAATCGCTGGAAACATATAGCAACAACCTGCGCAATGAAGAAAGGACCCCCAATGAGTGATACCTGCAGAAAAATTGATGACTATGCGCTCGACATATACCACAAGATGCCCGATGAACTGATGAAGGTGTTTTATGAGATTTGCACGGCGTTCTCTGCTGAATTTGATGTGAAATTCGGAACAGGTGCAGATGCTACGGAGAAAAAAAACAAGCTGATGCTGATGCTTTTTAATGAAATGGAGTCAAAGGATCTGGTTCGGATGGCAGATGCGCTTGTATACCATATAAAACCAACGTTGTGCAAGGAATATGCGGCCGGTTTGAATCACTGAGAGGCATGATATGAAAGCATTGTTCATCGGAATGGGTTCTGTCGGAAAGAAGCACTTCGAAAATTTGCGCTTGCTGTGCGAATCTAAAAAAACGGATTTGGAAGTCCATATACTTAAGCGACAACCGGCAGATATGGCGGGTTACGAACGGGAAGTGACACATGTCTATACGGATGCAGATCAAGTTAAGGATTACTATGATGCGGTGTTCATTTGTAACCCAACGGTAAACCACTATAGTTCACTTAGAAGATTCATTGGTCAGGGACAGGCATTCTTTATTGAAAAGCCAGTATTTCATACTGCACTTGTAGATTTGGCGTTTATGAAAACCGCCTCGGAAAAATTGTTCTATGTGGCGGCTCCATTGAGGTTTCATTCCGTGTATGAAGGTTTAATCGAAAGCCTGGGAAATGAACAGATTCTATCTGCCAGGGCGATAACTTCCAGCTACCTTCCGCATTGGAGAAAGGGTACAGATTATAGGCGTGTATACTCAGCACATAAGGACGAAGGCGGTGGTGTACGGCTGGATTTGATTCATGAATGGGATTATCTGATCGCCTTAATGGGATTCCCGGAAGAGGTGCATTCATTTAGCGGCAAATTGTCTGGACTCGAAATTGATACAGATGATATTGCAGTCTATATAGGGCGATACCCGCAGGGGGTTGCTGAAGTGCATCTGGACTACTTTGGTCGGGAGACGATTCGGAGGTTTGAAATCATAACAGAATCAAAAACCATTGAAGGAGACTTTTTGAATAGCACTCTGCGCGTGAACGGAGGCTCTGTTCGAATGCCGGAGTGTAGCATATACCAGAAGGAAATGGCATATTTTTTTGATTTGCTTCAGGGAAAGAGGGCCAATATTAACTCTATTGAACATGCGCTGGAAGTACTTAAAGTTGCGGAGGGCAGGGAGCAGTGAGAATACTTATCACCATATGTGGCAGAGCAGGATCGAAGGGGCTTAAGGGAAAAAACCACAAAGTGTTTCTTGGAAAGCCGCTGATTGAATATACACTGAGGGCGGCAACGTTGTTTACAGAGATGGCAACGGGAATTCAAACAGACATTGTTATCAACTCCGACAGCACAGAACTGCTTTCATATGCAGATGGGAAAAAGGTGTTTTCGGTTTTCCGAGAGGAAAGGCTTGCAGGGGACAGGGTGTCGAAAACTGCAGTTATTATAGACACGCTGGTTAAGATGGAGCAACAGCAAAATCTGAGCTATGATTGTGTTATTGATTTGGATATCACATCGCCACTGAGAAAAAAAGAAGATATTTTAGCTGCGTATATGCTCATAAAGGATAACCCAGGGCTTGATACGGTTTTTTCTGTTACAGAGGCGCGGCGGAACCCATACTTCAACATGGTGCAGCAAACGAATTCTGGGGTTTCTCTTATCTGTCCATCGGAATATGAATCCAGGCAAGAGGCACCAGCTGTTTTTGATATGAACGCCAGCATATATGTGTACCGGAGAAGCTCACTGCTGAGGTTTAAACGGTCTTTTTTTGAAGGAGTATGCGGTGTTATTAAAATGACGGACACCTATGTGCTGGATATTGATTCGGAAGATGATTTTTATATAATGGAAACCCTCTCAAAATACATTTTTGCCGAGGAGTTCAAGGAAATACTGGCGTTTTAAGACGATATTACAACCGAGGAGGACACGTTATGCGGTACTGTAAAAAATGTGTAATGCCGGACACGCGGCCAGGGATCCATTTCAACGAAGACGGCATTTGCCAGGCGTGCGTCTCAGAAGAACAGAAGAATGATATTAACTGGGATCAGCGCTACCAAGAGCTGGAGACGTTATGTAAAAAGTACCGTGGAATGAACGGTGATGGACCGGATTGTATTATTGCGGTGAGCGGCGGCAAGGACAGTCATTTTCAGACCTATGTTATGAAAGAACTGATGGGGATGCATCCGTTGCTTGTCTCCGTTGAAGATAATTTTGAAATGACGCAAGCAGGTGCACACAATATCAATAATATATCGGAGCAATTCGGATGTGAGATGATCAAACTTAAGCCAAATCTCAAGTTACAAAAAAAACTCATGCGTAAAACCTTTGAGAATTATGGCAAGCCAACATGGTATCTCGACCGCCTCATTTATACGTTTCCAATTCGAACTGCAATAAATTTTAAGATTCCACTTGTAATATATGGCGAGAACATCAACTATGAGTATGGTGGTAACCAGAAAAAAGAGACCTACTCTGCATTGGATCAGATAAACAATGGGGTGGCTTCCGATATTCCGTGGGAAGAATTGATAGACGAAGAAATTGAAATGAAGGACCTTTACCTTTGCATTGCACCGACGAAAGAAGAGCTGTCAGGGGCGGGGATTGATCCGATCTATTTAAGCTATTTTATGCGTTGGAACAGCTACAAAAACTATCAATTAGCGAGCAGGCTTGGATTTCAAGATTTATCCAATGAGTGGGATCGAACCCATCACGCAGAGAATTTTGACCAGATAGATACGATCGGCTATATTGTGCATTCATGGATGAAATATCCTAAATTTGGACATCAGGCGGCTACGGACTATGCATCGAAATTCATACGATATGGTTTGCTCACAAGGGATGAAGCTGTAAATGTTGTAAAGGAGAGCGACCACAGGCTGGACAGGCGGTCTGTTGATGATTTTTGCCGACTCACCGGCTACAGCGTCCGTAGGTTTTGGGAGATTGTAGACAGACACTACAATCGCGATCTATTTGAAAAAGACAGTAATGGGGAATGGAAGCTTAAAAATCCGGTCTGGCTGGAGTAATCTGAAGGAGCTACGGAGCTGTTTATAACGAGGGAGATCAATATGCGGATATTAGTAACGGGTGCCGACGGATTCATAGGGAGCCACCTCACGGAAGAATTGGTGAAAGCGGGCAAGCAAGTTCGCGCTTTTGCTTACTACAATTCGTTCAATTCTTGGGGGTGGCTCGATACGCTGCCTAAAGAGGTTTTAAAGGAAGTTGAGGTTTTTACCGGTGATATTCGTGATCCTAACGGTGTCAGAGAAGCTATGAAAGGGATAGATGAAGTGTTCCATTTAGCGGCGCTTATTGCGATCCCCTTCAGCTATCATTCACCGGATACCTACGTGGACACCAATATCAAAGGAACTCTAAATATATTGCAGGCAGCGAGAGAACTGAATACATCAAGGGTTTTGGTCACGTCTACATCTGAAGTATATGGAACGGCCAGGTATGTGCCGATTGATGAAGATCATCCTTACCAAGGCCAATCCCCATATTCAGCTACAAAGATAGGCGCTGACCGGCTGGCGGAGTCCTTTTATAAAAGCTTCAACATGCCGATTACGATTGTGAGACCCTTTAACACATATGGACCAAGACAGTCTGCAAGAGCAGTAATACCTACGATTATAACGCAGCTGCTTTCGGGGAAGAATGAAATTGAACTCGGTTCTCTCACCCCGACCCGGGATTTCAATTATGTGCGGGATACAGTCAACGGGTTTATTGAGATCGCAAAATCCAGCCGGACAATAGGTGAAGAAATCAATATTGCAACCCAGCGAGAGATATCCATAGGACAGTTGGCGGAGGAATTGATACGACAAATAAACCCCAGTGCAAAAATCATTTGCGATGAAGCACGTTTAAGGCCGGAAAAGAGTGAAGTGAACAGATTGCTTGGTTCCAATGAAAAGATTAAGAGACTTACCGGATGGGTGCCCAAGTACAGTTTCGAGCAAGGAATTGCCGAAACGATTGATTTCTTCAGGCAACACGTAGACGAATATAAAACGGATATATACAATATTTGAATGAGTAAGAATTGGCTTGCTGCTGAACTTTCCGTAGCAGCTCTCACCAATTCGGAGTGATGATCTTGTAGGAGGCGCGGCTCTTGGATATCAGAGATTTTCTTATTGACGAGAAGTGTGGGATGTTGGAAGCTATGGCCCTTATGGACAAGGTTGCAAAAAAAGTTCTTTTTGTGGTGCGAAAAGGAGATTTTGTTGCAGTTATAACAGATGGAGACATCCGAAGGTGGATTCTTAAAAAAGGGAATCTTGATGCCTCTGTTCGAGAGATTGCCAATTATAATCCCAAATACTTGCCAGTGAAGGACAAGGCCCATGCAAAGCGTTACATGAGAAAGAACTCCATTGAGGCTGTGCCTATACTGAACAAGGAAAACAAAATCGTCTCCATTATTTTTTTGAATGATACTGCGATAGAGCCGAAAAAAGCCTTGGAAATTCCGGTAGTAATCATGGCTGGAGGATTAGGCAAACGACTCTATCCATATACGAAAATTCTGCCCAAGCCACTCATTCCAATCGGGGAAATGCCCATCGTTGAGCATATCATCAACCGATTCTTAAAGCAGGGATGCAATCAATTTTTCATGGTAGTGAATCACAAAAAGAATATGATTAAAGCTTACTTTAATGAAGTTGAAAAGGAATATACCATCAGCTACGCTGATGAGGAGATTCCACTGGGTACAGGAGGTGGGTTGAGCCTTCTAAAAGGCAGAATCAATTCTACCTTTATTCTATCCAATTGCGACATCCTTATAGATGAAGATTTTGAAAAAATATACAGCTACCACAAATCGGAAAATAATCTGATTACAATGGTTTGCTCTTTAAAGAAAATTCGTATACCTTATGGAGTCATTGAAATAAGTGAAACCGGCGAAATTGAAGAAATGAAAGAAAAACCGGAGATATCTTTTTTCGCAAACACAGGGGTCTATATGGTAGAACCCGAAGTCTTGGACAACTTGGAAGACGGAAAAGAGATTGGTTTTCCGGATGTCATAGAAAAACACAAGAGGCTTGGTAAAAAAATTGGTGTTTATCCAATCAGTGAGAATAGTTGGCTTGATATGGGCCAACTTGATGAAATGGAAGTTATGCGACGTCATCTGGAGAATGAGGACTAGCAGGACTTGTAATGAGCAAGTACTGGTTGGGGAAATTTCAATCCTTTTGCAGGATCGGGTGCTTCATTGGGAGGAAAAATGGCGCGAGTTTATATTATCGCAGAAGCGGGAGTGAACCATAATGGAAGCATGGAGAGTGCAAAAAAGATGGTGGACGCCGCCAAATGGGCGGGTGCGGACTGTATAAAATTTCAGACGTTTGTTTCGTCTAAAATTGTATCTAAGCATGCAGCAAAGGCGGAGTACCAGAAACAGCACACAGATTCCGATGAAACCCAGCTTGATATGCTGAAGAAGTTGGAGCTGTCCTTTGACGATTTTGCTGTTCTCTATAATTATTGCCGAGAAAGGAATATTGAATTCCTTTCTACGGCATTTGATTTTGACAGTATAGATTTTTTATCCAATTTGGGTATAAGAAAATGGAAAATACCATCCGGTGATATCACAAACCTCCCTTATCTGATTAAAATCGCAAAGCTGGGAAGGCCTGTCATCCTATCCACCGGGATGAGCACCATGCAGGAGGTAAGAGAAGCTGTTACAGTATTAAAAGATAACGGAGCTGGAGAAATAACGGTGTTGCATTGCACGACGGAATACCCGGCACCCTATGGAGACGTAAACCTTAGAGCCATGCTTTCAATGCGTTCGGAACTTGGGCTATCTGTGGGTTATTCAGATCATACCAACGGGATTGAAGTTCCTATCGCAGCGGTGGCGATGGGCGCTGAGGTCATCGAGAAGCATTTTACTCTTGATAGGAATATGGAAGGGCCTGACCATAAGGCCAGTTTGGAGCCGGATGAGCTGAGAGCGATGGTGAGTGCTATCCGAAATGTTGAAACAGCGCTTGGAAGCGGGGAAAAATTGCCTTCGGCATCAGAAACGAAAAATTGCTCAATTGCACGGAAAAGCATCATTGCAAAGCGCAACATCTCAAGGGGCGAATCATTTACAGAAGATAACCTGACAGTGAAAAGACCTGGGAGCGGTATAAGCCCTATGCAGTGGTTTCAGATAATGGGGCATGCGGCTTCAAGAGATTTTGAAGAGGATGAGCTGATCGAACTATGAAAAAGAAAATCAGTATACTCACAGCTACAAGGGCTGAATATGGACTATTACGGCCAATTATTATAAAACTCAGTGATGCAGAGGCTATTGACGTTCGGGTTGTTGTGACAGGAGCGCATCTGTCTTCTGAGTTTGGGCTGACGTACAGAGAAATTGAAAAAGATGGGATTGTAATAGACGAGAAGATTGAAATTCTTCTCAGCTCCGATACGCCTACGGCTATTTCAAAAACTATGGGTCTGGCCATGATCAGCTTTGCCGATTATTTTGAGAGGCTTATGCCGGATATGCTGATCGTACTGGGTGATCGATACGAAACTCTGGCCGTGGTTATAGCGGCCATGAATTGCAGAATCCCGATAGCCCATCTGTATGGCGGCGAAACCACGGAAGGTGCCATCGATGAGGCGATTCGTCATGCAATTACGAAAATGAGCTACTTACATTTCACAAGCACAGAAGAGTATCGTCAGCGGGTGATACAGCTGGGGGAAAACCCTGAAAGGGTATTTTGTGTAGGTGCCATGGGTGTTGAAAACATTATAGAACAGAAACTGTTGAGTAAATCAGAACTGGGAAAGGAGCTTGGATTTTCTCTGGATGTTGATTATGCCATGGTTACCTTCCATCCTGTAACTCTTGAGAACGAAAGCTCCAGAGAGCAGATGCAGGCGTTGCTTGATGCGTGTGAGTCGTATAGGCACATGTTATTTGTTTTCACTAAAACGAATGCGGATGCCGGGGGTCGTATCATCAACAAAATGATTGACGACTTTGTGGCGAAGAACAGCAATGCAATCGCTTTTTCTTCCCTGGGCAGCATGAAGTATCTCAGTGCACTGAAGTATAGCAGGTTGGTTATCGGGAATTCATCCAGTGGAATAATCGAAGCGCCAAGCTTTGGAATTCCAATAGTGAATATAGGTGACCGACAGAAAGGCAGGATACAGGCAGACTGTATTATTAACTGCGAACCGGTTGCATACGACATTAAACGGGCAATTGGGGCTGCCTTGAGCGAAGAATTCAGAATCAAAGCCCAGAATGCCGTTAATCCATATGGAAGCGGAAATACATCCGAAGCAATTGCTAGGAGAGTGAAGGACTTCTTTGTTGATGAAAGCGTGAATCTCAAGAAACGTTTTTTTGATTGTGGGGTGAAATAGTTTGGATATTGCAGTTGTCGGATTAGGCTCCATGGGTAGAAGGCGGATACGGTTGATGAGAAAACACAGCCCATCGATTCAAATATGGGGAGTGGATACAAATGAAGAACGCAGGAACACGTGCAGCAAAGAGTTCGGTGTTGAAGTATTCAGGGATTTGGAAACGCTTTTTGCAGCGCATCCAATCGATTGTGTCTTCGTATGCACTTCGCCGCTGTCCCACGCCGGAATCATTACTTACTGTTTAAAAAAGAAAACCCATATATTTACAGAGATGAACCTGGTGTCCGACAGTTATGAAGAGAACCTTGCGCTGGCTCGTGATAATAATTTGGTACTGTTCATATCATCAACATTTCTGTATCGCGATGAAATAAAAAGGATAAAGGCCTGCATAGAGCAAGCGAATTGTATTGTCAACTACACCTATCATGTAGGACAATACCTTCCGGATTGGCACCCGTGGGAAAGTTATAAGGAATTTTTCGTATCCGACAAACGCACCAATGGGTGCAGAGAGTTGTTTGCAATTGAACTTCCCTGGATGGTGAATATTTTTGGAAATATTACGAAAGTTCATGCTGTAAAGAACAAAATCAGCAAATTGGGCATTGATTATGATGACAGTTACTTGGTGATGCTGGAGCATTCCACTGGTCATAAGGGGGTACTTGCCGTAGATATTGTGTCTCGAAAAGCGGTTAGGAATCTTGAAATCTATGGAGAAAACATCTATGTGGAATGGGATGGATCTCCCGATGGGCTTAAGGAATATGATTTTGAAGCAAGGGAAGAAAGAACCCTGAAATTGTATGATGAGATTGATCAACTTGATCAGTACAGCAAGTTCATCATTGAAAATGCCTATTCAAATGAAATTTCATCTTTTTTTGAAGCCGTATATGGGAGCAGGACAATAGAATATTCGTTCGAAGATGATAGAAGAATATTGAAAATCATAGATGCCATTGAGGGCATATCTTAGGGTAGCGTATTTGGAAAAGCCCTGATTCAAGTCAATTCCTTGTCAGAATAATAGGACATATTTAAGTAAACTTTTTCTACCAATTGCCGATAACAATTAATAATGAAGACAAGGAGGTTTTTCTATGAAAGTTGGATCAACCAACGGCAATATTCCGCAAGAATATCTGGCACAGCGTGGTTCGGATGGAGCCGCCCCCGCAAAGCAGGCAAAAGACCTGTCGGCAGTGACGGTTAAGGTGGAATCGGGAAAGGATAAGGAAGAACTCAACGAGCAGTCGGAGTTCAGTCAGGAATGGATGAAGAAATCGGTGGATCAGGCCAATAAAGCCCTGGCGCCCCATAACCGATTTATCGAACGTTCGGTTCATGATGTTACCCACACGATTATGTACACGATCAAGGATACTGTGACGAATGAAGTGATTGCAGAGTATCCACCTAAAAAGATACAGGACATGGTGGCAAAAATGTGGGAATTGGCAGGAATTTTTGTTGATGAAAAAGCATAAGATCGGTTAGCGATACGCGATTGACGGTTAACGTAAGAGCATTTATACGCAAAAATCGTTGATCAGTGTTATTACGTTCGTCGTTAATCGTAAATCGTAAATCGGATATTTGTACATGAAGGGTGGCGATGTCATGGCTACAATAAACAGAGTGAACGGCTTAGTTTCAGGTTTTGATACAGAAACCTTGGTCAAAGATCTGATGAAACTTGAAAAAACCAAGACTAACAAGGTGTTTAGGGAAAAACAATCTGTCAGTTGGCAAAAAGATGCTTATAAAGAAGTGATGAGTCTTTTCCGAGGTTTTCAAAGTGAATATCTGGATCTGTTGAAGCCAAACAGCAACCTGCGCTCGAAAACTGCATTCAACGTTTTTACGGCAGGTGCCAAAATCGGTGGCGTGGATACCGCTAAGGTGGCAGTGGCGACATCGGCCTCTTCTGCTCAGGGGCGGATAACAATTGATTCAATTACCACTCTAGCCACACGGGATACATGGGTATCCGGTTCAGAGGTCAAACCTCTGGAAGGGACTGTGGATCCGGATATCCTCACAAAGGTCAACGCGTCTCTGGCAGCAGGGAACAACAGTGTTTCCATTACTCTGGACGGGACAACCAAGAGCATCGATCTTACCGGTATTAATGGAACGGGCGCAGCCTATCAGAATATCGGAGAACTGGTCAGCAATATGAATTCGCAGATTGCGGCCACCTTTGGTGCGGGACGGATTACGGTCAGCGAGTCGGCAGGAGCCCTTAAGCTTTCAGCAACCGCGCATACGGTGGTGATGGGCGAAGGGGATATGGGCCTTCTGGGCAAATTGGGCTTTGCTGCAGGGGCTTCCAACTCATTGGCAACAACCGCTTCCTTGTCCTCTGCTTTTGGTGTGACGGACGGAACCTTAGCCTTCTCAATCAATGGAGTTTCCAGCACCGCTATGGGAATAACTGCCGGTGATTCTATTAAATTGATGATGGAAAAAATCAATGCCAGTGCGGCAGGTGTAACCATAAGCTATAGCAGCCTTGCAAACGGATTCTCTATGAAGGCGAAAAATGAAGGCTTGGCAAACAACATCAACCTGACGGATACGAACAATTTTTTTGGAAATCATCTGAAGCTGTCCGATTCCAGCGGAAGGACGGCCGGGAAGGATGCCGCATTTTCGGTTAATGGGATTGCGACGACCCGCTCATCGAACAGTGTTGTGGTGGACGGTACCACAATTCAGCTGAAGGATACCAGTGCAGTGGCTATTGATATTGATGTTGCTCCAAATACGAAAGCGGTGAAGGACAATATCGTAAAATTCGTCAATCAGTACAATGAGCTGATCGACAAGGTTTATGGAAAGCTTAACGAAGCCCGCTATCGGGATTTTACGCCCCTTACGGACGAAGAAAAAGCCGGCATGAACGATGAGAACATCAAACTGTGGGAAAGCAAAGCCAAAAGCGGTCTGATTAAGGGAGATTCACTTTTAACTAATCTGATGACACAGCTCCGTACAGCATTTGGCGAATCGGTTTCCGGTACAGGCATCAGCTTGAGCGAAATGGGAATCGCTACCTCGGCGAACTACAAGGAATATGGGAAACTGGTCATCGACGAGAGCAAGCTGGACACCGCGCTGGCAAACAAACTGGATGAAGTGACGGCTTTCTTCACCACAGAGTCCTCACATGCCTATGGGGATGCGGCAAATAGCTCTGCAAGGCGGTCTGAAAACGGTCTGGCAGCCCGTATCAATGATATTTTAAATGACAATATCAGAATTACAAGGGATGGCAACGGCAAAAGAGGCCTCTTGGTGGAAAGGGCAGGAAATGAAAAGGTAAGCACGGACGTAAGCAGTGATCTGGCGAAAAAGATCAGTGAGCTGGAAACTCGCTATTCCACCCTTCTGGATAAAATGAATGACACAGAGGATCGTTATTATGCCAAATTCACGGCTATGGAATCTGCACTTTCCAAGATGAATGCTCAGTCCAGCAGCCTGGCGGGCATGCTGGGCGGGAGTTCTTCATGAAACAGGTTGAAGAATGGCTGGAAAGGTATCTGGAAATTTGCCGGCACCTGCTTGCGAAATTGTCAGCAGATGCCGGGCACTACTCTGATGACAAGCTGTCTGCAGTGGAAGCGGCCTTGGATATGCGGCAGGAGATGTTGGAGGAGCTTGGAGGAATGACCTTGGGAGAAGAGGCGCGATTGCTCTATTCCCAATGGGAAGATTCCATTCGAAAAAATGAGGCAGAAATTGAATCGGCTGTCAGAGATATGATGGATGAAATGAAGGCTGAACAGGCGGTTGTTCATGACCAGAGGGCCGAATTGAATAGGCAGAAGCGCGCGAACCGGAGCTATGCCGGGATTCAAAGATCTGTTGAAGGATATTTTATCGACAAAAAGAAATAGCATCAACTAAATCCGGTTTTTTGCCGATAACGGTTACAGACGGATATTGAAGGGGTGATTTAAGTGGCAATGGCAAATATGTATAACTATAAGAAACCTGCGAATTATCATAGTATCAAGCAAGCCATGAAGCCTGCGGAACCGGTTACGGTTGCGCCTAAGCAGCCGAAGAGCAGTGGCGATGCCTATTTGGAGCAGAAAGTGCTCTCTGCAAGACCGGAAGAGCTGACTCTGATGCTTTACGACGGGATTCTGAAGTTTTTGGGGCAGGCGAAGCTGTACATCGTACAGAACAATGTTGAAAAGAGCAGCAATGGCCTGATTCGGGCTGAGGACATCATTGATGAGCTTCTGTCCACCCTGAACATGGATTATGAAATCAGCAACAATCTGGATGCCCTTTATGTGTATATGCGAGCACGACTGGTTGAGGCAAACATTAAGAAGGATGTTGCAATCATTGACGAGGTACTGGAGTTGGCGACTGATCTCAGGGACACGTGGAAAGAGGCAATCGGACTAGCGAGAAACAGTGCGACACCAACGGTTACCGAATAAAAAGAGACCTTTGTGGTCTTTTTTTTCTGTTATTGTTTGGTCTTCGCGAATTTGGGGTAAAAAATGAGATAACAAAACCCGCAGATTCCTAACCGGGTCTGCGAAAGGAGTTGGGCCTATGAAAGTTATCGTCAGCGGAAAGAATATGGCAGTGACCGATGCACTGAGAGAAACAATCGAGCAGAAACTGGGGAGGTTCGAAAAGTATTTCAGAACGGATGTCGAGGCTCATGTAACCCTTAGTTACCAAGATGTGAAGACGGCAAAGAACTGTCAGATTGTAGAAGTTACCATTCCTCTGAAGAGTGGGGTGATGTTCAGAGGTGAAGAATATGGCGACGATATGTACACAGCAGTGGACAAGGTCGTTGATAAGCTGAAACGGCAGATTGACAAACATAAAACCAAAATTGAAAAGCGATACCATAAACATGATACGATTCGGTTCGAGAATATCCCGGATCTAAAAGAAGATATAATTGAACAAAAGATAGTTAGAACCAAGCAGTTTGCAGTAAAGCCCATGGATGCAGAGGAAGCCGTTCTGCAAATGGAGATGCTGGGTCACGACTTCTACGTATTCGTGAATCATGAAACAGAAGAGATAAACGTAGTGTATATGAGAAGGGATGGACAGTACGGGTTGATTGAACCCATGCGATAATTAAAAAGCCGCCACAGGGCGGCTTTTTAATTATCGGGTTTTGATTGGCCGAATGTACAAAACGGTTCATGGCTGCAATGATGCGAATGGGAAAAAATACAAAGACAGCCCTCAACATAGTGAGAATTTTCTGATATACTATGACCATAAAGCACAATATGCTGTGTAACGGTGATTTATAGAGAATATTCGGGAGGGTAAGCCATGTTCCTGGAAGCGGTCTTGCTGGGTTTGCTGGTTGGCAAGTTGCGTGGTGGCCGATCGTTGAATATCGGGAATTTGGAATTTAAGGGTTGGGTTCTGATCCTAGGGGCGTTTCTCCTTCAAATGCTCCCTATGCTTCTGGGGCGGATGGGCTGGATGGCGCGGAACGGTCATGTGTTGGCATTCTGCACGTTGATACTGGTTTTTTTCATTGTGGTATGGAACAGTGATAAACGTGGATTCTGGCTCATTGCATTGGGTGCGGTATCCAACATACTGGCCATGACAACCCATGGGCTGAAGATGCCGGTATTCCTGACGGGGCTTCAGAATGCGGGGCATATGGAACTGGTGGACAGCATCACCAACAATGCGGTCTTGAATTATACCGGCCTGTCTCAATTGACAGATTGGAGCGATTATCTGGGAAAGGTCATCGTTCTTCCGGATTTTTATCCCTTGGCCCAGGTGGTTTCAGCAGGGGATATCATGATGTGCCTGGGAATAGTCCTGTTTGTGTCAGGGCAGATGACGATCAGCCATTATTCCAATACCCGGGGCCGGATGATGAACACGTTCTATCCGCTTAGGTGACAAGGTTTGTTGAACGGGTGATATATTCTGGATTTTGTAGGCTGCACTTGAGTTATTCAAGTGTGGCCTTTTCTATAAACGTGTTCGAATGCCTCGTCTCCCTCCGGGAGGGGGATGTCACGGAGTGACAGGGGGAGCATGGGTGTTCCGAATGTTTTGTCTCGCATTCTCCTTCCGCCAGCTGCGCTGCCACCTTCCTCCCGGAGGAAGGCAATGAATATTTCTTCACAAACCATTCACATTTCCACCTTGGTCTGTATGGTATAATAAGGCGTTGACAAAATATTGCATGTTAAAGGAAGGAACTTAAACCATGGCTTTAATGGATATCATAACGGGCAATCTTAACGAAAGAGAAGTCAAGCGCATGCGCAAGACGGCGGATAAGGTGGTGGCCCTGGAATCACAGATGGTTGCATTGTCCGATGAGGCGCTGCGGGGGAAAACCCAGGAGTTCAGAACGCGGATTAGCAGCGGGGAAACATTGGACCAACTGTTGGTCGAAGCATTTGCGGTGGTCCGTGAGGCGGCATGGCGTACCTTGGGGATGAAACATTATCCGGTTCAGTTGGTTGGGGGCATGACCCTTCATGAAGGGCGCATCTCTGAAATGAAAACCGGTGAAGGTAAAACCTTGGTTGCAACGTTACCGGCCTACCTCAATGCCCTCAGCGGCAAAGGGGTTCACGTGGTTACGGTGAACGACTATCTGGCCAAACGGGATAAGGAATGGATGGGACAGATTTTCGAATTCCTTGGCATGGAAGTGGGCTGTGTCATCCACGGGGTAGAGGGTGAAGCGCGGAAGGCTGCATACCGGGCGGATATCACCTATGGTACCAACAACGAGTTCGGCTTCGACTACCTGCGAGACAACATGGCGATTTACTTTGAAAACCGTACTCAACGGGAGCTGAATTATGCCATCGTGGATGAGGTGGACAGCATCCTGGTGGATGAGGCCCGAACACCCCTGATCATATCCGGTGAGGGCTCTAAATCAACAAATCTCTATACGTTGGCCGATATGTTCGTCAAGACCCTTCGCAAGGAGGAGGATTATACCGTTGACGAAAAGGGCAATACCGTGGTGCTGACCGATGAAAGCGGTGTTGAAAAAGCGGAACGCTTCTTCACCGTGGAAAACCTCAGTGACCCGGAAAATATGGAAATATCCCACCATGTGAATCAGGCCCTTCGTGCCCGCACGATGATGCGTCTGGATGTGGATTATGTCATTAAAGACGGCGAAATTATCATTGTTGATGAGTTTACGGGCCGCCTTATGTTCGGCCGCCGTTACTCCAATGGCCTGCATCAGGCAATTGAAGCCAAGGAAGGTCTGGAGGTCCGAAGAGAGTCCCAGACCCTTGCCACCATCACCCTTCAGAACTACTTCCGTCTTTACAGCAAGCTGGCCGGCATGACCGGTACGGCAAAAACCGAAGAGGACGAGTTCAAGCATATCTACGGCATGGACGTTGTAATCATTCCCACCAACCGT
Organism: uncultured Peptostreptococcaceae bacterium; assembly: GCA_964649745.1. GTDB lineage: Bacteria > Bacillota > Clostridia > Peptostreptococcales > Acidaminobacteraceae > CAZEHS01. Next base: position 22,926 of record CAZYQI010000021.1, on the reverse strand, counting down.
CCTGTTACACGGCAAGATCTTCCGGACAGTGTGTATAAATCCTTGACTGGGAAATTCAATAACGTTATCGAACAGATTGTGGAGCGCCATAAGACCGGTCAGCCCATGCTGGTGGGTACCATCTCCATCGAAACCTCGGAATATCTGGGGATGCTGCTGAAGAAACGGGGCATTCCCCATGAGGTGCTCAATGCCAAGCAGCACGAACGGGAAGCCGAGATTGTTGCTCAGGCAGGGCGATTCGGCGCGGTGACCATCGCCACCAATATGGCGGGTCGCGGTACCGACATCCTTCTGGGAGGCAACCCGGAGTTTATGGCCAAAAAGGAAATGCGTAAACTGGGCTATGACGAAGAGCTGCTGTATCATATCACGGGTCCCCTGGAACCAACGGACCCGGAGCTTCAGGAAGCGCGGGCGCTTTACATGTCCTTCTACACGGAGAAAAAGGCTGTAACCGATGCGGATGCGGAGAAGGTAAAGGCTGCTGGGGGACTCCATATCATCGGCACAGAGCGCCATGAGTCCCGCCGGATTGATAACCAGCTGCGAGGCCGTGCCGGACGTCAGGGCGACCCAGGCTCCTCCCAGTTTTTCCTCTCCTTTGAGGATGATCTGATGCGGCTGTTTGTCAGTGACCGTATCAAGGAAATGGTTGAAAAGATTGGGATGGACGACGACATGCAGATTGAGGCCAATATCCTGTCGAAATCCATTGAATCGGCCCAGAAGAAGGTGGAAGCTCGCAACTTCGGAATCCGTAAGCATGTTCTTCAATACGATGACGTCATGAACCGTCAGCGCAGCATCATTTATTCTGAAAGACAGAAGGTTCTGGAGGGAGACAACCTGAAGGACCATGTTGTCGGAATGGTGGAAGCGGTCATAGACGATGCCATTGCCCGCTATACGGCGGATTCCAATTTCTCGGAAGAATGGGATATTCCCAAAATGCTGGAGCACCTGCATTCAATCTTCATGCCGAGAGAGGCTCTAAACAGCAGTGCATTCGCGAAGGTAACCCGGGAAGAGCTTAAAGAGAAGCTGATGCAGATCGCCAAAGACTTATATGATACCAAAGAGCAAGAAGTGGGCTCCGAACGTATGCGTGAGCTGGAGCGGGTGCTGCTCCTCCGGGTGGTGGATACGAAGTGGATCGATCATATCGATGCCATGGAACAGCTCAAGCAAGGGATCGGTCTCCGGGCCATCGGCCAGCAGGACCCCGTTCAAGCGTACCAGATTGAAGGCTTTGACATGTTCAATGAAATGATCAAATTCATTGAAGAGGAAACCGTAAAATATCTGTTCCATGTAACGGTTGAAACAACGGCCAAGCGCGAAGCGGTAGCCAAAGAGACAGGGACCGGAGGCTCCGATCAACCCAAGGCGCCGGTCAAGCGCAGTGATCAGAAGGTGGGCCGGAACGATCCGTGTCCCTGTGGCAGCGGCAAGAAGTACAAGAAATGCTGCGGTAAGGATGAATAATAAAGGTGGTGAACGGTATTGATCGAACTTGAAGGCGCTCTCATAGAGCTGAAAGAACTTGAAAACAGTATCCGGGACTTGAGGGATTCACTTTGACCTGGAACATCTGAAGGAACGCACCCAGGAACTTGATGACAAGATGACGGATGCGGACTTTTGGAACGACCAGGAAAATGCCCAGGTGATCCTGAGGGAAGCCAAATATTTGAAACGGCGGTTGGAAATGTTCACAGAGCTGGAGCAGCAGTGGCAGGATCTGATCATGCTGACCCAAATGTGCATTGAGGAAGGCGACGTTTCCGTGAAGAAGGATATCCTGACCGGGAAGAAAGAGCTGGAGGACAGGCTTGAAAAAGTTTTGATCGAAACCCTACTGTCCGGTGAATTTGACCGCAACAACGCCATCCTTTCCATTCATGCCGGTACCGGGGGGCTCGATGCCCAGGACTGGGCAGAAATGCTGATGCGGATGTATATCCGCTACGCCGAGAACCAGGGCTTTTCTGTCAAACTGATGGACAGCATCAAGGATAACGAAGCCGGCATTAAAAATGCAGTGCTGCTTATTCAGGGGGAAAATGCATACGGATACCTTAAGTCGGAAAAGGGTGTGCACCGGATTGTTCGGATATCTCCCTTTGATTCCAGCGGCAAGCGCCACACCTCTTTTGCCTCGGTGGATGTGATGCCGGAGCTGGACGATACCATAGAAATCGACATCAATCCCAAGGATCTGAAGGTGGATACCTACCGGGCCACAGGAGCCGGCGGGCAGCACATCAATACCACAGATTCAGCAGTCCGTATCACCCACCTGCCCACCGGAGTGGTGGTTCAGTGCCAGAGCGAACGCTCCCAGATAAGCAACCGGGCTACGGCCATGAAAATGCTCATGGGAAAGCTGATCGACTTGAAGGAAACAGAGCAGAAGGAGCGGATCGAGGACCTGGCGGGGGATTATTCTCAAATCGCCTGGGGAAGTCAGATCCGATCCTATGTATTCAATCCTTACAATCTGGTGAAGGACCACCGGACCAACGCGGAGGTTGGCAATGTGCAGGGCGTTATGGACGGCAGGCTGGAGCCCTTCATCGATGCCTGGCTCAAGATGAAGGCTACAGGGAAAAAGCAGGACTAACATATTTCAATATAAACGGAATCTAAGGGAGAGGTTGCCACGTCGGCACACGCTTCCTCACAATGATGAGCAGCAAACGGATCATTGCGAGGAACGAAGTGACGCGGTAATCTCTCCCTTGTATTTTGATTTATGCGCCTCCGGAAGGGTATGCAATAGAAAAGGTGATGAGATGTGAAAATCCTGAAGGATGGAGGCCTACAATGAAAAGACCCATTTATTCCGAACCGCACATGTCAAAGATATCAGATATCTGGGATGCGCCGGATGACATATTCCCTGACGGCGAGGGAGATAATGACGAAGACGAAGATGACGGCGAAGATGACGACGAAGATGACGACGATGACGAAGAGGACGACGAAGATGATGACGAAGATGATGACGAAGGATGGGATGACGATACAGAGTAAGTGTTAAGGGAACGTTACTATTCCCCAACAGTATTCGTGATAAAATAAAAAGGGGTATCGTTCTGTTTTTATACATATCACGGCGTGTAAACGTACTGCGTGGAGGGATGGGAATGGATCAGAACAGAGAAGAGGAAAACGTAAGCGGCGAAAGCACGGAGACGACTGACGAAAGTAGAGTAAAAAGCCCTGATTTCTGGGAAGCCTCCGATACGGAGCCGCAGCAGGATTTTCAGGAGCCTCCGTATTCCTGGGATTCTCCAGGGGAGGAAGATGTAGCTCCTTGGGTGAGCAATGAACCGGAAGAGCCGGAAGAATTTCACGAGGAACCTCAGCAAGCGGCCTCAAAGGACAGTCACAATGAACCGGAAAGTGGCTTCTCTGGCGGCGCTACCCTTGTTGTGGCGACGGTTCCCATGGATATTCCTTTTTTTAAACGCCTGAATGTTCAGTTTGCGGTGATTATGGCCCTTATTCTGGCGTTTGCAATGGGCCTCAGCGGCGTTATCAATTACCAGGTGGAGCGGTCAAAGGAGTTGAAGGATTCCCGGGAAGCCAACTTCATCATGGCGGTAAATGTTGGCGGGCAGGTCAGCCAGTATATTAACAACAGCGTAAATACAGTGAAGAGTACTCTGAACGCAGTGGATCTCCAGGGAATGCCGGAAACCGGCAGGCAGGAGCTGCTGGTTAAGCTGCTTAACTACAACCTTCAAATTAAAGATATATACATCACGGATATGGATGGGAAGGTAACGACAACCACCAACCTGTCTCAGACCGGGGCGGATGTTTCCGGCAAGGAATGGTACAAGCAGGGAACCAACGGATTCACATTCATTTCGGATGTTTATGTGGAACCGTCTTCAAAGAGTCCGGTGGTGATGGTTGCACAGCCCATAGAGAATGTCAGTCAAGGTCGACTGGGAACCGTAGGGTTCGAGTTCCGCCTGGACAGTCTTTTCAATCTGACCAAGACCTCAGGGGTCGGGCGTACAGGCTTGATTTATATCGTGGATAAACGGGGGAATCTTGTAACCCATAAGGATTTTGAAAACAAGGTGGGCAAGCAGGCGGATTACAAGAATATCGAAGGCGTTAAGGCCGTTATGGCGGCGGTGGCCTCCGATAAGCTTATGGCAGACAAAGCCTTCAGCATCGATTCAAAATCCGCCACCGATCAATATACGGATGGCGACGGCAACGCTGTTGTCGGAGGATATGCAAAAATTCCGAAGCTGGGATGGTCCGTAGTGGCTGAGCAGCAATACAGCGAAGTGGTGGAGGGGATCCGGGCATCGCTCATCCGGATGCTGTTATCCATGGTGGTATTCATCGCCATCGGTGTCGGTATCAGCATCATGGTGGCGAAACGGTTCACCCGGCCGATATTGGATATGGTGGGCAGTGCACGCCGAATTAAGGATGGAGATCTAACCGCGACCATTCGTGTGGATTCGGATAACGAAATAGGAATCCTGCAATCGGCGTTCTCCGATATGGTGATGTCCCTTTCGGAAGTGATTCGCAACGTCAATCTCTCCACGGTGATGATCAAGGAGGTATCCGAGGAGCTGAATCAGAATGCCGGGCTTACCGCTGATGCCTCCGGCCATATATCGGGAATTATTGAGCAGGTTGCTCAGGGGACCCAGGGCCAAATTGTCAATGTGGAACAGGGGAATGCAGCCATAACTCAGATGGCCTCCAGCCTCAAAGGGGTTGAAGAGAACTCCCTGGTTATGCTTAAATCCTCAGAGAAGGCGTCTGCCATGGCCCAGGAAGGCTCCCGCAACGTGGAAAAAATCGTTGGAATCATGGACTCCATCAACCGAATTGTTACCAGTACCAGCAGTCTGGTGGGAAATCTCAGCCACAATATCGGTGAAATCGGTACGATCGTGGAGTTTATCAAGCGTATTTCCGATCAGACGAATCTCCTGGCGCTGAACGCCTCCATAGAGGCCGCCCGGGCAGGAGAGCACGGAAGAGGGTTTACGGTGGTGGCCAATGAAGTGAAGAATCTGGCGGATCAGTCCAAGAATGCATCGGAAGAAATTAACCGCAAGATAGGCGCCATACGCAGTGAAACCCAGAATATCGTGAGCACCATGGGCCAGAGCATAGAAGACATAAAGAAGGAAACCACCGTGGTCCATGAAACGGCGGACTCCTTTATGAGCATCATCCAGGAAAGCCAGGCGGTGACCCAGGAGATCCGCGTTTTCACCGAATCCCTCAAGGAACTGGCCAAGGGGATGCAATCCATTGAAAGCAGCATGGAGGGAATCATGACGGTGTCCGAGGAAACCTCGGCAGAGGCGCAGAATGTGCTGGCCAATGTTGAGGAGCAGAATGCCGCCATACACCATATCACGGAGTCCATCGACGGCCTTGTTATGATGGCCAATGAATTGGAATCGGTTGTAACAAGGTTCCGTTTGAATGTATAATAGACATGCAGGGCCCCGGCTTATTGCCGGGGCTTTTTTAAAAGAGTGGTGACAAACTCTTTGCCACGGATAACACGGATTAATTGTTGTGTTATCCGTGGCAAAGAATTGCTTTAGCCTTCACCAGTTCTAACAATTTGAATACAGATACGGAGGAATAAAATGAATGCAATCATAAAACAGCTTGCTAGGGAGCTGGGTCTTAAAGAAAGCCAGGTCGTAAGCACGGTGGAGCTGATTGACCAGGGCAACACCATTCCCTTCATTGCACGGTACAGAAAGGAAGCCACCGGAAATCTCAGTGACATTACCCTTCGTGACCTCGGCGACCGGCTCACCTATCTGCGAAGTCTGGCAGCAAGGAAGGAAGAGGTGCTTCGTCTGGTGGAGGAGCTGGGTCAGCTGACACCGGAGTTGAAGGCCGCCATCGAAAAGGCAGGAATCCTGGCAGAGGTGGAGGACCTTTACCGTCCCTTCCGGCCGAAAAAGCGGACAAGGGCCATCATCGCCCGGGAAAAAGGGCTGGAACCCCTGGCGGACAGGATTGAGGCCCAGGACACAACAGGAATTGAAGCGTTTGCCGAGCAGTTTGTTTCCGAAGAAAAGGGGGTTGCGTCGGCGGCTGAGGCCCTGCAGGGGGCTCAGGATATTCTGGCGGAGCGGATTTCGGATAACGCAGACTACCGCAAACACATCAGGAAGGTGACCTCGGATCTTGGCAGACTGCGGTCGGAAGCCAAGGATAAGGCCGCCGAATCCGTATATGAACAATACTATGCCTACGAAGAAGCGCTGAAGACCCTTCCCCCCCACAGAACATTGGCCATTAACAGGGGCGAGCGGGAAGAGGTGCTGAAGGTGAAGATAGCTGCACCGGTGGAGGTGGTCCTTCAATGGCTGGAGGGTCGGGTAATCGGCGATCCGGGTCACGAATCCGCACTCTATTTGAAGAAGGCCCTGTCCGACAGCTATACACGGCTGATTGAACCGGCCATTGAGCGGGAGCTTCGGAACGATCTTTCCGAAAAGGCCGAGGAGCAGGCCATTAAAGTGTTCGGCATCAACCTGAAGAACCTTCTGCTCCAGGCGCCGATCAAGGGAAAGACGGTCATGGGCTTCGACCCGGCCTACCGTACAGGCTGCAAGATAGCGATCATGGATCCCAACGGCAAGCTGCTGGCCTACGAAACCGTTTATCCCACAGCGCCGGAAAACGACATAGCCGGGGCAACTAAAAAACTGACAGCCCTGATCGAAAAGCACTCCGTGGACGTCATTGCCATTGGAAACGGCACCGCTTCCAGAGAGTCGGAGCTGTTTGTGGCAGAGCTGATCCGGGGTCTTAAACGACCTGTAACCTATACCATCGTGAATGAAGCGGGAGCCTCGGTCTACTCCGCCTCAAAAGAGGCATCAGAGGAATACCCTGATATCAACGTATCCATTCGGGGGGCTATTTCCATTGCGGGAAGGCTGCAGGATCCCTTGGCGGAGTTGGTGAAAATAGAGCCTAAGGCCATCGGTGTGGGTCAGTATCAGCACGACGTCAACCAGAAGCGCTTGGACGAGGTCTTGGGAGGCGTTGTGGAAGATGCGGTGAACCGGGTGGGAGTGGATGTGAACACGGCATCCGCAGCCCTGCTTCAACATGTGGCCGGCATCAACAAAACCCTGGCGGGTAACATTGTGAAGCACAGGGCTTCCATCGGAACCTTCAAGAGCCGGAAAGAACTGAACAAGGTTCCCCGGTTGGGACCGGCTGCCTTCACTCAGGCAGCGGGCTTTCTCCGAATCCCGGAGGCGGCTGACCTTCTCGATCGCACATCCGTCCATCCCGAATCCTACGGCGTTGCCCGCGAGCTTTTGAAAAAACTCGGCTGTGATACCCCCGAGGAAGCAGAGGGAAGAGCCGGGCTTTACGGCATCGACAAGCTGGCCAAAGAGCTGGATGCAGGGATCCTGACACTTCAGGATATTCTGGCCGAGCTTAAGAAGCCGGGCAGAGATCCACGCGAGGACATGCCGGCGCCGGTGTTCCGGTCCGATGTCCTGAAGCTGGAGGATTTACAGTCGGGTATGGAGCTGCAGGGCACCGTAAGGAACGTTATCGATTTCGGCGCCTTCGTGGATATCGGCGTCAAGCAGGACGGCCTGGTACATATTTCTGAGATGGCCGATAAGTTCGTAAAGAACCCCATGGAGGTTGTGGCCGTGGGAGACGTGGTGAATGTAAGAGTCCTGTCGGTGGATTTGAAAAAGAACCGGATTGCCCTCAGTATGAAGGGCATGAAAAAATAACCTGGAGGTGTTTCCGTGAACGCAATCATCAACGGCCGTGTATTTGATGTAAGAAACAGCCGTGTCATCGAAAACTGTCACGTTCTGATACAAGATGGAAAAATCGAAGCGGTGGGAACCGATATCGTGATCCCTTCCGGGTGCGAAACCACGGATGCCAAAGGGATGAATCTTCTTCCCGGTCTGATCGATGCCCACTGCCATCTGGGCCTTTTTGAAGACGCCATGGGCTTCGAAGGGGATGACGGCAATGAGGAGAGCGACCCCATCACCCCGGAGCTTCGGGCCATTGATGGCATCAATGCCATGGACCGGGGCTTCTCCGAGGCTCTTTCCGGGGGAGTCACCTGCGTATGTACCGGCCCTGGCAGTGCCAACGTGGTGGGCGGACAGTTCGCAACCGTTAAAACCGCCGGAGACCGGATTGACACCATGATCGTCCAGGCCCCTGCCGCCATGAAAACCGCCTTTGGAGAAAATCCCAAAAGGGTATACAATGACAAGAAGCAGTCCCCAATGACCCGCATGGCCATCGCGTCCAAGCTTCGCGAAGCCCTGCTGCTGGCAGGGGAATATAAGATGAAAAGAGAAACGGCAGACGAAGAGAAACGGGCCGGACTCAATTTCAAATATGAAGCCTTGGTACAGGTGCTGTCCGGCGAACTGCCGGTCAAAGCCCATGCCCATCGGGCGGATGACATCCTGACAGCGATCCGCATCGCCAAGGAATTCGGGCTTAAGCTGACCCTGGACCACTGCACAGAGGGGCATCTGATCACCAGTGCCCTAGTAGAAGCGGGATTCCCGGTCATTGTTGGGCCCCATCTTTCAACCCGTTCCAAAATAGAACTGAAGGCCTTGGATTTCAAAACCCCCGGTGTTCTCAGCAAGGCGGGCATCAAGACCGCCATCATGACGGACCATCCGGTCATACCGATCCAGCATCTGAATCTCTGCGCCGCACTGTCGGCTAAAGCCGGTATGGAGGAGTGGGAAGCCCTTCGGGCCATAACCCTGAATGCGGCGGAGATCCTGGAGCAGGACCATCGCCTGGGTGCCATAGAAGCGGGAAAGGACGCAGACATCGTCCTCTGGAACGGCCACCCCTTTGCCTGGGATTCGACGGTGGAAAAGGTGTGGGTGGATGGAAAAGTGGCGTATTACGTCGAGAAGTAGGTAGTCCTTAGGAAGGGTTTTCAACGACTCGCCTCCCTCTGTGAGGGAGGTGGCAGCGCAGCTGACGGTGGGAGTTCATTCAGCATCCTTGGGCACTCCCCCTGTCACTCCGTGACATCCCCCTCGGAGAGGGAGACAAGGCTGCAACCCGTTGTTAACATATGTTTTTTTCTCTACCTAATATATCTGGGAACAACTATTTCAATAATTGTTTGTCTATATAAGGAGCAATTGAATGGAAATTCAACTAAACGGCGTGGAGCAGACCCGGCGGTTGGCAGAGTGTCTGTCGGCATTTCTCACCCCTGGTATGGTACTGTGCCTAACCGGAGATCTGGGGGCAGGGAAAACCACCTTCACCCAGGCACTGGCAATAGCCCTGGGGGTGTCGGAGCCGGTTACCAGTCCCAGTTTCACCATTGTTCATGAATACCACAGCGGCCGGGTCCCCATGTATCATATGGACGTTTACCGGATCGAAGACTCCACGGAGCTGGAGGATTTTGGCTTCGACGAGTATTTTGCCGGAACTGCTGTGGTGGTCGTGGAGTGGGGGGAACGGGTAGAATCCCTGCTCCCGGAAAGTCGGATTCATATCGGACTCTACCGCTGTGGAGAGGAAACCCGGCGCATTTTCAAACTTTCTGAAGACACGCACACAGGCCAGAAGGCATCCGCCTGGCTGGCTGACCATTGGAAGGAATAAACGATGAAGCTGATGGCGTTTGAAACCTCGGCCCATACCGCCTCTGTAGCGGTGGTGACCCTGGATGGGGTTCTGGGCGAAATAACATTAAATACGGGGCATACCCACTCCGAGAAGCTGATGCCGGCCATGGAAGCCCTTCTGGTTCAGCTGGATCTTCGACTTCGTGATATCCAGGGATTGGTGGTCGCATCCGGACCGGGCTCCTTCACGGGAATAAGAATTGGGGTGGCAACGGTTAAAGGCCTGGCCCATGGGGCCGGACTTCCGGTGATCCCGGTTTCCACTCTGGAAGGCATGGCGTGGAACCTGGCAGGTCTCGGAGGAGTGGTTTGTCCCATCATGGACGCCCGTCGCGATCAGGTTTATACAGCGCTTTTCGACTGTACTCAGGGACTACCCAGGCGCACAATGGAAGATTGCGCCCTTTCCATTGATGATCTGGCTACACAGCTGTTAGGACAGAGCGAACCGGTTTGGTTTGTGGGAGATGGAATTCCACGCTTTCGAGAGATATTGGAAGAAAGAATGGGGTCTTTGGCGCGGTTTCCCATGAAACACCTGTGGTATCAACGGGCTGCTTCTCTGGGGATGGCTGCGCTGGCCGGGCAGGAGCATATTGAAACATGTTCTTATCAGAATGCTCAGCCTCAGTATCTTAGAAAAACGGAGGCGGAGCGGAACCATGAAAAACGAATTGGCATCTGATGTGATCTTCAGGGAAATGACCCTGGAGGATATCCCGGAGGTCAGTGAGATTGAAAGGGAATCCTTCCAATCACCGTGGTCTGAAGACAGCTTTGTGTCCGAACTTCTTTACAATCAACTGGCCTGGTATTATGTTTTGGAATACAAAGGCAGAGTAACGGCCTACGGCGGTCTCTGGACCATCGCCGGCGAAGGGCATATAACGAATATTGCTGTCGGGAAGGCACACAGAGGCCATGGGCTTGGAAGGCTGATTACCATTGAGATGATCAAGGCCGGCGAAGTGAAAGGGTGTACGCGGTTCACCCTGGAGGTTCGTCCTGCCAACACGGCAGCGGTTCGGTTGTATGAAAGCCTGGGCTTTAAAGGGGTGGGCATCCGGCCCCGTTACTATCAGGATACCGGTGAAGATGCCCTCATTATGTGGCGGGAGCCCGTTTTTTAAGAAACCATTAAGGTTACTGAATAACAATTATTAAGAGCTATCCGTTACAATAGTAACTGATGGCTTGCTTTTTGATGGCTTTTTATCGCAGTTTCATAACAATATTCTCCGTTTTTGAATGCCATCTGGTATCCTTAAACCGTGAGAAGGAGGGAATTCTTGTGTTGAAGCGTAAGAAAATGATTATTATTGCCGGCGTGGTCCTGCTGGTAGGTGTGGTAGGGTTTGCATCGTGGAAAGCTATGAAACCGGGTGAAAAACCGGGAAAGCCTGTCCAGACAGTGGCCGTGAAAGAGGCGGACATGGAGGCCCAGGTATTTGTGAATGGTAAAATCCAGTCGAAGGCCATCCGTGCAGTTAATGGCGATGCCGGTGCAAAGGTGCTGACGGTACCGGTGCAGGTGGGTACTCCGGTGAAGACTGGGGATGTTCTGTGCACGCTGGATCCCGGTGATCTGAAATACCAGATCGAACAGAAGGAGATACAGCTGGAGCAGGAACGGTTCAAGGCATCGATCGCCGGAACGGCCCGGGGCACAACTCAAAGATCGAAAATGGATCTTGCCATAAAAGCGGAAGAAAAGGCAAGGCAGGAGATGGAGAACCGGAAGGTGCTCTTCGAATCCGGTGCGCTGAGTTCATCGGAATATCAGGAATATGTGTACAAGTTTCAGCAGGCCAGCAACGAGCTTGTTTCGGCAAAAGCGGATTATGAATCAAAAGAGATGCAGACCAACTCCCAGTTCCAGGTGAAGCTGCTGGAGTCGGAACTGAAAAAACTCCATGGTGATCTGGAAAAGAAAACCCTAAGGTCTCCCATCGACGGCGTCGTTGCGGAAGTAAATGCGAAGCCTCAGGGTGTGGTAGGTGCGGAAGGCTCGCTTTTCGTTGTAGAGGATACCGCGAATCTTGAAGCGGTGACACAAATCAGCGAATTTGACATCGGCAAGATCAAGATCGGACAAAGTGTTATACTGAAGCCCTCCGGGATCAAGGGTGCAGAGATAAAAGGCCGGGTTGCCAGCGTGTCACCCACGGCTAAGCTTCAAACCACAGGGCAGACCCGGGAAACCGTGGTTGAGGTGAAAATCGATGTGCTGGAGCCCGTTAAGGAACTTCGCAGCAACTTTTCCACTGAGATTGTCATAAAGGCGGAATCCCGGAAGAATGCACTGGTCATCCCATATGAAGCCCTTTATGTTTCACCGGCCGGTAAAAAGGAAGTTTTTGTTGTTGAGTCCGGGGTGTTGCACATACGGCCGGTGAAAACCGGAATTGAAGGGGATCTTGAGGTTGAGGTGGACTTTGAAGGTGTGAAGAAGGATGCGCAGGTTGTCATGAACCCCACCGATGCTCTGAAAGATGGGGAGAAGGTAACGCCTTCGAATCCTGAGAAGGACGGCGATAAGAAATGATAAGAATCCATGATCTATGGAAGGTTTATGATACCGGTTCTGTTCAGGTGGCGGCTCTCAAGGGAATCAACCTTACAATCCGGGAAGGCGAGTATGTGGCGATCATGGGACCGTCAGGTTCGGGAAAATCAACCCTGATGAATATATTGGGCTGTCTGGATAAGCCCAGCAAAGGGCAGTACATGCTGGATAAAGAGCCCGTCAGCGCCATGGTGGATGAGGAACTGGCACGGATACGTAACCAGAAAATCGGGTTTGTGTTTCAATCCTTCAATCTGCTGCCCAGGATCAGTGCGCTGAGGAACGTGGAGCTTCCCATGATATATGGCAGGGTATCGGTGAAAGAACGGCACGAACGGTCCATGGAAGCTATGCGCCGTGTGGGTCTGGAGGATCGTGTCCATCATAAATCCAACGAGCTTTCCGGAGGCCAGAGGCAACGGGTGGCCATTGCCAGGGCCTTGGTGAACCGGCCGGCCATCATTCTGGCAGACGAGCCCACGGGGAACTTGGACACCGTCACATCCTATGAAATCATGGATCTGTTCGCACAGTTGAACCGTGAGGGGTCCACCATTATACTCGTTACCCACGAGGCGGACATTGCCGCCCACGCGCGGCGGGTGGTGGTTTTCAGGGATGGCTGCATTCAAGAAGACCGTCAGAACCATCCGGGAGGTGAAACGCTTTGTTCAGAGAGAGTCTGAAAATAGCGCTGGGGGCCATCTGGGTCAACAAGATGCGCTCGCTGCTCACGACCCTGGGCATTATTATAGGTATCTCCTCGGTTATTGCGGTGGTGGCTTTGGGTGACGGGCTTAAATCCTCGGTAGCCAAAGAATTTGAGAGCATCGGGGTTAAGCGGGTATACCTAACCATGAACTGGGAAAAGGAAATCCTGGATAGGGATATCATCACCCATAAGGATTATGAGGCGCTAAAACGTGCTTTTTCAAAAGACATCAAGGCATCAACGGTGACATACACCCAAGGGGGAAAGGTCATCGATGAGAATAAGGGCAAGAAGGAAATTGATGTACAGCTGATTGGCGTGAACGGGGAGTTTCCCAACATTGAGCCCCTGGACATGAAGGCAGGCCGTTTCTTTATGGAGTCAGACGTCAGCTCCTATCGCACGGTGGCCGTCATTGACCAGAACCTGGCGAAGAAGCTCCTGGGCCGCGACTCTGTCATTGGGGAGCGGATCACGGTTCAGCTCAACAGCCAGAGCCTTTCCCTGGTCATTGTAGGCACTTACGCTACAAAGACCTCCAATATCAACAGTGCCTTCGGCTACGTTCCCCCGGCTACTGTATACGTGCCCATCAGCATGCTGGAGAAAACCGTAGGCTTGGATGATTTTGTCTATGGCATCGATATTAACCTTCAGCAGGATACGGACCCCATGAGCACCATCGATAAGATGAAGGCGTTTCTGGACCGGCGGCACAACAATGTGGGCAAGGATAAGTATACGGGCTACAGCGCTGAAAAACAGCTGGAATTTGCAAACAAGTTTACAGGAATACTTACATTGGTCATTGGGGCCATTGCGGCCATATCCCTTGTGGTGGGCGGTATAGGGGTCATGAACATCATGCTGGTGTCTGTCACGGAGCGGACCCGGGAGATTGGGATACGTAAATCTCTGGGGGCCAGGAGGCAGGATATCCTGACGCAGTTTTTGGTGGAGGCCGTCATTATCTCTGTTTTAGGAGGCGTCATTGGAACCCTGTTGGGGGTAGCCTTTGCTTACGGGCTTTCCATGCTGATCAAGATACCGCCCCATGTGGGAGCGGTTACGGTGCTGGTGGCCTGGCTGTTCTCGGCAGGTGTCGGGATATTCTTTGGGATCTATCCGGCGAACAAGGCGTCCAAGCTGGATCCGATAGAGGCATTAAGATACGAATAGGAGGAAAGAACATGCAAGACGATAAGGATCTTAACACGGATAAGAATGTTTTTGAAAAGATGGGTCTGGTTACGCCCTTCAACGACGAGGATGCTCAGCCCAATACCGTTACAACTCAGGAACCGGAGTGGATGGATGAAACCCTGACCGATGCGGAACCGGTGGAAGCAATGAATCTGATGCAGTGCATGACCGGTGTATTCATTTCACCGGTAAAAACCTTCCGGAGTCTTACGGCCAAAACCCATATCCTGTGGCCGTTGGTCATCATCTTCGTTCTTACTCTGGTAACCACGCTGCTCAGCATGGATGCCATGGAAAGCTTCACACGGATGAGCATGGAAGCGGCTTTGGCAAAGAATCCCCAAAGTATACCCCCGGAAATGATCGAATCCCAGCTTCAAATGAGCATGAAGCTCATCCTTTTCATTACCCCCGTCATGGCATTGTTGACCCCCCTTATCAAAGGCCTGATCACCCAGGGAATGGCACAGCTGTTTGGGGGAAAAGGAAACATGAAGATGAGTCTCTCCATCATTGCCCTGTCTTATATGATTGCCATAGCCGGCGGGTTGATTCGTCTTCCGATCATGATGGCTTCCGGGTCCATTGTCACCTTTTCACCTGCACTGCTTCTGGGACCTGATCAACTGGGTTCTGCCTGGTCCAGCTTCCTGATGAACTTTGATCTGTTCACCCTGTGGTATCTGGGGGTTTCAGCCATCGGTGTCCGGGAGGTCCATCGGATATCAACAGGGAAAGCCGTGGTTACAGTGGTAATTCCTTTCTGTCTGGTACTTCTGATGAGCCTTTCCGGTGTTATTATGGAGAAGTTGATGTAGGCATAGCGTTACAAAAGCGAAGGGAGAGATTGCCGTGCTGCGTGCAATCTCTCCCTTTATGCGTGCTTTTTAGGGGAATGGCTGTAAAACAACGCGGGAATGTGTTATCGTTTTCTCGTAAGCAACAACAAAGAAACGGAGTCCGTCAATGAAAGATATCATTATCCTGTCAATTGAAACCAGCTGTGATGAAACAGCCTGTGCCATAACGCAAAACGGAAGGGATGTTCTGGCGGATGCAGTGTTTTCCCAAATCGACCTGCACCGAAAATACGGCGGGGTTGTTCCTGAAATCGCGTCTCGCAATCACCTTGAAAAGATCAGCTCGGTCGTTGACGAAGCCCTGGAGACGGCGGCGATAACGTTGGAAGAAGTGGACGCCATAGCGGTCACCCACGGGCCGGGTCTGGTAGGTGCTCTTCTGGTGGGGCTGTCCTACGCCAAAGGGCTGGCGTATTCCCTGGAAAAGCCCCTGGTTCCTGTTCATCATATCGAAGGGCATATTGCGGCCAATTATCTTACCAACAAGTCCCTGGAACCTCCGTTTCTCTGTCTGGTGGTTTCGGGGGGGCATAGTCACCTGATCCATGTAAAGGGATACACGGAGTTTGTGGTTTTGGGGCGAACCCGGGACGACGCTGTGGGAGAGGCTTACGATAAGGTGGCCAGAACCCTGGGGCTTCCTTACCCCGGAGGACCGGAGCTGGATAGACTGGCCGCTCAGGGGCAGCGCGGAAAGGTTCATTTTACGCGAACCTGGCTTGAAAAGGGCAGCCTGGATTTCAGCTTCAGCGGAATCAAGTCCGGCGTGCTGAATCACTTGAACAACTTGGCAATGAAGGGGGAGTCCTTTGTTGCTGCGGATGTTGCCGCCGGTTTCCAGGAAGCGGTGGTTGAAGTACTGGTGACCAAGACGCTGGAAGCGGCAGAGCGATTCGGGCTGAAGACCGTTGCTTTGGCGGGTGGGGTTGCGGCAAACAGCAGACTGAGGGAGGTTTTAACAGAGGAATGCCGGAAAAAGGGGCTTAGGCTCGTGATTCCTGAATTCCGTTATTGCACGGATAACGCAGCGATGATCGGATGCGCGGGGTATTACCGCTATCTGGCCGGTGTACGGGGCGGTCTGGATCTCAATGCAGTACCGAATCTTCAGATTGATAAAAAGTAGTGCCGGAAGCCTATGGACCCCCTGAAGATTCGATGAGAATTATCAGGGGGTTAATGATTTTATGTAAACTGCTGTAAGGGCTCAAATTGTCGAAATTTGTCGAATTTGTGGACAGAACTGTGGATAATGTGGATAAAAAAATGAAAAGTGGTGAAACACAGGGTTTCGGGCGGGAAAACAGGGAGGAAATATGAAGGCCTCTGTGGATAGTTTGTGCAGATAGTGGACAGAATGTGGATAAGATTCCAAGACAGTGTTTATTGGTTGACAGTGGTGCCAGCCACAGGAAAAAAGAAAAGCGACCAGTATGGCCGCTTTTGGGGTGTGTAGAAGGAGTACTAAATGTTCTTTTCGACATAGTCTGCAATGTCACCTATGTTCTTGAAGCCTTCCGCCACATCATCGGGGATTTCGACGTCGAACTCGTCCTCGATGGACATTATAATTTCAACGGCATCCAGTGAATCAGCATCCAGATCGTTCATCAGAGATGTTTCCGGCAGGATGGAAGATGTGTCTGAGAGCCCTAATTGTTCGGCGATGATTGCTTTGATTTTTTCGAGTACCATGTTTGCCTCCTGAATCGCTTTGCGAAATATATACCTATTATAACCGAAAAATTCTTCGTGTCTATACGAAAATTACTGATTGCTTTCAACAAGGGTGGTCCACCGTTCGTAGGTGTCGTCCAAATCGGAGCGGGTCTTATCCAGAGCCTGCTGCACAGCGATGCTTCGCTGGGGATTGGCGTATACCTCCTCAAGGCAAAGCTCTCCCATCAGCCGCTCAATCTCCTCTTCAAAAGCTTCAATCTGTTTTTCAAGGCTCTGAATCTCCCGTTTGGTGTGGCGGACTTCCTTTTCCAGATCTTTCTCACGCCGCTTTATTTCCTTCTGGCGGGTCCGGGTGACCGTTTCCTGATCACCATCACCGGAAGCTTTATCGCCTTCATTGGATTTGGAAACGTAGTAGGAATAGTTGCCGTAAAAGGTAGATGCGCCATCGGGATTAAGTTCCAGAATCTTGGTGCAGACCCTGTCGAGGAAATAGCGGTCATGAGAAATCACCAGGAGCGTTCCTTCATAGGTCATCAGGGCTTCTTCCAGCACTTCTCGGGCGGGAATGTCTAGGTGATTGGTGGGTTCATCCATCAGAAGAAAGTTACTGGTGCCAAGCAACAGCTTCAACAGACTCAGGCGGGCTTTTTCGCCCCCACTGAGAGTATCGAGGGTCTTAAACACATCGGAGCCGGTGAAGAGGAATGCTCCCAGCAGGCTGCGCAGGCGGGTATCGGAAAGGTCCGGGCGACAGTCGGCCAGCTCCTGCAAAAGCGTTTGCTTATCGTCTAGGAACTGTAGATTTTGATCGTAATTGCCGATTAGAACGTTGTGCCCTTTTATAATGGAGCCTTTCCAAGGGATAAGTTCCTCTTGGATCAGGCGGAAAAGCGTTGTTTTTCCGATACCGTTGGGTCCAATGAGCCCAATCCGTTCTCCTTTATAAAGGGCGAAGGACACCTCGGAGAAAAGTCTGTTTTCCCCAAACCCCATAGCGATGTCGCAGAGGTTCAGCACATCGTATCCGCTGGGTAAAGGCACATCGAACTGCAGTCTGAAACGGGACTCCTCCTGTTCGGGAGCGTCGGTACGCACCAGGTGTTCCAGTTGTTTTTCCCGGCTCTTAGCTCGTTTTGCAAGTTTTTCGGTTCCGTGCTGCTTGAAACGGCGGATCAGTTCTTCCTGACGGGCCAGTTCGGATTCCTGTTTATC
This sequence comes from uncultured Peptostreptococcaceae bacterium, assembly GCA_964649745.1. Classification (GTDB taxonomy): domain Bacteria; phylum Bacillota; class Clostridia; order Peptostreptococcales; family Acidaminobacteraceae; genus CAZEHS01. The sequence goes on along the minus strand of CAZYQI010000021.1, from coordinate 4,995 downwards.
ATAGGCCTTTAGCTGCGCTTCAATAACTTTCCTTTTATTGGCTTGAAAGGCGCTGTAGTTGCCTTTGTGGGAGGATGCTTTACCATGCTCGATCTCGATGATCCGCGTGGTGACCTGGTCTAAAAAGTAACGGTCATGGGTAATCAGCAGCAGGGTGCCGCGGAATTGTTTCAGGTAGGCTTCGAGCCACTGTACGGCCGCAATGTCAAGATGATTGGTGGGTTCATCAAGCAAAAGGATGTCGGGCTCCGACAAAAGAAGCCGCGCAATACTGAGTCGTGTCAGCTGTCCGCCGCTGAGGGTCTGAACAGGCCGTTCCATATCCTCATCAGAGAAACCAAGCCCTTTGAGCACGGCAAAACCCCTGCTTCTGAAGGTGTATCCCCCTTGGGCTTCGAAATCTTCTACAGCCGTGTGATGGGCGTCCAAAAGCAGGTTGAACTGGTCGGAGGCATGATCCATGGTGTGGATGGCGTCCTCCTGAGCCTTGATGGATTCCTCTGCCCGAAGAAGATGATCAAATACGTCCATGCAAAAATCCCTCAGGGCCCGGGGGTCTGTCTCTCCGGATTCCTGACGGAGGTAACCGATGGTTTTTCCGGTCATAAGCCATATTTGTCCGGCATCGCTTTCCAGCTGTCCGGTGAGGATCTTGAAAAGTGTGGACTTCCCGGCTCCGTTGCGGCCGATCAGACCAACCCGTTCACCGGATTCTAAAAGAAAACTGATGTCGGCAAGAATTATATCGGTACCATATGATTTTGAAAGATGTGTAACGCTCAGTACATTCATGATGAACTCCTTGTATCGAAACTCTCAAGACATTTTAGCACAAAATGGGTCTTGTTGCATGAAAAGACGAGCTCAGAGAAGGAGGCAGGAGATTGAAAATGCAAGTCTGTCATGGCGATTGTTCATTTTTCTGCATTCGGAAGTATCCAATGGGAGGAATATATCCCATGGAGCCGCGGGTATAAAAATGGTATACAAATCTACAGAACAGGCTTCTACGCTTATTTGACACTATTTTATGCGAATGCTATAATCTCATCATAATAGAACTCTCAACAAGGCAGGTGTATCCATGCAGAATGACAGGATATCGATGGCGGTCATCCGTCGTCTTCCGAAATATCACCGATATCTACAAGAGCTTCTTGACAGAGACATCAAACGTATTTCCTCAAAAGAGCTGAGTGATATCATAGGATTTACGGCCTCGCAGATACGTCAGGATCTGAACAATTTTGGAGGCTTCGGCCAGCAGGGCTATGGGTATAACGTTGAGGAGCTCTTCAACGAAATTGCCAAGATATTGGGGCTTTCAAAAACCTATAAGAGTATCATTATCGGTGCAGGGAATATGGGGCAGGCGTTGGCGAATTACGGTAGTTTTGAGAAGTTTGGATTTCGGCTGCAAGGGCTTTTCGACGTGAATCCGCGATTGATCGGATTAAAGATACGGGATTTGGAAGTATATGACATGCACGACATACACGATTACCTGAAAAAAAATCCGGTAGATATCGCTTATGTCTGTACCAACCGGGACGCCGCCCAAAAGGTGGCAGATCAGCTGGTAGCCGGCGGGATCAAGGGCATATGGAATTTTGCTCCGGTGGACCTAAAGGTACCGGACGGTGTTATCGTCGAGAATGTTCATCTCATTGAAAATCTCCTTACCTTGTCCTATTTTCTGAAGGGAATAGGAAGGAATAAACAAGGCTAATAAAAAAACCGACTCGCAGGAGTCGGTTTTTTCGAATAAGAAATTTACTTGGGCTGTGGTGCATCCACTGGACAAACATTTGCGCAAGCGCCGCAATCGATGCAGGCAGCTTCGTCGATAACATAAACACTGTCACCTGCAGTAATAGCGTTTACAGGGCATTCGGGTTCACATGCGCCGCAGCTGATGCAATTTTCGTTGATAACATATGCCATTTTTAAGTTCCTCCTTCAAGAAGTTAAAATCCTATCAGTGCAATTATATTCGATAATCCGGCACTCGACAACTACTGAAATGTAAAAGGCCAAAAAAACAATGGATGATGGCTTAGAAGCGGAAAATGAGCTTTTGGGTAAGAAAGCGTTTGGGCATAATAGAAGCAGGCCGTTTACGAGTGGGCAGGGGGAACGCACAATGAAAGTATATGCCTTTGTAGGTTCAAGCGGAACAGGAAAGAGCTACCGTGCCATGAACGTGGCCAACAGCCGTGATATAGAATATATCATCGATGATGGGCTTCTGATCAAAGGGAGTAAACGGCTGGCGGGTTCCTCGGCGAAGCGGGAAAAAACCAAAGTTGGTGCGGTAAAGAGGGCTCTCTTTAACGATTTGGAACATAGAAGACAGGTTTCTGAAACCCTGGTATCAGAAAGCCCCGATAGTATTCTGATCCTGGGCACCTCCGATGAAATGGTGCAGCGTATTGCCTCGAACCTGGGCCTCCCGGCGATTTTTGAAACCATTTATATTGAAGAGATTTCGACACCTCATGAGATTATGACTGCAAAGGATCAGCGCAATCGGTTCGGTAAGCATGTCATACCGGTTCCCAGCGTTGAACTGAAGCAGGATTTCTCCGGGTACTTCATGGACCGTCTGAATGTTCTGCTCCGCCGTCGGGGAAGGGATTCAAAAATAGCAGAGAAAACAGTGGTGCGACCAACATTCAGTTATTTGGGCAACTACACGATTGCGAATCGGACGTTGGTTCAAATTATCAGTTACGTGACCCGGAAAACCCCGGGGGTTTACAAGGTGTTACGGATAGCAATCATTAAATATCCCCACGGGATTGAAGTGGATGTGGATCTTGCTCTTGCGTTGGATGTCAAGATTGTGCCGGTTTGTGAGGGGGTACAAAAATCCGTTAAAGAGCATCTTGAACTGATGACAAATCTCCATGTGATAAAAATTAATATTCATGCACGAACGGCGATTTCTATTAATTCCTGAAACTCCGTCCGTCCCGGTTCGGCACCCCTGAACAGGGCGGGACGGAGTTTGTCCTGCGGTTCAGTGGCCAAACGACAAAAGCGTTGTCGCGCAAGGAATATAGAGCAAATTAGAGAGCTGGCGAAATGATAAATTTGACGTTAAAAAATGGGATTGAATGGTCGAAAATCCTATAAAACGATGTTTACTTAATTAAGGGTGTGTGCTATACTCGGAGTGTCAAGAAACGTAAAAATTTCACAAACCAGCCGCAATATTCTGATAATTATTGGCGAGTCACGGGATTTCAGGAAAACGTTCGCCTGGCTCTGTATGCCGGCATACAATCTGAAAGACACATTTATCAAGAGGTTGACGGAATCCGGTTCCAAAAGGCGGAGCTTTTTTAAAGCCCGTCCATGCAATATTTCTTTCATAATACATAGGAGTTGTATGAATATTCATCCTTTTATGCAATTCAAATTTCTTTTTAGGTTTTACGGGTTCTATTTCTTAACATGTAATGTCATTCTCTCTTCTGTGATTAAAGGGCACGGAATTGGGGATCGATATATTAAATCTTTCAAATCAAAGGAGATGTGGGCAAATGGATTACATCAAAAGTGTGTTTGAAGAAACACAAAAAAGAAATGCCAATGAGCCGGAATTCCTTCAGGCAGTAGAAGAGTTTTTCCATTCTTTGGGTCCCGTAATGGAAAAACACCCGGAATGGGTAGAAGCTAACATTCTTGGCCGAATCGTAGAGCCGGAGCGACAAATCGTATTCCGAGTACCTTGGGTAGACGATGCGGGCAAACTGCAAGTTAACCGTGGCTTCCGCGTACAGTTCAACGGCGCTATCGGACCCTACAAGGGCGGTATCCGTTTCCACAAATCCGTTTACATCAGCATCGTCAAGTTCCTCGGCTTTGAGCAAATCTTCAAAAATAGCCTGACAGGCCTTCCCATCGGTGGCGGCAAGGGCGGTTCCGACTTCGATCCTAACGGTAAATCCGATGCAGAAGTTATGCGTTTTTGCCAAAGCTTTATGACAGAACTTTACCGACACATCGGTCCTGATGTTGACGTTCCTGCTGGGGACATTGGCGTAGGCGGCCGTGAAATCGGTTACCTCTACGGTCAATACCGACGCATCCGCGGCGCCTTCGAGAACGGCGTACTTACAGGCAAAGGCCTCCAATACGGCGGTTCCCTGATTCGTCCGGAAGCGACAGGCTACGGCATCACCTACTACACACGGGAAATGCTGAAGGCCAAAGGCGAGAGCTTTGCTGGCAAAACAGTTGCTCTTTCCGGTTTTGGTAACGTTACTTGGGGTACTGCCCTGAAAGTAACTGAGCTGGGCGGCAAAGTTGTTACAATTTCCGGACCAGACGGCTACATATACGACGAAGCCGGTATCTCCGGTGAGAAAATCGACTACCTGCTTGAACTCCGTTCCAGCGGCAAAGATATCGTTGCTCCGTACGCTGAGAAGTTTGCCGGCGCAAAATTCTTTGCTGGCCAAAAGCCTTGGGGCCAAAAAGTGGATATCTGTATCCCTTGCGCAACTCAAAACGAAGTCCGCATGGAAGATGCAGAGAAAATGCTTGCTAACGGCGTTAAATTCTACACAGAAGGCGCTAACATGCCTACTACAAACGATGCTCTTCAGTTCCTCCAAAAGAGCGGCGTTGTATGTGGACCTGCTAAAGCTGCAAACGCTGGCGGCGTAGCTACTTCCGCTCTTGAAATGAGCCAAAACTCCATGCGTTACAGCTGGACTGCAGAAGAAGTTGACGCGAAGCTCGACCAAATCATGACAAACATCCATGCGGTTTCCGCGAAGGCTTCTCAAGAGTACGGCTTTGGTTATGACCTGGTTGCAGGCGCAAACATTGCCGGCTTCCTTAAAGTGGCTGAGGCAATGCACGCTCAAGGAAACTACTAAGATTATATTTTGTTAAGACACAGAGTCCCGCGGTGAAACAGCCGCGGGACTTTTTTGTATTAAACGAAAACCACCCGCTATGCGGGTGGTTCAAAAAAGCTTA
>CAZYQI010000020.1:0-65037 GCA_964649745.1 uncultured Peptostreptococcaceae bacterium | reverse complement strand
CTATTATAACACTTTGGGAATATTTGCACAATTATTTCAAATACGTTGTACTAGTAGTTCAGCCGGACAAACTGGAGTGATGGTTACTTCTTTTGTTTGAGCATTCCATTCTACTTTTGCTCCGGTTGTCTCCGCGATGAATCTGGCTTCTATATTCTTGTCAATCGAACGCTTAGGCGCTTCGCTATTTTTCAAGTTTCTGAAGCGTTAGCTATATCAGCCCCACTGGCACGCAGAAGTTTTGTTCATCCATCGGCAGCAAATCTGTACTCAAGCAAATCACATTGCCGGTGCCCACGTGCTTCCCTGTCTTCTCCAGCACCTTGAAATGACGCACTGCATCAGCTTTCGGGCTTGCACTCTTCTTGATTTCAATAGGATATAGTATTTGATCCTTCTCGATAATCAGATCGATTTCTTTCTGATCAGAATCACGGTAATAAAAGATGGGCGCCCGTTTTCCCGCATTGTAATAGGTTTTGATTATCTCTGATACGACATAGGTTTCGAAGAATGCTCCTGACATAGCTGAAACCTCCAACGTTTCAGCGCTGGACCAGCGCGTAAGATATGCACACAGACCCGTGTCCAAAAAATACATATTCGGCGCTTTTATGATGCGTTTTAATGCATTGTTGAAGTACGGTTCCACCAGCGTTACAATTCCGGATGAAACCAGGATGGAAAGCCACTGCTTTGCCGTTGGCGCACTGATGCCCACATCCTTGGCAAGTTCCGAATAATTGACTATTTGACTTGTTCGCGCAGCACAACATACCATAAAACGCATGTAGGCCATTTCATCTCCAACTTGCGTTAAATCGCGAATGTCTCTTTGCAGATACGTATTTACATACGATGCATAATACAGTTCAACGTCCTGCTCCTGTTCATATAGAGCGGGCATGCTCCCTTTGAAGATTCGCCCAAACACGGCTTTAAGGTCCTGCGGGCTCCGTTCCTTCAATTTTTGCAACAAACTCGGGTAATCCGTTTGGTACGGAACACCTTCGCGACCTAAAATCTCGCTCTGGGAAAGCCCCAGCATATTGATGATCCCAACACGTCCGGCAAGACTTTCGCTAACCCCTTTCATTAAATGAAACATCTGGGATCCAGTAAGCCAAAAATCGCCTTTCCTTTTATGCGTATCCACATATAGTTTGATATATGACAAAAGCTCTGGTGCATACTGGATTTCGTCAATAATCAGTGGTGGCGTATAACGCTGTAGAAATAAGGCTGGTTCGCGTATTGCCAATTCCCTTATCATGGGATCATCCAGGCTCACATAGGTACGGTTTTCTTCCGCAAGTCGTTCAAGCAGCGTTGTTTTACCCACTTGTCTGGGACCGGTCAGAAGTACCACGGGATAAACACGGCTTGTTGCTCGAATCACTTGTTCCAGTTCTCGTTTGATATACATGCGCATCACCTCGTTTAATCTAAAATACAATTTTATATTACACGTTAATTTGAATGACTGCAAGAAATTAAACCATTGCCCAGTGAACGAGAAAGAGGCTATACCAAACAGGATATTACTCCCAATTTGGTATAGCCTCCACTTATCTATGACACCATTAGCTTAATAGTCGTACTCCACTGTCACCTGTGCCTTGATTTCCATCTCCCCCGCCATGATCGGCGTTGCTGGGGAAGCGCTCATGGCCTTGGCATCCATGGCCGCTCCTCCATAAGCGATAGGGCCGTCATACATGGGTATTTCCGTTACACGCCAGGGCTTGCCGGGTTTGGCACCGAAGGTGTCCATAATGCCGGTGGCCTTGGTATTGGCCTGTTCCATGGCTGCTTTCAGTGCCTGCTGATAAAAAGCATCCTTGTCCTTCACTGTAAAACGTACACCATTGGAGATGTTGGCGCCTTGGGCGACGCATTCATCCATGATGGCTCCTGCCTGATCCAGCTTGGTGATGGTCACTTCCACCATATTGTTCACATGGTAGGCTTCCACCTGCTCCGCCGGGACCTTGCTGTAGTCAACGCCCTTCCACACGGTATAGTTGGTGGTCTTGATGTCCTTGTCGGTGATGCCTTTGGCTTTCAGCGCCTTGATCAGGTTGTCCATGGCCGCTTTGTTCATTTCCTGAGCCTTCTTGGCATCCTTATCGCTGGTATCCACCCCTACGGAGAGGTAGCCGATATCCGGCTTAACCGTGATGGCACCTTCTCCGGTTACGGATACGATCTTTCCCTTGGGCTCCGCCTCCGCGCTGGTATCCCCTGAAAAGAGGTCCAGGCTGTCCACCAACGCCACTCCGGCTATAAGAACCGCTGCAATTCCCACTCCTAATAAATAGTTTCTATTCAGAAACCGTTTCATTTTTTTATCCTCCTGATCCATCCCGCTTTCTTAACGGGAATCCATAGTGCACCCACTATCACGCCCCCGGTCAGCAGCCACGGCATTGCCGAAACAGCCCCAACCGTCAGGTTTTCAAATCCGCCGATGACGCTGTTCACGGATGCGATGAATGCTTCCCGGATACGTGCCCCCAAGGATGTGTCAAGGCCAGAAACCTGGGTTTCAAGACTTCTCACCTCGGTTATGTTGACCGTAATCCGTGACAGATCAACCAGAGCGTCCCACTGCTGCAGGGTTCCTTTAAGCTGGTTGATTTCCCCCCGCACCCTGGACAGCTCCGCCTCCACTGCCATAACATCCTCAACGGTTTTGGCGGTCCCCATGATCTCCCGCAGCTTCGCTTCCCGAACCTCCAAGTTGACTGCCTGATTATAGGTGTCCCTGTACTGATTGGAGATATCCTCTGCAGCCAGTGTTTTTTCAGATACCTTTCCATAGATTCCCAGGTTCTTAAAGAAATCGTCAAAGCTTCCCGCAGGAACCCGGAGAGTGATGTTCCCCGATTTCAACGGCGTTTCTGCTGCAATGGGCTCATACTGATTGCCGGTGTACAGGTTTTCCACATAGCCGCCATGCTGATTGGTATAGGCTGTAAGAGCCTCTACTGTTTTATCGAAAGACAACGTGTTGAGGTTGGCGGAGCCGGATCGGATAACCTTCCGTTCCTGAACGCCGGACTGCACACCCGATGCGGTAAAAGCTGTGTCATTCGGTGCCGGCGCACTGTCCGGGGCCATGGCCGTTACCGTTGTTTCCAACGTCACCCCTTCCGGTGCCGCGCCATAAGTTCCGCCATTAGCCGCCATCTGCGGTTCAGCAACCGCTTCGTCTCTTGCTACGGATTTCATTTTGGGTGCCGCACTATCCTCCATGGCCGCCGGAGCCGCCATGTTGTAAGCGCCCTCAGGCAGCGCCGCTTTGTTCATGTTCAGCGAATTGATGGATATCATCCCAACCACCAGTACTGCCGCTGCAGCGCTGTATGCCTTGAAATGCTTTTTCATATGCATCAGCGGTCGAACCGATTTTCTTTCCTCCGGGTTTTCCTGTACGGTTTTCACCAGCTTTTCGTGAAGCTCTTCCTTAAATCCTTCCGGCAGCTCCACCATGGGCAAACCGATGAGGAGCTGCATCAGATTGTTCATTTCAACCCACTCCCTGTGGCACTCCGGGCAACCGGTCAGGTGAGTCTCCACCTCATGCCGTTCCTCTGGAGAGAGCAGATTTTCAATATAATCCTGGATCTTTGCTTTTTCAAACGTGCAGGTCATAGGCTCCCTCCTTCCGATACAGGCTTGAGTGATAGATTTTCCCTTAGCAGCTGTCGTCCTCGGTTAATGCGGGATTTCACCGTTCCTACCGGACAGCCCAGAAGTGAGCCGATATCCTCGTAGGAATAACCCTGAACATCTCTCAGGACAACTGCTGTGCGATTCTGTTCCGGTAATGCGCGGATTGCCGCGTTGATTGTCTGTCGTACATTCAAGCTTTCCAGTACCACTTCCGGGGCAAAGGTTTCATCTGAAAGCTCGATGGCTTCGAATCCTGAATCGGTTTGTCGGCCATGATCAAGAGAAACGACATTGCCACGACGTTTCCGCAGCTCATCCTTACAGGTGTTGACAACAATACGGTAAAGCCATGTTGAAAATCCGGAATCCCCTCGGAAGGATTGAATCGATTTATACGCTTTGATCAGTGCATCCTGAGTGACATCCTTGGCATCCTCCTCGTTATGCATCACGCGAAGGGCCACATTGTACGCGGTTTTCTGATACCGCTCAATCAGTTTTTCAAAGCTCTCGACATCCCCTTCCCGACTCCTGGCCAGCCAGAGTTTTTCCGAGTCCGTCACGGTTTCACTCCTTTCATCGGGTGTTGTCTATTTGACGCACCCTGGTCATGTTTTGTTCCGCATCTTTCCAAAAAAAATCGGGCAGAACGCCCGAATCGTTAATATCCAACCACCAAAGACCGATTTTTGCCACGGATAGCACGGATTTCCACGGATGAATTCCACCTCGTTTAAAGTGCCGTATGAATACAACATTGTCATTAATCCGTGTTGATCCGTGTGAATCCGTGGCCAAATTGTCATTTATATTTACTTCTTCATTTCTAATTCTATCACAAAACCAAATATTGCGCCTTGGCATAGCAGGCAATCAGTTGGGAATCCACGCTTTCCAATACATCTTCCGCAGTTCCCCAGAAGGTCATTTCCTCCTGAACCTCCAGCTTTTCTTCCGCCGGCCTGTGGCGAGTGAGGTCAACCGCATATAAAAAGCAGGTGGTATCGGCAAACCTGTCCGTGGCACATACCCCCAGACATTTCAGTTCCCCCGGGGCGATTTGATAACCCGCTTCCTTCTTAATTACTTCCACGAGAAGCTTTTCCAGTTCGCTCTGCAGACCCATGACGCCAATGCCGCAGATATCCAAATGGCTGTCCCAGCAGGGAATAAGCTCTCTTCTCAGCAGATACTGCGCAGTTCCCATCTTTTTACGGAAGGGCAGCAGCACCGCCATCATGCCGCCGTTTTGGCTGGCATACACATAAGTTCCTTTGGGAGTGGCGGCTTCTTTCAATACCAGTTGGCTTTTGGTTTTCATTATATCGGACATAGGCTTCCCCCCTTGGTTCGTATATCCCATATATAGCCGGATTTCACCCCATCCAAACAAAAACCCCCTTCTCAGGGGGTGATTTCTACAGCCTTATCGGGGTGGTACGGATGGATATGGGATTCCAGCACTGTATGATTTTTGTCCAGGATCACAGTGGCATGATGCATGAAGCGGTTGCGCATGTAATAACGGATATCCGTGGCACGAAGGACGATACGGTCTTTGTGCTGTTCCGTATGGATATGAAGATTCGGAGAGAATGCGTTGAAATAGTCTCCTGCCTTTGTTTGATTGAATAGCCTTACAAATTCCGGCTGCACCCGCAGCTTGCGGAGCACGCTGTTTTTTCCTGTAACCTGATTGAATTTGCCCACAATCTGATGGCTTCTGGAGGTGACGATATAGTCCCACTTATAGAAGGCCATTAGGGATGGCAGCACATCAATCCGTTCCACCGCGTATCCATGGGAATAGATATCCATTAAAACATCATGGGCCTGTCGCCGCATGAAATAACGAAATCCAAGATACAGGGCAAACAGAACGGAGATCACCACATGACTTGTCACTCCCTGGCGGGGTGCCAGTATCAGATAACCGGCCATAAGGCTGATAACGGGATCGTATAGTGTCAGCAGGCTGGCCTTTCGCTTTTTCATAAAGAGCATGGCTCCGTAGGAGTTCAGTATGTCGAAAAGCGTATGGGAAAGGGCGCCGATAAAGGTCCATAGCATAACCGTCAGAACCGGCATATGGGGAAACACCAAAAAAAGCCCTCCGGTAACCGCTGCCGCCAGCAGTGCCAGAGCCGGAACCGAATGGGTGATTCCCCGGTGGTGCTTGAGATAGACCATATCATTGGAAAAGATGCGTATCACACCGTCTATATCGGGAATCATTGCCCCCAGCGCACAGCCGATGGCGATGGGATTCGTAAGTGAAACGGGCTGACCGGAAAAAGCCGATATGGCCAGACCGATGGTACCATGGGTAATGGGATCCATTATGCCTCCACAAACTGATGTCTGATGTCAGCGAATTGAACCCTTCGCTGATTTGTCAAGATCCCCCTGCTTTATGAGCGGGGCAAACTTGACAGGTTTATGTCAACCATTATATCAAAAAAAGAGACCCGTTACCAACTAACGCGGTCTCCAATTTTAAGATTTCTTAATACGCCGGCTACAGGGGCCTCCAGTACGGAATACGTTCCCTTGTGAATTTCACCGATCCTCCAGGGCTTCAGATCCCACTGGAGCGCGACGACTACCCCCTCTTTATCCAGATAGGCAATATCCAGGGGCATTTTCATAAACGCCATATGGATGGAGCTGCAGGGTGTGAGGATCATACAGAAATCCGGGGTTAAGACCTTCCGCCCCATAAGACCAGCAAAGCGAGAGAGAAACCGGTCAGATAAAGCCCCCTGTTCAGTAAGTAGCACATCGCCATTATTAAATATCCGCATAATTACCCTTCCTATTTACTGAATGTCTGCATCATTTGCAAAACAGCTGGACCAAGCAGGACGATGAAAATTGATGGGAATATGAAGAATACCAATGGAAAAAGTATCTTAACAGGGGCTTTCATAGATTTTTCACGGGCTCTGAACCTTCTCTTTTCACGCATCTGTGCACTTTGAATCCTTAGCACATTCCCTATTCCGACCCCCAACTCATCCGCCTGTATCATGGCACCCACCCAAATGGTAAGATCGGGCACATCACAGCGGTCCGCCAGTGCTCGCAGGGCGAGTTTTCGTAATTTTCCCATCCGCATTTCCTTGAGGGTGGTTGCAAGCTCGCGCGACAAAATTGTATCAGACTTTTGAATGACCCGCTCCACCGCACCATCAAATGACAAACCCGCCTCCACACTTACGGTAATAATGTCCAAGACGTCCGGCAATTGTTTTTCTATCACGCTTTTCCTTGCCCTTGATCCGCTGATTAAATAATAGGACATGGCAATCTGGAATACTGCAATCATAATACAGGCCATGCCAAATGACTTCAGCAGGGAAACGTTCAACCGCAATAGTAGCAGCCCTACCATTACCGGAAGAAGAAATCCTGGGATGAAGCGCAACGACATCCACTGCTCTGCAATATGCGGACCTGTTTTCCCGACCATGCGGAGTTTCTTTTCTATGTTTTCTTTTACGTTCCCTTTGCTGAGACCGGACACACTTCTATAGATCATTTCCGTCAGAGGTATGATGACGCGTTCACCGAAGCTTCGCGGAGGCAGTTCTTCAATCTCTCCAGCCTCATTCTCCGATGTGATTGATTCAAGACGTTCTTTTATTCGTTCCTTGCGCCCGGTTATCAACAGCATCAGGGAAAAGAACAGGGCCCAGAGGGAAACCGCCAAAACAATGAAAATCCCCATACAACCCCTCCTCAGACTTCAATATTGACAATTTTAATGATAAGGAATAACCCGATAATCATATTCAAAATGCCCATCCCTATCATGATCTGACCAATCGGCTCTGTGAAAAGGATTGAAATATAACCAGGGCTCATCGCAAATATTGCTACCCCCAAAAAAATTGGCAGGAATCCTACAACAAATCCCGAGAGCTTCCCCTGAGCTGTGAGCGTCTTAATTTCTCTTTGGATGGTAATCCGTTCGCGAATGGTGGAGGCAATGGTATCAATGATTTCCGCCAGATTTCCACCGACTTCTTTCTGTATCATTATTGCAATGATCAAAAGCTCCAGGTCATCCAGTGGCACTCGCAAGAGCATGTTTGAGAGCGCTTTATCCATGGACAAACCCAAGCTCATTTCCTTCAGAAGTTTTGTGAACTCCTTTGAAATAGGATCCGGCATTTCCCTTGCAACGGAACTTATTGCTTGAAGAAAGCTGAAACCAGCCCGCAACGAATTCGCAAAAAGAGTCAGGGCATCTCCCAATTGATTGCTAAAAAGCTTCAACCGCTGTGCCTTGAGGTTCATTACATACAGGTTCGAAACAAGCCAAACACCAATAATGGCAAAAAACAAAACGAGGATGTTCCCTGTCACAACACACGGTAACAGGCCAACTATTATGCCTACAATGAATCTTATTATATTGAATTCATAGCCTGAAAGCGGAATATCTGCCTGTATCAACTTTCTTCGCGTTCTTTCTGTAAATTGTTTCCCTATTCCAAGTCGCTCCGCTTGACCACCCATCACACTTATAAGGCCCTTCCTCGCGGTTTTCTCTTCCTGCCCCTCCGGTTCCTGATAAGTGGTCATCCATGATTCCAGCCTGTCGGTTGGCCTTTTTCGAGGCCTGGCAAAGCTGAACATACTGAAAACACTAAGCAAGAACATCAAAGCAAAAAGTGCTCCTATCAGTATGTTCATACCGCCACCCCCTTAACTGAATAGAGACATTGGAATATCAATGCCGTTATGCTTAAGCTTTTCGACAAATCGTGGCTTCACACCGGTAAATACAAACTGACCAACCACCTTACCCTTCTGATCCAGACCTGACTGCTCAAACCGAAAGACATCCTGAAGAATGATGACATCCCCTTCCATACCATGTACCTCTGTGATATGGGTGATCTTACGGGAGCCGTCCTGCAAACGGGATTGTTGGATGATTAAATCCAGTGCAGAGGCAACCTGGTCGCGAATGGCCTTGACTGGCAGTTGCATGCCGCTCATCAGTACCATGGTTTCCAATCTGGACAGCATGTCCCGGGGGGAATTGGCGTGGCCGGTGGTCAACGAGCCATCGTGCCCGGTATTCATCGCCTGCAGCATATCCAGAGCTTCTCCGGAACGGACTTCGCCGACGACGATCCGATCAGGCCGCATCCGCAGGCTATTTTTAACCAGATCGCGAATGGAAACCTCTCCTTTGCCCTCCACGTTGCTGGGTCTTGTTTCCAGCCGCACCACATGGTCCTGGAACAGCTTCAATTCTGCAGCATCCTCAATGGTTACAATCCGTTCGTTATTGGGAATGAAGGAGGAAAGCACGTTCAGCGTGGTCGTTTTTCCGCTACCTGTACCACCGGATACAACCACATTCATCCGACCTTCAATGCAATAGCGAATCACCTCTGCCATCTTCGCTGTAAGGGTTCCAAATCTCACCAGATCTTCAACCTTGAACGGCGTTTCTGAGAATTTACGAATGGTAAGCGTCGGTCCGTTCAGCGCCAAAGGCGGTATGATGGCATTTACACGGGAACCGTTGGGAAGCCTTGCGTCTACCATTGGCGAGCTTTCATCTATCCTCCGTCCGATAGGAGCAACTATTTTCTTGATTACATGCAACACATGGTTGTCATCCTTGAAGTGCGTGTCGGTGCGGTAAAGTAGACCGCTTCGCTCCACATATATCTGATTGGGTCCGTTCACCATGATTTCATTGACTTCTGGATCATTTATCAGTGAGGTGATGGGCCCGAAACCGGTTATCTCATCCATCAGCTCGGTCTGGATCCTATCCTTTTGTGTGATCGTGAGGTTCAAGGATTCTCTGGCCATGTATTTTGCGATCAGTGCCTCAATCTCGCCCTTATGCCTGGAAAAGTCGTTACTCAACTCCTCAAGATCAATCTCAAGATCTGAAATGACACCATTCTGAATACGTGCCTTCAACTCAACATAGGGGTCTTCGATTTTCTTTTTTCCGCCTAGCGAACTGCCTTCTGCAGTTTGTCCGCCTTCCAGCCTTTTAAGAAGTGACATTCAGACCCCTCCATTCACTCTTTTGATATGATGTCTGCAAGGTCAGTAATGGATTTGGCAAATTTTGAAGACTTGGATTTTCGGTCGGTCATAATGGGAATCCCGTGATTGACCGAATCCAACAGGAGCTTGTCGTCGTCAGGCAAATAGACCGAAGGCTTGATGCCCAACGTTTTTTCGATATCCTGTGGCGAAATATCCTGGTTGCGATTCGATCTGTTCACATGGATCTTGACCTTGTCCAGATGATGCAGTGAGCGCAACACCTCCAAACCGAGTCTGGTATTCTTGAGGGATAGCAGATCCATGGTTGTGACAAAATGGATACCATCCGCCTGGTCCAATGTGGACAATGTCACCTCATCAAAGCTCACGGAGGTATCCACTAGAATATAGCGATAGCTTTTTCTCAGTGTCTGAAAAAGGCTCTGTATGCTCTTTTCTGCCACATATTCTGCCATCTCAGGCTTCTTCGGCGCCAGCATCACGCTTACACCGCCCACATCCTCCATATACCCGCTGAGAAGTTCAGGATCACCGGTGGCATTATCTTCGACGGCCTCATATATAGTTTTCAGGGGTTTTTTATTGGTCAATATGCCCTGGTCGCCAAACTGAAGATCCAAATCCACCAAGGCAACACGTCCTTTATTGAGCGATGCAAGTGCCAGCGCCGTATTCAGAGCCATCACCGATTTCCCGACCCCGCCTTTTGTACTGAAAAATACGTGAATACGGGACTGCCCCTGCAGGCTGTTCTGATCTTCGCGCAGCCGGATGAGTTTTTGCCGTTCCATTTCGTTGTCAAAGGTACTGCAGAGGGTTTCTTCCATCACCTCCAGATTGAAGGGCTTGATCAGATACTCTCTGGCTCCCGACATCATGGCTTTACGGAGATATTCTGTTTCACCCTGTACCGACATCATGACAACCATAAGATTGGGGTAAAGTCGTGAAATCCGCTCCGTTGTTTCCAATCCGTTGAGTCCCGGCATGTTGATATCCATCAACACCACATCCGGTAGACCATTCTTCAGTATTTCCAACACCTCTGTACCTGTGCGACCTTCGCCGAACAAGGTCAGCTTGTCACTCAGTTCAATCAAGCGTTTTATAAGCTCCCGCGTTTCTTCACTATCATCGGCAACCAGTACTTTTATTGGTCCATTCATTCTCATCACCTGCCTGCAAGCGGAATTTTCAGCTTCTGACCCGGTTTGATTGTCTGGTCGGTAAGGCCGTTCATCCGGATGATATCGTCATAATGGCTGGCGCTTCCGTTGAAAAACTTGCGGCTTATGCTCATCAACGTATCACCGGCTTGAACCTTATACACCGTATAAGTCGGTTTTTTAACTGTTTTTGCCGGTTCTTGGGATGCCGCCGGAATCGATGCGCTCGGTGTGGTCACTGCAGGCACCTGTGCTTGGGGCTGTCCACTGGCCGGCTCACTTGCCGGTGCAGACTGCTGGTTGGGCTTTGCCGTTGTCAGCACATCAGTTCCTTCAATCGTATTGTACTGCGGATCAAAATTACGGATATTGAGGCTTGGGTCCAGCAACAATTCTTTCCATATGACACCGTAGCTAGTGTAGGTGATGGGGTCATCAATTGGCCTGAGCGCCAGCTTGATGATTCCCGTTTCCTCTGCCAATATGAGCTTTTCAACGGCCTTCACCGGAACAGCCATAGTAACAGCGTATATCTCGGAGACATCCTCAGGTGGGGGAGAATCCTTCTTAGTCTCTTTGCGTACTGCCATAACTTCAACATCTTGCAGCACTATCTGAGCAATGTCCGGGCGAAGAATCTCGTCCTGTCCGGAAATTTCCTTTAGGAAAACAAACACATCTACCCGATCACCGGATTTCACCATATCCGCCACCCCAGAATACTGGGTCATTGAGATTGAAAAAGCCCGATATCCCGGTTCAAGCCGCATACTGAGCAACTGATCTTCCTCTGAATACAGCCGTTGTGTCGGGAAGCTCTCTCCTTTAAGAATTGCATCCTTTGCATATTTCCCGATGATATCCTTTGGATCCGTGTATATTCCGACAGGTATCTGGTCTTTTGGAACCAGCACCTTCACCAGCATCGTATCGGCAATCTGGGTTTCCGCGGCAATATTCTCTTTGGCCGTCCAGACTTCACTTTTTTCAACGGGTTTTACGGGTTCATTCCCCTGAGTCTTAAGCCAATAGAGGGCCGCACCCGCGGTAACCAATGCCAGAATAAGTGAAATCACCATCAGCAGTTTTCTGTTTTTCATGGTTTACCCTCTTTCTCAGGATTGTGGTACCGGAATCATCTTTACACCGTAAACACCATAATCGGTCTGTGTCTCCCCAATTTCCCCATTGGTTGTGAATCTGATGAACTTGCCTGTGATTTCTGCTTGTCCGCTGATTTTCTTGATATCTTCGATGAAGAATTGAGCAAAGCCTACGACCTCAACATCGTCACGACCGGAAACATCCCAGTTTCTTAAAACCGGTATGGTCCATACTCGCGGCGAACTTCTGTCAAAATCCTCAAATGTTGCATATGGATCCATATTTACAATTTCCTTTATCGTACTCACGGAGCTGGCCATATTCCCTGGTTCTGTTTCAATGATATCCCCCACTCGGATTTCTCCAGGGTATCCGTACATCAAATAATGTCTAAAAATACATGCGCCATAACTACTGTCGAAAGAAACCGCTCCATAGTTCCCGTTCGTACCATCTCCGCCTTCTTCCTTCAGAACGACGGTTTGTCCGTATACCAATGGCTGGTCCGCAATCGCCAGAGGCCGCACTCCGCCCTTCGCCGATACAGCTGCCCCAACCTTAACAGCTGCACTGGCTGCAACATCTGTCGTTGGTATTCCTAATACCCTGGCAAAATTATTTGAAACGGTTTCGCTTCCTGTGAGAACCATCTGTGTATTGTTATGCGAAATCACGATATCCACATCATCCGAATCCACATCATTGGCGGACAAATATTGTGTTACTACTGCACGGGCATTCGCTGGATTTGCCGGAAGCTCCTGTCCACCTGCCAATGCCGCCGCATCAAGGGAATTGGACAAATGGGTTCTTTCAGCTAAGGCAAGCCCAACATCCACCACCAGAGCCGCAGATGCACACAGAACCGACATCATTAACGCCAACAGGATTGCCGCGGCCCCGCTTCGGTTATTCAGATATCTCATAAGGACCTCCTATTCTGTACGCATAACGGTTTTGGTATTCAAATGCACGGTACCTCCGGTGATCGCACCAATCAAAGGTGTGAGAGGATCCATGTCATATGTCACATCAACAGTGACCATATCTCCCCTAGAGCGGGCACTACTTGGGCTGATGACAACCGCGATCCTTTCAGTATCGTATGCTAGCATTACGGTATCAACCCGTTCCTCGACCTGCAGAGTTGAGGCCCCTAAGGAGGCCATCCGGGCGCCTTCTCTGGACGCATGACTTACCATAAGCCATGCATTGTAAAAGCGGCCGAACTCTACAATTCCCATAAGTATCAATAATATTACAGGCAGAATCATGGCAAACTCCACCATGGATTGTCCTCTGTGGTTTTTAATGGATTTGAGCATACCAATCACCACCCGATCTCATTGCCGATTGTCATAAGAACACAACGAAAAGAAAAGGACCTTGCGTGGCAAGGTCCGGTTAATTAACGCCTATTCCCTTTTCACGCCGAACAATCGCGATATGCGGTATTGTCCCCTGCATCATACACATCTTTTGATTATTGTTTCTGCAACCCGGTTGTGATATTTGAGAAAACGGTTTCAATCTGGCCACGCATCAGGATCAGTCCGGCAATCAGGAAAACGGCTACAAGAGCGATAATCAGTGCGTACTCAACCATGCCTTGACCTTCTTCATTTTTAACGAACTTCATCAGGTAGCTGTCCATGTAAGTCTTCATCATATTCAACATATTATTCCCTCCTCAGATGTCTCCCTTTCGGGTGCGCTTTTGTCTTTTGATGGTTTTATTATACCCACTTCGTTAACCCCTTACTAAAGCACAAAGTCCCGAAAACACAGGACTTTGGTCCCGAAGTTTCCGGGACTTTAGTCCCTTCTCTCTGTGGATAATCATTAAAAACGTCTTATATTCATCCAAACCCCTTCAACGCGGTAGAATACTCCTGAGATCCGGTAAGATGAGAAACCCTTTAATCCGTGAAAATCCGTGTTATCCGTGACAACTACTATGATCGGAACCGACTTTTAAAGACCATTAATTTTATACTTCAGGGCTGCCAACGTTGCTTGAACCCGATCCTTGACCCCCAGCTTCCGGAAGATGAAAATCAGATTGTTCTTGACGGTTTTTTCACTGAGGAACAGGCACTCGCCGATTTCCCGATTGCTCTTCCCCTGGGATATCAATTGAAGAATCTCCCGCTCCCGAGGGGTAAGCTCCTTCAAGGGATTCTCTTCAATCACCGGTGCCGCCTTCTCTGCGAAATTATGCATCATCAGCTTGACCAGCCGCTGGTCAATATAGGTTTCCCCTTCATAAACATCACGAATAGCCCGAATCAGCTCCTGGATATCGGAATCCTTCAAAAGATAGCCTTCAGCGCCTAGGTGAACTGCCTCCATCAGGGTATGCTGATCCCCTGCCACGGTAAGGAAAATAACCTTCACAGGATTTCCTGCCTTTTTAAGGCTGCCGAGAACTTCAATGCCGGACTTCCCCGGCATGTTCACATCCATCACCAGAATATCCGGTCGCAGGGTATTCACAAAGCCCTCCGCTTCCGTTCCATTCATAGCCTCACCGACGATCTGGAATCCCTCCTGAAAATCAAGGATACGCTTGATGCCTTCCCTTATGAGATTGTGGTCATCCGCTATGAGTATCCGTATTGGCGTGGTAGTCATCACGCATCACCTCTCTGCTGACCGGAAGGCGTATAAGGGTATGGGTGCCCTGACCCGGTGTACTGTCGATTTCAATTTCTCCGTGAAGCTGATGTACCCGCTCAATCTGCCCCAGCAGACCATAGTGATTCCCTTCCTCTTTGCACCGCTGAAGGGTTTCTTCCAGATTAAAACCGACGCCATCATCCTTTATATCCATCTGAAGGTATTTAGAACCAAAATTCAATTCCACATCAATTCGTTTGGCGTGGGAGTGTTTTCTGGTGTTGTTCGTTACCTCCTGTACCAACCGGAAAAGCGCCAGTTGAATGATCTTCTCCACATCATCTGCCCTGTTGGTTGTTTGTATCTCCGCTTGTATGCCGGTTTCTTCCGAAAACTCCGTAAGGAATCGCCTCAATGTCGGCACAAGACCCAAATCATCCAAAGACATGGGACGCAGATCATAGATAATTTTGCGTATATCCTGAAGGGTGTTTCTGACCGTATCCTTGAGCCCTTCCATCTCATTAAGCCCCATCTCTACGTTTCGCTTCATTAAGGTTTTGCAGATTTCCGCCTTTAGGACGATGTTGGCCATGGATTGAGCGGGACCATCGTGAATATCCCGTGAAATCCGCTTTCGTTCTTCCTCCTGTGCTTCCAAAACCTTTATCCCCCAGTAGATAGTGTCTTCCGAGCTGTCCGGCTGTATCTCCGTAATCCCGCCAGACAGGTACTGCATGGCAACCCCCACCTGATTGATCAGCCTTTCCGCTGACTCCAATACCGCCTGGGCCTTCCGCAACTGCATTTCCAGCTGTGTGCGCTGCTCGCGCATGTTCTTCTCCTCCATCTGCTTCATGGAGTGCTTCAGGCGTATTTCACTGGCCTTTTCATAGGCCTCCTTAATGTCACTTTCCGTATAGTTCTTAAAATCCTTACTTACCGTCACCAGTTTCTGACGGGCCGCCTTATCCATAGCCTCCAGATAATCCGTCTCCTGAATCACAGTCTGTATCTTGGAAGAAATAAGCTTCAATTCCTCGCGGACTCGCTCAACCTCATCCCGGGCGCCTTCGACGATACTGAAAATTTCATTCTTGCTGCTCTCGATCATTTTCACGGTCTTATCCACTATCCGTTTAATGTCGCTGGCATCTATAAGAGCTGGTTTCATAGGTATCTCCTCAGGTGCAATGGTCACTGAATTGAATAATAACGCCCAGACTATCCAGAAGCAATGGGGCTGAGGCATTAGTTCACAGGGTTTTCTGCCGGATCAGTACAGCTCTCAAAAGCAGGAGCTATTTATCATTGGTTTCATACCCTTTTTATACCCCTTCAAATAACAAATATGCGCATTTCAATGCTTGAACTCCTCAGCATTCTGTGTTATCATTCTATTTGTCCCATCCATGCCGAAGTGGTGGAATTGGCAGACGCGGCGGACTCAAAATCCGTAGTCTTAACGGGCGTGAGGGTTCGAGTCCCTCCTTCGGCACCAAAAAAAGAAATGCACCCTAAAAGGGTGCGTTTCTTTTTTTTGACATGGGGACTCGAACGGCGAGGGACCGCTGCCAGTGGCAGAAGAAGGTCCCGATGCCCGGCATGAAAGCATCGAAGCTACAAGCATTCCGCCCTTAAGTATAAAATTCTTTTTGTATCTAGAATGATATATCCGTTCTAATAGCCATCATATAACAGCGCATCAGAATCTGAGGATTGATGTTCTTTTCCTTAGATAAATTCCGAATCAAAGATTTGAGTTGTGTTCCACTTTTCAAAGCAAGACCTCCAAATAGTGCCGCAGCATTTTTGTAATTCCGAATAAGTCGCCATATTTCATCAATGTTGAGATACTTTTATCACTTCTTCTTGTATACCGCTTTAAGGCCTCCGTAAATATACCTACATCTATCTGACTGCGGCTCCTAACAATGTCGCAAATTGTTCTCTCCAAATCATACGTTTTAATGTGCCTTCCATGCTGAGTTTTACTTTCTATCAATCCAATGGAATGCAGGTCTTTCTTCACTGAATATACTTTGATTCCTGATTCCCTAAGATTGGTGCCATTATATCCGGTAGGAACTGTAACGCTTAACTGAATGGGGTCTCTATCTGTCAAGTCATGAAGAAACAGAGCTGTTTCATGAGAGAATACAGCACGGCTGCTTCTTGCCTGCAGGCTGTACATATCATCATCGAATGCTTCAGGAGAAAGATATACTCCCTGTGCAACGCGCTCCAATTTCTTTGACTTCACAAAAACAACCAGGTATTGTCTTGGAATACCTGCTTTATCTACATCTCTTGTTAATACCAATCCGTCGTTCTCTGTGATAAGATGCTCTAACGCACCTTTATAATTCATACATACACATCCTTTTTACATTCATGCTTATATCGTAGTTCAAATGAGCACAAATGTAAAGAATTGCATTCGATAATTTTCATCTGCAGTATCATCAAAACGAAGCTCATTCAGAAAATGGCTCCGTAAAACCCTACCACTTTTTCTCTTTTGTCTCTCCAAAATTCTTTGTCAATGGCAGGTTAGCCGAGCTGATTTTGATTGAATGTCTCTCCGGTTGTCTCTCCGGTTGTCTCTCCGATTTCTCTCCAACGTCCAAAAAAAGTTCCTTTTTGCCCTTTTTTTGAGTCCGTTGCCGCAACTGAAAGAGAATCGATTTGCATCCAATCATCGTTGAAATTTCAACGCTTTAAAGACTTTCAATTTCTCTTATCTTCCTTCAAAATTCCCCATAGTTACAACGCTTTAACCGACTCAAAATCCGTAGTCTTAACGGGCGTAAGGGTTCGAGTCCCTCCTTCGGCACCATCAAACCCAGCCTATGGAGCCAATGAACCACGTCCGTTGAATGCAATGATTGGATGTGCATTCCGGTTTTCAATCACTTCCTCATAGAGCCATGCTGCGTCGTATTCGGAATCGCACAGCCAATATTTCGACTTGATTTCAGGATGCTTTTTCGCCAGAGATTCCATCTGCTCCTTAACGGCAGCCGCATCATGAACTGAGGCTGGCGTGATATGGTAGGCAATCGGTAAGCCACTGGATGCATCACAGATCAGATTGTACTTCCAGCCGAACCACCGGAATGGATTGCGTACAGCATGGACTTGGGAGAGTAACCCTTCGGACCTCGCTCATTGGAAGCCTTGAAGAGATTTCCGAATCCTGTTGGAATCTTTAGTTCTTTAAGTGACAGTTCTAACCGGGTTTCAGATTGCATTTTGTACAAATCTTCAAAGGAAAACAGCATCATTTGTCGAATCGTATCCATCGGTTCACCTTTTTTCTGTTGGTGTATGGTGTGGTAACTCTACTGTTAAATTACAAATTGTTGC
Organism: uncultured Peptostreptococcaceae bacterium; assembly: GCA_964649745.1. Taxonomy (GTDB): domain Bacteria; phylum Bacillota; class Clostridia; order Peptostreptococcales; family Acidaminobacteraceae; genus CAZEHS01. The sequence continues at coordinate 47,050 of CAZYQI010000020.1, read as the reverse complement.
ACATTGCCACACTGCCCTTGCACCATGCAAGAGCGGTGTTTTTTTTATATAGTTGATTTTTGAATGAATTGTGCGATTTCAAGGTTCGCGAGTATTTATTAAATGGCATGATAATTGCTTAACTAATTAGTAATTAGTTAATATAGTGCTGGTTAATGGGTTCTTAAGGCCTAGTATTGAATATGTGCTTGAGAGGAGGGATGTTATCACGTGGTATCCAGTATGGAATAACCGCACAAATACTAGTCATAAGGAGCCGTGAGTTAGGGGGATTCGCTAATTGCTGGCGTAGAATTCAGAAGGTAACGTAGCAACTTTAATTATGAGGAGGATTATGTTGTGAAAGCTAAAACCGGGATATCTAAAATGCATTTGATCATGTCTGTTATTTTTACAATTTGGCTTGTTATCTGTAACGTGGTTTTTGAGACACTAAAGGTTGAAGATACCTGGCCAGCATTTTTTATCTGTATTTTCTTTTTTGCCTATGAACTTGATAATAGCAAAATAAAAGAGATCTTTTTAGGTGGAATAACAGGGCTGCTTATAGGGTACACTATACCGATTGGCTTGAGTATTTTGATTGCAAGATTTGGGCAGCAGGTAGGTTTTAATACATATTTGGCGTTGGTGATATTTGTGATTATTGTTAGTAAACCGGTGGCTCATATCTGGCTTAACCCTGTTACGTTTACGTATGCCCTTATGTGTTTGTTGAATCTTGAACATGTTACAGAAATGGCTATAGTATGGGGCGCTACACTTGTATTAGGTGGCGCTTTGATCGTAAGCGGCATAGCAGGAACTGTAAAAGTAGTGACATCTTCAACTACCTCTAAATCAGTAGCCGTTGCCGAAAAACAGTAATAATAAGCCATAATTAGTGACGAGATCCGACAGTAGATAGCGAGACGCATAAAATTCACATCTTGCACCCAGGGAATATATGACAGTTTAATGTCTGGGTGCAAGATGTGAATTCTTTATTAATGTGAAAAAAGATTCGATTAGTCCTTAGGATTGAACAACACCGTTTTAATTGCCATTATAAGGCTTTCCTAAGTTATAAGGTACTACATCAACAATAAAGCGTCTTCTTAAAGCCGTTCATAAACTGCAGCTGCACCCATACCGCCGCCAATGCACATGCTGACGATACCGTATTTTTCATTTCTTCGCTTCAGTTCGGAAAGCAGTTTTGCAGTGAGGAAACCCCCTGTGCAGCCGAGGGGGTGACCCAATGCAATTGCTCCACCGTTAACATTGATTTTTTCCTCGTCCAATCCCAGCTCGTTGATGCAGGCGATTGACTGTGAAGCAAAGGCTTCGTTTAATTCAATAAGATCAATCTCTTCTTTTTTCAGTCCTGCTTTTTTAAGCGCCTTTGGAATTGCCACCATGGGGCCGATCCCCATGATATCAGGGTCAACTCCGGCGACCGCAAATGAACGGAGCTTTGCAATCGGTTTGATGCCAAGCTTTTCCGCCTTCTCTCTTTCCATCAGCACAACAAATGCCGCGCCATCACTCATCTGAGAGGCATTTCCAGCTGTAACGGTGCCATTTGCCTTAAAAACAGGCTTTAATTTTCCGATGTCCGCCGCCGTCACTCCAGGACGAATACCCTCGTCTTTCATGAATTGGAACGTCTTGGCTCTGGTGATGCCCTGCTCGTCCACATAGGTCTTAACGCCGGTCACCGGAATGATTTCGTCGTTAAATTTCCCTTCCGCTTGGGCTTTTGCTGCCTTTGCATGGCTTTTCTCTGAAAAGGTGTTCTGCATTTCTTTGGTGACGCCATATTTTTCTGCTACATTTTCGGCAGTGGTTCCCATGGTGACATAAAAATCCGCTCTTGAATCAATGAGGCTTGGTGCCGGTGCCAGCATTAGGCCACCCATTGGGATTCTGCTCATGGATTCGACACCGCCTGCCACCGCTACGTCAATATCTCCCGCAACAATGCTGTTGGCCGCTGTTGCAATACTCTGCACGCCGGATGAACAGAATCGGTTGATCGTTTGAGCCGCTACACTGTTAGGAAGACCGGCACCCACTGCAACGCTTTTTGCAAGGTTTAATCCCTGTTCCGCTTCCGGGAAGGCACAGCCGACGATGACATCTTCTATCTCTGAAGGGTCCAGCTGAGGCACTTTGGCCAAAACTCCCTTCAATACTTCTGCACCAAAAATTTCAGGTCTTGCCAAGCTCAGCGAGCCCTTAGGTGCCTTTCCCACGGCGGATCTGCCATATGCAACAATTACTGCTTCTCTCATTGGTGCTTCCTCCTTAGTTTTTCAGCGGCTTATTCGTATTTAGCATGTATTCGACTCGTTGTTGGGTTTTTTCCTGTTTGCAAAGATCTACAAATGCCTGTCGCTCAATGTAGAGCAAATGCTCTTCTGTTACTTTGCTGTTTACCGGTATATCACCGCCAGTCATGATGGCAGCAGCGGTGTTTGCAACGTGTGCGTCGTAAGAAGAAATGAAATCCCCCAGTTCCATGAAGGATGTTGTGTACTGGATCATCGCCTTTCCATCATTACCCAAGACGCTGATTTCTTTTTTAATCGGAACGCGATAACCTTTTTTGTACATGTTCAGCACTTCGTCCTTAGCCGCTTGAAGCAGATAATTTGAATTCATTACAACTTCATCTGTCTTTCTCAGAAATCCAAGGTTAAATGCGTCGAAGGCACTTGATGAGACCTTGCCCATGGCGATTGTTTCCCATGCTTTTTTAAATTGAGGTATCGACTCTTTTGGCGCAACATTTCCTGCGTTTTCAATGGATCTGAGAAGCATTTCTTTATTGCCGCCGCCGCCCGGAACAAGGCCTACTCCTGCTTCAACCAGCCCCATATACGTCTCTGCGTGTGCCACAATTTTGTCGGTGTGAAGCGCAATCTCAGCACCGCCGCCAAACACCATTCCTTGGATGGCTGCAACCACTGGCTTGCCACAGTATTTGATTCTGTTTGTTGCTGTTTGAAGCTTGTTAACTGAGGCTTCGACTTTATCCCAGGCTTTTTCGTCCATAAACCCTTTGATTATGCCAAGGTTGGCACCAAGGGAGAAATTGGGGCCTGCCCCTGCAATCACAAGCCCTTTGTACTCCTTCTCGACGATATCCGCCGCCGCCATCAGCATATCCGTGACATCATCCGTAACAGTGTTGCCCTTTGTTTTAAACGTTAAGCAAAGCACCTCATCACCAAGGTCAATAAGCTTTGCGCCGCTATTTTCTGTAATCACCTTAAAGTCATCTGCCAAACTGATGTGGTTTGATGATCTTCTCGGCACCGGATAGAATTTCGTTTCGCCCTTGTCAATTTTTTTGAGCACCCAAGCAGGTACTTCCACGCCTTCTGCCTTCATCTTTTCAACCGATTTTTCGACACCGATGACATCCCATATTTCAAAAGGACCTTGGCTCCAGTTGTAGCCCCAGATCATGCCTTCATCAATGCTTTGGTAGTAGTCTGCAATTTCCGGTACAAGCTTCGCACAGTAGACCAGTGTATCCCTCAGTTGCTCCCAAATAAATTTTCCTTCTTCGCTGTCACCGTAAATCAAATCCGTCAAAGCCGTTTTGGATTTCCCTACTGCTTCAAGCGCTTCAATTTTCGCCTCATCGGCAGGAACGTATGACAACGTTTTGTAGTCGTACATAAATCTTTCTTTGCCGTCTTTTTTGTAGAATCCCTGCTTCGTCTTATCTCCCAAAAGCTTGTTGTCAATCATATGGTATACAAACTCTGGAACCACGAAGACAGCTTTTTCAGCCGGGTCTGTGACAGCATTGGCCGTATTTTCTGTAACGTGCTTGATAATATCGATTCCTACCATATCCAAGGTTCTGTAGGTTGCGCTCTTGGGTCTGAAGATAATTGTGCCGGTGAGCTTGTCTACCTTGGCAACAGAATAGCCGTATTTCTGTGTTGCCACCATGGTTTTAATCAGCGCATAGGTTCCAATCCGATTGGCAATAAAGCCAGGCGTATCCTTCGCCATTACCACACCCTTGCCAAGTCTCATCTCGCCGAATTCTTTCATAAAGCGAATAAGCTCAGGCTTTGTATCCTTTCCAGGAATCATTTCAAACAACTTCATGTATCTTGGCGGGTTGAAAAAGTGAGTGCCCAAGAACGTCTGTCTGAACTCCAAGGGCATGTCTTCGACAATGGAGTTTACCGGTAGGCCCGATGTATTTGTGGTGATGATGGTTCCCGGCCGTGTATTCATTTCAATCTTTTTCATCAAATTTTTCTTGATTTCAAGATTTTCAATAATTACCTCAACCACCCAATCGCACTCCGAAAGCCGGTGCATGTGGTCCTCAAAATTCCCAACTTCAATAAGGTTGGCAAACTCCGGGGAGTAGATGGATCGCGCTTTGGGATTTACCACATTGTTTTTTGCTTCGATGGCAATGCGGTTTCTTACCAAGGGGTTCTCCAATGTCAGTCCCTTTTGCGTTTCAGTATCGCTTAGTTTTGTAACAGGCATATCCATCAGGATTACTGGAATACCCGCGCCCGCTATGTGTGCCGCAATCGTGGAGCCCATGACCCCCGCGCCCAGTACTGCTGCTTTCTTAATGTTGTAACTCATGGTGTTCCTCACTTTCTTAAAATGATTATTTCTTAATCAAACCCGCTTGTGTCGCTTCTTCTCTCAGTTTTACCCGAAAATCTGGATGGGCGATGGCAATCAGCGCATCTACCCGTTCCCCTATGGTTTTGTTTTTCAAATTTGCTACGCCGTATTCTGTGACAATATTCATAACATCAGCTCTTGATGACGTTACCACCTGTCCAGCAGGAAGAGCTGTCACAATGGTCGACGAAACGGTTCCATTCTTATCCACGTGGGTGGATGGAAGGCACAAAAATGATTTGCCCCCTTTCGATAGTCGCGCCCCCCGAACAAAATCCATCTGACCACCGGTGGTGCTGAACTGCTTGAAGCCCACCGATTCTGAACAAACCTGTCCTGTAAGATCACTCATTAGGCACGCATTTATTGAAATGAAATTGTCTTTTTCTCCGATCCTGTACGGATTATTCACTTCATACGCCGGTGCGAATTCTACTCCGCCCTCTTCTATAAAATCGTACAGCTCTTGGCATCCCAGTCCAAAAGCAGCTACAGCGGTTCCCCTGAGAACGCCTTTCTTCGCCAGGTGTAACATGGAATCCGTATACATCTCGGTGTACACCGACAATTCCTTCTTAATGTCCAATCTGTAACCAATCGCATTCGCAAGACCGCCAATACCGATTTGAATTGTTGCGCCATCTGGAATATGTGGAATGACGTGTTCTGCAATCTCCTTTTCAACTTCTGTTATTTGTATTTCTGGAAGTGTGGCAAGTGTGTGGTCATGCTCACAAATCCATGAAACGTCATTAACATGTATCCTGTGCTGTACACCCTTTGCCCTAGGCTGGTGTTTATTGACCTGAACGATGATCTTGTTTGACCTTTTCGCAGCATAATGATTTGCTACAACGCCCATTGGCCCATAATACATATAACCGTCCTCGTCCGGCATCGATACGTCCGCCATCAGAACATTTATTTCAAAATCTGCGATCACCTTATCTACTTCAGATAGGTGTGCAACCACCACATTTACATTACCCGCATGTGAAAAGGCTCTTTCGTACGCCCCTTGGAAAACGGTGTAATAGCTTAAACGCCCGACGTAATCCGGTGACTGGAGGAACTTGAACCCATGCAAAGCCAGCGCAGACAGAAGTTTCACATCGCGTAAGGCATCTACTCTGTCTGCTAAAGCTTCCATCAATTGGACGGGGGCGGCTATACCTGCTCCGAACCAAATCCTGTCTCCTTGTTCAATCTTTGATGCTGCTACTTCAATCGAAACATATTTTTCAGTATAAGCCATTTTCCAGTTCATAAGCACCTTCCACGCTCTCAAGAAGCAGTGAATTTTCTTTTCCTTTGCTGTTGTGGGTGATCAGTCTTTTGTCAGCTTAAGCAACGCCCTTCACTGCGGCAGACTGTGCAACACATCCCATATAATGGTTCAAAAGATGAACAAATCCATGCTATGGCTTGGTCAAAACATCACCCCGATCTGTGATTAAAAAGCGGTCTGATCTTCTGCTATTGGAATAGGCGCCAATTGAATACTGTGCATCTTCAAAATGTCTCAGTTTCGTGGTCTTGACCCTTATTAGCATACTTGTTTGGATGCTGCCCTTTACATCCCTTGAAAGAGCCCTTAAACAATCCTGATTTGTTGTCCTGCGTGTCACCCCCCCAATTCAAATAATTGTTGTCATTGCATTGCAAAAATCCGTTTATAACGACCACTCATAACAATAAGCAACACTCGTGCCAAAAAAAATCAATTTCCCGAGATATTGAAAACGGCGGTTTTATCCTTTTTTCTTTATAAAAAAACCGCACTGCCCTTGCGATTTGCAAGAGTAGTGCGGCATCACGCAAGACACCTCTCTACGGACTACGTAAACTTGTATCCCTTTTTAATCTTTCGGTGGATGGTCGAAGGATCTATTCCAAGAGCATCGGCCGCTTTTACAACCGTTCCGTGCTCCTGCAAGGCTTTCTTAATAAGGATCTCATCAACCATTCGATACGCCTCATTTAAGCCCATCATTCGTGAAATTTGAATCTCGTTTCGCTCTTCACCATCCATTGCTTCCTGGTTCATCCGAAGGACTGTTTCAAACGCATCGTCATCGACTAGGTCTCCTTCTGCCAAGATAACAAGTCGCTCGATGGCATTCTTCATTTCCCGCACGTTTCCACGCCACTCATAATTATACAGGCGTTGTATAACGCTTTTAGAGATTTTAACGTCAAATCCATATTTTTCATTAAAACACTTCAAAAAATGATGAACGAGGGGAATGATGTCATCCTTTCTCTCTCTTAAAGCCGGAACCCGAATAGGTACCACGCTTAGGCGATAATAGAGATCCTGCCTGAACTTCAAGTTGTCTGACAACTCTTCTTTTGAAAGATTTGTTGCACAAATATACCGGACATCAACGGGAATTAACTTCTTGCCCCCAATCCGCATGATGCCGTTTTCTTGAATTACCCGTAAAAGCTTACTCTGCATCTTGATCGGCAGCTCCCCGATTTCATCCAAGAAGATTGTGCCGTTGTTCGCTTCTTCAAACAGTCCCTTCATGCCGCCCTTTTTTGCCCCTGTAAACGCACCTTCTTCATATCCAAAAAATTCGGATTCTAAAAGCTCAGACGGTATGGCCGCACAGTTGATCGCAATGAACGGCTTATTTTTTCTCTTGCTGTTTCGATGAATAAACTTCGCAATTTCTTCTTTCCCCACGCCGGATTCGCCGGTAATAAAGACAGATGAGTCCGTTTTCGCAACCCGCACAGCCAGGTTCAGCAGACTTTCCATTTTCTCGCTGGAGCAAACGATTTCATACATTTCCCGATATTTCTGAAGCTCTTCACTTTGCTGATAATATTTAATCTTGAATTCCTCTGCCCTTTTCAACTCATTTTCTAAATGCACAAGATTGGATACATCTCTTCCGGTCAGAACAATTCTCGAAATCTCGCCTTCTTCATTCAGAAGAGGAATCCCCGTAAACATAATGGATTTCCCGTTTGAATACTCCACAATTCTCTGCTCAACCTTCTTTGAGAGCATCACTTCATGTGCTATTGGATTATTGGTAAAGTTTTGGGTAATCAAATCCTGGGTAGACATGCCAATCAACTGAGAGGGCTCATAGTCCAGTATATGTTTGATGGCGACATTCCCTAATTCATAAATGCCGTCTCCGCTGGCTAGAATAATGATGTCATCAATACAGTCTAAAATATCCCTAAGCTCCTGAGACAGCCTTATGGGGTGTTCAAAAATATAAAGAGTAGCCGGATTTTCATCGATAACAACGGCGGTTCTGAAAACCTCAAAGCGGATGTTTTTAAACTTAGCAAAACCCTGTGAGCCTTCACCTTCAAAGAGCGTGCAGACCGATATTTGTGTTTCTGCAATGTCCATTCCTTGCAAGAGCCGGATCATCGACGTATTTTTATACAACAACGACCCGTCATCTCCAATGATCGCGACAGCGCTTGACAGTCTGTCCCAAATATCGCGGTATTTTTCAAAATGCAAATTCTCACCAGTTGTCGGCATTTTGCTCCTCCATTGTATGTATAGAGCCAATTTACACTTGCATTATGCCACACATTTGTTACATCATGCAAGATTGCATTTGCGCGATCATCTTGCAACCTTGATGTTTGAAGCTATTTCGGCTGGCATGAATCTTGCTGATACTCTACAGTAAGATGTCATGCATTCCGTACCGAAACATCATAAGGAGGATTTAAATGAAACCATTTTCAGGTGTGAAAGTTATTGATTTGTCGACGGTCATAGCCGCATCCAGCGCAGCACGTATTTTAGCTGATCAAGGAGCCGAGGTTATCAAAGTAGAAGCGTTGGGAGGCGACCTCCACAGGGTACAGGGCGCAATTCTTGGCGTTCCCATTAAGAACGACGAAAACCCGGTATTTGACATTGTGAACGCGAACAAGTCATTCTTTGCTCTTGACTTGAAGCACCCCTCCGGCAAGAAAATTCTGTACAAGCTGCTGGAAGATGCCGATGCCATCATTACCAACTATCGTGAAGATGCCCTTGAACGGCTGGGACTGACTTACGAGCAGCTATCAAAAGACTTCCCGGGGTTGGTCTATGGCCATGTCAACGCCTATGGGGAAAAAGGCGAAGATGCCCAAAAGCCTGGATATGATATCATCGCATACTTTGGTAGAACAGGACTTAGCATTGACACCGGCACGGCAGAAAACTATCCCCTGGTTAACCTAGCTGGCATGGGCGATCATCCAACCGGCGTAGCGCTGGCTCAGGGCGTTTCCGCCGCTCTTTACAAGAAGCTCCGCACAGGCTTAGGCGACAAGGTTTCGGTATCGCTTTATCACACTGGAATCTGGACAACTGCAACGATGCAGCCTTCCGTACAGGTGGGCAACAGATATCCGCAGCCATACAATGAACCCGTATTACTTCCGGTGATGGGCCATCCTTATAAAACCGCCGACAACGAGTGGGTTGTCCTCATGTTATTTGATTTCGACAAGTATTGGAAGGCACTTTGTGAATCTCTTGATCTGCCGGAGTTAATGGATGATGTGCGGTTCAATACGCGGTTGGCCAATAAAAAGAATCAGCGGGCACTTGTGGAGATCCTTTCTCCACTGATTCAATCGAAGACACTTGGTGAGCTGACTGAAAAATGGAGCGCACGGGACATTCCCTTTGAATCGTTCAGACACATGCATGACGTTGTGCAAGATGAGCAAGCCCTCGTCAATGACTTTATGCGTCCAATAACGTATCCCTCCGGGAAAACATTCTACATGCCGACACCGCCTATCCAATTTCGAGAATCTGGGACCATGGAGTATAAGACCTCCTGTGCACCCGGTACTCACACGAAGGAAATTCTGCAAAAGGTCGGCTACACAGATGAAGATATCGAAAAATTGGTAGAGGCCGGTATTATCCTGAAATAAGTCATTCTTTTGTCCGTCAAAATACCCCATCAAAGCGAAAGCGGAGGCCAAACGGTATGCGTAAATTTGAAGGAAAAGTCGTTGTGGTTACAGGCGGTTCCCGAGGCATCGGAGAAGCCATTACAAAAAGCTTCGTTCAGCAAGGTGCAAAAGTTGTGGTTGCAGATGTTTCAGCTCCTGTTTATGAAATAGAGAACGTTTATTTTGAACAGCTCAATGTTGCCGATTACGCAGCCTGTCAGCAATTTGCAGCAAACGTTATCGCTGAACACGGCGGCATCGACGTTCTGGTGAATAATGCGGGCATCACCCGTGATGGTATGACTGCCAAGCTGGACGAAACCATGTGGGATCTGGTCGTTGATGTCAACCTGAAGGGTGTTTTCAACCTGACAAAGCCGGTTGGCAAACATATGATGGAAAAAGGGGTCGGTGTGATCATCAATGTATCTTCTGTCGCCGGTTTATACGGAAACATTGGCCAGGTCAATTACTCTGCCAGTAAGTCCGGTGTTGTGGGCCTGACTAAAACCTGGGCTAAAGAGTTCGCCTTTAAGGGGGCCAACATACGGGTAAATGCCGTTGCACCAGGCTTTATCGATACAGATATGACAAAGGCAATTCCCGATGAAATCCGAAACGGCATTACAAAGATGATTTCACTTGGCAGAGCCGGGCAACCCGAGGAGGTCGCCAAGGCAATCCTTTTCTTGGCCGGCGAAGATGCATCGTATGTGACCGGACAGGTTATCGAAGTCGCCGGTGGAATGCGGTTATAAAATTATTAAGAATCCATATTCGCGGAAACAACACATTGAATGTAAGGGAGAGCATAATGAACCTTATTGATTACGGCATATCTGAAGGCATCGCCACTCTAAAATTGAACAGTCCGCACAATCTAAATGCACTGAATGAGTCCATGCTAAGCGCTCTCATCAACGCCCTCACTTTATGTGACGATGATTCAAACGTAAGGGTAATTGTGATCACAGGGATTGGCAAGGGCTTTAGCGGTGGCGGCGATATCGCCGCCATGGTGAAAAGCGTAAAAAGCGGAGAAGACAACATTGAATCGTCATTAACAAAATTGAAAGAGGCTGCGCTTAAAATAAGGCGCGTCACGAAGCCCATTATTGCTTCTGTTCACGGACCGGTTGCAGGAGCCGGTTTTAACCTGGCATTGCTCTGTGACTTTAGAATTGCCGCAGATAACTCACGCTTTATTCAGGCATTTGTCAATATCGGCCTTATACCTGATATGGCTGGTATATTGTCCCTTACACGGATTCTGGGTGTTTCCCGAGCAACCGAGCTGATTATGACGGGAAGACAGCTTGCTGCAGATGAAGCCTACAGTATGGGCTTTGTTAACAAAGTAGTTCCAGTAGAGTCACTTGAAGCAGCTACGCTAGAGCTTGCAAGAACGCTTAGCAAAAAACCCTCCGTATCACTGGCCACCATGAAGGCATTGATGAACAAGCTTGTATATGATGACCTTGAGGCATCTTTAACAGAGGAGTCCCTCTGCCAGATTGCGTGTGCGAAAACAGAGGATTTTGTTGAGGGGATAACGGCTTTCATTGAAAAACGAGAACCCCATTTCACTGGCAGGTAGCGTACACTCCTGTACTGCTCAATATAGAAGTGTCACCCTACCCAAAATCATTGATATCTTCTATGAAATGAAGTACACCCTGCAAAGCAGACACGGAGAAAATGAGCCGTGTTTACTTTGCAGGGTCTTTTTTATCAATTGATCCGGCGATTGTCACGCTGCTGATCGGTACCCATTCTCTTTCCGGATAGCCTCCATTCCGGTGCATCCATACAGCGTACTTTCCTGTATAATGAAAGAAATAACCGTATCGGCAGGTGAAAAAATGGCAAGCAATCCGCATCTTCGTTTTCGTTCAGATGTTGTGAAAGAAAAGAATCATTATCAGGGGCGTCAATCGACCTGTCCTTTTTGCAATCGCCAGGAGCTTTCAGAAATATTGGATGAGGACGGATCCATCCTGCTGGTGAAGAATAAATTCTCAACTCTGGAGCGTGCATTTCAAGCCGTGATCATCGAAACCGATGATTGCTCCGCCAATATAGCCACCTACACAAAAGAATATTTTCGTAGGGTCATTACCTTTGGCATCGATCATTGGCTGAGGATGGAGAAAAGCGGTGATTTCAAGTCGGTGGCTTTCTTCAAAAATCACGGTCCTCTGTCCGGAGGCAGCATCGATCATGCCCACATGCAGCTGGTGGGCCTTGAGGATATCGACTATAGATTGAACATAAATGATGAGATTTTTGAAGGGATTGAAATATACTCAGAGGACAATCGTTCTCTTACCATCTCCACAAAACCCAATACCTGCCCCATTGAATTCAATATTATCGCTACCCCCCGCCATGACACTTTTATGGCGGATGCCATACAGAACGTTGTGAAATATCTTCTTGGTCAGAATGACAGCTTCAATCTGTTTTTCTACCAATGGAAGGATTCAGTCGCTTGCAAGGTTGTTCCGCGATATGTTGCCTCTCCTTTTCTGATTGGCTTCTCCATCCCCCAAACATCCAGCAGGCTGAACGCCATCGCTGAAGAATTCCGGAACACCTACTATGCCGTTTGACGCATCCCAGGCAGGGTATCATTTAATCACATCGACATGACTACACCCACCTAAATGCCCTGGAGGTTCCAATGGAAAAACAACGTTTGCTGAAGATCGTAAATATTTTGCTTGCCATTGCTTTTCTGATGACAGCCACTGGAGGGGTTGTACGCTTTTTCGCCCCTGATGTGATTCCCTATGAGCTGTTCCGATCCGTTCACCCTATTTTTGGCCTGACGTTGGTTTTACTGGCCGGTATCCACATTTTTCTCAATTTCAATTGGATCAAGTCGGCCTATTTCCATAAACCACGGTAGATACACCCGGCTGTTTAGCGGATTACGTACCGCTCTCTTTTAAGTTTTCAATGAATACAAGGATGACAGGCTGAGATTGTCGTATCTGTCTCCGAGGAGTTTCGTATGGTTGCTGTATTGCTGTTGATTATCATCTATATTTCCTTCATCAGCCTGGGATTGCCGGATTCTATCCTTGGATCCGTGTGGCCCTCTGTGTATCAGGAGCTTTCAGTACCCATTTCCTATGCCGGTATCCTGTTTATGCTGATTGCCGGCGGAACCATCGTTTCCAGTATTTTCAGCGACCGGCTGATCAAGCGTTTTGGAACAGGCGGGGTCACTGCGGTCAGTGTGCTGATGACGGCTTGCGCCTTGCTGGGGTTCTCTTTTTCAAGAAGCTATGCGGAGCTGTGTTTCTATGCCATCCCCTTGGGTCTGGGCGCCGGTTCTGTGGATACGGCACTTAACAATTATGTTGCCAACCACTACAAAGCCCGGCACATGAGCTGGCTGCACTGCTTTTGGGGAGTCGGCGCAACCATGGGCCCGATTATCATGTCTGTATGTCTGCTTCGGTTCAACTCATGGCGGGGAGGTTATCTCACCATTGGAATGATCCAGTTTACCTTGGCAGTGATCCTCGTGATATCCTTACCTCTGTGGAAACATGCCGCCGCTACCCGTATTCCGGCAAAAGCCCATCGAAGTCCGTCGATCAAATTACATGAATTATTGCGTTTGCCAGGTGCACATCAGGTTTTAGCCTCTTTTTTCTGCTACTGTGCCATCGAAGCCACCGCCGGATTATGGGGGAGCAGCTACCTGGTCATCGTCAGACACATTCCCCCCGAAACAGCCGCTCGGTGGATTGCCCTGTTCTATCTGGGAATCACGCTGGGGAGGTTCCTGTCCGGTTTTATGACGCTCCGGTTCAGCAACCGGCAGATGATCCGAATCGGCGAGGTTCTTCTTGTTGCAGGGACACTTCTTATCGCACTGCCCCTAGACAACCTACTCCTTCTGGGAGGATTTTTCCTGCTGGGTTTCGGATGTGCCCCTATCTATCCCAGCCTTCTCCATGATACGCCCGTCAACTTCGGCAGAGAACATTCTCAATCCATCATGGGCATCCAAATGGCCTGTGCCTATATCGGTTCCACATTTATGCCGCCTCTGTTCGGTCTGTTGGCATCCAAAGAGGGATACGCCCTGCTTCCTTTCTACATTGGAGCACTGCTGCTCCTCCTGATTGTTATGGTGGAAAGCCTGAACAAACGTATTTTAACGGAGCCTCCCGAGGTATAAAACGATCCGTTGCCCTCACCCCATGAACCCCTTCAATAAAACAGCACCCCTAGGCTTAGAACCATCGTCTAGCATCGGGGTGCTGTTCACGTGTTAGTGTTTGTATGTCCTTTGACTCTCAACAATGCTGAAGCCACCGTTCGACAATGACGGGGTCGAATTGGGTACCCGCATGCTTTTTCAGCTCTGCATAGGCCTCCTCTTCGCTCATGGCCTTTCGGTAGGGGCGTTCCGACGTCATGGCCTCAAATGCGTCGGCAACACTGATAATTCTGGCTATCAGGGGAATCTCCTCACCCTTAAGACCTCGGGGGTATCCTTCTCCATCCCACCTTTCATGGTGAGAGAGGGCATATTCTGCCAGGAAGGAGTAGCTGTCAACCGATTTCAGGATCTGGTAGCCGCTTTCAGGGTGTCGCTTAATTTCTTCATAATCCGATTCAGTCAATCGGTCCGGTTTATTCAGTACGGCCTCACTTACTGAAATCTTTCCGATATCGTGCATCAGTCCCGCAATTTCAATCTCATTCAGCACATCATGGCTCAGATTCATTGCCTCTCCGATCCGTTTGCTGATTACGCTGACTTTCTCCGAGTGAATCTTCTCTCTCTCACTTTTCTCGTTCAAGGTTTTCAGGATGACCTGGATGGTCTTGTTTCGCATGCTTTGGCTTTCCGTCAGCTTCTTGCGATACATGTGCTCTTCTGCTCTGATGAATACATCCTGAGTGGACTGCTCAATCTTGGACTTGGTATCCCAGCCTACAGAAACGGATATGATGAGACCCTGAAGGCGCTCCTCGGAAATCGCGCTGTATACCCTTTGCATAATAAGGCTTGTTTCCTCTGCGGTGGTATTGGGAAGCAGAACGACGAACTCGTCCCCTCCTATGCGGGATATAATGTCATCCGCTCTACATTCTTCCTTAATCACATTGGAAACCCTCTTTAAAAGCTCGTCTCCTACCAGATGTCCAAAGGCATCATTGGTCAGCTTAAGCCCGTTGACGTCCACCATTGCAATGGTAAGGGGAAGGTTCCTTTCCGTATCGAGACGGTGGAGTTCTTCCTCAAAAAAGCGTCTGTTGTAGAGGCCAGTCAGTTGATCATGATAGCTCAGGTACACGATCTGCGCCTGCTTCTCCCTCTTTTCTGTATAATCCTTGAAAACAATCACCAATCCGTGATCCCGCCCCTTTTCGGTCTTAATCCGTGAGGCCGTTTCCTCAATGGGGATACTCTCTCCATTCTTTCTGATCAGAAGGGAGCCGCTGCGCAGAGCATATTCATCCTGCTCTTCATCCGGTGCGGAAGGAGAAATTTCCCGCTTTTCTTTCGTAAGTTCATCAACCACAACGAAAACCTCTCTGATATCCCGTCCCTTTGCATCTGCGCTGGTCCAGCCGGTCAGCTCCTCGGCTACAGCATTCATGATCTCAATATGTCCGCTTTCGTCTGTGGAAATGACGCCGTCCCCAATGGAATGCAGAGTTGTCTTGAACAGTGCTCTTTCACTGCGAAGGGTGTTCTCCAATTCCTTTTGCTTGGTGATATCTGTGAAAATCGTTACGAATTGATTCTTGAAAGGCCGGTAGACACTGACATGAAAATATTTGTTCAGCGTTTTCGAATAATTCGCAAAGGTGATGGGTTCGCCGGATAAGGCAACCTTCCCATATTTCTCAATCCAATAGCTTTCCGTCGTTGGCATAAGGGTCTTGACCTTGTTGTTCTTAATAACCTCTAACTTCAATCCCGTAATGCATTCAAACGCCAGGTTTGCATCAAGGAATCGGTAATCCACCGGCTTCCCCTTATCATCACAAATGATCTCATGTAACGCAAATCCCTCCTGCATATTGTCAAACAAGCTCTTCAATTGCTGGTTTGACCTGTCCAACTCTCTTTTGGATCGGTTATTCATGTACAAAACCAGGATCAGAACCCCCACCAACATGGTCAGACAGGCCATGATGATAACTCTGCTCATGGCCGCCTGATCTTCGGCTACCTTCTTTTCAGTTACATCGTGAACGATGGAAAACAACAGCTTATTCCCCCTATCCAGGGTGTAGGGGGTTGAGTAAACCTCAACATATTTTATTCTTCCGTCCTTCAGCTTGTGTTGAAACTCAAAATAATTCCGCTCCTGCAACAGCGCCGCAGCCCGCTCTTTCTTGATTTCTTCCGGCGCCATGGTGTTTATTTGGTCAATGTTCATGCTTTTCAGTTCCGCAAGGGTGTATCCGTAGAACCTTTCTGCAGCCCGATTGGCGTTAATGATTGCACCGGAATCGGCATTCATGATAAGCATGACGGTGTTCTGGTTTTCAAAAATATCCCGGGGCACCACATCACTGTCTGCATGGACAGAGGCACACAAAGAGAGAAGGATAACTGCCAGACAAAAAACGGACAGACTGTGTATTCTCCGTTTCATAAAATCCCCCTCCCCTACATAATTATTCCTGACTCAGAATCGTGATAAATAAGATACTGATTATTTAGAAATTCGTGTTATCCGTTGCAACTATTTTACCCCCAGGGTTTTATTACTTGCATAAATTATTCCCCGGAATCCATGGCGGCAATCACCGTAAGTCTAAAAGGGATCACAAATTCCATTCCCCCTGCAATTTTGATATAATCGGATATGAAAGCGCCGCCGTATGCCAGCGGTATCCCTTGCATTATCCCCAATGCCCCAAGGAGGTCTTCGATGAGCTCTCAGGACACGCAACCCATCGCAGGTGACAGCGATGCGCGACGTTTCGAAAAAGAGATCCACGCTATGGTTCCTGAACTGAACCACCCTTATAAGCTTGAAAATGCCCAGCTTACCAATTCTATCATAAAAACCACCTTTGAAGAATTCCTCATCCTTTACGGGGTAGAAGCCCGATTCCGCCCAGACTATACGGAGTCCGATTCCGTTGTGAATATTCCAAACCTGTTTGTAAAGGTGATTACTGACCGGGATACGAAGAATCATTATACGAAGCTGCTGAACCGAAACGATTCTCCAGGCGTTCTTCGTACGGGCTTCAACAGCCCCCTTTATCAGCGTGCTTATGGTGATGTCGTTGATTTTTCTCTTTTCTATAGCAAGGGGATTTTAGATCGGGAAGGTCTTAAAAAATCCCCCGGATATGGCCTTTCTTCACTAAAATCTTCGTATCAAAACATCTGGTTATCCAAGCTGGAGTTTATTCTGGGCAACCCCCAGGTGCTTTTCACGGAAGCCTTCGATTTAAGCGCCAGCCAGATTATTGAAACGATTGTTCGCATGCGTCCTGCTGTGATTGAGCTGTACAATTGGTTCGATTTTCAGGGGGAGGTTCCCAAGCTGCTGGTGGACGACAGCACCAAACCTTACGACTCACGGGAATCCATGCGGGCCAGTCTTGCCCTTCTTTTCCTTACCCTGTGCGATCTTGACGTGGTTGTGGTCAATGATTCCCACGGAGCCACCTTCGAGAATTATATTCACGAAAGCTGCTTTTCCTGCTTTTATCCGGAAGCCGCTGTTAAAACCGCCCATCCGGTCAATCCTTCCGGAAAATTTTCTGGCCCCATATTCCTCATAGGGATCGCCCTGCTGGTTATGGCGTTTATCCTTTACAAATTCATCTTTTGATTGACTGATCCTGTTTCTGAATAAAGGAGTCCCTCATGCCGTTTATTAAAGATTATCTCCAGCGCAACTGGCTGAATTTTTTGATTTTTTTTGTCTTGGTCCTCTGTTCACTTCAGTTGGCGGTGTTTGCGGCTGAGTTGTCCATAATCCTTAAGGTGATCCCATTTTTTCTCCTGGCCCTGGGGCTTGTACTGGCTGTTCTTTTTAATAAATCCAAGCTTTTCTTCACGCTTGTGCTAACCTCCCTGGCGTTGCTTGTCCTTCATACCCACCAGACCGAAAACCGTTTTTTTGACCTCCTCTTCTTTTGTACCGGTATCCTGATTCCTCTGAACACCCTGTTTTTTGCAAATACCCAGGAACGGGGCATATTAAGCCCCTCCGGTTATTCCAAGCTTATCCTGCTGGGCATCCAGGCTATTCTGATGCTTTACTGCCTGCTGTTCCAGGAAACATGGCTTTCTGCTTTAAAAGGATATGCCCTGTTTCCTGTGAATTTTCAACGGAACCTTATTCCAGACGACTTGGTGGCGGTTATTTTCCTGTTCAGCCTCGCGGTATTCATTCTCCGGGATTTTTTAAAACGGGACTCCAATCAGAGCGTTCAGTTTTTCTCGTTATCCACTGTGTTTATGGCCTTCCTAAAACCCAATGATGTCCTTTGGTACAGTCTTTTCATATCCGGCAGCGCTCTTTATCACTTGCTTACACTGATACAAAAATCCTATAACATGGCTTATCTTGATGACCTTACCGGAACCCCGGGGCGCAGAGCTCTGAATGAGGATTTGCAAAAGCTCACAGGGCTTTATACCCTGGCCATGATCGACATTGATCACTTTAAGCAGTTCAACGACAAGTACGGACACGATGTGGGGGATGAAGCGCTTCGCCATGTAGCACGCACGATGAAACGCGCCCTCCGCGCAGGCAGAATTTACCGCTTCGGCGGTGAGGAATTCACCGTTATCTACCCAGGCCGCGATACCGCCCATGCCTTGATAAATCTTGAGGAAATCCGGCGCAAGGTGGAGACGGAGCCCTTGATCACCCATTCACCCCCTGGACGATCAAGAGGAGGAAGAAAACTCCTGTTGACTGTCAGTCTCGGCTTTGCTGAAAACAGCGTGGATTCCCGCCCTGCGGAGGTTCTCCGAATGGCGGACAAGGCATTGTACCGGGCGAAGGAAAAGGGACGAAACCAAGTGTGTCACTAACGCCCCCATGGCGACCTGCTGAACTTCTTACAAAAGCTTAATTTTCTTCTTGTCGGTTTACGGTGCCTAAAACCGGGTATTAAGAACGTAAGCATATTTGTGATTTTATGGAAGAAGGGATGCCTATGCACAAGGAATCAACCAGCATCGCCACAATTGAACAAAATGACCATCCTTACTGGGAAGTTCACTTCAAACCGAATGTGATCTTAACATTGGAGGATGTGACCCGTATTTATCAATACATTCAAAGCAAGTTCGACACCACACCCATCCTGATGGATTGGAATCATATTCAAGGGATTGAGTTCGAGGCCCTTGAATACATCGCCCGCATACAAAACCGGGAGCACCCCTTGGCCATTACATCCGAACCCGGAACCATAGGGGAACGCTATTGTCACCTTATTAACCAGCTCAGTGAAAGCAGCTGTGTCTGCGCCATGTTCAGTACAGAAGATGAGGCACACAAATGGCTTTTGAACCTGGAACAGAACGGGGCATGACCCAAAGGGTCATGCCTCGTTCTGACTGATGAAAAAGACTATCCAGAAGAAAAACCCTCTGTGCGGAGCAACCTAACGGAGGTTGGCAAGAAAATAGAACGAGGTCTGTAGCCGTTAGAAATTCACTGTTTGAACGAAGTGAGTTTGAATTTCTGCGAAAGACCTGTTCGTTATTTTCTCCAACCGGGAGTTCAAAGTTGCGTAGTACAGAGGGTTTTTCTTCATGCCTCGTTTTTGTTTGTTTTTCCGTGGTTCACCTGAGAAACCCCTGGCAGGACCACCTTGAACATGTTGATTTTTCTGAGATTTATGAACCTTACCTTTCCCAGATTTTTCAGTACCCCTTTGATGCGTGCAAGACCCAGACCATATTTAGTAAAGCGGTTCCTTTCGTCAATAACCATCAGCTGATGATAAAGCCAGTTATTTCTCCTGTAGGGATTGTTTTCGCGGGAAAGATTATCCAGGGGTTCCTTGCCATGAATGCAACCGGGATTGGATATTTCGATGCGTTTTCGTCCCAGATAAACAAGGATTTCGCGGGAATGATCGAAATAGTCCCTGTGCACGATGGCATTGGCAAGTGCCTCCTCAATGGCTTCAACCGGGTATCCCGTCCCGGCAACCGCCTCTGAAATGATCGCCATGGAACGGTCCAAAAGATCGATAACGGTTCCGGTGACCCAATTTTCCTGGCGCTCAGCGGTAATCCAGTTCACAATCCTTACGGATGCATGGGGCATATACCGCTGAAGATCCGGACAAAACAGCAGCATGGCGCCAACCGTAGGACTGTACATTTCTTCGTCCCTGTCGAAATACATCAGTCCGAGGTTGCAGTACTCTCTAAGCGCCTCCTGCTCACGGATAGGATAATTGATTCGTTTAAGATACGCCGTTACCAGATTCCAGTCCAGAACCGTGTAATCCACGTTGTACATGGGAATCTGTTCATTATGGATGATTCCCCCTTGCTGGAGCATGGCAGCAATTTCATCCCGTCTTGCAAAATCAGTGGTTGAGCCCCGGCGGATATAGAAAGCCCCTGTCTGATACATCTGATGGGGTTTTTTATTGCTGTAAAAAATCGTTATGACGCCTACCAGCCTGTCTCTAACGGCAACCGTTTCATAACGGATACTGAGGGGAGGCTCACAACGGTTGCTGATAATCTGCTGAATGCGTTCCTCGCTGTAATCCTCCTGGGAAATACCCATGATCGTCTTCGTGCGATCTTCAATACCAATAAGGATATGCCCGCGTCCCCCCTGGCTGTTGGCAATAGCCATCACGTCTTTAGCCAGTTCTTTCTTTCCTGATTCAGTGGAGAGATCCAGCCGTGCCTTGAAATCAAGTTTTGGCCCTTCGTTCCGTTTCAGGAGTGTCACCAGCTTCTGACCGTCCATTGGAATTTCCTCCCCTAGGAATGTTTCTCATAAAGCATATATTGGCTATTATAAGCTAAATTCCTGCCAGGGGTTTCAATTATTCTTCTGCATCACCTCAGCTGAATTTAACTATTCGAAATCTTTATGACCCTATTTGATTACCTAATAATCCGCTTGTTTCAAAGTCTTTAAGGTGGTAATATGAAGTGAAAACGTTCTTAAGGAGGATGCCCATGGATTTTCGCCACCTGGAAAGCTTTGCGGCGGTAGCAAAAGCCCGCAGCTTCTCAAAAGCAGCCGATACACTGTTTCTTACGCAGCCCACTATCAGCAATCACGTGAATCATCTGGAGGGTGAAATGAATGCTCTCCTGATTAATCGCAGCAATAAGCGTATCTCCCTGACCCCTGCCGGCGAACTGCTTCTTCGCCATGTTCTGGTCATACTCAACGAGCGCGATCAGGCCCTGTTTGACCTGGAGCAATATAAGGGAGAGATCACCGGAACGTTGGATATTGCCTCCAGCTCCACCCCGGAACGGTACCTGCTGACGGATCTTTTGTGTTCCTTTTCGGCCAGATATCCCAATGTCCGTTTCAATCTTATGCGGCTCGATTCCAAACAAGTGCTGGATAGGCTTCTTTCCGGTGAAATTGACTTCGGGATTGTGGGCTCCCACAACGATTCAAAAAATCAGCTGGTTTTTACAGAGATCGGTCAGGATGAAGTCCTCCTTATCGGACCTTCCGAAGGCCCGCTCAGCCGTATAACAAAGCTTTCCCCAACGGATCTTTTAAGACAGCGGCTGATTTTAAGAGAATCCGGTTCGGGCACGCGAAGCACTGTTGAGAGCCGACTTCAAGAGCTGGGCATCCAACCTGATCAACTGCAGCTGGCTGCCACAATGGAAAATACAGACACCATCAAGGATGCGGTTGCAAAGGGGATGGGCTTGGCTTTCATTTCAGCACGAGCCGCCGAAACCGATATTGCCGAGGGACGTCTCCGACATATCCCCATTGAAGAACTCGTTATCCGCCGCAGCTTCTATTTCGTTTATCATAAACATATGCTGCTCTCTCCCCTTTCAGAAAAATTCAGGCAGTTCATATTGGAATCCTTCGTATCCTAATCCTTCATGTAAGAATGAGAAAACAGGCCCCTCTATGAGACGGCCTGTCAGTTTGAAGAAAAACCCTCTGTACTCCGCAACTTTGAACTCCCGGTTGGAGAAAATAACGAACAGGCCTTTCGCAGAAATTCAAACTCACTTCGTTCAAACAGTGAATTTCTAACGGCTACAGCCCTCGTTCTATTTTCTTCCCAACCTCCGTTAGGTTGCTCCGCACAGAGGGTTTTTCTTCTAGATAGTATTTTCATCAGTCAGACAGGCCACTCTATGAGATGGCCTGTTCTTTTTTTCTGAGCCTTTTCTATTTCAATGTGTCCCCAAAGAAACGAAGCACATTCTTATAGAGCGCTTTGTCGATGACATCCCTGCCATACCCTGCGTTCACCAAGGCATCTTCGATCATGTACATTCCCTGGGCTCCTCCAATTTCAAGGGTATCCGTAATCCCATCGAAATCGGAGCCCATGGCGAGCACATCCGCTCCGCCAATGCGGTAGATATGGTCGAAATGGCGGAGCAGCGCCTCAAGACTCATGTATTCGCTTCCATCTAAAAAGTAGGCGCAAAAGTTGAAACCAATAACACCACCCAGCTTCGCCACCTGTCGTATCTGATCATCCGTAAGATTCCGCGAATGATGATGTACGCTTCTGGCATTGGAATGGGAAGCCATGAAAGGTCTCTTAAGAATGTCCGCCACATCCCAGAAGCCCTGATCCGAAAGGTGGGACACATCCGGCACAATGCCCAGATGGTCCATTTTTTCTACCATCCTCTTGCCGAAGGGGGTAAGTCCCTTATCCGAATGAACGAAGTCCGAGTTTGGATACCCCAGAGGGTTTGGAAAGTTCCATGTCAATGTGACCGACCGCACACCTCTGGAGAACAACAGGTCCAGATTTTCCTCAGAATCCCCGATCACCCCGCCCTCCTCCACGCTGTAGAGGGCTTTCAGCCCGGGTTTTGCCAGATCCGAGGCACCCAGCACCCGGGTCACTTGATCCTTATAGGGCTCCAATTGACGGTCCAGTTCGTCCAGCAACGTCAGGCCGCTTTTAAGCGGGTCATCCGTATCGTCCAGCTTCACAAACGAAGCGAATACCTGAAGCTCGTAGCCGCTCTTTTGCAGGCGTTCCAGATCGATATGGCCGTCATTCCGGTACAAATCACCCTTGCTTCCGCCAAAATAAAGGCGGTGAATCGTATCGCAGTGCAGATCTGCAAATGCCATAATGACCTCCTATACCGTCTCGATAAACGCCTTATATCCCTGATAGGTCATGTATACATCGGCCTTGCTGGAAATCTCCCAGGGACCGTGCATGCTGAGGAGCGCCACGCCGCAGTCTACCACCTCGGCACCCCGGTTAGCCAGGATGTAGGCAATGGTTCCGCCGCCCCCCTGATCTACTTTTCCAAGCTCCCCAACCTGCCAGAGCACGTTGTTGTCGTCAAAGGCCCTGCGAACCTGGGCCAGGAATTCTGCGTTGGCATCGCTGGCCCCACCCTTACCCCTGGAACCGGAGTATTTCATAATCACCACGCCATGTCCCAGCATCGGGGTATTACGCTTGTCGTATACCTCCGGATAATTGGGGTCAAAGGCCGCTGTAACATCGGCAGACAGCATTTTTGACCGCATCAGGCTTCGTTTCAGCGCAAGATCCGTATTCGGCTCTTTTTCCAAGGCCAATAGCTCTGAGACCAAATACTCGAAATAGTCCGATTCAGAGCCCGTGTTGCCCATGCTGCCCACTTCTTCCTTATCCATGAACATGCCCACTTGTGCATACTCTGTAACCCCGGCATCCAGGATCGCCTTCAGTGCAGCATAGGAACAAACCCTGTCATCCTGCCCATAGGCGGCAATCATGGAGCGGTCAAGACCGACGTCCCTTGCTTTTCCGGCAGGAACGATCTCTATCTCTGCGGAAGTGAAATCTGCCTCCGTGATTCCGTACTGCCCATGGAGCAGATCCAAAAGTCTTTCCTTCACCGGATCCTTTTCGCCTTCCCCCGGTATACTGCCGAAGATCACATTGAGCCCTTCGCCAGTAAGTGCTTCTGAAAGCTTTTTCTCATTCTGGTCCTTGGAAAGATGGGGAAGCAGATCACTGATCATGAAAACCGGATCCTTCTCATCTTCGCCAATGGAGATCGTGACCGATTCCCCAGACTTCAGACACACGGTACCATGCATGGCTAAAGGAAGGGAAACCCATTGATATTTGCGAATTCCGCCATAGTAATGGGTTTTCAGAAGACCCATTCCGCCATCTTCGTACAACGGAAAGGGCTTAAGATCCAGTCGTGGAGAATCGATATGGGCCCCAAGTATCCGCAGGCCTTCCGTAAGCTTCTTTTTTCCAGCCTTAATCAGTATCACGGATTTGTTTCGATTCACTGCATAGACACCTTGGCCGGGTTTCAACGGCTTATTGGATTTCAGAACCGTTTCCAGCTCAGTAAACCCAGCTGCCTTGGCCAGTCTGCATATTTCAGTGACCGCCTCGCGCTCTGTTTTACCGGCGTCCAGAAAGGAGCGGTACCCTTCAGCAAACCCATGAATCCCATCGGTGCTGTCCGTTTTTTTCCATACATTTTCAAAAACATGTGCCCGTGAAACGCTTTTCTCAGTTTTCTTCGCCATATGATTACCTTCCTCATTTGATATGTTACTGACAGTGTATAACTTATTTAGCCCGCTGGGTTTTAATTTTAGTTAATACTCCATTAAAAAAACTCCGCTTTGGCGGAGTCAGACTGATGAAAAAGACTATCTAGAAGAAAAACCCTCTGTGCGGAGCAACCTAACGGAGGTTGGCAAGAAAATAGAACGAGGGCTGTAGCCGTTAGAAATTCACTGTTTGAACGAAGTGAGTTTGAATTTCTGCGGAAGCCCTGTTCGTTATTTTCTCCAACCGGGAGTTCAAAGTTGCGGAGTACAGAGGGTTTTTCTTCAAACTGACTCCGCTTTGGCGGAGTGGGCTTCAGATTTCCTTGATGCTGTGCTTGAAGGCAAAGATGGCTGCCTGGGTTCTGTCGCTGACGTTGATCTTCTTGAACAGATTGGAGACATGGTTCTTGACTGTCTTCTCACTGATGAACAGCTGATCGGCAATTTCCTTGTTGTTGAGACCGTCTGCAATAAGGGCAATAACCTCTATTTCCCGACGGGTCAGCTTATCTCTTTCCGGATCCGGCATGGCGGCCTTGCTCCGAAAGTCTGTTGCCGAGTCATCGGCCATGGACGGATGGATGTAACTGAAACCCTCATGCACACGCCGTATGGCCGTTACAAGACTGTCGGTGCCCGTATCCTTCAGCAAATACCCCGAAGCTCCTAACCCCACTGTTTCCAGCATATATTCCTTATCACTGTGAATCGTCAGCATGATGACCTTAACCTTAAGGCCCATTTCCTTTATCCGTTTAAGGGTCTTGATACCATTGAGTCCCTTCATATTGATATCCAGAAGCATCACATCCGGCTGAAGCTCCTGAGCCATAATCAATGCAGACTCCCCATCTTCCGCAACGCCGGCAACAATGATATCATTCTCTATCTCAAGGATTTTCCTGAGGCCCTGCCGTATGAGTTCATGATCGTCCACGATCATAACACGTATTTTCGACTGCATCTTATGCCTCCTCTTCCGACAGCGGAATAATCACATGGATAGCCGTTCCCTCACCCTTACCCGTATCGATAACCAGGGTCCCCCGCAAGAGGTCTACCCGTTCCTGCATACTGTATATGCCATAACCACGGTCCTGCTCCTGATTTGTCGAAAGTATGGCGGTATCGAAGCCTTTTCCGTCATCGTGGATGTGCAGCTCAGCCTCCTCTTTCCTGAGGGCAATGCTAACACTTACGTTTCCGGCACATGCGTGTTTTCTTATATTGTTAAGCGACTCCTGAACAATACGGAATACCGTCAATTCAATAAGCGGCTTGAGTATATCCAAATTTTGCTGCTCAGATTTAAACTCAACATGGATGCCGGTTTCCTTTTCAAAATCCCGGATAAGCTTTTCTATCGTCGGGATAAGACCCAAATCTGCCAGCGACATGGGCAGGAGATCGTAAATAATCTTTCTGATATCGCGGAGAGAATCTCGAACTGTCTCTTTCAGGCTTTGCAGTTCCACTTTTGTGCCGGCGATGTCTTCATCAATAATCTTTTCGCAGTATTCGGCTTTTAAGACCACATTGGCCATAACCTGGGCCGGGCCGTCATGTATATCACGGGAAACCCTTCTTCGCTCGGCTTCCTGAGCTTCAATGATTCGGAGACCCATATCCTGCTTGTGTTTAATATCTCCCATATGTTCACTGAAGCCTGCTCTCAGTAGGGAGATTGCCATGTTGACCTTGGATGTCAGGGATTCCGCTTTTTTCAGGACCTCATGGGAATCCTTCAAACGGATCTCCAAACGGGTTCGTTCCTTAAAAAGGTCCTTTTCTTCCTGACGTTTCAGAGACAGGCTCACCTGGAGATTTTTTGCGGTGTCATAGGCCTTCTTGATATCGTTCTCTGTGAAGTCGTTGAAGTTTTTGCTTACATTCAACAGCCTTACACGGCTCATTTTCTCCTTGATTTCCAGATCGTCAACTTCGGCAATAACCGACTTCGCCCGTTCACAGATCTGAGCCAGTTCCTGTTCAATTGTCAGGCAGTCGGAAGATGCCTTCTCCGATATATCGAATATTTCCCGTTTGCCTTCTTCAATGGCTTGGGCGGTCTTCTCCACAACCTCATTCAGTTGTTTGATGTTGACATAGGTATTCACGGCCGGCTCCCTGTCTGTGTGATGCTTCTTGATTCTAAACACGTATATTCCCAATTTTCTCATAAAAACTATTTTAAAGCACCACTAAATCGATTCTACCGTATTACGCCAACTAAAAAAAGCACAATAATTTCCATTTTTGCTCTAAATCCTGAATTTCTCAGTTTTTTCAGAAAAAAATCCCTGCCTAAGCAGGGATTACGAAATATCATTAACAGCCTTTTGTTCTTCATCACTCAAAATTTTCTCAAGATTCAGTAGAATCACGATATGGTCCGCAACCTTACCCACCCCGGAAATATACTGCCGGTCAGCGCCCTTGATAATATCCGGTGCCTCTTCAATGTCCGCATCGTCAATTTTAATAACTTGAGAAGCCTCATCGACTACGAAACCGATATCCTTGCCCCTAATGTTGTTTATAATAATCCGCGTGTCGGAATCCGCTTCTTTTTCAGGTATATTAAACCGTTTTTTAAGGTTTACGATGGGAATGATATCTCCCCTGAGATTGATGATCCCATCAATGAAATAAGGGGCATTGGGTACCTTTGTGACATCCCTGAATTCGCTTATCCCCCCCACATTGAGGATATCTACCGCATAACGCTCTTCGGCTAATCTGAAAATGACAAACTGATTCTCTGCCATGGAAATCCCCCTTATTCTTTAACTACCTTGACTGAATCCAATTGCTGACGAAATTGCTGACGAAATGCTGCCAGATATTCCTTGCGCAGGATCTGCTGCTCCTCTGATTCGTCTGAGGTCAGGCCTTCAGCCTTAGATTTCCGGGCCAATTCGTTGATCCGCTCCAATTTTTCCTTACCCAGCATGCACCCGACTCCTCCTTCAACGGTTTACAGGTATTATACCACACTTGGCAAACCTTCAAACAGAGCGTAAATGGATTCATTTCCGGTTTTATCCCGTATACGCTTGACTGAATCCCTGTTTTGTTAACATAATGTTATATAAGACAAATTCCCGGAGGACACCTATGAAAGTGATCGGTCTTATGGGCGGTATGAGTTGGGAATCATCCGATATCTACTACCAGCTTATCAACAAGAGGGTTCAGCAGCTGATGGGGGGTGTTCACAGCGCCAAGATCATCCTGCACTCCCTGGACTTTGGCGAGATTGAAGGGCTTCAACGGGCAGGAAATTGGAAAGAAATGGGCCATATTCTCGGTGATGTTGCGGAATCGATGGAGAAATCCGGAGCAGAAATCCTGGTGCTCTGTACAAACACTATGCACAAACTAGCACCGGTGATTGAACGGCGCATTGAAATCCCATTCCTTCATATTGCCGATGCCGCAGGTGCAGCTGTTGAAGCGAAAGGTCTCAAAACGGTGGGCCTGTTAGGAACTCAGTTCACCATGGAGCAGAAGTTCTACAGTGAGCGCCTTAAGAACCGGTATGATCTCAATGTGATAACGCCCTCCCTGAAAAATCGGGAACAGGTGCACCGAATCATTTACGAAGAGCTTGTCAGAGGAATTTTTACGGAAGAAAGCCGCAAGGTTTACTGCCAGATCATAGAGGAACTGATCGAAAAGGGCGCAGAGGGCATTGTCCTTGGCTGCACGGAGATTCCGCTCCTCATCCAACAGGAGCATTGCAGCGTGCCTGTTTTCGACACCACATCCCTTCATGCGGAAGCGGCAGTGGCTGAAGCAATGAAATAGGAATCAAAATAAGGCCAGAGCATGGAAGCTCTGGCCTGTTTGTTTTTTGAAGCAATCATCCTACTGAAGTGTTCCGGTAGCTTTTTCAACAGCTGCTACAATGCTGTGATCCTTCACAAGGGCGTATACCGCGTTGATGTCGTGGTACATGACGCGGTCTTCAACCAACCGGGAAACGCTGCCGCGGATAACCTTGTAAGCTTCTGCCGTGCCTACGCCCAGCTTGTCAGCGTCGCTGAAGTCCACTGCCTGTGCACCGGAAAGAAGCTCAATGGCCAATACGTTGCGAACGTTGTCCAAAATCTCCCGTGCTTTGCGGGCTGCAATGGTCCCCATGGAAACGTGATCTTCCTGGTTCGCGGAAGAGGGGATGGAATCGACGCTGGCAGGGTGGGCCAGAACCTTGTTTTCGGATACCAGGGCCGCTGCAGCATACTGGGCGATCATAAATCCGCTGTGGAGGCCGCCCTTTTCCGTAAGGAATGCAGGAAGTCCGCTGAGCTGCGGGTTCACAAGACGCTCGATACGACGCTCCGACACATTGGCGATTTCAGCCAATGCAATTCCGAGGAAGTCGAAGGTAAGGGCCATGGGTTGACCGTGGAAGTTCCCGCCGGAGAATACCACCTTGTCGTCCGGGAATACCAGCGGATTGTCCGTAACGGCATTGATTTCAATTTCAACCTTTTGGATACAGTAGTTGAGGGCATCCTTGCTGGCTCCGTGGATTTGCGGCACACAGCGCAGGGTGTAGGCGTCCTGAACCCGAACTTCTCCCTGACGGGTGGTCAGTTTGCTGTCCTTCAGGATTCTGAGAAGGTTCGCAGCTGCTGCGATTTGGCCTGCATGGGGACGGATGGCATGAATGCGGGGATCATACGCATCCGTGATGCCGTTGAGGGCTTCTGATGTCAGGGCGCAGGCGATATCCGCCAGCTTCATGATCTGCATGGCGTCGTATACGGCCAAAGCACCCACAGATGTCATTACTTGGGTTCCGTTGATCAGACCGAGACCTTCTTTGGATGTGAGAACCACTATGGGTATACCCGCCTTCTCCATGGCTTCCCTTCCTGTCATGCGAACGCCCTGATATTCTGCTTCCCCTTCGCCGATCATCACCAGAACCATATGGGAAAGCGGTGCAAGGTCGCCGCTGGCTCCAAGGGAACCTTTTTCCGGAACAATGGGGTAAACGCCTTTATTGATCATGTCAACCATGGCCTGAACAGTGCTCAGACGAACACCGCTGTGTCCCATGGCGATATTGTTGATTCTCAGCAGCATGATGCCGATGACCACTTCGTTATCAAAGGGTCTGCCGACACCGCATGAATGGGAAATGATGAGGTTCCGCTGAAGCTCTTCCGTGTCTTCCTTGCCGATGGCAACGTCGCTGAACTTGCCAAAGCCGGTGGTGATGCCGTAGATCGTTTTCTTGCTGTCCACGAATTCATCCACCACTGCGCGGCTCTTGTTGATCTTTGTAACCGCATCCTGAGTCAGTTCAACCTTGTAGCCATGTCGTGCCACGTTTACAACATCTTCAAGCGTAAGTGGCTGTGATCCGATTCTTACTACTGACATATGTTTTCCCCTCTCTTTTGGCAGACCACAGCCCTCTTCCAATTAAGCGGGGCTGGTCCACACAAGTCCTTTTACCGCAATTATAGCACAGGAAAACGTTTATATAGCTTTATTGAGATGAAGCAATCAGCCGACTAAAGCAGATAAGGAAAGAATTGAAATCTGTCATTGGGAGAAGGCATTGCCGACGCGGCAATCTCTCCCTTGAGTATGCGATAATGACTGCATTGTGTTTAAGGGAGAGATCGCCACGCTTTGCGCGCGATGACAGAAAGAAAAAAGCTCTCTAATTAGGATTTTATTCCTGTTAAGAGAGCCCCTTGTTGCTATTTACTCTTAATTTTGAACTGTTTCTGTTTCGTCCCAGCTTTTGCTTTTGTCCTCTGGAGCTTCGGCGCGGCGGGCTTCCCAACCCTTCCTGATTTCTGGGTGTCCGGTGCCGCGGATTTCCGGTGTCGATCCTCCGGCGTACGTTTCATCTCAGAAGCGCCTTTCGTCGCAGAAAGGGTTTTTTTGCCGCTCCGGTCCCCATTGCTCTTTTTCTGCTCCGGTCGCCTTCCCGATTTAGGAGACGCTTTTGCATCCGCTTTTCCGACCCTTCGTTCGTCGCCCTTGGCTTTTTCACCCTTGGGCGGGGGCACCAGACACGTTGGCCCGAAGCCTATGAGGTCTTTTCTCCCCGAAAGCTCAAGCGCCTCCCGGACAAGATCGTGATTCTTGGGATTTCGGAACTGAAGCAAGGCCCGTTGCATCTGTTTTTCATGGTATTCCTTCGGAACATAGACCGGCTTCATTGTTCGCGGATCCAGCCCCGTGTGGTACATACAGGTTGACAGTGTTCCCGGCGTGGGATAGAAATCCTGCACCTGTTCCGGCTGATAGCCCATGTCCCGCAGGTATTCCGCCAGCTCCACCGCACTTTTCAGCGTACTGCCGGGATGGGAGCTCATGAGATAGGGCACCAGATACTGCTCCTTCCCTACGGCTTTACACATAGCAAAATATTTATCGGAAAACTGTTTGTACTGCTTCCCGCATGGCTTGCCCATGCTGTACAGAACCGCTTCAGAAACGTGTTCCGGGGCCACCTTCAGCTGCCCGCTGACGTGATGCTCCACCAGTTCCTTGAAGAAGCTGTTGTCATTGTCCGCCAAAAGATAATCGTAGCGGATCCCTGATCGTATGAAGACTTTTTTGACCTTTTGAAGGGCTCTCAGTTTTCTGAGCAGAGCTGTATAGTCTTTGTGATCGATCTTCAGATTCGGGCAGGGCTTTGGCCACAGGCACTGTCGGTCCTTGCAGGTTCCCACCTTCAGCTGCTTGGCACAGGAAGGGAACCGGAAATTAGCCGTGGGGCCACCCACGTCATGGATATACCCCTTGAAATTCGGCTGTGCAATCAGAATCTTCGCCTCTTCAATGAGAGAATCATGGCTCCGTGCCTGTATGATCCGTCCCTGATGGAAGGTAAGGGCACAGAAGGAACACGCTCCAAAGCAGCCTCTTTCGCTCACCAGGCTGTGCTGAACCTCTTCAATGGCCGGCACCCCTCCAGCCTTGTCGTAATCGGGGTGCCAGGTACGGGCATAGGGCAGGGCATAGATTTCATCCATTTCTTCTGTCGTCAGGGGCATGGCCGGTGGATTCTGTACCAGCCATCTGTCTTTATGCTTCTGCCACAGCGCACGGCCACGGATAGGGTCCTGTTCATCATACTGAATTTTAAATCCCTTGGCATAGGCCTTTGTATCAGCTGCCACGGTTTCGTAGTCCGGCAGGCGGATTCCGTCCTTCAGCACTTCCTCCTCCTGGGACACATAGCAGGTTCCCTGCAAGTGATGAAGGTGCCGTATATCCAGCCCCGCATTGAGGAAATCCGCCACTTCAACCACCTGACGTTCCGACATGCCGTATACCAGCAGGTCTGCCTCGGAATCCACCAGAACGGAACGTCGGACACTGTTGCTCCAGTAATCGTAGTGAGCGAACCGTCGAAGGCTTGCCTCAACCCCGCCAATGATTACCGGGGTTTTCTTATAGGCCTCCCGCAATCTGTTGACATAGGCCAGGGTTGCGCGGTCGGGCCGAAGGCCCATCCTCCCACCGGGGCTGTACGCATCCTCCTTGCGGTGCTTTTTTGTCACGGAATAATGATTCACCATGGAATCCAGGTTCCCCGCACCGACGAAAAAGCCGAGCCTTGGCCGGCCCAGCTTCTTAAAATCCTCTGTGGAATGCCAGTCCGGCTGGGCAATGATTCCCACGCGATAGCCGGCGTGTTCCAAAACCCTGGACACGATGGCGGTACCGAAGCTGGGATGATCCACATAGGCATCTCCGGAAACAACGATGAAATCCAGCTGCTCCCAGCCCCGTTCCTTCATATCCTCTTTATTTACAGGTAAAAATCTGTTTCTTTCCACTTGCTTCACCTTATCTTTCTCAACCTTAACGGCTGCTCTCCCGAAACACAATGCCATGGGGAAGCCGTACATGTTTTTCTTCAATTTCCTGTCCGTCAATTTTCTTGATCAGCATCCGTATGGCAATGGCCCCGATATCGTATATGGGGTGCTGAACTGTGGTGAGGCGCGGTCTGTAAAGCGTTGCCAGGGTGGTATCATAGAATCCGGTGACCGACACTTCCTCCGGAACCTTGATGCCATTATCCACCAGGCAGTTGATGGCACCCACTGCCATGTCGTCCGTTGTGGTGATGATGGCTGTCGGACGCTTGCCGGCCTTGAGAACTGCTTCCACCGCCTTATAGGCATCTGCCGGTTGGAAATAACCATTCCAGACCATATCCTTATGATATGCCAGCCCCCGGTTTTCCAACGCATTCTTGAAGCCTTCCAGCTGGTCCGTTCCAAAAACGTCCTCTGTTTCTCCGTTGCGGATCAGCATGAAATCCTTGTGGCCTCTCTTTGCCATCTCTTCCGTAATCTCATACACCGCTTGATAATGATCGATTGACACAGTAAACACCCGATCATTTACCGCAGCACGGTTTACCAACACCACCGGCATATCGGATTTTTCAAAAAACGCCTGATGCGCCTCGTCCCATTTAAATGAGAGAAACACCATCCCCTCCACCTGTTTGGACTCCAACAGCTTCAGATACCGGATCTCCTGATCGAAGTCTCCATAGGTGTTGCAAAGGATGACCTCATAATCATAGGTTTTGGCGATTTCCTCGAAAGCGTTCAGCAATTCACCGGTGTAATAATTGGCGATGTCCGGAACGATGATGCCGATCAACCGGCTCTTTTTCATAACAAGACTGCGGGCCACCGGATTCGGTACATACCCGGTTTCCTCTATGATGTCGAATACCCGTTTCTTGATTTCATCGCTTACGGGCTTTGAGTCATTGATTACCCGTGAAACTGTCGATATGGATACGTTGGCCTTTCTGGCCACATCCTTGATATTCACTGCCATGGTCTCACCTCTCCGTTTCATTGAGTATAACAGATATGACGCCACTAAGGGTATTCACATAATTGAAGCCGTTAAAATCAAATTCATGCCGGGATATCGGCACAGACAGGATGAGTGCACCGCTGATCCCGCCGCTGTAGATCATGGGAACTGAAATATAAGAGTACCAATCCGGAGATCCCTGTTGATCCGCC
The DNA here is from genome assembly GCA_964649745.1 of uncultured Peptostreptococcaceae bacterium. GTDB lineage: Bacteria > Bacillota > Clostridia > Peptostreptococcales > Acidaminobacteraceae > CAZEHS01. Next base: position 13,653 of record CAZYQI010000020.1, on the reverse strand, counting down.
TGCTGCTGAACGGCCGTCCAATCCACAAAATAACTGCCGTATCCACGCCTTACGGTTTCCATAATCAGTTTTTCCGGTATTGCCCCCTTACGGTCAAGGCCATCGATCCCCAGGGTTCGGGTGAATTTTTCCACGATTATCCCATTTTCAAAACGGGCCAGCGACGCGCTTTGGGCCTCACAGATATCCACCATCTGGCTCAGTATCTCGTATATCTTCGCTTCCCGTCCAATGGGCCGGTTAATCAGACTCATGATATCCACCATGGCTTGAATCTTTCGAGAGTCCGTAGATATGTTGCCTTCCAGGATCCCGGTCAGCTTATCGAAACGTTGCTTTGAAATTCCGATATTCTCTGTCCAGATGGTAGTCCGGTTTCGCCCCATGTGCTTCGACTCATACAAGGCTTGGTCTGCTTTTTCAATCAGTTCTTCCTCTACAATTCCATGGGAAGGAAAGCTGGCCGCTCCGAAGCTCATGGTCAAGGCCGCATGTTCTCCCAGAATAGGGGTTGTTTCAATGGCCTTTCTTATTTTTTCACATACATTATAGGCATCGATATCCCCAGCCCCCGGCAACACGATAATGAATTCTTCCCCTCCATATCGGCCTGCCAGATCGCCCTTCCTCAGATTCTCGCGGATGATCCTCCCGATTTCACGGAGAACCTCATCGCCCCGTTGATGGCCATACACATCATTCACGTTTTTGAAATTATCAATATCCGCCATGATAATGGCCATTTCACGGCCACTGGCCTTACTCAGTTCCAATTCCTCTGTCAGCTTCCCCTCAATATGCTTCCTGAGGAATATGGATGTCAGCTTGTCAATCACGGAGGTCCTTTTCAGGTGATAATTCTCCACCAGGATACTTAAGCCCCGCATCAGGGTTCGGCAGGTTTGAAAGCTGGCTTCCGTGAAATTATTGAAGGCCTTGTCCGACTGAAGGAATATGGTCCCGATGATTTTCCCGTCCTGTTCCTGTTTTTCGTTTCTCCGGCGACCCATTCCCTTTGCGGATGCCGGCTCATTCCGAACCGGAATAACCATCAGGGCTTCCGATGTGCGCCGGTTCGGATTTGCGATTTTAAAATCCGCACGGTTCTTTATAAGAATTCCATCGGTATCAAACTCAAGCATGACAGAAAACCGGCTTACATCCGGAACCGGGCGGGTAGAATCTGTGGCGATCACCTCTGTATGATCCTCGAAATCTTTGTTGAAGATAAAGAACCCGCAATCTGCAAAGGTAATCTGCACCATGTATTTCATCATTAAAAGGATGTTCTGATATTCATCCTGCCCGTAATATTGATTCAGGTTTTCCAGATTCTTAAAACGAATTCCTTGTTTAATTGCGAACAATTCATACACAGAGTTTAAAAATTTCAGATTCGTCAGTATCTTCTTTTCGTCCTTTACTTCAAAAAAATCTCCAAGTCGTGTTGGCAATATGTGTTCCTGTTGCGTTTCATGCCGCGGAGACGAAATAATCTGCGATACGGTTGAGTGGAGCTGCCTGTATAGAGCTGTCTTCATGGAATCTTTTAAAACAAATGATTCCCGGTACTTTTCCGGTACCCGGAGGGCCATCATTTTAATGGCATCCATAGCCGTATAATAATGAACCAATGCCCAGTAATATTGCCTTTTGAGAAGGTACTGACGGCCCGCCGCCTGTGATATCAGCCATCTCTCAAAGGGATGCTTTTCCACCCCCGGCGATTTCAGCAGATTTTCAAAATAAAGATCCCCATGATCTGTCAGTATTCCTCCAAGCAGCTCTCTTCGAATACGAAGTCGGGGCGTATCAAAAGATTCCACCAGATCCGCATCCATATCGAAAAGATACTGCGCATGAATGCGTCTCAACCCGTTCAGGGCTTCCAAGGCCAGGTCCAGAATCAGGCAGCGGATCAGACCAATCTCCATGGGATTGGTTGTCGCCTTAATCAGCGCCCCCAGATGATTGATCAGGTCCATGGCATCCACATTTTCCTGATTCATATGATCAATTTTGATCTTAAGCAGCCTCAGTTCAAACTCAAGGTTTTCTGATATATGTATCCTCTCATCATACGCACGCTGGTACCACTCCAGGGCGCTGTCAAAATGACGCATCTCGATGGCGAATCGTATGTGACAAAGATAGTAGACCGCCGTATTCAGTGCGTTGCCTTTCCTGCTGGCATATTCGTAATCCAGCTTGGACAGATAACGGTACGTTTCATCGTATTGACAGCAGTTTAGGTAGGTGATGCTGAGATTTGAGTATATGTAGAACAGCATATCGAAATGCTGTGCTTCCTCAGCTAATCGGCAGGCGCGATTCAAATAGCGCAGAGCCTGTTCGTGGTCATCCTCTTTCATATACGTTTCAGCCAGATTGGAATACAGCATGTCCAGGCCCCAAACCGTATTGGCCCGTTCTGTAATGCCAATGGCCTTGAGATAATATTCCCTACCCTTTTCAAGATCTCCCAGATAGTCTAAATTCAGCAGGCCCAGGTTATTTATCGGCCTGGCTCTCTCAATGACACTCCCATGTTTTTCGAGGCATCGTTCGCTTTCTATAAGCGCCATAAATGCATCGCTGGTTTTGCCTGTGAAGATATCACATAGCCCCTTCTCATTCATCAGTAAGCCATAGTGATGCAGCTGCCCCTTCTCTCGGGTAAGATCAATGTATGGCTTGATCAATTCTCTTATTTCAGTGAATTTGCCAAAGGAGCGAAGCACTCTGCTCTTAACCCGAATGGCTTCAATCTCCCCATCCTGATAATCCGATTTTCGTGCGCTGGAAACAATATCCTCCAGCTCCTGTTCAACCATATCGAGATCTTTTTTGTCCACCCGAATATTGCAGGACCGTATCTTTGCATCGATCCCGGTCTTCACCTGCCCAAATTTTGCTGCATATATCTGAGCCTCAATAAACATCTGATTCGCCTTTTCTGAATCATTAAGGCTGACGTAAACGTCCCCCAGCTTAACCAGCAGGGAGGCCAGTTCGGATTCGTTCCCTAGGTCTGTCAGCAGCTGCAGGGCCAGGGAATAGAATTCAAGTACCTGCTTACTTTGGTTTATCTCTCCCATTTTTTGAGCAAGATGCATGGCACAGGTTGCAGCTTTCTCCAATTGCCCGCTTCGTGTAAGATGATAGATCAGCGACTCGGAGAAAATCTCCCTACCCTCTTCATTCAATCCTTCCAGATACTCGGCGGCGGAGCTGTGCATGGCTATGATCTCCTCGGCATGAAGGAGATTCAAAACCCGTTTTCGGAACCGTTTGTTAAAATAATCATAGGTGAATCCCAGATCATCCAATTTGCGATTAAGAATTCCTTCTCCAACAAGATGCTCCAGAGCTTCCTGAATGGTATTGCCATCCATCTGAAGCATTTTCTGAAGAATCTCCCACGGCGCAGGGCTGTCAAATATTGAAATGGATTTCAGAATACTCATTTCAACCCCACTGAAGGACTCCATCGGATAATCCTTCCCTTCATCAATGGCAAAGGAAAATTCCAGGTCCTTCATGCTCTCGGAGGGATCCGACCACGTTCTGTCCGGCTGAATATAGAGGTATTCAAACATAAACAGCGTCTTCATCGCTTCTTCAATCATCCTGGGATTTCCCGCTGCGTCGGCCATGATTCTTGCCGCCAGCGAAATTGGAGCAGTTCCAACTCCCTGGATATGCTGAATAAGCTCTACGGCTTCTGTGAACCCGAATTTGTTAAGGGGTATCACCTCGCACTGACCGATTTTTGTCCAATAGGAAATATCCTGATGAGCGGCCAAAAAGTCATCCTGTACTGCTCCAACGAAGATCAGCGGAAGCTTACGCTTCGTCTGGACAAGGTATTCAAGAACCGAAGCATCCTGCGGGCTCATGTGTTGGAATCCGTCGATAAAGACAATAATCGGATTTCCCTGTGTGTATTCCATCACAAAATTATAAACCCGATTGCTGAGCCGCATAAACTCCGGTTCCTCTTCCAATGCTTCCGAAGGATGCAATTTCCATTTATCTGCTATTTCGGGCACTATTTTTACGATTTCGCTCCCGTATTTTTTAATCAGCTCCGGGCTGATCGTGATGTCCGAAATGATGTCCCGCAAAACCGACTTGAATACATAATACCCTTTGCTCTGCTTGCTGTTAATGCTGACGCTGCAGGCATTCAACCGCTTGATGTGCATATAGAACCCCAGCTCTTTAAGCAAGCGGGTCTTTCCAATGCCAGGCTCCCCCTGAATGATAATTAGTCTCAGCTCCGAACGCAATTCAATCCGCTGCTGGATCATATCCGCTATCCTATTGAATTCCCGCTCCCGGCCAATCAGAGGCGTAATGAACGTCAATCTTTCATAATACTCCCTATCGGTAAAATCAAAATTCACCGGATAGATCGCATTCAATGCTTCCATGAACTCAAGAACATTTGAAAATCTGTCACTGACATTCTTAGCTGTCATTTTCTCCACAAATTCAAAAATATCCGCTTCCTTTATGCCATCAGGAACACTGTCAAAGGTGCATTCCTGAAAGGAAACACCTTTAAACATGTAATGCATCATTACACCCAGTGAATAGATATCCGATGTGGAATTGGAATCAACATCGCGAATGATCTCAGGAGGCATGAACTGCTCCACTTCGTCAGAGAACGCGCCCAGCTGTTCCCTGTACTTAAGTGTGGTCGGCAAGTCCATCAGCTTGACGCGGATGCCGTCAGAATCTTTGAAAATACTTATCGTACTGAAGTTCAGATATTTGTATGCGTGTCCTCTGAAATGAATATAACTGAGCCCATAGCTGATTTGCCGGATCACTTCCAATATTTCCGTCTCATTAAGCTCCATATAGGAGATTGAGGCTTCAACCGGAACATGCTCGGAGGTATAGAAATACTGTAATGGCGGATGCAGACGGTTATTCACCGTGCGTATAACATCCAGATCATATGCCTGAGCCAGATTCGGATGGATAAAGGTTGCAAAGTGTATGAATCTGCTTACCAGATGTTGAACATAATCGCTTTCAGAAGCATCCAGAGACAGAATGCGCAGCCTTACTTTCTGCGCATCCTTCTGTATATCTTCTGCAATCCACGTTACACCCAGAAGGTCGGATGTGATTCTTTGCACAAGCCTGTACCGACCATTGACGATATCCATAGCGCGCCCTCCGGCATAGCATTTAGTTTTAACACTCAATTCAGAATAGATAGATAGAATCATTATATAAAACTTTACCAAAGAGTACAACTGCTCCCACTATTGATTTCACATCCTTCGAGGGATTTTTGAACCCTTTGAAAAGCCTTTTGTGACTTTAATTAATTACGTCCGCACTTGATTTAACCGTCATTTTGTGTTAAGTTGAATTCCACAGGACAATTCTGAAAGATTCCATTCCATTTCATGAAGATATCCGGTTGTTTTTAACATTGAGGTGTTGAATGAAAATACTGACAACCATACATACTGTTTTGAATCGATGGAAGAACGTCCACTACTCATTGATGATTATCCCCAATGCCGGCGGCTCTGTGAAACAGGTGCGAATACAGGCTCTTTGTGTATTTGCAGCCCTGTTTCTTGTGATATCCGCAGGCTTGTTTTTTATCACATCTTCCTTTGTGCTGATCAAGGCCAACTTTGCCATCGCTCAAATTAATACCGATATTTCAGAAAAATCCGCCACACAGGAAGATACCATCGCCAAGCTCAATCAGGCCAACGCAGACCTCAAGAAGGAAAACCAAACCCTTAAAAACGCGACGGTCTCATCCACTGAAAACTTCAATCGCCGTGTCAACGAAGTGAATACGCTTAAAAAGCAGATGGACACCTTGCTGGCGCTTTTCAACAAACAAAATCATTCCGATATAAAAATCACCACCAGCCGTGGTAATGCAAGGGTTGCAGTAGGTTCCGGAACCCCTTCCATCTCCGAAATAACATCTGTCAGAGAACTGGACGAAAACGACGAGATCGCCCAGCAAATTCAGAAAAACATTGCCCTGTATTCCAGCCTGATCAGTAAGGTTGAAGCAGAGATCAAAGCACAGGATTCAACCCCGGATCAACTCCCCGCACCGGGTACCATTACATCAACGTTCGGCTTTCGTGATGATCCGTTCAATCGCGGCGTAAAACCCCACGAGGGGATTGATATCGACAACGCTTCCGGAACCCCCATCAAGGCAGCAGGTGCCGGCGTTGTAACATTTACCGGATATACCAATGGCTACGGCAATACCATCGTTATCTCCCACGGCTCCGGTTATCAGACGAAATATGCGCATCTTTCCGGCATCGGGGTTAATACCGGAGACACGGTCAAGAAGGGACAGGTTATCGGTTCCATGGGCTCCAGCGGAAGAAGCACCGGCTCCCATCTGCACTTCGAGGTGCTGAGAAACGGAGCGTTGATTGATCCGGAAACCGTCATCCGTACAAAATAAACCCCGCAGGGGTTGAAAGGAGCATGTAAATGCTGAACATGAATTTGAAGAAGGGTGAAACCAAACAGCCCTCCATGCGGACTTTGGAATTTGATATCATCATTGGTAAGAACTCCACCTTCGAAGGAACCCTGCGAAGCGGCGGCTCGATTCGGATTGACGGAAAGACCACCGGGGAAATATTTGCCGACGGGGAAGTGATTATCGGGCAGGAAGCTGTCTGCAACGGCAACATCACCTCCAGCAACATTGAAATCTCAGGAAATGTTGTGGGCGACATCGCCTCCGGCGGATGTATGAAGATCTATTCCAGCGGACTCCTGAAGGGTAATATTGAAGTAACCAGCTTCGTCATTGAAGAGGGCGGCGTTTTCGAAGGCCTTTGCCACATCAACACCCGAAAAGCCATGACCGCCGGTCAGCCCGAAGCGGCACCCCATAGTGAAGATAAAAAAGCCGATATAAAGATGGTGAAATAGTTAAAGCTGCTGGAAAACTCCAGCAGCTTTTTTAGTAGTCCTTCAGAAAATCATGACGCTCTTCGCCTTTTTTCCACCCCAGTATGGCATCCATATGCACGTTCCGTGCGGAATTGAAGATGCATTTTTCCACATCGGCGAAAGAGGCTCCGAGATTCTTGATCAGCTCTTTGATTTCCCGGCGCTTCCCGGCAGTTTTCTTGGCGGCTACCATACAGCCGCAGTTCAGCGGCGAAATACCGTTATAGTCGGCGAAATGAATGATCCCCTCTTCTCGCACATAGGTCATGGGACGGATCAGCTCCATGTTTTCAAAGTTCTTGGCCTTCAGCTTGGGCATCATGGTCATGTACTGACCCCCACAGAGCACGTTAAGCATGATGGTTTCCACCACATCGTCGTAGTGATGCCCCAGGGCCAGCTTATTGCAGCCCAGCTCCTGGGCTTTGGCATAGAGGGCTCCCCGCCGCATCCGGGCGCACATATAGCAGGGGTATTCCGCCGATATCTCGTCCACTACATCGAATATACGCGCGTCGAAGATATGCACCGGAATCTCCAGATGGGCGCAGTTATCCTCCAAAAGCTTGCGTATGTGAGGATGATAGCCGGGATCCATGGCGATGAACTCCAGATTGAAGTTCTTTAGCCCATGTCGGTGCAGCTCCTGAAGCATTTTAGCCAGTAGCAGGCTGTCCTTGCCCCCGGATACTGCCACGGCGATCTTATCCCCGTCGTTTATAAGCTGAAACTCCTTGATGCCCCGAATAAAAGGGGTCCAGGTTTCCTTCCGCAGCTTTTTTATAATGCTCCGCTCAATTTCGCGGCATGGCTTCAAATCGTTAACCGGGAGCATCAGCTCGCAGCCGTTTCCTGCAATACTCATTGTAAACCTCCAAAGGATTCTTTCAAAACTATACCCCAGGCGCCCCTTGTTGGCAATAGGGATCTGACACAGGAAAAAGGAGCCCGGGTATTCCAGGCTCCTTTTTCCTGTTATCGTATTAAGCCTCAGCAATGCTGCTGACACTCACTGTGTCGCAGGCATTACCCGCTGCATCCTTAAGCGCCTTGGCTGAAATAGTGATTGCATTGGCAGATCCTGTAATAGCAGTAGAAAGGTTAATCGTAAGCACACTTCCACTGAGTGATACGGAGTCCCCGTCCGCCAGTGGAATAAAAGAGGTGCCGTCAACCGACTTTGTAACAGCTGCTTTTAAGGCAGCCTCACTGCCGGTATTGTCCAAAATGGCTTCGTTAAATGTCAGTGCAATGGATTGGTTTGCACTCCCTACAGAAAAGCTCTGAAAACTTGGTGCAGTGGTATCTGCCGGCGCCGGTGGATTTTCCCTTGTAATGTTAAAAGTGTACACCAGGTCCGTGCAACCCGTCTTCTTGACCGTCACGGTAACATTATTGCTTCCTACAGCCAAGGCACAGGTCCCATCATTTTTCACTACGGAATCCATAGATACTTCGGCCTGATTCCCATCCTCTGTCAATGGAGTGAACCTTACACTCTCGCACCCATTGGCAGCCGTTGCTGTGTAAGCATAGGTTCCTCCGGCAAACTGTGAACTCAACGTTACCGACCCGCCGACACCTTCAACTGAGAGCCCGGCCAGCGGATTCGCCGAGGCTTTCACCGTTGTGAAGGTTGTGTTGCCCGAAACCTTCTGGCCGACCGAATCCTCGACTCCTGTCACAGACACATAGTAAGTTGTGTTATTCAACAACATATCTGAAGGATCAATGGTAATGACCGTTTTCCCGTTAACCGTACTGACCTTGGCATCGAAATTGACGGTTGTACCGGAGCTGTTTGGCGTTTTAAATGTAACCAACGCATCCACCGTGTTGTTCTCCAGCGCACTGCCATTCAGCGCTCGCATGGTTTCGCTGAAGGTAATGACGATGTTCGTGTCAACAGTCGCAGTGGCGGAATCATTTACAGGGGTGATGCCTTCAATGGTGGGTACCGCGTCCGCCAAGGGGGCTGTGGTGAATACCGCGGACAGGTTGTTTGTCAATGCCTTGTCGGTAACATCCTCCAAACTGCTTATTGACCAGTAATAACTCTGATTGGGCAATAGATCGGCTGTGGGATTAATCGTTATCACTGTTTTATTCGCCACGGTTTCAACCGCAGTCTCAAAGAGAACAGCCTCACCGGACGCGCTTCCCTTTTTCAGTGTGATCAGCGGCTTTACATTGAGGCCCGTAAGGGGAGTGTTGTCCAGCAGCCGTACCACTTCACTCATTTTCACCGTCAGGTTTGCATCAAGCCTCACGCCGGTGTCACCGGAAGCAGGACTGAAGCTCTCCACAGCAGGAGCCGGGTTTTCAAGCGTAGTAAAGGTTCCATTCGTGGTTCCGGTAAGCACCAGATTATCTGTGTCTTCCAGATCGGACACCGAAACATAATAGCGCTGTCCGTAATCAAGGTCCGCAGCCGGATCTATTGTAAGAATCGTTTTGCCGCCGGAAACAGCAACCCTGGCATTGAAGGATACATCGGTGCCGCTGCTGCTGCTTTTGCGAAGCGTGATCAAGGACACCACATTGCTGTCAGTAAGCGTGGTGTTCCCATATACTTTTCGAACCGTTTCACTGAACGTAATGACGATATTGGATCCAACCGCTACGTTTCCAGCGCCGCTGGCAGGACTGAAGCTTTCAATGCTCGGAGCTGTATTGCCTGCTGTGGTGAAGGTTGCGCTCTGAGATCCTGTAACACGTAGATTGTCAAAATCCTCAAGCTCTTCAACAGAAACATAATAACGGGTTCCCTGACTCAGAGTTACGGAAGGGTCTACGGTTATGACCGTACGACCGCTGGATGTCCTGACTGTTGCATCAAAAGAAATACTGGTGCCGCCGGAGCTGCCGCTACGCAGGGTAATCAGATTATCCACATTGGAGTTGGTCAGCTCCGTATCTGTGGTTTTTCGTACGGTTTCAGAAAATGTAATCACAATATCCGTGCTGATTGACGCCCCAGTTGTACCATCTGACGGATTAAACGACGCAATATAGGGATTGGATGTGGACGGTGCCGTTATTCCTGATTTTACGTTCGTTTCCTTAGGCGTTGTTTCAAAGGTTACATTGCTGACATTGACATCGGCCCGGGTAACGGTTCCTCTGCCGCGAACCTTTACGGCTGCATCCGCTATGAGCCGTGACACGGTACTGCCGTTTTCCAAAGTAACCACCGTATCCCGTGCCGACACCGTCAACCGGGTAACCGTAGTACGGGAGTCCGCGCTAAGGGTTGAGCCGGAGGCGTTCATATCCATCTCATCCAGACCCGCTCCGATCAGCTCCACATCAACGCCGCTGGTATAGCCACTTTCAATGCTCAGGTAACTGACTCCTGATCGGGAAAGGCTTGTCTCTTCCAATTTGAGATCGGATTTTGCAACCACCCTGTCAATTACCGTGCTGCCCGACAGGACCAGCCGCACCGTACCGCTGTCCCTTGAAACATTCACCTTGCCGGCGCTGACGTTGATAAAGCGAACAGAGTTGGGACCGCCCCCGTAAATATAGGTGTTCCCCTTTACCGTCACATTTTTAAGGGTTGCATCACCGTTGGATACCTCCTTGGCGATGATGAGATCCCCTTCGATAACCAGATTGTTCAGTGTTACGCCCGACACCTTGATGGTGGCGTTCCCCCTGATGGTCTGGGTAGAATCGCTTCCGTAGGACCCCGGGTCCGAATAGGTGCGGTCGGAGCTTACAGGGGACACCGGAGTGGTTGGTGCTGTCGGTGTTGCAACCGACGTAACGGACCTGGAAAGGGATATCACGGCTTCCGCCCTGGAAATATACCGTTCTCCGCCGAAGGTGCCGTCCGGATACCCGCTCATGGCGCCCTTGCGATAGGCTGCGCCCACTGCGTCCTGAGCCCAGGAAGGAATTTTTCTTGAATCCGAGAACACGGAGCTAGCAGTGCTGTTGCCGCTGAGTCCTGAAGCCTTCATGATGATGACCGCCGCTTCATTTCGGCTGATCCGGGCATCCGGGCGCATGGTCCCGTCCGGATATCCCCCTATGTACCCGGCAGTGGCTGCCGTATCCACAACAGGAAAATACCACGATTTTGCACTTACATCCTTATATGCTTTTCCGCTGGTACCGGAAAGTCTGTACGCCTTATTCACCATAGCCATGAACTCCGCCCGGGTCACAGAGGCATCCGGCTTTACCGTGCCATCCGGGTATCCCTTGATGATGCCCTGTCCAATCCACGCATTCATCTGACCGGAGGCCCAGTGACCATTGAGGTCGTTGGCTCCAAATGCCGCTCCTGCAAAGCTAAGCGCCATAATACCCGCCATCAGCACAGAACCCATTGCCTTTTTAGCTGTTTTGGATAAAAAAATCATGATTGTATCCCCCTGCGAATTGAAAAGGATTCTCACGGTATGAGAATCCTTTTATAAGATTTCCATTATATGCATAATAGCATTCAACGCCTTGCAATACAACCAGTTCAGCTCCAACAAAACCTTATATTTACATTAAATTTTTTGGGTTCTTGCATCTTCGCCCATGTTTCGCAGGCTTGAAAAATAGCGTTTTTTGTTTTTCGACATTCGTGCGTATCCCCCATTATTTCGCGGCGTTGGGGTGGGCGTTGGGGTATAAGAAAACCCGGTATAAGTCCGCTTAATCAATGCGGTGAAGCATTGTGCGATGAGTGAATCCTTAGTAATTTACAACTAGAATAACAATTGAGCACTATGGTTTGTAAACCGGAGGGAGACCAAACAAAACCACTGTCCCCCATGGGATTACCGTATAATGTTCTCAGATCAGCGCCCCGAAATCAACAAAAGATACCGAGCTGCGTGGGGCAAACTGTCAAAGTCAAATTTGTGAAAGCCACAACCATCAGTGACCCTCAAATCTCAGGGAATAGCTTGAGTGTAGTATTCAAGTATGTGATTGGGGAATTACTTCAATTTGCGAATCACTCATGGTAAAATCTAGATGGTGAATATGTTTTGCAATCTGAAATGATACATTTATGTCGTAAACACCACAGTTATGTGACATTTTGCAAAAAATTATGTTCTTATTACAGCAAAAGAAAGTATTAAAAGAAGGTGAAAAGATGAAGCTATATAAATACTGTTCTGGAGACTATACAATAGAAAATTTGAAAAATGGCCAAATCTTTTTAGGCCAAATCCAAAAATGCAATGATCCACACGAAGGAGCATTTAATTTCAGTATTGAGAACAACCTGCTAAGTGAGTTCCTAAGCATACACCATCTTGTCAAAGCGAATATTTTGATGTTTAGACCACCACATGAAGTTTTACAGACAATTCAATTTGATGAAATGAAAAGGTTTGGAGAGAGAACAGGAGTAGCGTGCTTTTCGGAAGTGGTAAACTCAATGACAATGTGGGGGCATTACGCGAATAAGCAGTTAGGCATTTGTTTAGAGTTCGAAAAAAACGGTCTTGAGAAATATGGGATAGATAAGGTCATATACAAAGAGGAAGTCCCTCGCATTACTGTGTTAAACCGAGATCACTTATCAATTGATAGTTATAAAAAAAATTACAGAGAAGTTGGTTTAACCAAGTCATTGGAATGGGAGTATGAAAAAGAATGGCGTATTTTAGGTGATTCTGGTGTTGTGATACCCTACGATTTGGATTGCTTGACAGGAGTGTATTTTGGGTTTCGTACAGAAAAAGAGTATGTGAAACGAGTATTTCAAGCTACAGCGAATTATCGGAATATCAAGTACTATAAGCCCGGATTAAAGCTTGACAATTATGGTGTTAAATTTTTCGAAGTCGTGGAGTCTGACTTAATGTAGAAGTGCAAAACGTCACATAACAATGGGTATTGCGCAAGGGTTTCGGGCATGATTCGGGCCGGTTCCGGGCGTCGCAAACCCGGAACGATCGCTTACATATTTTACATTAGAAAGGGGAAACACAAAATGCCATCACCCGCGTACAATAAGTTCTTAAAGAATTTAGAATCGGTGAATAGACTTCAAGCAACATACCATGACTTAAGAAATAATAGAAGTACTCGAGGCAGAGCAGCTTGGGACCATATCACAAGAAGTGCATTTATCTTTTTAGCGTCGTCTTTCGAGGTTTATATAGAGGACGTTTTGACAGAAAGCATTTCGAAACACATCAAGTATGCAGGTGATGCACCTAAACTGCCTAATGATGTCAAGGACACACTAAACAAATATGTAAGGAAGGATTCAAATGGAGTGCCACCGACAGATTTGTGTGATGAAGGTTGGAAAACTGTTTATAGAAATATAGGATTAGCCCGTACAGAAAAACTCAACACCCCTAAAGTTGAGAATATAAAATTACTCTTTAAAGAATTAATAGGAGCAGAATCGATCATTACCACAGTCCCTGATATTGGCAAATTAGATGACATTATATCTTTTAGAGGCGAAATTGCACATCGGGTTAGAGCCGATGAGTATGTGAAGATTGATACCGTTGAAGATGCGAAAAAGGTTATATCTGATATAGCAAAGGCAATAGATAGAGGCGTACTTCAGTATTTACGTACAACATACAGCGGAAAGAGGATGGATTGGTATGACGTGTATTGATTAGTATTTCTTAATTCATCAGTTAAGGGTCTGTAAAGAGTTTTGTGCTTTCATCCTCCTCGATTAGGTCAGTGACG
>CAZYQI010000019.1:0-66677 GCA_964649745.1 uncultured Peptostreptococcaceae bacterium | reverse complement strand
TTAACTCACTATACATTTATCAGAGCCCTGCGACTACTATTCTGACACAGGGGGGTGTCGTGATCGATACGGACATCACAGTCCGCAATTTCGGAAATTATCCGGATTTGCGGACTGTGTTATTTTTGTGGTCGAATGTAGGGGTATCCTCTGCAAAATAGGGAAAGTCGGCTGGTTTTACACACACTATCTTTCATGGAGATGGTTGATAATTCCGTTTTTTCGGAAACGTGGGGAGACCTTCATATCACAATGGCACAGCGGAAGGCCTTTGACTGTGGCAGGAATCTTGCAACGAAAAAGAGTATCTGTAATCGTTTTCATCGGATGCCTGGACTGAGTTAAAAGTAATCACAAATTCAAATTGACGCTACTGACCAAATTCGGTGACGTGGATTACGAAAAAGCAAGCATAGGAGGTGACCAACGGAGTAAAACTGAAGAATAGGCATGGGCGATGACAATGAAAAACGGATTGGAGCAAAAGGGTTATACCGTACTAAAATCAGTCAAATACCAGGAGGGTTTTATGAAAAGAATGGCTTTATGCATGGCGTTTGGTCTTTTTCTAAGCATTGCCACTCCGGCTTTTGCCGCACCTGTAGCAACCGTTACAGCACCGACGTACCCTGTTTATGTGAATGGCGCAGCCTATGAGAACGTCGATAATCCAATCATGAACTACAAGGGCAGCACCTATTTGCCACTGGCCAAAATTGCCGAGCTGTTAAATGTAACATACAAATGGAATGCTGAAAAATCTCAAGTGGAAATAACCACTGCGGCCCCGCCGGTACAGGCTCTCTGGAGTGTGGATAAGCTAAAGGCTTCAACCGATGCTAAAAAACTTGTTGTTGCTTTAGGTCAAACAGGTTCTGCGGCTAAAATATACGCCTTTGAGAAAAAGGACGGCACATGGACACAGGCTGTTATGGTGGATGGTTTTGTGGGACGTAATGGAGTATCATCTTCGAAGGTTGAGGGTGACGGCGAGACTCCCGCCGGTGTTTATAGTCTGAGCAAAGCCTTTGGTGTGGCGCCGGATCCTGGATCAAAGACCCCGTACACGCAATTGACAGAAAAAGATTTTTGGGTGGATGATGTAAAATCTAAATACTACAACACATGGGTTAAGAGTGATGTAGCAGATAAAGATTGGGATTCCGCCGAAAACCTCTCATCTGAAACCGTGGCTTATAAATATGCCATGCTGATCAATTACAATACCCCTAAAATCGTTAAGGGGGCTGGATCTGCAATTTTTCTCCATTGCTCAACAGGTAAAGCAACGGCGGGGTGCGTCAGCGTTCCCGAGGCAGATATGGTGAAACTGCTGGGCTTTATTGAAAGCGATACAAA
This sequence comes from uncultured Peptostreptococcaceae bacterium, assembly GCA_964649745.1. Lineage (GTDB taxonomy): Bacteria > Bacillota > Clostridia > Peptostreptococcales > Acidaminobacteraceae > CAZEHS01. The sequence goes on along the minus strand of CAZYQI010000019.1, from coordinate 65,318 downwards.
AATTGTAATCGCTCAATCCGTAAAGGATTTGCTTAAATACTAAGTTCAGATTTTAGGAAAACCCCGGATTTCAGATGAAATCCGGGGTTTTTGCTGTAAATAGTATGGTGAGTCCCCGGCACAAATGCAGCAGCCTTCTTAGAGAAATACTGCTCCCGGTGTACCGCTCAGGGATTCAAGATATCCAGACAAAAGGGAGGCTGGGATCGGACACTGCGTATGCAGTGACCTTCGTGAAGTCACTTGACCTCTTCAAAGGTGATTCCCTTTCGATAGGTATTCAGCTGTTCCTTCAGATAACCGTCCATAAGCGTTTGCCGCTTGGCCTGCCCGGCGTTGCTGTAATCGGCCATAATGGTGTCGTATAAGCCTTCGATGGGAGTGCGGGATTGTGGCATGGCACAGAAGACTTTGATAGAGGGGCCAAATGCAGAGCCATCACCGGCGGTTTCAACGGTCTTTACGGTAAATCCCCCGGCAGAAGCTTCATAGGTGATGGCGATGGGAACCACCTGGCCGCCGATTTCTTTGATACGTTTACCGTAGACCATGAAACGGCTGCCATAGACAGTGGCGAAAACCTTGTATACGCCCTTTTCTTCCACCGTTTTATGGATGGTTGGAGCCACGATGTTGAATAAGGCGCCATCGCTCTGGCGATCCTGATATTCTGCTGCCATTCTTTTGGTAAAAACAGATTGCACCACCTGGGTTGGAAGGTCATTACCGCGGTAGACATAGTCAGGGATGGCGGGATCGGTTTCCTGATAATGCCTTTGGGTGTCCGCCACATGTCGGAGAATATCCATAATGCCATTATGATCCCTGGTGAATGTGCTTAAGGGCTCACCGAGCATTTTTTCAATACTCTTCCGGTTCAGAGGATAGACATCATATGAAATCGGGGAAGCATCCGTTTGCCTCTGGTCTACGGTCATCAGCCGGTAATCCATATAGTCCAGATTATCAATGAAAGCGAACATAAGAGCCACATTTTTCAGGAGCTGTCCTTTATCATCAAAACTCTTCAGGGTTTTCTCGTCCATCAGGAGGTCCACCGTCATACCATATGGCTTTTGGTCGGTATGGAGAGAAACCATGCCTCGCTGAACTCCTTCAGGGTAGGGAACAGCATCGGTCAGCGCTACAACCTTTGAATTATTGCCAACATAAGGGGTGCGGTTATCCAGAAGTTGCGTGACATTGTAGCCATCGGAGAGAAGTGATTCTGTAGGTGTGGCCGATTCAGGATTGGTCATGGGCGTTTGATTGGGTGTTGTCACCAGGCCGAAAAGAATACCTGCCAAAAGAATTCCGCATATGACGTACCCCCAGGGAGGCAGCTGCCGGTAGCGGAGGACATTCAGAATACGGGTTTTGACGTTGCTCTCCCCAAAGGCCAGAGGGCTTTGTACAAACGATTTTCTGGAGGTTGAGAAGCCTAAGAGGGTATGACTGTAGGCGCCCCGGTCTTCCTTGGAGAAACCGCGGATCACCTGCTCATCGCAGGACATTTCCATATCCTTGGACATCAGGTGGAAGGCAACCCACACCAGGGGGTTGAACCAGTGTACAAGGGTGATGAGGTAGGTCAGGGGCTTGATCAGATGGTCCCTTCGCTGAAGATGGACATGCTCGTGAGAGAGGATATTGCGGAGGGCATCAGGAGATATATCCGGTGGAACCACGATGCGGGGTTTGATGAAGCCAAAGACAAAGGGGGAATCCACCTTGTCGGATTCAAAAACCAGAGGCTCTCTGCGGGTTGCAGTGGCCAGTCGACGGGTGGTTTGGATATAGGTGAATATGCTGTAGCTCAGTAGAACCAAAATACCAACCAGCCATAACGCAGTTCCGAAAGCATAGAAGGCCTGAATGGGATCGATGCTGTTGACAGGGCTCTGGGGCTGAAAGCTGGAGAATTGAAGCAGCTGATTGTCCAAGGACTGGCGGTCCAGTGGTACGGGTATTGCCGGTGCGGGAACTGATCCAGGGCTGCCTCCCGGTGCTGAGGTTTTATCTGCAAGAAGGCTCAGAAAGCTGAAGGGGGATGGCAGGTCAACGGAGATGGTGAGGCGAAGCCATACGGCAATCCACAGAAGGTAGGAGAAGCCCTTGGGCAGCCTCTTCATTGGAATTCGGAGCGCCAGAACCATGAGGATGATCAGACCGCCCAGCCAACTCATCCGTAACACCTCACCAAAGGCAAGCTCCCACAATTCACTGGTCAGAGGGTTCATTTTGTGGCCTCCTCAATGATTTTTTTCAGCTCATCCGCTTCCTTTTCACTTATCTTACGGTCTCCCAGGAAGGACGCAAGAAAATGGGGAAGAGAGCCGGAAAAGGCTTTGTCGATGATGGCAGAGCTTTCATACTGAAGGACATCTTCTCTGTTTACCGAGGCGGATACAGTGGCATCTTCATTTCGCAGGATTCCCCGCTCACATAGCTTGCGCAGAACGGTATAAGTGGTGGATTTTTTCCAGCCCAGCCGGTTGAGGGCAAGCCGGGTAAGCTCTGTGGAATTGATGGGTTCCGTTTCCCAAACAAGATTTACGAACTTAAATTCAGCATCGTGCAGCTTAAAGGGTTCCATAGGGGCTCCTGGGTCTAATGAAATAAACCTTTCGGAATGAGTTTATCGCGATAAACCTGGCTTGTCAATAGACACAAGTTTTTTTAAATACCTCTTCTAGAGATTCAACTCATCTAAAACGGGTATACAGGGATGTATTCAATGGGAACGCTGTACCCGTTTTGTTGGCGTTTCAAAATTGAACATTACTACTCATTTATATTGAAAGAGGTGATCAGAATGGCAGTTGAAGTATTCGTGAATTTCAATGGTAATTGCCGGGAAGCAGTGTCGTATTATGCGGATATTTTTGGAGTCGAAGTGCCGCAGTTCATGACTTTTGGGGAGGGGTCCCCTGAGCACCCGGTGCCGGAGCAAGCCAAGGACTGGATTATGTATTCCGCGCTGAAGATAGCGGGAAGTACAGTGATGTTCTCAGACTGTTTCCCGGGGATGACGCTGATACAGGGAAACAACATCACCCTGACCATTGGCAGCAAGGATGCGGCGGAGTTGACCGGCTACTTCAACCGGCTGAAGGAGGGCGGAACCGTTCAGATGGAGCTTCAGGAAACCTTCTGGAGCAAATGCTACGGCATGTGCACTGACAAATTCGGCATCCCCTGGCAGGTAAGTCATGATAGCGGCATTCAGTTCGGATAAAATCCGTCGGCATAAAAACACAAACCCATTAATGGCCTCTGCTTTCCCAGAGGCCTATCCTTTTTTGACCGCTCTCCGGCAAATGCTGTGAAGGCCTCTTGGTCAGGATAGTCGAATACGACAGCGCTTCCTTTGGAAATTACATATGGACTGATCAGTCTATATGTGTTATTCTGGTGGTGGAGGAAGAGATGAACAAACGCACTCAAATTTTAAACACTGCTTTGATACTCTTTAATCGCAACGGCTTCGACAAGACGCCCACCTCCATGATATCCAAGGAAGCAGGGGTATCCACCGGAACACTGTTTCATTATTTCCCCACAAAGGAAGAGCTCATCAACAGTCTTTATCTGGCATGTAAGGAATCCATGGTTTTTCGTATGAGCCGGGGTGTCGAGCAGGTATCTAACTGGAGAGGAAAGCTGCAACTTATTCACCGTAATTTTCTCGAATGGGCAATTGCCTGCCCGGAAGAGGTTTATTTTTGCAAACAGTTCAGTAACTCTCCCTATATTCGGGAAATCACCAAAGTCGAGGGCCGAGGTAAGTTTGCCGGTATTCTTGATTTTTTGGACGAAGGGGTCCGTGCGGAGGTTCTGCGGCCTGGAAACACGGAATACATGGCAGTACTTCTCACAGGTATGATGATGGCCAACGCAGGGTACCTTCTGGAACAAAAGGTCGAAGCTCTGGATGAGGAATTCCTTGAGGATTCTTTCCAGTATATTTGGAACTGCATACGCTATTAATCCTTTCAAAGCATAACGTTACGCCGGTCTTAACGGCGTAATATTTTTAGGAAAATAGACTGAGTAGTCAATTTACGAGGAGGGATTTTATGCAGTACAGGATGATGGGACAAACAGGCAAGCGGATTTCAGCTCTGGCATACGGTATGATGCGTATGCCGCGCAACGGCCGCCAGATTGATGAGGCCCGCACAGAACGGCAGGTTCTTTCGGCCATCGACCGTGGAGTGAATTATTTTGATACGGCATTTGTATACGACAACGGCAGGAGTGAGGCGATTCTGGGGAATATACTGAGCAAGGGGCATCGGCAGAAGGTGATGATTGCCACAAAAATTCCTCCATACATGGTTAACAGCCGTAAGGATATGGACGCCATACTGGACACTCAGTTGAAGCGGCTTCAGACGGACCACATCGATTTTTATCTTTTCCATGGCCTTAAAGAAGAGAACAATTGGCAACGGATGATAGACCTGGGAGCGCATACGTTCATTGAAGATGCCAAGAGAGCAGGTAAGCTGGGTCATGTTGGCTTCTCCTTTCATGGAGAGGCTCAGGAGTTCATTAATCTGACCGATGCATACCCGTGGGAATTCTGCCAGATTCAATATAATTACATGGATACGGAATACCAGGCTGGAAGCAGTGGTCTTCACTATGCAGCCGCCAAGGGGATCGGGATCACAGTAATGGAACCTCTTCGAGGGGGAATGTTGGCCGGACGTGTTCCTGCAGAGGTGGGAAGATTGTGGGATATGGCGGAGGTTCGGAGAACACCTGCCGAATGGGCACTTCGATGGTTGTGGGATCAGCCAGAAATAACCAGCGTGCTCTCCGGTATGAACGACGAGGCACACATCGAAGAAAACATTCGTGTCGCTTCGGAATGCGTTAGCGGCTGTATGACGGAAAGTGAGAGAGGACTGGTGAATTCTGTACAGCAAACGTATCGGAAGGTGATGAAGATTGGATGCACAGGATGCGGCTATTGCATGCCATGTCCGGGAGGCGTTAATATTCCAACCTGTTTTGCTCAATACAATGCGCAGCACCTCTTTCAGGATAGTCGAATAAAATTCCAGTACGCGTTTTTTGTAAGCGGTTTGGATGGAAGACCGCCTTCAGGAGCGGACCGATGTACAGGTTGTGGAAAGTGTGAAAAAGCGTGCCCGCAGAATCTTCCCATAAGGCAGGAGCTGAAGAACGTGGCCAGAGACATGAATTCAGCATCCAACAGGCTGTTATTCGGAGCGATGAAGGGATACATACAGTTAAGAAAGGTCTTTAAATCCAAATGAACAGAAATGAGAGTGGGATTCGTAGGGCTCCGTATTTTGCATCCTGTACCGGTTTCCGCAATGGGGGAAATAATCATGGGAACGGGCTTCAACACTGCTATGGAATTATCATCACCGGTGTTGTACGATGGTAACAGCACGATTAACCAACCATCGCGTAGGGAGGAAAACATGGAAAAACTTGTCCAAGTAGCTGATAAATTTGAAAAGCGGGGCATACAAGCCCGGGTTTTCGAAACGGCCGAAGAGGTGAAGCGGGCACTGCTGGAGACGGTTGCCCCCCAAGCAACGGTAGCTTTCGGCGGTTCTGTGACCTTGCAGGAGCTGGGGGCTTATGACCTGCTTAAAGACAGTGGGCGAAATGTCCTGTGGCACTGGAAGGTTCCCAAGGAGGATGCGATTCAGCTTTTGAAGAGTGCAATGAATGCCGATGTTTATCTAACCAGCAGCAACGCGGTCATTGAAGATGGAAGGCTGCTGAATATCGACGGAACAGGTAACCGCGTAGCCGCGATGATTTTCGGACCTCCCAGGGTGATTGTGATTGCGGGACGCAATAAGCTGGCGCCGGATTATCCCGCAGCGCTGGAGCGGATTCAAACGGTGGCCTGCCCCAAGAATGCCGAGCGCCTCAACCGTAACGTACCCTGCCGGTATACGGGCAAGTGCCAGGACTGCCGCAGCCCGGAGCGCATGTGCCAATTTACCGTGACAATTGAGAATCATCCCAATGCCTCCCAGCTGGAGGTATGGCTGGTGAATGAGGATTTGGGATATTAAGGTATGAAGAATGGGCTGCCGAAACAGTGAAATAAACTGTTGCGGCAGCCCATAGCTTTTCGGCGACGTCATACGTTAAACATCGGATGTGTGGGTATAACGGCAAGTGACTATTCAGCCACGGATTTGCACGGATCAACACAGATGAAGAAACCCTTAAATCCGTGAAAATCCGTGTTAGCCGTGGCAAAAGGGTGTAATGGTACAGACACTTCATCACCGGCATTCTATATCTCCATCTGATACCAGTGGTTGAAAACAGTCTTCAGTGCAAACCCGTTTTTCATATAGAGTTTATAGGCTTTGGTGTTGCTGTCCATAACGTTAAGATCGATTTCCGAGCATTCCCTTGAAATCAGAAAATCCATGCAGGCATGGAGCGTTGCGCTGCCATACCCATGCCCGTGGAGAGCGGGGTCAACCCCGATGCTGTCAATCCAGCCCATCTCCAAATCCTGACTAAGCTCGTAGAAGGCGACGGTTTTGCCGACCGGATCCGTCAGCAGGCCGCGCCATTGGTTTTTTTGATCGGATGCGAGCCATTCATCCAGTTCCTCCGAGGAGGTTTCTGAGCCATTGGGAACCATCTGGAAGGATGCGTTGTGGATACGGATATAGTCCGGCATGTTTTCTTTGTCCAGGGGCTGTCGGATCAGTGAAATGAGGGGAGGATTGGAAACCCTGCGAAGGGTGTGGATTTTTTCGACGGGAAGAAAAAGGGTCAACATGCTTTCATTTAACCGGTAGCCCATTCGCTCAACGAGGGGGGTGAGAAAGGGAAGGCGGGGGCCTAACCCCAAGCGGGATTTGAACCATTGGGTCTGATCCTCGTATATGCTTCGGTTGGCATGGTCAATAAGAGATTCTAAGGCCGTGTGGGATTCCGGGGTGTCCGTAGCCGATGCGCCGATAAGATAGACCTCGTGCTTCCTGGATAACGCGGCCACAACAAAACCTAAGGTAGCCAGGGGTGTGGCACCCTTCCAGACGCTAAAAAACCTGCCGCCGTCATCCAGATCCCGCATCCCCATGTAAGCAAATACCGCCTCTTCACTTTGGGGAGAAATACGCCCCTTGTGCTGTTCATAAAAGGAATACAGCTCGTTTCTCTCCATTTGGGTCAGGTCTTTGAACGTTTTGATGGTATGCATCGGCATTACCTTCCTTTTGTGATTCGTATGGTTTCATTTTACCTCAGAGGATACGATATTCATACAGTCTTTGTGTATGCAGGATACATTACAGGGTTCTTAATTATCCCCAGGAGGTATTGAAACACCTGCAATCGTATGGTTTAATGAAATGGACCATATCCTTACAATTAAGGCAATGGACGTGAATGCATACACTCTGGAGGATACAATGGGAATCATGAATCTGGCAGAGCTGCTGGACAGCTCTGTTTTCATACTGCGTAAATATTGCAAATCATTCATCATTTTCAACCTGGGATACTGGGCGGTGGCTTTCATTGTTCTGATGATACTGGTGATGGCCATGGCTCTGGGAATGGCAGGCAGTATGGTCGCTTCAGGGGGTGAGACGGCCGGTATGGTGGTGTTCATCGGGTTGCTCGTTCTTCTGTTTACAACGGTGGGATTTTGCAACAGCGTAGGAGCCATTCACATTGCCTCTCAGGAGGTCCTTCAGATCAAACAGGATGCGGCGAAGGCCATCGGAAGCTCAATAAAGAAGACGTTTCCGGTCATGGGGCTGGTGTTTCTTGGGATAGTGCCGCTGATCCCCATAGGGTACGGCTTATGGAAGCTTGCCGGAGGAACCGTTCAGAGCCTGACGGAAAACGCCTCCCTGGATATGCTTTCATCAATGGGCAGCGCTGATCAGCGCATGCTGCTGACAATCCTGGGCCTGCTTTTGGCTTTGTTGGTTTTGCTGGCCCTGCTGAACGCCTATTTGACACTATTCACCTACGCCTTGCCATCCATGGTCCTAGAGAATAAAGGGCCGGCTGCGGCCGTAAAACGCAGCATTCAGCTCTTGCGGGGGCAATTTTGGCATATGTATGGAGTGGTGTCCCTGATCGTGTTAGTCATGTATGGAATCAGTGCTTCTCTGGACAGCTTCTTCCTTATGCTTTCGGGGCTGGCGGAGCTGATGATGCATGTGGTAGGTCTTGAACCCGGGATGGGATTCACCTTCATATATGCCTATGGCCGTGGTTTTGCAAATTTTCTGTATGCCCTGCTGTTCAATTCCCTGGGAGCGGTGGTGCTGACCCAGCTTTATTACAACCGGGTATTTGAAACAGAGGGCTATGACCTGAAGCTTCGGCTTTCCAGATTGCCGTCGGTGAGTGCCGGTGAGGAGGACGCCTGATGCAGACATTGGCCATTCCCTCCCGGGAGGTATACGACAGTGTGGTGCAGGCCATTTTGGATAAGCCCGGCTACAGGCATCTGCGGCTTCCATGGACAGACCTGTTGGAGAGCGTGCTGCAAACCATTGAAAAAGGCATTATAGAGCTGCTGCACAGGATATTTAATCAGCCAGGGACCAGCACTCCCTTCACCGGAGGGGTATCGGCGGTCATTGTGATCATCGGAGTCGTGGCCTTGGTGGCCTTGGCTCTTCTGATTGCAGGCCTTTTCCGAGGCATGTTCAGGAAATCCCAGAGAGTCCATGGAATTCTGGGAGAAACCATCACGGAGGAAACAACGCCGGATACCCTGATGGAAAAGAGCCGCAATTCGGAGCGGTCCGGCGACACCAGACAGGCGGTGCGGTATGCGTTTATTGCCGTGCTTTTGAAAATGCACAGGGCACGCATGGTGTTCCTGGAGGATGCCTGGACCAATCAGGAGCTTTACAGACATCTTGAAAGGAGCCGATTCGTCTCCCTCCGGCCATTGAATGGCGTGATGGAAGGCTTCAACGCCGCATGGTATGGACACAAGGGGATGGACGGGACTGCGTATGCCCAGTGGCGTTCAGAACTGGAGCAGGTATGGCAGGAGGTGGCATCCCGTGAAGTCTAGAAGCATTGGGGAAATGATCGGGTTCTGCATTGTCGCCGCCCTCCTTCTCGGCGCCATGATTTTCATGGCTGTACGGGCAGATGGAAACATGCCGGCCTACTCCGTACTGAACAAGGGGTCACAGGGCTTCAGTGTGTATATGGATACCTTAAAGGAACTGGATATGGATGTTCGGCGGATTGCCGCCCCGATTGAGGAACAGCCCCCAGGGAATATACAGGTGGTGACATTCACCTGGTGGCTCGACAGTATCAGCCCGGAGATGAAGGCATGGGTTGAAAGTGGCGGAACGCTGGTGATTGCAACCGTTAACCCCCAGGAGAACGTTGAGGACGGGGCCCGTGTTTCATCGGAGAACGGCATTGAAACCTGGCAACTGGGCGATGGAAAGATCCTGATGCTGACGCCTGCAGGGATTACCAACAGAGGGATGGTTAAGGATACAGGGCCTTCGTGGAACCTGACGGTCAAGCTGGCAGCCATGAAGAACAGGCCGATATACTTCAATGAGATCGCTCTTTTCCCGGAAGAGGGAGCCCCGTCGCTTTGGGGTGCGGCGCCATTGTGGCTTAAGCTGTTGGTTTTTCAGATCCTTCTTGTTGCAAGCGCTTGGTTCTGGATGAAAGGAAGCCGTCTGGGAAAGGCCCTTCCGTACTCTGAGGAAACGGAACGAACGGAACTGGAGTATCTGAATTCCGCCGCAGGCTTCTATCAGGCAGCCGGATGCTGGCGACTGATACTGGACATCTATTTCAAGAGCCTGCTGCATCTTTTAGGGACAAAGGAAGAGGACTGGCTGGAGCTTTGGAAAAGAGAGAAACTCCCGGATTTGAATAAGGCGGAAGACGTCAGCCGTTGGATGGGGAACAGCCATATTGATGCGACGCCTCAGGAAATACGACAACGGATTATGGTCATTGAACATTTGAAAAATGTTATCCGAAACAGGAGGCAGCACCCATGGAACAGCATGAAAACGCGGTGAATCCCCGACAGGGATTGGATGTAAAGACGGAGCTCAGGAAGGCCATCGTAGGGCAGGATGATTTGCTGGACCAGTTCATCATCAGCCTGCTGGCAGGGGGGCACGTACTGGTGGAAGGGGTGCCGGGCCTGGCCAAAACCCTGGCTGTAAAAGCCCTGGCAAAAACCGTATCGGTGGGATTCAAGCGAATCCAGTTTACACCGGATCTTATGCCCTCTGATATAACCGGCACCCGGGTATTCAACATGCAGTCCCGGGAATTTGAGATGAAGCATGGTCCTATCTTCACCAATTTTCTTTTAGCAGACGAAATAAACCGTACCCCTCCTAAGACGCAGGCAGGACTTTTGGAATCCATGGCGGAAGAAACCCTTTCCATAGACGGAGAAATCCTGGCACTTCCGAAGCCATATATGGTTTTTGCCACACAGAACCCCCTGGAATATGAGGGGACGTATCCGTTACCTGAAGCACTGGTGGACCGATTTCTGATGAAAATACTCATTGATTATCCCACCGGGGAGGAAGAGGAGATTATTTTGGCCCGCCACCATGCAGGAACTCTGACCATGAGCCTGGAGGAGGCCGGGATTGTTCCGGTATGGAGCTGCGAAGACCTGATGGAAAAAAGGAAACAGGTGAACCGCGTCCAGGCGGACCCGGCCTTGATTCGTTATATCGTTGCCATTGTCAAGGAATCCAGGGAACATCCCATGATCGAAATCGGGGCATCCCCCCGGGGAAGCATCGCCCTGCTTCAATCCGCCAAGGCCTGTGCCTGTTATATGGGGCGGGATTACATCATTCCGGAGGATATCAAGGCCATGACGGCGCCGGTTCTCCGGCATCGGATCGTCATACGGCCGGAGCTGGAAATAGAGGGAATGAAGCCGGATCAGGTTCTGACCGACATCCTGGCAAAAGTGAAAGTGCCCAGATAGAAGCGGAGGAACGAAGTGGCGATAACAAAAAAATTCATCGGACTCCTGGCTCTTGGAATCATTTCCCTTGGAATTTTAAGCATATTCCATGGCTCCGTGACCCTCTTCCTGCTGTATAACGCAATGTGTGCAGCCCTTCTCCTATGGGATTTCAGAGAGTCAAAGGATGGGGAAGCCCTTGTGGTGGAGCGAATTGGGGAGGATGTACTGTCCCTGTTCGAGCAGGAGACGATCCGTTTTCGGGTGACGAATCCTTCCCATCGGACGCTTTCCTTTGAGCTGAAGGACGAACCGCCGGACTACCATTTCAAGTTTGACGCCCGGGGTTTTTCGGGGGTTTTGGAGCCAAACGGCAGACAGGAATTCGGCTATCAGGTGGAGCCAACCAAACGGGGTGCATTCATCTTCGGCAATGTGCATATCCGGTACATCGGCAAGCTGGGGCTGTGTCAGCGTACATTCCAGCTTCCCATAAACAGGGAGTTTCGGGTGTACCCAAATCTGAAAAACCTGAGAAAATACCGGTTGAGTCTTTGCAACAACCGAATGTTCAAGGAGGCCCGCCGTAACCTGCGGAGCCTGGGGAAGGGAACGTCCTTCGAGAGTCTTCGGGAATATGTCTCAGGCGACGATTACAGGCGAATCAACTGGACCGCCTCAGCAAGAGGGGATCGGCCCATTGTAAACCAATATGAGCCTGAAAAGAACCAGCATGTGCATATGCTGATCGACACGGGCAGACCCATGAGCTATACCATAAAGGGCTTACGGAAGCTGGATCTGGTTGTGAATACGGCGCTGGTATTGTCCGACATTGTCAATCAGGGGGGCGATCTTTCCGGCCTTATGCTCTTCAATGAAAAGGTTCAGAATATGATCATGCCAGCCAAAGGGGCGGATCATCGCAATAAAATGCTGGAGGCCCTGTATCATATCGAACATACGAACAGGACATCCAGCTATGAAGAAGCCTTTTATACATTACGCAGCAGAGAGCGGCACCGAAGCATTGTTTTTCTGTTTACTGATTTTGACACACCGGAGGATGCGGAATACATCCTTAAGCTTATGCCGGTCATCAGCCGCAACCATGTGGCGGTTTTGATCCTCATACGAAGCGATGGTGTTGAGGCCTTGGGTTCATCGGTTGTGGACAGTCAGGATGCATTGTTTCGAAAGGGGATCGCCCTGGAGCTGATGGAAGAACGCAGGCGGATCATTCATCTGCTGAACCGGCAGGGGGTCCTGTGTATGGAGTGTGCGCCGGAGCAGTTGGAAACCGCAGCGATAAACCGATATGTAGAGATCAAGAACCGGATGATGGTTTAAGCACATACATTGCCAGTAAGGCAGCGCTTACTCCGGCAAAGCCCAGTTTGACCCAGGGGTCCAAAGGCAAGGGAGTAAAGAAGCCTTCAATGATTCCGGCCACAACCAGCATCACGGCAGAACCGAATACCAGCGTAATGGCCTGAAGAGCCCCTTGTATCAGGCTATGGCGGCGGGTCAGTTCACCGGGGAGCAAAATGCCCCGGGCCAGGATCAGGCCGCTGGCGCCGGCAATGAAAATTGCGGCCAGCTCCAAAATGCCGTGAGGAAGAATCAAAGACCAGTACTTCAGCGGGTCTCCGAACTGATACACCACAGCCGTCAAAGCTCCCAGCAAAGCGCCGTTGAAGAACAGGATATAGAGGGTTCCCAAGCCGAAGGTTATTCCTAAGGCAAAGGCTTTAAGGGAAATACCGATGTTGTTGGTCATGATCAGGCTGGACATCAAGGGGTAGTTCCATTCTCCGGAGCCGGATTTACCGCTTTTAACGGATTCTACCAGTCCGGCGGGTAGAAAGAAGGCGGAATTCTCCACGGAAACAGCGGTCATTCCAAAACCCAGCACGGCACCGGCCATGAAGACAGAAAAGGCTGCCAGTATGAAAAACCCATAGCTGCGGAGCATTTTAGGATATCCGAAAAGCAGGTAGTTCAGAATTTCACGGGGCGCGATTTTCTGTACGGCATAGACATGGGTCTGACATTTGCCAATAAGCCTGTTCAGATAGGTTGTCAGGTCGCTGTCGGGATAGTGTGTTCGGGCATAAGCCAGCTGATGGCTTGCGTTTCGGAAATCCTGAAGAAAGGCCCTGGCGTTGGATGCACCGAATTTACGGAGCCCGGATTTTTCAATTCGAGCCGTTGCCGCTTCTAAATTCGACCATTCTTCCTTATGTTTTTCAATAAAAAGATCTTCTTTCATTTTTTCACCTCAGGCTGATTTTACCAGAATCGACCATTCCTGTACAGAACGTTGGAGGTCCTATGCGAAAGTATACCGTTATTACCCCTGAGAACATTGAAGTGGAATATACATTGGCCGATCTGGGGTCCCGGTCGGCGGCCGCCGTTATAGACATAGCAATTCAGATGTGTGTGTTTATGGTTATTGCCGTGGGAATGGGGATTTTGGCCACCTTCGCTCCGCAGCTCTGGGAGCAGCATTACGGATGGGTTGTTGGAGTCGGACTTTTAATGTGGTTTTTGTTCAGTATGGGCTATTATATCGGTTGTGAAACGTCTATGAACGGTCGGACGGTCGGCAAACGAATGCTGAAGCTCCGGGTGATTCGAATGAACGGACAGCCTATAACCATCAAACATGCCGCCATACGGAACCTTTTGAAGCTTTTTATTGATATGCAGGGTATCGGCGTTGTCATGATTTTCTTTTCGAAGCACTGCCGGCGACTGGGTGACCTGGCGGCATCTACCATTGTTGTTTCGGAGGCCAATGCCAATGCTCCGGTATCTTTGTCAACCCTGACTGAGAACATGGACAGGGTGAGTATCTATCTCAGCCAGGAAGAACAGGCCATTCTCAGAGCATGGATGGAGCGAAGAGACAGGATGGAGCGGCCGGATACAGTGAGAAACGCCCTATTGATGCGCTTACAGGAACGCTTTGCTCAACTGGGTCTGTTGGGTGATTTCCAGGATTTTCTGCGAAAAATATGACCGGCAGTATCTGCCGGTCATGACTTTTTAGAAAAAAGTTGAATTGTTGTTGCCGGAATCCGTGCTGTCCGGAGCGGAATTGCTGGATCCGTCAGCGCCGTCGCTTGTTTGCGCATTTTCGGTAACCGTGTTTTCCGCCTTTTCCATGGTGCTGTTATCCCATGATCGGGGTTCGTCGTAGAGGAAACGGGCTCCGCTGTCGCTAAAGCGGGAGGAGTCATCGGTATATCGCGGTTCTTCCCGAATATAGCTGGGGTCCTGCCAAGAGGTTGCTTGTCCGCCTCTCAGATCAAGGTAGAAGGCGGTAGTGGACGCCGTCACATAGGGGATCAGCCAGAGGGAGCCGATGCCAAGGGTAAGGATGGAAAGCAGTCCCCATCCGATAAATGTCAATTGAAGGATGAAAAGCTCCATCTTATGCCCTTTCATCATTTCCTTACTTTTTCGGATCACATCCATGGGGGCCATATCGGGGTTTTCCCGAAGAATGTAGAAGCACATGGAGTAGCTGTAGGCGGCAATAATCCCCGGAATGATGAACAGTAGGGTCCAGAGGATGGTGAAAACCATTGTCAGGATGTAGATCAGCAATGCGGGCACAAAATTCTTAAAGCCCTCCAGCACATCCTCCAGGGCAACGGGTTCCTCCTGCATAAGTTTCAGCATGCAGATTACGATTCCCAGGGTGACGGGGCCGGTGAGGATCAATTGAGCGATACTGCCGATGAACGGAATGAGGCTGGCGCCGATGGATGCTGCGCCGATAATAAGATAGAGAAGTGCGAATTTCCCCCAGTTGCCGGAAAGGTGTTCCCGAGCCTGGAGACGGTATTCTGAACTGCTTTTCATTGTGGGTGTTGTCTGGCTCATGAATGCCTCCATTTCAGTAGTATGTCTATAAGGGTAACGAACAGCAATCCATTTGTCAACAAAAATGGAATATAAAATCCTTATAACCTGTAATCCCACCCTCCTCTGGATATGATAAAATGAAGGGGTAATCCCCTTCAGGCAAACCGCCGAAAACCGCCGACAGATAGAGAAGGTACATTGATGAGTAAGAGTATGCTGCTGGATGAAAAAGCACTGAGACAACTGAATGCTCCGATCCTGTGTCAGGATGAAAAGTGGCTTGAAATTATGAACGCCGACATGACAGAAAACCTACGCGCAGGGATAGCCAGACAATCAGCTCTAATAGAAGAAGATAAAGCTGCCGGACACCATCTGGTTGAGCTTAAGCGACAAAAGCGCAACACGTTGTCACAGCTGCTGGGCCTTTCCGAGGGGCTGCAGCAAAACAGCGAAGAAGCAGAAAACCTGGCCAGGCGTCTAAAGAATCTGTTGGAACGAATTAACGATGAAATCGAACAGATTCAGTACAAAATGGAGACATCTCCGGGGGAAATCAGGAAGATCAACGGTGAGATTCTTGAGGAAAGCATCGCATTAGGATATGATAGACTACTGAAAGATCATAAACGGATACGGGAACTTGAGGGAAAGATCCAGAAACTCAGGAATGAGCTTCTGGCCCTGAATGACGAGAAGTTCATGCTGGAAGATCAGGCCTCCGCCATGGGACAGTACCTTCACTCCCTATTGGGCAAAGAGCTGTCGGATGAGCTGGATGCCCGATTTATGCAAGGCATTGAGGAGATGGGGCGATGAATCCATGGGGGATAGGTATCGATATCATTGAGATAGGCCGCATCAGAGACGCCTACGGGAGATGTCCACGGATTCTCGACCGACTTTTTACGGGACCGGAGCTGCGGGATTATCGGGACCGCGGCAGCAGGACGGAAACCCTGGCGGGGAAGTTTGCTGCTAAAGAAGCCATTGTTAAGGCCATGGGCACAGGGCTCCGGGGGTTTGCGTGGATAGACATTGAAATTCTTCCGGATGAATTTGGAAAGCCAGTCTGCAAACTCTATGGGAAAGCAGCTGAAAAATCAGAGGGGATGAAGATTTCCGGATTTTTAATCTCCATCGCCCATAATAAAACCATAGCCATAGCCAACGCTGTGGCGGTAAAGCAGGAGGGATCTCATGAAACTTGCAACCAATGAACAGATGGCCCACGTGACGAAGATCGCCATAAAGGAGTTCGGAATTCCCGGCATCGTACTTATGGAAAACGCGGGATTTGCCGTGCTTCATGAAATAGAAAAAGAGTTTTCGCCCTCCAGCCGGGTTGTCATCATTTGCGGCAACGGAAACAACGGCGGTGACGGCTTTGTACTGGCAAGGCACCTTCATCAGCGGGGATATGCACTGCACATTTTTCATGTAGGATATCCGGAGCATCTCGTTGGTGACTCAGAGATTAACTTTAAGATCGTTAAGAAGCTTCAGATCCCCATGACCCGGATTCATACAGAAAAAGACCTCCCGGAGCTGTTTGTCGAGCTCAGCCGCTGTACACTTGTGGTGGACAGCCTGATCGGAACCGGGATGCAGACCTCGGCCACCGGCATAGACGCGAGGATCATACAGGCGGTCAATGAAGCGTCCTGCAAGGTGTACTCCGTAGACATTCCCTCCGGTGTAGGCGGAAATGACGGCAGCATCGGCAGCTGTGCCATCAAGGCAGACAAAACCATCAGCTTCAGCTTGCCTAAGGTAGGAAACCTGCTTTTCCCGGGAGCCGAATATAATGGTGAACTGATTATCCGGGATATTGGGATACCAAAGGAAGTTGTTGATGAAGTGCCGATGGATTATGAAGTGATTACCCGTGAGATGGTGGTGGACATGATCCCCAAGCGGGACCGCAATTCCCACAAGGGGTATTACGGCAAGGCGCGGATGATTGCGGGGTCCATGAGCATGGCAGGGGCGGCAATCCTAACCACCAAGGCAGCTCTGCGAAGCGGCCTTGGAATGGCCAGACTGTATGTGCCGGACAGTATCAACCACATCATGAAGACCGCTGTCCCAGAGCTCATCACCATTCCCTTCCAGGAACTCCGAAAGGGCGTCATCGGCATCAACCATATTGATACCATTCTCAAGGATGCGCCAGACTCGGACGTTTTCACCATCGGGCCGGGCTGCGGAATTTCATTTGAACTGCAGGAAATTGTGAAAAGCATCATTGAGAATGTTCCGAGCCCTGTTATCCTGGATGCCGACGCGCTGAACGTATTGGCAAAGGATGTCAGCGTGTTGAAGAATAAGCAGTCACCGGTGATCATTACTCCCCATATGGGAGAAATGAGCCGACTCACCGGCAAGACCTTGGAAGAGGTTCTTGAGCACCCGGTGTTTACAGCCCGGGATTTTGCTGTTGAATGGCAGATATATGTGGTGTTGAAAAGCGCCAGAACGGTTGTGGCGACACCGGAAGGCAAAGTTTATGTGAATATTAACGGAAACTCGGGCATGTCTACTGCGGGTACCGGAGATGTACTCACAGGAATCATCACCGGCATGGTGGCTCAGGGACTTAACCCCCTTCAAGCCGCTCTGGCAGGGGTGTTTATCCACGGGATGACCGGCGATCGGGTTGCGGACCGCCTGGGTGAGCACGGTCTCCTGGCGGGAGATCTGGTGGAAGCGCTGCCATACACGCTGAAGGAATTGCTTGGGAAATGAAGGATTGCTAAAGAATAGATTATAACTAAAGGGGGAATCATCATGCAAACCATCACACGCCCGGTATGGGCAGAAATCAATTTGGACAACCTGGCCCATAATATCCGTGAGGTGCGTCGTGTCACCCGTCCGGAATCCCTGGTCACTGCGGTCATCAAGGCGGACGGTTACGGACATGGGGCAGCGGTTATAGGGAAAATTCTGTTGGAAAACGGGGCAGACCGATTTGCAGTTGCAACCCTTTCGGAGGCCGTACAGCTTCGGAAGGTCTATCCAGACACTGAGATTCTGGTATTGGGTTATACGCCGGCGGAGATGGCGCCGATTGTCATTGAAAACCGTTTGATCCAGACCCTCTACAGTGCTGAAACCGCTTCAGAGTTCAGCAAGGCTGCCGTAGCGAAAGGCACCCGTGTCAAGATTCATGTGAAGCTGGATACCGGGATGAGCAGGATCGGGCTGCAGGCGGAGGCTAAGACAGTGGACGAAATCGAAGCCATAAGCCAATTGCCGGGAATCGACCTGGAGGGCATGTTCACCCACTTTGCGGTTGCAGATGAAACAGATAAGAGCTTCACCCGTCAGCAGGTTGAAAAGTATCAGTGGGTGGTTGGCCAGCTGGAGAAAAAAGGTGTAAAACTGGCCATCAAGCATGTTTCCAACAGCGCGGCCATCATCGATCTGCCGGAGTACAACTTTGATATGGTCCGTGCCGGTATCATGATGTATGGACTTAACCCCTCCGACGATATTGATAAAAGCCGTGTGACCCTGAAAGAGGTCATGACCCTGAAGGCCAGAATCTCCCATGTGAAAGAGCTTGAATCGGGGAGAGGGGTCAGCTACGGGCTCAAATATGTAACTGAGGGAACAGAGAAAATTGCAACAATCCCCCTGGGATATGCAGATGGGTACACACGGATGCTCACAGGAAAATCCATGGTATTGGCAAAGGGCAAGCGCGTGCCGGTAGTGGGGCGTATCTGTATGGATCAGTGTATGATCAACGTAACAGGGTTGGACGTGAAGCCCGGAGACACCGTTACACTATTTGGTGGAGATGAGCCGGATAAGATATGGATCGACGAGGTAGCCGCGTGGTTGGGTACCATCAACTATGAGGTGGTCTGCATGATTGACAAGCGGGTTCCGCGGGTTTACATGCAAAAGGGACAGATCTGTCAGGTGAGGGATTACGTGTTGGAACTCTAAGCTTATTTTGACGTAACCCCCTCTTTCGGTTATAATAAGTGTGCTTGTAAAGAATCAATGGAGGTGCCCGGATGGGTCACACAGACCGCAATCAAGGCCTTTATATTCAAAAGACGCTGGATGGTATGAGTGATGAGCGTTACAGGAAACGAATGGACGCACTTCGCAGCGGATATGAGGCCATGGGTACGATAAATCTTCAGTTTGCAGAGAGCATTCAAGAGCATGATTTATACCAGCTGGAGCAGTATGAGTCTATCTTAGCTACGGAGCGTGATTGAGGTGGAGATTCGGAGAGGGGATCTTGTCGTAGCGGACCTTAGCCCGGTTGTAGGCTCGGAACAAGGTGGTCTCCGCCCTGTTCTGGTGATACAGAACGATGTCGGGAACCGGTTCAGTCCAACGGTTATTGTAGCCGCGGTCACATCACAGATCGAGAAATCCAAGCTTCCCACCCATGTTGAATTATCTGCAAAAGAAGTGGGCCTTTCACGGAATTCAGTTGTTCTGTTGGAACAGGTGCGGACCATCGACAAGAGACGGATCCAGCAGAAGCTGGGGCGCCTTGATTTGAAGACCATGGAAATGGTGGATGAGGCATTAGCCATAAGCATGGGGCTTGTGAACATACTTTCCCCAGCAGACTGATTCAGCATAGTACGAACACCTAAACCTTTAGAACCGGGAACGATATTATTATAACGATAACAGATGGAGACCCCAACGGGTCTCTTGCCATGCGGTTTCAGGAAAGCAGGAGAGTTCCGTCCGGCCATAAGGAGGCGCAGTATGAAAAAAAATATCAGAAAAGCCATTATCATAGGCCTTGCAGCGGTTATGGGACTGGGGGCCGCTGGGGCTGCTGGGGTTTACGCAGGCAGCGCCGGCTCTGATCAGGACCCTCTGGTTACACTCAGCTACGTTGAGAAGCGGATCCAGGAGGTTCTTACAACCGTAACCGCTCAGATTGCCGAGCTCAAAAAACAGACCGGCTCTCAAACCGGGACGGCGGGAACCGCGGCAGGAACTGCTGTTTTTCAGGTGATTCAGGCTGAAAAGGGAAGCTTCGTCTACTTTGGAGGCAGCACGGAATTCATTGTAAGAAGCGGAAAGGTTACGGTTATCGCTACGACAAACGGGGGACTTTCCGACCTTACAGACGGGAAGGATATCGCCATGGGTCAAACCGTGCCGGCGAACCACCATATGCTGGTGCCCCGGGATGACGGTCGCGGCCTCAATATTCTGGACACAACGTTCCTTTTAATAAAAGGACCATTTACCATCACTCAATGATTTTGCCCCGTAGGAACAGGGTAGATAATCTCATGATTAGGAGAACACGTAATGAATAAGAATCCTTGGCAGTGGGCTGCCATCGCGTTCATAGCCCTCGGGATACTCTCTGCATTCCTGCTGGTAAACATTAGAATGACAACGGAGAGACAGGCAAAGGTTGCCGAAATCGCTCTGGACTATACCGAAATCCAAAAGCTGGCCGATCAGTCCGATCAGGATACGGGCTGGTGGCTGACCGAATTTAAAAAGATGGGTGCGCTTTCCGCAGCGGTTGGGGAGGAATCCCTTTACAGTCTGAGGGAAGAGGGCCGAGCCCTGGACTACGGGCTTTTATACGACGTTCGCAAGGAATTGGATTGGCAGAAATCCTATCCTGAAGAATTGGTGAAGCGTGTCGACAGCCGGGAATATAGGGACCAGCACCTGCTGGTCAGGGTCCAGGATGCTGAAACCCGGGCCTTGGTGAAAAAGGGTCTGGAAAACCGGTATCCCAGAGAGCTTTATGATGCATACAACGCCCCGGATATGGATTTTTATGTCATCAAAAATCGCCCCGAGGATATTTACTACACACCGAAGATGAAGCTTCTGGACAAGAACTCCAAGGAATCCAAGGAGGTTTCTGCCCCTGCGTACAGCCTGGCCGAGGATATTGGCCTGGGCTTCGATCCCGTTAAGATACGGACCATCCAGCAGTCGGGTCTGGAGGTAATTCCCCGCTCCATCAATTACAGTGTATACCCTGAAAAGCTGGTGACCGCCTATAAGAACGACCTTAAATCTCTTAACATACAGCCCCGGGTTGTCCTCTTCATCGGCAAGGAAGTTACCGGATATCCGGATCATCAGCCGGAACTGACTGCCTATCTGAAGGAAAACAATATTGCGGTGGGACTTATCGAAACGCCGGTACAGCGCAGTCAAATCGAACAAGCAGATATTGTGAAGCTTACTCAGGATTTGAATTATAAAGCGGTTCGGGCTTTTTCGCTTATGCCATATCTCCAAAAGCGGTACAAATTTTACAATTATGAAGGCGCAGAAGAAATAGAAAATACGATGTACCGGGCCATTACAGAGCGGAATATTCGTCTTATTTATTTCAAGCCGTTCAAGCACAATGATCTCAGCTATGTTACGGAGCTGAAGGAATATCAGAAGACCTTCTCCAATCTGGAAGAACGTCTGAAGCCCCATGATATAACCTTGGGCAAATTCAGTCTGATGCCATCCAACACCCCTCACCGGTCCATGCAGATTTTTGTCGCCACGGCACTTTGGGCGATGCTGCTATTGATTGTCAACCAGATGTGGACGATTCGAAGAAGCTATATGTGGAGCTTGCTCATGGTAGGATTCGGAGGTGCTGCAGGTCTGTTCAAGTTTGCGCCATCCTTGGGGGGCGAGCTTACCGCTCTGGGGGCAGCAATCCTGTTTCCTTCCTTGGCGGGTTTCTATCTGATCCGATCGATGAAAGCCCTTTATGTATCCGATGAGAAGGTGTCCTTCAGCAAATCCCTGATTCAGGGGGTCGGCGTTCTGGCGGTCACTGCGGCCCTGTCATTGACAGGGGGATTAATTGTAGCAGGAACCCTTTCGGATTCAGCGTATCTTCTGGAGATGGAATTCTTCAGGGGCGTAAAACTGAGCCAGCTGTTTCCGCTGCTCGTCATGACAGCCGTATACCTGTATTCCTTCGGATACCGGCGGTCCCGTACAGAAATCAAGTCTCAGCATCACTTTGCCGGGGACATCAAAGCCATCCTCTTTGAAGACATCAAAATCTATTACATCCTTCTGGCAGGAATCGTCGCTGCCATCGGTTACGTCTATATTGCCCGAACAGGACATGAAACCAATATCCAGCCCAGCGATCTGGAAATGATCTCGCGGAATTTTCTTGAGAACGTTCTGCTGGCAAGACCCCGGACAAAAGAATTTCTGCTGGCATTCCCCATTATCGTATCCGGATTCGTTTTTGCCCGTTATAGCTTCAAAAAACTGATTTATCCCACAGCCCTTTGCGGAATGATCGGTCTGACATCCATCGCCAATACCTTCAGTCATCTTCGGACGCCGATCTATCTTTCGGTGGCCCGTACCTGCTATTCCATTGCTTTCGGCGCCGTCATCGGTGTTGTTGTCTTCGCGGTGCTTTGGATGATCATCAGTGTCCTTGAAAAAAGGATCAGGAGCCTAATTGAATGAAGAAAATCGTTGTATCCGGCTATTATGGTTTTGACAACCTTGGGGATGAAGCAGTATTGGAGTCGGTTCTCACGAATATCCGCCAATCCCTGGGTGAACTTCATATAACGGTCCTGTCCGCTAACCCGGCAGTGACTGAGAAGCTGTACAACGTCCATGCCGTGAAGCGGACATCTCCGGTGAAGGTTTTGAAATCCCTTTGGCACTGTGATGTGCTCATCAGTGGGGGAGGAAGCCTGCTTCAGGATGTCACCGGCAGATTGAGCATTTTCTACTACCTGTCCCTGATTGCCATGGGAAAAATCATGGGTAAGAAGGTAATGATCTACAGTCAGGGAATCGGGCCCATACGAAAGCCCTTCAACCGTTTCATGACACGGCATGTCCTCGGCTGGGTAGACGCCATTACGGTACGGGAGCCTAATTCACGGGGCGACCTTATCGCGATGGGGATTGATCCGGACCATGTGTCCATCACGGCTGACCCGGTCGTAAGCCTTTCCCCCCAAGAGGATTCATCACTCATGGAATGGCTCAGGGGTTTACCCGGTTATGTAGAAAATGCGCCTCTTATCGGTTTTGCCTTCCGCGGTCAGGATATGGCCTTCGGTGCAGCCGAAAAGCTGACAAAGCTGATAAGGAGCCTTCGGGAAGAACTCCATGCGAATGTTCTGCTGATCCCTTATTATGCAGAACAGGACGCCATGGTTCTGGATAGCTTGGAAAGATTGGCGGAAGGGCTGGTTATTCCTGTACGGAGGCGACTTTCTGTTAAGGAAATGCTGTCTCTGACGGCACAATTGGATGTGCTGGTGGGGACAAGGCTACATTCTCTGATTGTATCGGCTGTTTGCGGCACGCCAATGGTAGCTGTCAGCTATGATCCAAAAATCGAGTACTTTATGGGAACCATACATCGAGAGGTGTTTGGAGATGTCCGTTCATTTGAACCGGATCGTCTTCTCAAAGAAATACTGGAGACGCTGAACGCCGGGAAGGATCCCATGAAAGCGGTGGGGAGCGATATTGCAATGCTCCGGAACAATCTCCATCACAATGAGGCGGTTCTCAAACAACTATTGACAGAAGGTGGATCTATGTCGGAAAAATCGGTTAAGATTTTTGGTGTGCGTATCGATCGCGTGGACATGGACGAGGCATTTAACCGGTTTCTGGTTCTATTGAACCGTGAACGTTCGGCTGTCATCTATACTCCCAATACGGAAATGGTGATGATGGCTGAAAAGGACAGGGAGTTTAAGGATGTTCTCAACAGTGCGGATCTGGTGATTCCGGATGGCATTGGCTTGATACACGCTTCCCGGATACACAACCTTGGTCTGAAAGAACGGGTTCCCGGAATTGAGCTGATGGACAGAATCCTTAAGTACTGCAATGCCACACGGCGGTCCATTTTCCTTTTTGGCGGTAAGCCAGGGGTTGCAGATCTGGCAGCTCAAAAAATCATGGAGAAGTACCCCAACGTTGTCCTCAAGGGAGTAGAGAACGGTTACTTCGGACCGGATGACGAGGATCGGATCATCAATTCCATCAATGAAGCCAAGCCCGATGTCCTGTTTGTTGCCCTTGGGGCACCCAAGCAGGAGAAGTGGGTGGCGAAGTACCGGAAAATACTTAACGCCCATGTCACCATGGGGGTTGGTGGCTCCCTGGATGTTTATTCAGGCAGCGTTAAGCGTGCCCCTGTTATTTTTCAAAAGCTGGGGATAGAGTGGCTCCACAGGCTCTTGAAGGAGCCTACGCGGATCGGGAGGATGATGGCACTGCCGAAGTTTATAATTAAGGTGCTGACCACCCGAAATATATCAGGATAAGGATGGATAACGTGAAAAAAACGATTCTGTTGGCGAGCCTTCTTCTTGCCATATCAGCTGCACCGGTATACGCAAATCCTGTAACGGCCTACTACATGGATGGATCTGCGGTAAATGAAAACACTGTGAATTGGAACCGTGATATCCAGGCAGTCACCGACAATGGTGACGGAACCAGCCGGTTTGTTAATCACAGCCAGGGATACAGCTTCGACTTCCCGACAGGATACGCGATCGATACCTTCATGGCGGACTCTCAGACCCTTCTTTTTTCGCCCAAGACCCGTATCGAGGTTTATCACGAAGATTTTACCAATAGCGCCGGCAGTGCGAATTCGTATGTGAATTACAGCAATATGGGATTCATGAAAAGCACGCGCCATACGGTGGGGATGAATTACTGGACCACGGTCAACGGAACAAAGGTGCATGTAACCTCCTGGAGCAGGAATAAGCTAAACAAAGTATCCGGTGATGAGAATCACTATTTCGTGGCAGATTTTCAGAGAAGCGATAAGGAAGTGGTAACGGTGATTATCAAGTCCCAGGAGCCTATTGCCATTCATGATCGGGTACTCCAAAGCTTCCGGTTTGTTGATAAAATCGGTACCGCCGGTAATCATCGGGTATATAAGTCGGATGTCAGGGATTTGTCTGCGGACCTGAAAGCGTATTACGACGCCGCGTTTGGGAAGGAAAGCCCCCAGCGGTGGGGAATTTTCTCTTATGGGGCTACTGCCAATCTCAGTTATCTTAAAGGTCTGGAAAAACGGCTCAATTATCAGTTTGATGTACTGGTTCGTTATCAGACCCTGGATAATAAGGCCCCTGTGGATGAGCTGCAGAAGGCGTGGGACGACAACCGGGTTGTTGAACTTACGATGCAGACCATGTCTAAGAATGCCATTAACGGCGAAATTACGTATGATATTCTGGACGGAAAGTATGATCCGTACCTCAGACAGTATGCAAAGGATCTGAAAGCCTTCGGAAAACCGGTTCTTTTTCGCCTGAACAATGAAATGAACGGAGATTGGTGTACATACAGTGCCTATCATTTTTCCAGAGATCCCGAACTCTACAAGGAAATGTGGCGATATGTGCATAAGGTTTTCAAAGAAGAGGGGGCAGATAATCTCCTGTGGGTATGGAACCCTCATGACATTTCGTTTCCGAATTTTAAGTGGAACAGTGCCTTTAACTACTTCCCCGGCGAGGATTCAGTTGATATTATAGGATTGACAGGCTACAACGCCGGAACATATCATCCCGGCGAAAAATGGCGCAGCTTTGACGAAATCTATCCGAAGCTGTACAGCTCGTATAAGAACACCTTCGATTATCCCATGATGATCACAGAATTTGGGTCCAACAATTTTGGCGGCGACAAAGCGGAATGGGTCCGTGACATGTTTGCCAAGATCCCCGAATACGATCGTATCAAGATTATCATCTGGTTTAACGGAACCGATATGGACGCCAACGGCAAACCTGCCCGGGTATACCGTATGGATACCGGAGATGTGGTGCAACAGGTGTTTGAGGAAAATCTCAAGAAGTTTGGCGGCCTTACACTGCCATCTACAAAAACAATAGGTGTTGTGGAAAAGGAGAACCCATGGAAAAAACAGTAAAAGAGTTGCAGAGCGTTGCCGTTCAGATTCGAAAAGACATTGTTGAAATGGTTACAGCCGCATCCTCCGGGCATCCGGGGGGATCGTTGTCCGCCGCAGACATCATGACGGTTCTGTTCTTCGATCACATGAATATCGATCCGGCAAACCCCTCGTGGGAAGAGCGGGACCGGTTTGTGCTCTCCAAAGGCCATGCGGCACCGGTTCTTTACGCGGCTCTGGCACGGAGAGGATACTTTGATCCCGGGACCCTTAATACCCTGCGGAAAACCGGGTCTAAGCTTCAGGGGCATCCGGATATGCGGAAGGTACCCGGTGTGGATATGTCCACAGGATCCCTGGGGCAGGGAATTTCGGCGGCAGTGGGCATGTCCCTCGCCATGAAGATGGATAAGAAGGCATCCCGTGTGTATGCACTTTTGGGGGATGGCGAACTGAACGAGGGAATCGTATGGGAAGCGGCCATGGCTGCCAGTCACTACAAGCTGGGAAACCTGGTGGCAATCCTGGACTATAACGGTCTTCAGATTGACGGTCCCAACGAGGACGTTATGGGAATTCATCCGGTTGATGAGAAATGGAGAAGCTTCGGATGGCTTGTATTGGAAACCGACGGCCATGATATAGAAGCCATCCGCAACACATTAAAAGAAGCAGACAAGGCGGAGCAGCCTGTTCTGATCATAGCCCGTACCGTAAAAGGCAAAGGGGTTTCCTTTATGGAAAACCAGGTGGGCTGGCACGGAAAAGCGCCTTCCAGAGACGAACTGGATCAGGCAATACAGGAACTGGAGGCGTAAATCATGGCAAAAACAGCTACGCGGGAAGCATATGGCGCATTTTTGGAAAGCTACGGATCGGAAAACGAAAAACTCGTTGTTTTGGACGCGGATCTGTCTAAATCTACAATGACCCACGGATTTGCAAAAAAATACCCTGAACGGTTCTTTGACATGGGTATCGCAGAACAAAACCTGATGGGTGTGGCCGCAGGACTGGCTGCTGCAGGAAAAACAGCCGTCGCCAGCACCTTCGCAATCTTTGCGGCGGGCCGGGCTTTTGAGATCATACGGAACTCTATCTGCTATCCCAAACTCAATGTTAAGATTTGTGCCACCCACGCAGGACTGACGGTTGGCGAAGATGGCGCGTCTCACCAGGCCATTGAGGATCTGGCCATCATGCGGGCACTGCCCAATATGGTTGTGGTCAATCCGGCCGACGGCGTATCCGCTAAGAAGCTTCTTAGAGAAGCCATGGAGCTGGATGGACCGGTTTATGTCCGTCTGGGCCGTGCAAAGGTTACGGATATCTATGAAGACGAGAGCCAGATAACCATCGGCAAGGCGGTTAAGCTGAAGCCCGGTCAGGACGTTGCAATCCTGGCAACCGGCATCATGGTGGATGTTGCCCTGCTGGCTCGGGAAGAGCTGCTTAAGCGGGATATCGAGGCTCAGGTCATCGACATTCACACCATCAAGCCCCTGGATGTGGACGCGGTTATTGCCGCTGCAAAGGAAACCGGCGCTCTGGTCACCGCGGAAGAACACTCCGTCATCGGTGGTCTTGGGGGCGCGGTTGCAGAGGCCCTGGCAGAAAACCTTCCGACTCCGCTGAAGCGTGTTGGTCTGAAGGATGTTTTCGGGGAATCCGGAAAGCCGGAGGAATTGCTTGTTAAGTATGAATTGACACCGGAAGCCATCGTTCAGGCTGCACTAAGCGCCATGGCGATGAAGGAACACAAATAGAAACACTAAATACAGTTATCGTGCTGGGTTCCGGATCTCCGGAACCCGGTTTTTTTATTCATTAAAAATAATTAACAAATGTTTATAGTAAATATTTATTTACTATTCAGAGTGTCGGAGTTATACTTAAACACGGAATGGATGATGGAAATGTGCAAAGGAGAAAAAATGGAAAAGAATATAAAGGCTGCACGGAGTCTTCTGCAATTTTTACCTTATATGCACGAGAAGTTCCTGAATCCTATGGAACGTTTGGCAGTTCACCACATGAGCAAGCTTCAGTTCTTTGCGCTGATGCTGCTGTACCGGAAGGGACCCAAGGGGATGTCGGATCTGGCCTCTGCCATGCAGGTGTCGAAGCAACAGCTTACACCGCTGATAGACCGGATCCTTGAGCAAAAATTGGCAGAAAGGCAGTCCGATCCCCAGGACAGGCGAGTGGTGAGGATTGAAATCAGTCAGGGCGGGAAAGAGCTGATTGAGGATATGATGAAGCAGAACCTTCATATGTTGGCAGACCGGCTGACCGTGCTGGCGGATGAAGAACTGGTGGAGTTGGACGCCATGATGGTACGGGTTCGGGAACTGCTGGAAAAGGCAGATCAGCTGTCAAAAACTGAAGATAAACGGAGAGGGTGAAGACCATGGATAAAGTGAAAAAGATACTTTCGATGATTGTGCTGGCTGTGGTGACAGCGTTGATCTTCTGGGGTGGGTGGACCTGGTACGAGGCCAAAACCTATTTCACCACCAAGGATGCCCAGGTTACCGCAGAAACGGTTTCCATTGTTCCCGAGATAACGGCAAAGATAAAGACCTGGGATATCCGCGAAGGCGACACGGTTCAGGCCGGTCAGGTACTGGGCCGTCAGGATCTGGGGATGCTGGTGAGCAGTACCGCGCTGAATACCGATGCCTTGGAAAATACGGCAGACAGTATTGTTTCCAAGGCGGCCATCAAAACCCCTATCAACGGCAAGGTGGTCCTCACATCCGTAGTGCCGGGTCAGGTGGTATCTCCCGGCACATCGGTGGCAACCGTAGCAGATACGGATCATATGTACATCAAAGCCAATATTGAAGAGACGGATATATTCAAGATACAGCCCGGCCAATTTGTGGACATTCGCATCGACGCATACCCCGGCATTGGATTCAGTGGGCAGGTTGAACGGGTAGGTCAGGCAACCCATCAGGCATTCAATACATTCCCGTCATTAAACACCAGCGGTGAGTTCAGCAAGGTGACCCAGTTAATACCGGTTCGCATCACGCTGATGGATGTCGGCGACCGCCCTCTGATGATGGGGATGAATACCACGGTGAAAATTCACTTGAGAGATTAGGAGGATCCCATGAAAAACAAGCTCAAAGTAACGATGATCCTGCTGCTCTGCGGAATTGTAACGGTATCGGCCATAGGATGTACCCAGGAAGTGGCCAATGGCGCCAGCATATCAGCAGCAACGGTTGAAAAAAAATCTCTGGATCCGACACTGACCATTGAAGGGGTTTTGGTACCCTCCCAAACGGCCGTGGTATCCAGCCGTATTTCAGGTCAGATTGACTCTGTTGCTGTTTCAGCGGGTAGCCCGGTGAAGGCGGGTCAACCCCTGGTGACATTGGACAAACGGGCCATCGCTGCACAGCTGAATCAGGCTGGTGCCGGATTACAGACAGCGCAAGCCGGGCAGGAGATGTCAAAGGGACAGGTTGAACTGGCGAAAATCGCGCTGGATGCCGCTCAAAAGAACTACGAGCGCGTTAAAGTATTGAACGAATCAGGGGCGGCTTCCCAGAGTCAGATGGATGAGGCTTCGGACAAGCTCAGCACGGCGAGAACGCAATACACCAATGCCAACGGACCGGGAAAGAGTCAGGCAGCAGCTTCGGTTAGCACGGCAGGAGCGACTATCAATAATCTTCAGATACAATTGGATTACACCAACCTCATCAGTCCGGTAGATGGAATCGTAACGGTTCAGAATGCAGTCATCGGTGAAACGGTTTCACCGGGAACCGCCTTAGTGACGGTGGCAGATATCTCTGTATTGAAATTAAAGGGCATGGTTTCACAGGATATGCTGCCGGTTCTTAAGCAGGGCCAAACGGTGAAGGTAACGGTGGGAATATATCCGGAGGCTCCGATCGAGGGAACACTTACCGGTATCGGTCCCACTGCGGTCGGTACAGGGGAGCTGTTCCCCATAGAAATAACGGTTCCCAATGACGGCAGGCTGATGGCCGGCCTTACGGCTTCTGCCTCCGTTGCAACTCAGGGCAGAACCGGGATTGTTATTCCGGATACAGCCATTGTAAAGGAGTCGGGTAAGCATTTTGCCTATGTCATAAAGGACGGCGTTGCAGCTAAAACGGAAATCATACCCGGTCTTTCCCACAACCGCGAAACGGAAGTCCTCAAAGGTCTCAGGGAAGGCGACAGCATTGCTGTGAGCGGTGCAGGGAGCCTTAAGGACGGCATGAAGGTGTCGGTAAGAAAATAGCATCCTAAACCTCGTCTCCCTCACCGAGGGGGATGTCACAAAGTGACAGGGGGAGTTGGTATAACAATTGCTTACTCCCACCGTCAGCTTCGCTGCCACCTCCCTCATGGAGGGAGGCAAGGCAGTACAAGCAACTGAAATGCAACCATTGTAATTAAAATCCGAAAGTGTGGTCCTATGCTAAAGCTTCTGCGTTTTTTAAAGCCCTATATCGGTCCGGTAGCTGCGGCGCTTCTGTGTCTGTTTCTCCAGGCAATTGCGGAGCTGTACCTGCCTACGCTGATGTCTGAGATTGTTGACAACGGAATGCTTCAGGGGGATTCCGCCTATATAATGAAGTACGGGGTATACATGTTGGCTGTGGCGTTGGCCAGCAGTGTGTTTGCCATTGCCGGCAGTTATCTGTCCTCGGTGATTGCCCTGGGGGTGGGCAAGGATCTCCGCAACACCCTGTTCACCCGAGTGGAGAGCTATAGCCTCAATGAGTTTGACAAGGTGGGAACCTCATCTCTTATCACCCGGACAACCAACGATATTACTCAGGTTCAGACCCTGATTGTCATGGGAATGCGGTTCATGATCTATTCCCCCATCGTATGTGTTGGTGGTCTGATCATGGCGTGGAATAAGGATGCGGACCTTACCCGGGTGCTGTTTATCATTATCCCCATGATGATGGGACTCATGGGGATATTGGCCATGTTTGTGATGCCGCTTTATAAATCCATGCAGGTGAAGCTGGATACAGTGAACCGTGTTCTCAGGGAGAATCTCACCGGGATTCAGGTTATCCGGGCTTTTGACCGGCTTATTTCCGAAAATGTACGATTCAGTGGTGCAAACCGGGAGCTGACCGATGTGTCCATTCGGGTAAATAAGATCATGGCGGCCATGCAGCCCATCATGCTGGTGATGATGAACGTGACCACCATCGCCATCATTTGGTACGGTGGGCGGCTCATCAGCATGAACCGCATGGCCTTGGGAGATATGATGGCCTTTATGCAGTATGCCATGCAGATTATGTTCTCCATCATCATGGTGACGGTGATGTTTGTAATGGTTCCTCGTGCAGAGGCTTCGGCGGAACGGATCAACCAGGTGCTGGAGATGGAGCCGGAAATTGTCGATCCGGTGAATTCCGGCTCCATGGCCTGCAAGGTGGGGTGTGTGGAGTTCCGGAATGTGTCGTTCTGTTATCCGGGAGCGGAAGAGCCTGCTTTGCAGGGCGTAACGTTTTCGGCGATTCCCGGTGAAACCACGGCGATTATCGGAGGAACAGGTTCCGGTAAATCCACGCTGATCAATCTGATTCCACGTTTCTATGATGTGAGCGGCGGCGTCATTCTGGTGAATGGCGTGGACGTGCGGCAGATCCACCAACAGACCCTTCGGTCTTTAATAGGATTTGTCCCGCAGTCACCGATCCTTTTCAGCGGTACGGTGGCAGATAATATACGGTATGGCCGTGAAAACGCCACGGAGGATGAAGTCATCCACGCTGCGGAGGTGTCTCAGTCGGCGGATTTTATCAGCAATCTGAAGGAGGGGTATGAATCTCCGGTAGCCCAGGGGGGGACCAACCTTTCCGGCGGTCAGAAGCAGCGGCTTTCCATAGCCAGGGCGCTGATACGAAAACCCGAAATCTACATCTTCGACGACAGCTTTTCAGCACTGGATTTTAAAACGGATTCCAAGCTCCGAGCTGCTCTTAAGCCTGAAACCGCCAACGCCACCATGATCCTTGTGGCCCAAAGGGTGACCACCGTAATGGAAGCGGACCGGATCATTGTTCTGGACGATGGGAAAGTGGTCGGAATCGGCGCTCATAAGGAATTGATGGAAGGGTGCTCCATTTATAGGGAGATTGTGTCGTCCCAGCTTTCAGAGGAGGAGATCGCATGAGCGAAAAAGGAAAAGCTCCTCGAAGAGGCCCCATGGGGCCCGGCGGCGGTCCCATGGGAGGCCCGGTGGAAAAGGCTAAGAATTTTAAGGGTACCTTCAGACGGTTAGCGGCGTATCTTGCCCCTGAAAAGTATCGCTTCGTGGCTGTGTTCTTCCTGGCCGTCGCCAGTACGATGTTTTCAATTGTGGGTCCAAAGGTAATGGGTCATGCGACAACCAAGCTGGCGGAGGGGGTTATTGCCCGATATGCGGCCTATGGAAGGATCCAGGCAGCCATGGAGACCCATCAGCCGGACGCCGTGATTGAAGCATTGAAACGGCAGCCCATTCCAGGCTTTGATATGGAATATGTGGGCAAGATCATGCTGATGATGCTTCTGCTCTACATCATCAGCGGCATATTCAGCTATATCATGGGCTATATCATGTCGGGGGTTTCCCAAAACACGGTATTCCGCATGCGGGCAGATGTGAAGGAAAAGCTGGATCGGCTGCCCCTCCGCTATTTTGACCAGCGGACTCACGGCGAAATTCTGAGCCGTACCACCAACGATATGGATACCATCGCCACCAGTCTCCAACAGAGCCTCAGTCAACTGATCACCTCTCTGGTGACAGTGGTGGGGATCCTGATCATGATGCTGACCATCAGCCCGGTTATGACCTTGATAGCGCTGGTAAGCTTGCCGGCCAGCGGTGTTATCACGGCGATGATTGCAAAAAACTCACAGAAGTTTTTCAAAGAACAGCAAAAATGCCTGGGACAGCTTAACGGTCACGTTGAAGAGATGTACTCCGGTCACAGGGTGGTAAAGGTTTTTGGCCGTGAGAAGGATTCCATAGAAACCTTCAAAGAAATAAATGAACGTCTGTTCCATGTAGGCTGGAAGGCACAGTTTGTATCCGGTATTATTTTCCCGGCACTGAACTTTGTAAGCAACCTGGGCTACGTGGGAGTGTGCGTGGTTGGCGGACTTTTAGTGGCAAAAAACAAGATCGATGTGGGGGATATTCAAGCCTTCATTCAATACATGCGGCAGTTTACACAGCCCATCATTCAGGTGGCCAATATCGCCAATGTTCTTCAGTCCATGGTGGCTGCAGCGGAGCGGGTGTTTGAGGTTTTGGATGAACAGGAACAGGAGCCGGAAGGGGAAGACTGCACCGTGATCCCATTCCCCAAGGGTCAGGTTCGCTTCGAGCATGTACGATTCGGCTACTCCGAGGATAAAATCCTCATGGAGGATCTGAGCATTTCCGTTGACCCCGGAGATACCATCGCCATTGTAGGGCCTACAGGAGCAGGGAAAACCACTCTGGTCAATTTGCTGATGCGATTTTATGAAATACAGGGCGGAAAAATCACCATCGATGGCACAAACATCCGAAATTTGAAGCGAAGCGACCTTCACCGAATGTTCGGTATGGTGCTTCAGGATACCTGGCTGTTCGGGGGATC
Source organism: uncultured Peptostreptococcaceae bacterium (assembly GCA_964649745.1). Lineage (GTDB taxonomy): Bacteria > Bacillota > Clostridia > Peptostreptococcales > Acidaminobacteraceae > CAZEHS01. The sequence continues at coordinate 31,915 of CAZYQI010000019.1, read as the reverse complement.
CCTTAGGGATAATATCGCATATGGCCGCCAGGGAGCGACAGAGGAAGAAATCATCCGGGCTGCCAAGGCGGCCCATGCCCATCATTTTATCAAAACCTTGCCGGAGGGCTATAACACGGTTCTCAACGAGGAGGCCAGCAATATATCCCAGGGGCAGAAACAGCTCCTCACCATCGCCCGGGCCATTCTGGCCGATCCGGCGATCCTCATTCTGGACGAAGCCACCAGTAATGTGGATACCCGTACCGAGGTATTGATACAGAAGGCCATGGGGAATCTTATGAAGGGGCGAACCAGCTTTGTCATTGCCCACCGGCTGTCCACCATACGGGATGCGGATCACATACTGGTTATGAACCAGGGAGCCATCATCGAGCAGGGCAATCACAACAGCCTGCTTGAAGCCAAAGGCTTTTACGCCGACCTGTACAACAGCCAGTTCACTGGCAGAACGGCAGAGGGCGCTTAGGCATAAAAACCGATCACGGCTGTATTCATCGACTTGGGAAGGCCGATGGATATAGCGGTGATCGGTTTTTTAATGCCTCTTAAAGGCTAGTGATAAAACGTTTGCCACGGATAACACGGATCCGCACGGATAAAAAAAGGGGACTGTGTATTTCAAATTGGATCAATCCTATGAATGTGAGTAATAGAATCATATTTTTTGTACATAGAACATTTTAATGATTAATCTGTGGAAATTCGTGTTATCCGTGGCAAAAAGTATTTTGACATGATTGCTGTGCTTTTAAGCAATGGTTCATTCTGTGGAGGGGTTCCGGTTAAATTGCAAGAATATTTTTTCAATTATAGTGTTGACAGTGGAAGTGTACATCGGTATAATCATCAATAAATCATTAAATGCAATGACGGAGAACGAGGTCGGAAATGTCTTTTCCAGAGAGCCGGTGGGTGGTGCGAACCGGTAAAGGATGCCGATTGACATCACTCCAGAGCAGGCCCTTCAAAAACCACGGTGAGTAGAAGGGAACGGATGCCCCCGTTAACAGGCTAGGATTCGCCATGCTTTGGCCGATTCAAAACAAGGTGGCAGCCAATGGCTGCAATTAGGGTGGTAACGCGCGATGGAATTTGCGTCCCTAACAACTAGGCGAAGCGCGTGAACAATCTCAAATGCACCTAAAATAATTCTAAATTCAAACCTTCGCATATAAAATGCGAAGGTTTTTTGATTGGAGGAGATAAAAAAATGCTGTAAGACCTGGGGCCTTACAGCGCAAAATGAAAGTTAAGGAGCTATATTCATTCTAATGTCCGTAGAGAAAAAACACAAGGACAAGCTTAAAAATTTTGAAGCACTCAATTTGGCAATGAAGGAAGGAGGCAGCTATGCACTGTGTCGTGTCAGCAAGAGTCAATGAAGGGATGGACGCCCTGATTCGTGTAATGGGCGTACTGCGTAGAAAGACCTTCCAGATCAGAGATGTACACATGGTTCCCTCCGAGTATCTTGGATATTCGGACATCCGGTTTACTTTGGAAGAAAGAGGCGTTTACTCGGCCGAGCAGGCCGTTCACTTTATGAATAAACTTGAGGATGTGACAGACATCCGGTTAACCAGGGAGGAATAACAAATGGCGACGATGTACTATGGTAAGGATGCGAATATCGAACTCTTGAAGGATAAAACGGTTGCAGTCATCGGCTACGGAAGCCAGGGCCATGCCCACGCACTGAACCTTAAGGAAAGCGGCGTTAAGGTTGTCGTAGGCCTGTACCCTGGCAGTAAATCCGCAGACAAGGCAAAGGCCGAGGGTCTGGAAGTGCTCTCCACAGCGGAAGCGGCAGCCAAGGCCGATATCGTCATGATCCTGCTGCCGGATGAAAAGCAACGGGCCATCTATGTACAGGATATCGCTCCAAACCTGAAGCCTGGCAATGCCCTGGTTTTCGCTCACGGCTTCAATATCCATTACGGCCAGATCCAGCCTCCGGAGGATGTGGATGTGTTCATGGTAGCGCCCAAGGGCCCCGGTCATCTGGTACGCCGGGTGTATCAGGAGGGTTTTGGAGTTCCGGCTCTGATTGCCATCCATCAGGATCATTCAGGCAAGGCCAAGGATCTTGCGCTTGCCTATGCCTGCGGTATCGGCGGCACACGGGCCGGCGTTATTGAAACCACCTTCCGTGAAGAAACAGAAACCGATCTTTTCGGAGAGCAGGCCGTCCTTTGCGGCGGAGCCACTGAGCTGATCAAGGCGGGCTTCGACACCCTGGTGGGCGCAGGGTACCAGCCTGAGATCGCTTACTTCGAGTGCCTCCACGAATTGAAGCTGATTGTAGACCTTCTTTACGAAGGCGGATTTGAAAAAATGCGGTTCAGCGTAAGCGATACCGCGGAATATGGAGATTATGTCACCGGCCGCCGGGTTGTCACAGAGGAAACCCGTGCCACCATGAAACAGGTTCTGGCAGAGATCCAGGACGGTACCTTCGCCCGCAACTGGATCATGGAGAACCAACTGAACCGTCCGCAGTTCAATGCCTACAAGCGCCGAGAGCTGGAGCATCCCATTGTTGAGGTGGGAGCGGAGCTTCGGGGCATGATGTCCTGGATCAGCAAGGAAGGTGGAAAATAGTGAACAGCAGTGCTGTCAAAATAGGAGTGGAAAAGGCTCCCCACCGGTCGCTGCTGAAGGCCCTGGGCCTCACGGACTCTCAGATCAGGCAGCCCTTTATCGGTGTTGTGAACGGCTTTAACGAGGTTGTTCCGGGGCATATCCATCTCAGGAGCCTGGCGGAGTCGGTTAAAAAAGGCGTCATCATGGAAGGGGGAACACCCCTGGAGTTCCCGGTCATTGCCGTATGTGACGGCATCGCCATGAACCATGAGGGAATGAAATATTCCCTGGCCAGCCGGGAGCTGATTGCCGATAGCATTGAAATCATGACCAAGGCCCACGGCTTTGACGGACTGGTTATGATCCCCAACTGCGACAAATCCGTGCCGGCCATGATGATGGCCGCAGCACGGCTCAATATCCCCTCCATCATTGTCAGCGGTGGCCCCATGCTGGCGGGACGGCACCGGGGAAAAGCGGTGTCTCTCACCCAGGTATTCGAGGCAGTGGGTTCTGTAAGAGCCGGGAAAATGACCGAAGAGGAACTGGGGGAGCTGGAGAACAACGCCTGTCCGGGCTGCGGTTCCTGCTCCGGCATGTTTACGGCCAACTCCATGAACTGCATGACAGAGGCATTGGGAATGGCACTGCCCGGCAACGGCACCATTCCCGCGGTATATGCCGAACGGCTGCGACTGGCGGTGGAAACGGGTCGCAGGGTGATGTCCCTGGTTCGGGAGGATATCAAGCCCCGGGACATCATGACCACGGAGGCCTTCGAGAACGCTCTGACCATCGATATGGCCCTGGGATGCTCCACCAATACGGTGCTTCACCTTACGGCCATTGCATCGGAGGCAGAGGTGCCCATGGACCTGGAGCGGATCAACAAGGTAAGTGAACGAACACCTAACCTTTGCAGACTAAGCCCTGCAGGACCTTACCACATTGAAGACCTTTACGGTGCAGGCGGCATCTCCACCGTTATGCGGGAGCTGTCGGAAAAACAGCTGTTGAATCGGGAGTGCGTGACTGTAACAGGCCAACCCCTGGGGGAGATTGCGGACCGCGCTCCCCGGGGAGACGGCGCGGTGGTGGCGCGGATCGAAACGCCTCACAGTGCTTCCGGCGGAATACGGATCCTGAAGGGAACCCTGGCTCCGGACGGAGCGGTGGTGAAGCAAAGCGCCGTTGCGCCGGAAATGATGGTGAAAACAGGGCCGGCCCGGGTGTTCGAATCGGAAGAAGCCGCATCCGGCGCTATTCTGGCCGGGAAGATAAAAAGCGGTGATGTGGTTATTATCCGCAACGAAGGCCCCAAAGGGGGCCCCGGTATGCGGGAAATGCTGGGCCCCACCTCCACACTGGCGGGCATGGGTCTGGATAAGGAAGTGGCCCTTATCACGGATGGGCGTTTTTCCGGAGCCACCCGGGGGGCCGCAGTGGGCCATGTGTCACCGGAAGCGGTGGCAGGGGGGCCCATCGGTCTTGTGGAGGAAGGGGATCTGATTCAGATCGACATCCCTTCCGGGCTGTTGAATCTGCTGGTGGACGAGGCGGTCCTGTCAAAGCGGCGCCTGGCCTACCGGCCCCAGGATTCATCAGCGGTAAAAGGCTATCTTCGCAAATACAGACGTTCAGTAACATCGGCTTCGGAAGGAGCTGTACATCGGGAGGACTAATTAATGAAATTCACCGGTTCGCGCATTATCCTTGAAGTGCTGAAGGAACACGACCGGCGTGTAATATTCGGTTATCCGGGCGGCGCGGTGATTCCGCTGTATGATGCACTTTATGATCAAAAGGAACATTTCACGCATATACGCACCTCCCACGAACAGGGAGCCATCCACGCCGCCGACGGATATGCCCGGGCAACCGGGGAAACAGGGGTAGCCTTTGTGACATCCGGCCCGGGGGCCACCAACGCGGTGACGGGAATCGCCACGGCCTTTATGGATTCTGTTCCCCTGGTGGTCATCTGTGGACAGGTGCCTGCTGCGTTATTGGGGCGGGATTCCTTTCAGGAAGTGGATATCACAGGCATCACCATACCGATCACCAAACATAATTTTCTGGTAAGAGAAGCGGACAAATTAGCGGAGACCGTGCGGGAGGCCTTTCGTATTGCAGCCTCCGGCAGACCGGGCCCTGTGCTGGTGGATGTTCCTAAAAATATCCTTATCCAGGAAATTGACTATGTGTCGGCAACGCCACAGGCCCGTTTCAAAATGGAAGCCTACAATGCATCCGCGCTTCAGGATGCGGTAAGACGCATCAATGACTCAAAAAAGCCTGTGATCTACGCCGGCGGTGGGGTTATAATTTCAGAAACTGCCGTTTTGCTGGCACAGCTGGCACAAAAGGCACAGATTCCGGTGGTCAATACTCTGATGGGGCTTGGCAACTATCCCCGAACCGACAAGCTGTCCTTGGGGCTGGTGGGAATGCACGGCTCCAGGGAGGCCAATCTGGCCATCACCCATTCGGATCTGGTCATCGCCGTCGGGGCCAGGTTCAGCGACCGTGTCATCGGGCAGGTGGATCGATTTGCTCCGGGGGCAGACATCATTCACATCGATGTGGACCCTACGGAGTTAAACAAGAACAAAAACACCCATATCCACATATTGGGTGATATGAGGATGATTCTGGAAGAGGTGGTGGCTCAGGTGAACCCCAGTTCCAGCGAATGCTGGATTCGGGAAATCCAAGGCTACCGAAGTGAAGCCAGCCCCGGAACAGGTGCGTTTATTCCGGAGGCCATACTGAAGGCGGTGAGCCGGCGGTCGGGTCCTGAAACGGTGGTTGCCACCGATGTGGGCCAGCATCAGATGTGGACAGCTCAGGCCTGGCCCTTCCAAAAGCCCAGACAGTTCCTCACCAGCGGAGGGCTTGGCACCATGGGGTTTGGCCTGGGGGCCGCTCTGGGGGCGCAGCTGGGCAAGCCTGAAACACCGGTGGTGCTGGTCACCGGAGATGGCAGCTTCCGCATGAACGCCATGGAAATGGCAACGGCAGCCGAGTATGGGATACCGGTGCTGATCCTGCTTCTCAACAATCAGACCCTGGGCATGGTGAGACAATGGCAGAAGATGTTCCAGAAGGAGAGGTATTCTGAAACCTGCGTCAGCCAGATTGTCGATTACACCAAGCTTTCCATGGCCTTCGGAATTGAAGGCGTGAGGGTAGAGAACATGGCGCAGCTGAACGCGGCGCTTCAGCATCCGCACCTCTTCAAGAAGCCGCTGCTTATCGAGGTGGTCATTGATAAGGATTTAAATGTGCTGCCCATTGTACCGCCGGGTATGCCCATTGATGATTTGATACTTGAATGAATAACGGGGGATTTCAAAATGTGCTGCATTTTGAAATCCCCCGCTGTTTTTTAATGTAAAGCTGTTATCCGTGGTATCTCACGACCTGTTTGCAGCACTTCCATAGCGAATGGATTGTCTGCCTCAATATCCGCCTCTTCAAGTATGATGGGTTCTATGCATATGGAAGAATAGTTGCGTGCTACTTTATACAGTATGCGCAAGAGTTCGATGCTTTTTTTACCGTAGAAGTTATCGGTGAAAACCGCAATATCAAGATCGCTGTCATCACGGGGTGACCCTTTTGCGTATGAGCCGAAAATATATGCCCGCGCAACAGGAATCAGAGTACTGACCTCGTTGATAAAGGATGCTGCAACACTGTTTATTCTGTCAGTGATTTCAGCCATATATATACCCTTCCGTATTTTTGATACTCCCTTTGACAGTCGTAGCCTTCCCGATGAAAGCAGAACCCGCCGTGCAATTGATCACCGGTTTGGGCGGCATCAGGGGCAGGACCTCTTCCGGCACAACGTCATACTGAATGATGAATGGCACGAAGTATAGGAACCCCTGTACCTTGTCCGACTGCCCCGCCTTGGGGTACAGTCCATCCATGGCTGTCTTGATATCTCCGGGCACCGTATCCGCGGTGTAGCCCATCATGGCGTAGATGGTGTCGACTTGCCCGTAGCGCAAGAAATATTTCACATCAATCGGATTTCCGTTGATGGCGGTGAGAGTGCCGGAGTAGGTATACTCCAGCTTGCCGGTCTTTTGGTTCCAATTGTCACTCATCTTGATGCCAGTGGCGGCTTGACCGTAGTAGTTTTCATTGTAAGTCGCTCGGTCATTCGCAAACTGGTTCTTGTTCCACGTATCGCCCAGCTTAGAGAAATCAAAATCCAATGTGTACGGATACGTTTTGACGTTCTCGACCGTCTCCTTGGGGTAAAGTGCCCCAATGTCATAGATCGTAGTGGTGGGTTTGTTATAAACCTTCCCAGCCTCGATTCCCTTTTGCCAAACGCCAGACGAATTGCACCAGGCGAAGACGACGCCAGTCCGAAGCTCGTAATGGGTGACAGTTCCGGTAGCCGCATGAACGGGGAAACCAGGAAGGATTATTGCTAAAGTGAGTAAAAGGGCAAGGAGTTTCCGCATGCGTTACTCCTTCCAGGGGTTGATAACCAGCTTCATGCCGGGTTGATCATCCATCCGGAAGAACCCGAAGTAGTCGATGGTCTTGTAGTCCACAGGGAAACGGGAGGTGTCGTAAAGGGTACCGTTTAATCCTGGCATATATGCGCCAGAGAAAGCGGTGACAGTTTTGCCGTCCTTAATAGCGGTCATAACGCCAGTCCGACCCGGCGCTCTAATCGTCATTGTATCCGTCCCGGGAGTCTTTTCGACCTTCAGCCCTAACGATTCCGCCGTCACCAGCGTCACGGTCTTAAGATTCGGGTTGAACTTATTGAGTTCTGTTACGTTGTTGACAAATTCGGTTACCGGTTTTGTTTCACCCAATTGAATTGTTCCGGCAACTGACGGTTTGTTTGGAACCTTCCGAGCATCCTTATCCAAAATCCGGATGACTACAGCTGATGCTTCTGCTCTGGATAGCGTTCGGGCTCCTTGGAAGGTTTTGTCCGGATAACCGGAGATGATTCCCATGGCCACAACCTTCGTTACATCGTCTTTGAATGTTCCCGTGCTGGCCAGATCAGCCACCAGAGCGGCATAGTCCAGATAATCGGTCGGCACGGCTTCCTTTTGATACATGACCGCTCTGACAACCATACGGGCCATTTCGTTACGGGTGATGGGCTTTGTAACATCCGCAAACTCCCCAGCTTGAACCAACCCGGCTTGGGTTGCCGCAGCCATGATGCCTGCCGACCAGTGACCGGTAACACCCTCAACAGGCTTTAATCCAAGCGATCCGGCAACAATGGAGGTGTACTCGGCTCGTGTGATGGTTCCGGTGGGCCGGAACGTTCCGTCTTCATACCCCTTGATACCGCCCAGTTCAACCAGTTTAGATACGGAATCCATGTACCATTCGCCGGCTTTAACGTCCTTGAACTTGGCCAGGGTATTCTGAATCAGGGTGGCACCCATGGTTTTGAGATTTTGAATAGATTGACTGGAGCTGATTTTGTTGAGAATGCCTGAATCGGCAAAACTGATGGAACTGAATACCATTGCGACTGCAAGAATCACTGCTAACGGTTTTTTCATAATTAAGCCTCCAATTGAGTGTGAATAAACAAATTGGTATAAAATAGGAGTTGGGCAGGGACTAAAAATAGAGGAGAAAAGAGGAGCGAAGCTCTTTGGGGTTCGTTCCGGCCTGAGGCGCCGTTAGGCGGCGAAGGCCGTTGCCAATTGTCCAAAACCATTGTATAAAAAAGCTTGCGAGGCTTCAATATGAAATGGAGCGATGACCATCAATATTGACAAATGAATGTGTTTGCATTACTGTTGTATTACAAGAAGGAGGTGGCTTTATGGCGCACAGCAGTTTAATTCAGGTAAGGGTTGATGATGCCCTCAAAGAAAGTGCAGAGAAGCTTTTCAAGGATTTGGGCCTTGATATGCCTACTGCGGTACGGCTTTTTTTGAAACAGTCCCTGCTTCACAACGGGATACCTTTCGCAGTCACGGGGGCAGATCCCTTTTACAGTGATTACAATATGCAGGTGTTGAAAAAATCAATCCAACAGATGGATGCAGGAAAAACGGAAAAGAAAACGGCCGCAGAGCTTGAGGAAATGGCCAATGAATAGGGTGTTTTCCCAGCAGGCGTGGGAAGACTACGTGTATTGGCAAACCCAAGACAGAAAAACACTTAGGCGCGTGAATCTCTTGATACAGGATATCGCACGTAATGGTTATGATGGAATAGGTAAGCCCGAGCCACTGGGAGAAAATTGGTCAGGGTTTTGGAGCAGGCGAATAGACGAAAAGAATCGACTGGTTCACCGGATAAGAGATGGAAACATTGAAATTGTTCAGTGTAAAACCCATTATGGAGAATAGTTGCTCCGATGAAGCGATCCTTCAATCAGTTAGGCATCGGATAAAATAAGACCTGCATTCCACGTCAAAGGGAATGCAGGTCTTGCTATCTTTCAGCACGGTTAACGGTTCCGCCGGGTTTAGGGATACGCAGCAAATTCTTAAAATCCACCTCGGAAGCCATGATTCCCAGGGTGGCCAACACAGCTCCCAGGATTTCGAATGCCGTCATCAGATCCCCAAGCAGGATAAAGGCGAATATGGCGGCGAACACAGGCTCGGCTGTCAGGATCAGGGCGGCGTGGGAGGCGGAGGTATATTGCTGGGCAACGGTGAGGATGATGAAGGCCCCGGCGGTACAGATCAGGCTGATCAGCCCCAGGTTGATCCAAAGAGGTGAGGGCGGCGGAATAATGGGTTTTTCAACGATCAGGCTTGCCGCTATGCTGAGCAGCCCCACTATGCCCAATTGCACAATCCCCAGCAATATGGAGTCGCAGTTTCGGGTGTATTTACCGGTGAGGATGAGATGGACAGCACCGAAAATCGCTGCCATCAACGCCAAAAAATCGCCTGTGTTCATGGGCTCATAGCCGGTAAGGGTCATGAAGCCCAGTCCGATAAAGGCCAATATGCAGCCGATCATTGTTCCGGTATCCGGTTTTTCCCGGGCCCATAGATAAAGGAGAATCGGAACGATTACAACGGCAGAGCAGGTAATAAAAGCGCTCTTCGCAATGCTGGTATAGAGGATGCTCAGTGTGTTGAAGGTATAGCAGAGAAACAGTACAAAGCCCATGATGGTACTGCTGATTAACGTCCGGCGATCCAGCCTCCTGAACCGGGGAGCGAAGGCCAGGGCGCACATGGCGAAGGCAAGCAGGAACCGGATGGAGAGAAAATTGAATGGGCTCAGTTCGTTCAGTGCATTTTTTGTAAAAATGAAGTTTATTCCCCAGCCTATGGCCACAAAGACCAGACTGAGGTCGGCTTTCAATTGCAGTTTCATTTGTCACTCCCATTAGCAGACCTATTTTGAATATATCACGGCGTAAAACCGTTTACAACGCACCGGTATTTAGCAAAGTATGGTATTCTGAATGTGAAACCCGCTGAACAGGATGATTAAGGGCCCTTTAAACGGGTAATTACTGCTCAGACAGGTATGAAAATCATTTAGAATTTCAAGGGGGTAGCACTATGGAAAATTTAAAACTGAAGCCCGAACAACTGACCAGTCCCTGTGACTCCAGCTGTTTTGGATATGACAGCACGGCGGAGCTGACGCCCCTATATGGCGTCATCGGTCAGGAACGGGCTACCAAAGCCTTGGATTTCGGTCTTTCCATCAATCAGAACGGGTACAACATATATGTTTCAGGCAGCTGGGGCTCCGGACGCAACAGCTATGTGAAGCGCATTACGGAAAAGAAGGCGGCCAAGAAGTCCGCCCCCTGCGACTGGGTGTATGTTCATAATTTCAAGGATCCCCACGCGCCCCTGGCTCTTGACCTTGAAACCGGAACGGCAAAGGAGTTCGAAAAAGGCCTGGAGCGGGTCATGACCTTCCTGAAGAAGGAGATTGAAACCGTATTTACCGGGAAGGATTATGAGAACACCAAGACAATTCTGACGGAACAGTATCAGGAAACCACCCAGAAGATCATCGAACAGCTGAACGAAGTGGGTGTGAAGTTTGGATTTCGGTTCAGTCAGAACGAGCGGGGGCTGATCAGCATCCCTCTTAAGAACGGCGAGCCCATGACGGAAGAGGAGTATCGTTCGATTACAGAAGATGAATATGAAGAAATGAAAAATAATTCCACCAAGTTGAGCAACGAGACCGTGGACATCTTCAGCACCCTCCGAACAGAAGAGGAAAACTATCGGCAGAAGATCAAGGAGCTGGACGAACAGATGGGGCGTCGGATTGTAACCTTCCACCTGTTGCCCCTTCGTGAGAAGTTTGAATCAAGAAAAACGGTTGTGGAGTGGTTGGACCAGGTGGTGGACGACGTTGTGGAGAATATCGACCGATTCCGCTATATTAAAGCGGGGGAGGGCGCAGACAACCCCATGGCCATGCTTCAGGCAAAGAGCGCGGAGGCCTTCTTCGACCGGTACAAGATCAATATCTTTGTGGACAACAGTGAAAAAACCTGTGCCCCCATTGTATTTGAAAACAATCCAACCTATATTAACCTCACCGGAGCCGTGGAGTACAAGAACGAGATGGGCGTCATGAAGACAGACTTCACCATGATTAAGAAGGGATCTCTCCACGAGGCCAACGGCGGTTATCTGGTGGTCCATGCCAAGGATATCCTGACGGCCCCCTATGCGTGGACGGGTCTGAAGCGGTGCATGCTCACCAAGGAAATCAATATCGAGGCCCTGGGCAAGCAGATGGGGCTGATGGTGGCCACAACCCTCCGGCCACAGCCGATTCCCCTGGATGTGAAGCTGATTATCATAGGGGATGCGTACACCTATTACCTGCTGTATCAATACGACGAAGATTTCCGCAAGCTGTTCAAGATCACTGCGGAATTCGACATGGAAATGCCCCGCAATGACGAAAACATCAAACTGTTGGCCCGATTTATCGCGGCTCACTGCGAAAAGGATAACCTCCGTCATTTTGATCGCAATGCGGTTGCCCGGGTTATTGAGTACATCTCCCGGATGGCGGACGACCAAACCAAGCTTTCATCCCGGTTGAACCGGATTGTGGATATCCTGTATGAGGCAAACAGCTGGGCAGAGGTTCAGGGAGATTCCATGGTACGACGGCACCATGTGGAGACGGCTCTGGAGGAAAAACGGCACCGTTCCAATATGTCGGAGGAAAAAATCCTGGAGATGTTTGATGACGGCACCTACCTGTTGGATGTGGAAGGGGATAAAGTGGGTGAAATCAATGGTTTGGCCGTGGTGGGCACGGGCCAGTATTCCTTCGGGAAGCCCAGCAAGATCACCGTTTCCACATACAGAGGCCAAAGTGGCATCATCAACATCGAACGGGAAGCCCGAACCAGCGGGAAGATCCATGATAAGGGTGTTCTGATCATCACCGGGTATATGGGACACACCTATGCCCAGGATAAACCCATGGCTCTGGCCTGCAGCATTGTTTTCGAGCAACTGTACAGCGGGGTTGACGGAGACAGTGCATCCTCCACAGAGCTTTATGGGATTTTGTCCAGTCTGTCGGGGGTGCCCATCAAACAAAGCATCGCGGTGACAGGATCGGTCAATCAACGGGGGCAGATTCAGCCCATCGGAGGGGTTAACGAGAAGATCGAAGGCTTCTTCAAGGTCTGCAGACTGAAGGGACTCACCGGTGAACAGGGGGTTATGATTCCCTATCAGAACGTGAAAAACCTGATGTTGGGCAACGATGTGATTGAAGCGGTTAAAGCCGGCATGTTCAACATCTATGCGGTGAGTCATATCGATGAAGGCATTGAGATCATGATGGGCAGGAAGGCCGGAGTAAGACAGAAGAACGGCAGCTTCCCCAAAGGCACCATTCACTATATGGTGGACGAACGCCTGAAAGAGCTGGCAAAACCACTGCTCCAACGGAACAGCGATAAATCAAAGGCAGGGGAAAAGAGCAAGGCAGAAAAAACGGCCAAGAAGTCCCCTAGAAAAGCACTTCCAAATGAATAGCAAAAGCCTCCGGTCATTTGTCCAGAGGTTGCTTTAATCGTCTAACACAGGGATATTCAAATAGAATGCCTGGGAGTATTCCCCGAATCATATGTAACGGGGTTTTGCCTTCAGGGTTGAAACTCTAAACACATTGAGTATGATGGGTTTAGAGTTTTTCATTTGTTTTGGCGTCTCTTCTTGTGTTGTTCAGCGTGAATTGTTATAATTCTACTGCGCCAAATTTAGACGCGTGTTTTAAAATAGAGGATAATAGAAACGATTCAAGCAAAAAAAATTGCAACCGGTTAGAAGCACTTAGCGAAGAATAGCGAGTTGTATGGAGGGAAAATGACTGAATTATTAGCTCCAGCAGGAAATATGGTAGCTCTAAAAGCTGCGATTTCTAATGGGTGTGATGCCATATACTTAGGAATGCAAAAATTTGGTGCCCGTGCATACTCATCAAATTTTGATTTGGAATCGTTAAAAGAGGCGATTACGTATGCGCACCTGAGGAATGTAAAAATCTATGTGACGATGAACACCATTGTTTTCGAAAATGAAATGGAAGAGATGAAAGAGCAGATGCACCAATTGAATGAAATAGGTGTTGATGGCATTATCGTCCAGGACCTGGCTGCCTTCGCGTATATCGTTAAGAACTTTCTTGATCTGGAAGCCCATTGTTCAACTCAAATGGGGATAGACGATTTAGACGGGACATTACTGTTTAAAGAGCTTGGCGCTAAACGGGTTGTTCTGTCTCGGGAGGTTCCCATTGAAAAAGTAATAGAGATTAAACGGATCGCTAAAATACCGTTGGAAATTTTTGTTCACGGCGCCTTATGCGTATCGTATTCTGGGAACTGTCTCATGTCGGGATTGATCGGCTATCGAAGCGGAAATCGCGGAAGATGTGTCGGGTCGTGTCGTAAGGAGTATGAACTCATTGATACGACAACCGATACCGTTCTGGGAAAAAACTATATTCTATCGACGAAGGACTTAAACACCATTGAGCATATTGAGGATTTGAGAGAAATTGATTCTTTAAAAATTGAAGGTCGGATGAAAGAACCTGCGTATGTTGCCAATGCTGTATCAAAATACCGCAGGGCCTTAGATCATAAACTAACCGATGAAGACAAAGACAATCTGAGCAAGACCTTCAATCGAACCTTTACCAAAGGCTATTTGTTTCACGAGGATCCGAAGGAGATTACGAACATCTTAAGACCGAATAACGTTGGCTATTCAATTGGGAGAATCAGCAATAGCATTAAAGGCATGTATGAAATAACACTTACACGGACTTTGCATCAAAACGATATCATCCGGATCAGTCATAACAATGAGGATGTCGTTTTAACGGTGGTAAAACTGTACGATAAAGCCGGCAATTTAATCAACAAAGCAGAGGATGTCTGCTATATCAAAATCAAAGAACAACTGTCCAAGGGTGATTGCGTCTATATCACGAAGGATTATTTCTATTACAAAGAGTTGGAAGCGTCACTGGAAAAAGAATTTAAGCGTTTTAACCTGGCTATTAACGTGTATGCGTATCCGGATTCAAAGCTGATCATCGAAGGGTCGGGCTTAGGCTTTAATTATGTGTATGAAAGCGAGGAAATCCTGGGCGAAGCCATTAATAATCCAACGACTAAAGAGCAGGTCATCAAACAATTTTCAAGATTGAATGATACGATCTTTGAACTTGGTCATGTGGATTTCGCGGAATCCAATGCATTTATTCCGGCAAAGCTCTTAAATGCAGCAAGACGGGATCTTGTACAGGGCCTATATGATTTAAAGCTTAACAGCCAGAAGAAAAGAACCAAGGCCTTGAAAGCAAAAGAAAAAATAAGCTTTGCCCCTGAACACCCCTACCTTACGGCTGCTGTAACGACGAAGGAACAGTATGATGCCTGCGTGAGCCGTGGCATTAAGGAAATTTATTTTGAAAACATTGTCAGAAGAAACCAAAACGATTATAAAGCTATAGAAGGGCAGCTTCTCATCGGAGGATATGGCGGAATTCATCATTACAGAAAAACCAATCCCTTTATTACGGACTATTCTCTGAATGTTGTGAATGCTGCCAGCTGCACCATGCTCTATCAATTAGGTGCGAAACGCGTCACATTATCCTATGAATTGAATAAGAGTCAAATTGACGATTTGATGACTGCCTATTACGAGGAAAATGACGGCTATCCGGCACTGGAAATGGTCGTATATGGCAAGGCGCCTTTGATGTTTACAAAATATTGTCCGCTGAAAAAAATGAATCAATGCGGTATTTGTAAAAAGAAGAGCTACGAGATAAAAGATGAGCACGGAACATTCCCCGTCATTACCCATGATGACTGTACAACGACCATCCTCAATGGAAAGACCCTTAATCTTTTAGATGAGCTGCAAGGCATAAAAGGAATCGAGGCATTCCGATTAAGCTTCACCATTGAATCCCAAGAGCAGGTTCTGAGAACCATTGATGAGGCGTTAAGCAAATTAAATGGCATAGGGAATAAGGCTGTCTTTAATCAGGAAACAGACACAAGAGGACATTTTAACAAAGAGATTTTGTAGGGAAGTTCCAGTTCAAGTCGGGGTGACCCCTATAGGATTAAAATCCCCAAATCTATTGAAATCAATGGATTTGGGGATTTTGTTGTCTCTATTACCGTTGTGTTTCAGGTCGGAGGCTTTTTAAGCCTGGAAGCGGATGATTCCCTCCTCGGTGACGATAGCGTCCAGCTTCTGATCGTGGGCTTCTGTCGGAAGGGATTCCACCAGTTGCTCGCTGAAGGCCAGCGCGATGGCCCTGACATCCGGTCTGCGTTTCTCAAGCAGGCGGTCGTAGAAGCCCCCACCGTAACCCAGACGGTAACCGCGGCGATCAAAGGCGGCACCGGGGGTGAGAATCAGGTCGATTTCCTCTGTGGGAATCTCGGGGCCGGAACCCGGAGCAGGCTCCAAAAGGTGTCTATCCGTTTGGATAAGGCAGTCCAGTGAATGAATGGCAACGAAGGACAACTCCCAGGTGTCAAAGTGTGCCACCGGAAGGGCCACAACCTTTCCAAGGCCCAGCAGTCCGGTGATAAGCTCCCGGGTTTCCACCTCGTTCCGAAAGTCCACGTAAACGGTGATTACATTGCTCTGAGCCACCTCCGGCAGAGAAAGAACCAGATTGCGGATCACTGTGCTTTTCTCGGCCTGTTGGGCTTTGGGAATGGCTGCCCGTCGCGCCAAAGCGTCTTTGCGGATGGATTGCTTCATAGAACCTCCACTGTAATATTATTTTATTCTAAAGGGGTTTCTTTCACCTAGGTAAAACAATTATAATGGAACGTGTGGAGAATCTGAAGGTGTGGCTATATCGGGTATATTCCATTATACTATAATGGCTGTCCGAAATTTGTCCGAAGATGATATTTGGGACATTCCTGCGGATTTGCCATCATTACGGCACGCACCGGAAGCCCGCATGAAGGATGCGGGGTTTTTCACGTGAAGGTGTGTGCGGCTTTGTATCAACATGCTTAGAGGAGGTTTCATGATCAAGCTGGTCAATGTCAGCAAGAAATATGAAAGCGGCGTTGTGGCGCTTTCTGATGCCAATATACATGTACAGAAGGGTGAATTCGTATTTATTGTGGGAGCCAGTGGAGCAGGGAAATCCACCTTTATCAAGCTGCTCCTGAAGGAAGAGGAGCCCTCTGAAGGGGAGATCTACATAGCGGGACAGGATATCACAAACCTTCACAGACGGAGGATCCCTCATCTTCGAAGACGGATGGGGGTCGTGTTCCAGGACTTCAGGCTTCTTCCCAATAAAACCGTATACGAGAATGTGGCCTTTACCATGGAGATTCTGGAAGCCCCGCGGAGAGAAATCCGCAGGCAGGTTCCTGTCATGCTGAGCATGGTTGGCCTCAGCAATAGGGCCAATATGTATCCTCACCAGCTTTCCGGCGGGGAGCAGCAGCGGGTTTCCATCGCGCGGTCTATGATCAACAATCCGCCCATTCTCATTGCGGATGAACCAACAGGGAACCTTGATCCGGATACCTCCTGGGAGATCATGAAACTGCTCAGGCAGATCAACACCCGGGGTACCACTGTAATCATGGCTACCCATCATAAAGAAGTAGTGGATATTATGCAGAAGCGGGTTATCGCCCTTGAGAACGGACGCGTGGTCCGGGATGAAATGAAGGGAGGTTACTCCGTTGAAGATTAGAACAGTTGGACATTCCGTCGGCGAAGCCTTCAGGAACCTGTGGCGCAACCGACTTATGAGCGTGGCCTCCGTATCATCGGTGGCGGCGACCCTTGTTATTCTGGGGATCGTATTCATATTGATCGTAAACATCAATAGCATGACGGAGAGTGTGAAGGTTCAGTTCGATTCCGCTCAGGTTTACCTCAATGACGGACTGGAGCAAACGCAGATCGATGAACTGGAGAAGCAGATCCGTTCCATCGATGGCGTAAAGGATGTTGTATTTGAGGATCGTGAAGCTGCGCTTAAAAAAATGAAGGCCTCCTGGAAAGAGAACGGAAATCTTCTGGACGGGCTGGAAAGCAACCCGTTGCCCGATTCCTTTGTGGTGGTACTTAAAAATCTGAGTTATTCCAAGCCGGTTGTTGGGGAACTGCAGAAGCTAAGCGGTGTTGAGGATGTGAAGTATTATCAGGATATTATTACGAAGCTGCTGGAAATCACGCGGTTCATACGAACCATGGGCTTTTCGGTCATTGCAGTTTTGATTGCCGTTTCAACCTTTATTATTGCCAATACCATCAAACTGGCGGTGGCTGCCCGCCGGCGTGAAATCAATATCATGAAATACGTGGGGGCAACCAACTGGTTTATTCGGTGGCCATTCCTGGTAGAAGGCACCCTGTTGGGGCTGTTGGGGGCTTTTACAGCGGCGCTTGTCATCTTTCTCATGTACCAGTATACCTACGGGATGTTCACCTCCCGTTTCTACGTGCTGATTGCGGCGTATATCGTACCGGTCCGGTCCATCATGGGTGATCTGCTTTTAATCTTCTCTGTTCTGGGCGCGGGTATAGGGGCACTTGGCAGTATCAACGCCATGCGTCGCTTCCTGAATGTGTAGGTGAACAGCATGAAGCGGATACTGGCCATAGGAATTTTGACACTGTTTATGTTCAGCACTGTGATGCCGGCGGCAGTTCATGCCACCAGCGATACGGAGCTGAAAAAGATACAGGCAGAGCAAAAAAAGATTAAAGACCAGCTTAATCAGGTGAATAAAACGAAGAAGCAAAACGAAAGCAAGCAAAAGGATATTGTAAAAAAAATCAACAGCATTGAAGGCCAGATCGACACCATCGAGAATCAGATTGATGGTCTGGGTAAGGATATCGGGAAGGCAGAAGAGGATATTACTGTAAAAAGCGTTGAGCTGAAAATTGCTGAGAACAATATCATAAATAAGAAAGATGTTCTGAATGCAAGGCTCCGTGTAATGTATAAGACCGGAAATGTGGGCTATCTGGAGGTACTGCTGGGCTCCAGTGATTTTGGCGATCTGATGACACGGATCGATACGGTCCGAAAGATCTATGAGCACGATACCAATATGGTGCAGTTTCTGACGGATCAGCGAAATATCATCCAACAGACAAAAAAGGATCTGGAGGTCTATCAGAACCGGCTGGAACAAAAGGTGGATGAAAAAGAGGCCGCCCAGGCAAACCTGAACATCAAGGTAGGAGAGCTGGGTACTGCCAAGCAGCAGCTGGCTGCAGACCATAAGGCTTTGGAGGCCCAAGAGGATGCCCTTCAGGCTGAGGCCGATAAGATCACAAAAATTCTTGCAAGCATGAAGGCTACTCAGAAATATGTGGGTGGAACCATGGCATGGCCGGTACCGGCCAGCTCTAAAATCACATCGCCTTTCGGTTCTCGGATTCACCCGATACTGAAGACCAAGAAGATGCATACAGGAATTGATATCAGCGTGAAAACAGGAAACAATGTGATCGCTGCCCAGAGCGGCACCGTTATCCATTCGGGCTGGCTTGGGGGCTATGGGAAAACCCTTATTGTTGATCACGGGGGAGGAATCGCTACCTTGTACGCCCATAACAGCTCTCTGCTTGTTTCAGAAGGGGGCAAGGTAACACAGGGGCAAGGCATTGCAAAAAGTGGCAACACGGGTCTTTCTACCGGGCCCCATGTGCATTTTGAGGTCCGTGTGAACGGTCAGTATGTAGATCCGATGAAATACGTATCCAAATGATCCTTTTCAGACACACAATGAAAGAGGTATTCCATGGTATCCAAGAAGACTCTGGCCATATTGCTGGCCTTAACGGTGATATTCACCGGTATTTCAACCTTCACTTTCAGCAATGTGCTGATGGTGGGTGTTGGCGATAAGGTTCTGATCGACAAACAGGACCTGCAGCGGTTTCAGGCTCTGGAGTCTGAATTTGGCGAAGTGGTTGCTCTGCAGGAGGCTGTGGGACAGCAGTTCTACAAGGACACCAAGGATGTCGACTTTAAAACGGGCCTGAAACGCAGTCTGTTTCAATCCCTGGACGATCCCTATTCTGTTTATTTCGATGCCAAGGAATATAAAAGCTTCAATGAAATGAATGAGGGCTCCTATGGCGGCATCGGGGTTATCGTTTCTCCCGGGGAGGATGGATTGATTACGGTCGTATCCCCCATTGCAGATACCCCCGGTGAGAGGGCGGGACTGACAACTGGGGACAAAATTCTGAAGGTGAACGGGACAGAGGTTTTTGGTGAAAAGATTGATGAGGCGGTTGGCATGATGAAAGGCCAGCCCGGAACCGACGTTACCCTCAATGTTTTGAAGAAAGACAACCAGCAGTCGGACGTTAAAATCACTCGGGAAAAGATTGTTTTGAAATCGGCCGAGTCAGAAATGCTGGCGGATGGTGTCGGCTACCTCAAGCTCAGCGTTTTTGACGACAAGTCGGCTTCTGAATTTGAAGCTCAGCTGAAATCCCTGACCGGAAAGAAGGCCAAAGGCCTGATTATCGATCTGCGGAATAATCCGGGTGGAAGTCTTGAAGAATGCATCCGAATATCAGATATGTTACTGGGTGAGCAAACCATTGTATCCACCAAGGACAGAGCAGGGAATGAAGATGTCGAGCGGTCAGATTCTTTGAAAACAGCGCTTCCCTATGTTTTGCTGGTGAATGGGGGAAGTGCCTCTGCCTCCGAAATACTTACCGGTGCCGTGAAAGACACCAAATCGGGAGTTGTGATTGGTACCAGAACCTTCGGGAAAGGATTGGTTCAGGCTGTAAACACGCTGCCTGACGGTGATGGCTACAAGATTACAGTTGCTCAGTACTTTACGCCCAACGGTTCCTATATTCACGGGAAGGGAATCGAGCCGGATATTACAGTGGAACTGCCCGAGGCCCTGAAGGACAGGTCCGGTCTGCCTCATGAAGAGGATCCGCAATTCCAAAAGGCCTTAGAAATCATTAAGTCAGAAATCAAGTAGCTGCCAGTCGTGCCCCGCAACCTATATTTATAAATCGAAGATAACGAGAGGTCCACTATGCTGATTCGCAAGGCTAATATATATGACACAACGGATATCGCGAGGGTTCATGTTGAAACATGGAGATCCACCTATCGCCGGGTTTTATCGGATGAATACCTGAGTCTGTTCACAATGGAAAAACGCAAGAAGTATTGGATGAAGTTCATCAATGACGGGAAACCCGTCTATGTGGTGGAAGAAAAGAGCGGTGAGATTATCGCCTTCGTGGTTCCCAACGTTCAGCGAGACGAACAGCGGGGATACGTGGGGGAGATATCTGCCCTTTATGTTCAGGACCGGTTTCAACGCAGAGGTGTGGGCAGAAAGCTGATTGCCACCTGTGCCCGTCTGATGGTGAACAACGACGTGAAATCCCTTAAGGTTTGGGTGCTGAAGGATAATCCCGCCCGCCAGTTCTACCGCATCCTGGGTGGTGTGGAGTGCGATGCGCGGATTGAGAGAATGGATAATAAGGATTATCTGAAGCTGGCATACCGATGGGATGACCTGCCCAGTTTGATCGAGCTGGCGGATATACCCCTGGAAAGTGGGCTGGGTGAAACCTTCGACGAATTAGAAGAGGAATAGACATCTGTTGGGGAGACGCCATGGAGACCATGAAAAGACACATACCGCATGTTGAGTCCTTGCCTGTCATCCTGGTGGCTATCCTGGTGTTCAAAGCCCTTGACCATGTGAACGTGCTGCATACCTATCTGACTGAGTTCATGAAGCTGTTGGTGCCCTTCATATGGGCGGGGGTCATCGCGTATCTTCTGAATCCTCTCTTGCGGTTGTTTCAGAACCGATTCGGTCTGGGAAGAAAACGAGCCCTGACACTCCTTTACCTGCTGGTTTTCGCAGGGCTTTACGGAGTGATCACCATCCTTGCACCTGTGCTGATCAGAAGCTCAGCGCAACTGATCCGTGAATTTCCGACCTATGTGGACAGGACCCAAACCTGGGTTCTGTTGAAGAGCCATACGCTCCACCTGGATCAGCTGGCCCTGACCTATGGCATCAATGTCAACGAGATTTCCTTTCTTCAACAGGGAGCCCAGGTGACGATGATCTTTGAGAAGATTCAGTCTTCCCTTATGGGGATTCTTGGCACCATTGTCGGTATTACGGCCGGTATAGTCAGCTTTGTCATCGGCCTGATTATTTCAATCTATATCCTTAAGGACAAGGAAGGATTCAGCGCCAGCTTCCTCAAATACGGGAAGGCGTGGTTCGGTGAACCCAAGGCCCTGAAGGCGGCAGAGGTCATCAGGGAATCCGACCGTATCTTTTCGGGCTTTATCATCGGCAAGCTGATCGACTCTCTGATCATCGCAGTGCTGTGCTATGCGGGCCTTTATCTGATGAACATGCCCTATGCGCTTTTACTGACGGTGATGATCGCCATATTTAATATGATCCCTTACTTCGGCATTTATATCGGAACGGTGCCGGCAACTCTGCTGGTCCTTTTTTACGACCCGGTACAGGCCATGTGGCTGGCGGGCTTCCTGCTGGTGCTGCAGAAGTTTGACGCCTATGTGTTGGGACCGAAGATCCTGGGCGACAGCGTGGGCCTTCCTCCCTTCTGGATCATTGTGTCGCTGCTCCTGGGGGGCGAGATGTTCGGCATCATCGGTATGATTGTGGCAGTCCCTACCTTCGCCGTAATCATGCATTTTCTGGATCAGGTGACGGAAAAACGCATCAGGGAAAAGGAATTGGAGATTTCATAATAAAAACCCCATGGCGTCCTTTTCGGGATTCCATGGGGTTTTAAATGTGAATTATTTCTTGCGCTGTTTGTCCTTTGGCACCACGCAGGTTCCGATGGCCCGGCAGACCACGATGGGGTCTTCAAGGAAATCACAGGCGGAATCCGACAGGTCCGGGCGGGGCGCAATGACCTTCCGTGCTTCGAAGGACATCTTGCGGGAAGAATTTCCCACATTGATGATTT
This sequence comes from uncultured Peptostreptococcaceae bacterium, assembly GCA_964649745.1. Classification (GTDB taxonomy): domain Bacteria; phylum Bacillota; class Clostridia; order Peptostreptococcales; family Acidaminobacteraceae; genus CAZEHS01. Next base: position 9,800 of record CAZYQI010000019.1, on the reverse strand, counting down.
CGCCCACTGCTTCGATGTAATCCCCCGCAAAGACGGGAGCCACAAATTCAACGGACTCGTAGGCGCAGAACAGCCCTTCGTCGCCGTCGTGACGGATAAGCAGCTCTGTGGCCACATCGCCGAACAGGTTCAGCATCTTTGCACCGTCTACCAGGTTGCCGCCGTAATGGGCGTCGTGCTGGCCCATTCTCAATCTGATCATTACTTTCATATGTATTCCTCCTTAAGATGTGTTAAAAAACCTCTCATGATAAATTATATGCATGAAGGTAAGGTATTTCAATAGTATATTTCTTTAAGTATGACGTTTGGGGTAATAAATTTCACTCTTATGCAGGATAAAAAGAATAATTACAATAATATTTGCATATAGTCAGAAAAATTCAAGACATCGTGCTTACGCATATTGCTTGACGGGTAAAAAACAGGGAGATATAATGGAAGCGAACATACGTTTGCGTGGAGGTGGCTTCATGCCGGAATTCAAGATTCATTCAGAGTTCAAGCCCACCGGGGATCAACCCCAGGCAATTGAAAAGCTCAGGCAGGGACTCATAGATGGGAAAAGGTATCAGACACTGCTGGGCGTTACGGGCTCGGGTAAAACCTTCACCATTGCCAATGTGGTGGAACAGGTACAGCGCCCCACCCTGGTCATTGCCCATAATAAGACCCTGGCAGCCCAGCTTTGCAGTGAATTCAAGGAGTTTTTCCCTGAGAATGCGGTGGAATATTTTGTTAGCTATTATGATTATTATCAGCCGGAGGCCTATGTTCCTTCTTCCGATACCTTCATCGAGAAGGATTCCTCCATCAACGATGAGATCGACAAGCTGCGTCACAGCGCCACATCTGCCCTTTTTGAAAGGAGCGATGTGCTGATCGTGGCCAGCGTTTCCTGCATATACGGCTTGGGTGATCCGGAGCTTTACCGGGATTTGAGCATGTCCCTGAGACCAGGAATGACCATGAGCCGGGAGGATATCCTGGAAAAGCTGGTGAGCATCCAGTATGGAAGAAACGATATCAGCTTCACCCGGGGGACTTTCCGGGTACGGGGGGATGTCATCGAGGTTTTCCCTGCCTCCACCTCCGAACGGGCCATACGGATTGAGCTGTTCGGTGATGAAATCGACCGTCTCACCGAGATTGATGTGCTCACCGGAGAGATACTGGGGATCCGGGATCATGTATTCCTGTTTCCCAATACCCACTATGTAACGGATAAGACTCTGATCGAAAGAACAGTGGGCGACATTGAAGCCGAGATGCAGGCACAGGTTAAGAAGTTCCTGGATGAAGGCAAATTCATTGAAGCACAGCGGATTGAACAACGTACCCGGTACGATATCGAAATGCTGAAGGAAGTGGGATTCTGTCAGGGGATTGAGAACTACTCCCGCATTCTCAGCGGCAGGCCTCCGGGAAGCCGTCCCTTCACGCTGATCGACTTCTTCCCGGACGATTTTCTGCTGGTGGTGGATGAATCCCACGTATCCCTGCCTCAGATCCGTGGAATGTACGGCGGAGACCGGTCCCGCAAGGAAACCCTGGTCAGCTATGGGTTCCGGCTGCCCTCCGCCCTGGATAATCGCCCCCTGAATTTCACCGAGTTCGAGAGCCTGGTCAACCAGGCGATTTATGTCAGCGCCACCCCGGGGCCCTATGAGAAGGAACGGTGCCCGGAGGTGGTGGAACAGATTATCCGACCGACAGGACTGTTGGACCCCCAGATCAGTCTGCGCCCGGTTGCGGGACAGATCGACGATCTGATAGGGGAGATAAATCAGCGGACATCCAAAGGACAGCGGGTATTGGTCACAACCCTTACGAAAAAAATGGCGGAGGACCTTACCAACTACCTGAAGGACGTCAACATCCGGGTGCGCTATATGCATTCCGAGGTGGAGACGCTGGAACGGATGCGTATTCTGCGGGATCTACGGGTGGGAGAGTTTGACGTATTGGTGGGAATCAACCTTCTTCGGGAAGGCCTGGACCTGCCGGAGGTTTCGCTGGTGGCAATCCTGGATGCCGATAAGGAAGGGTTCCTTCGGTCTGAAACAGCGCTTATCCAAACCATAGGCCGCGCCGCACGGAATACGGAGGGCCTTGTCATCATGTATGCCGACAAGATCACTCCTTCCATGCAGAAGGCCATCGCTGAAACCGACCGCCGTCGGGAGGTTCAGCACCTTTACAATCAGGAACACGGCATAGAGCCCAAGACCATCATCAAGGGCATACGCAGCGTGATTGAAGCCACCAAGGCCGCCGATGAAGACGAAACCTACCTGTCGGATCTGAGGTCCTTCGACACCATCGAATCACTGAAGGCCACACTCAGTCAGCTGGAGTTCGACATGCTGGAGGCATCCAAACATTTGCAGTTTGAGCGGGCCGCAGAGCTCAGGGACAGAATGAAAACTCTGGTGAAATTGCTGCCGGAGGAATTGAGGTAGAGATGAAACAATACATTGAAGTTCGAGGTGCCAAGGAGCACAATCTGAAAGACATAACCGTTAAGATTCCCCGGAACGAGCTGGTGGTTATCACCGGCCTCAGTGGCTCAGGGAAATCCTCACTGGCCTTTGACACCATCTATGCCGAGGGACAGCGCCGCTATGTGGAGAGCCTTTCCGCCTATGCCCGTCAGTTTTTAGGGCAAATGGAGAAGCCCAATGTGGAATCCATTGAGGGACTTTCCCCGGCCATCTCCATCGACCAGAAGACCACGAACCGCAATCCACGGTCCACCGTGGGCACGGTTACGGAAATATACGATTATCTTCGGCTTCTGTATGCCAGGGTGGGAATTCCCCACTGTCACGTATGCGGTGTCGAAATCAGTCAGCAGAGCATCGACCAGATCGTGGACAAGGTCATGGAGCTGGAGGAAGGCACCCGGATTCAGGTTCACGCCCCTGTCATTCGGGGTAAGAAGGGTGAGCACAGGAAAGAGCTGGAGCATCTTCGTAAGGAGGGCTTTGTTCGTGTGCGCGTAGACGGTGAAATCCGTGAGCTGGCAGAGGATATCGAGCTGGAAAAGACACTGAAGCACACCGTAGAGGTCGTGGTGGACCGCCTGGTGATCCGGTCCGGTGTGGAGAAGCGTCTGACGGATTCCATTGAAACGGCCCTGCGTTTAACGGAGGGGCTGATCCTGATCCATATCCTGGAGAGGGAGGACCTAACCTTCAACACCAAGTTCGCATGTCCGGAGCATGGAGTGGGCATCGAGGAAATGGAACCCCGGATGTTTTCTTTCAACAGTCCCTTCGGGGCGTGTGAATCCTGCAAGGGGATCGGTTTTCTCCAGAAGGTGGACCCGGATCTGGTGCTGCCCAACAAGGAGCTGTCCATCGATGAGGGTGCTGTAGCCCCCTATGCCAACAGCATGGAGGGAACCTACTATCAGCAGATGGTGGAGGCGGTGGTTCGGGCGTACGGTCAAAAGACCGATGTGCCCGTCAAGGAGCTGTCACCGGCAGTGATCAACGCCCTGCTATACGGTACCGGCAAGAAAGAGGTGTCCTTCACCTTTGAAAGCAAATATGGAGGTACCCGTAACTACAAGGCGCCCTATGAAGGGGTCATCACCAATTTGGAGCGTCGGTATACGGACACCCAGTCCGATTACATGCGGGAAAAGATCGAGGAGTTCATGAGCCTCACTCCCTGTGAAAGCTGCAATGGAAAGCGATTGAAGCCTACAACCCTGGCAGTGACGGTGGGAGGCATGAACATAACGGATTTTTCTGATCTTTCTGTTAAAGACGCCCTTGTTTTCTTCAGAGAGTTGAAGCAGAACACAACCCGGACGGCTATCGCGGATCAGATCATCAAAGAAATCAACGCAAGGCTCCAGTTCCTCACGGATGTAGGCCTGGGTTATCTGACCTTATCAAGGGCTTCGGGAACGCTTTCCGGCGGGGAATCCCAGCGGATCCGCCTGGCCACCCAAATCGGGTCGGGTCTGGTGGGGGTGCTGTATATTCTGGATGAACCCAGCATCGGCCTGCACCAGAAGGATAATGAAAAGCTGCTGAAAACCCTGCGGGGGCTTACGGATATCGGCAACACCCTGATCGTTGTCGAGCATGACGACGATACCATACGTACCGCGGATCATATTATCGACATGGGTCCCGGCGCCGGCGAACACGGGGGATATATCATTGCCCAGGGAACCCTGCAGGATATCCTGGATTCCCCGGAATCCCTCACCGGGCAGTATCTCAGCGGTGCAAAGGAAATTCTTGTGCCGGAAGAGCGGCGGCAGCCCAATGGAAAGAGCATCGTCGTTCACGGGGCTACGCAGAACAATCTGAAGAATATCGATGTGGCATTCCCCTTGGGGATGTTCACCTGTGTGACCGGCGTTTCCGGCTCCGGGAAGAGCACCCTGGTGAACCAGATCCTTCACAAGGCGGCAGCGGCCAAGATACACAGGGCCAAGGACAAACCCGGAAAGCATAAGAAAATTGAAGGACTGGACCTCATCGACAAGGTTATCGATATCGATCAAAGTCCCATCGGGCGGACCCCGCGGTCCAACCCGGCGACCTATACCGGTGTTTTCGACCCCATAAGGGATCTGTTTTCTACCGTTCCGGAGGCTAAAGTTCGAGGCTACAGCAAGGGCCGCTTCAGCTTTAATGTGAAGGGCGGTCGGTGCGAGGCCTGCAAGGGCGACGGCATTCTGAAAATAGAAATGCACTTTCTGCCGGACGTGTACGTTCAATGCGATGTTTGCAAGGGTAAGCGCTATAACCGGGAAACCCTTGAAGTCAAGTATAAGGGGAAGAACATCTCGGAGGTGCTGGATATGACAGTGGAAGAAGCCCTGGACTTCTTCGCCAATATCCCCAACATCATTCGGAAGATACAAACTCTCAACGATGTAGGCCTGGGATATATTCGTCTGGGACAGCCCAGTACGCAGCTTTCGGGGGGAGAAGCCCAGCGTATCAAGCTGGCTACCGAGCTTTCCAAACGCGGTACGGGGAAGACCCTGTATATTCTCGACGAACCGACCACAGGGCTTCATATCGCCGATGTGCATACCCTGGTGGAGGTGCTTCTCCGGTTGGTGGACGGCGGGAATACCGTTGTGGTGATCGAACACAATTTGGAGGTCATCAAGTGTGCCGACCACCTTATCGACCTGGGTCCCGAGGGGGGCGACGAAGGCGGCACCATTATCGCAGAGGGAACACCGGAAGCCATTGCGGGGAACCCCAATAGCTATACCGGACAGTTTTTAGCGCGGATACTGAAGCATCGGATCACGGAGGACCAGGTGTGATTAAGCAATGTGTCCAACTGACGGAAAAGGAAACCACGGAGGTACTTGGTCTGCTGGAGCTGTGTCGGGATGCGGATCATGTGCCGGTCATCATGCAAATGAACAAGAACCTGAATGTTCACAAGGAAATGAACAGCTGGTTCCTGAGCTATTCGGAGAATTGTCTCGTCGGAGCGGTTTCAGCCTTTGGCCCCCTCCGTCACGAGATTGAATGGACCGGGTGTGTGGATCCCGCCCATAGGCGAACCGGTATTTTCAATGCTTTGATGATGTGCGCCGAGGAAGAGGCTCACAAATACGGTATTGAGCGGCGCATGTTTGCCCTGGCGCGGAAATCAACGTCTGGGCAGGCTGTCATGAAAAACAAGGGATATCCCCTGGTACAAACCGAATACAGCATGGCGCTCTTCGGAGATGCAGAACTATCCCAGCATAAAGCCAATCTCCACATCATGAGGTCAGGCCACGGAGAGCTGGAGGAAATGGCTCAACTCAGCGCAGCCGCGTTTGAAGAGCCCCTGGAAGCGTCTCGGTCCATGCTGGTCAACAGCCTGAATTCCAAAGATCGGGAGCAATACAGCGCCTACAAAGGGGACAGGATGATCGGAACGGTTTCTCTCTATATCAATGAGGGCGTTGCTATGATCAACGGCTTGGCCGTTAAGCCCCAAGAGCAGGGCAGAGGTCACGGGACCGATTTTCTTGCACAGCTCCTCTGTATGCTGTCCCGCCGGGAATTGAGCGTCACCTTGGATGTAAGCAGCGAAAATCCGGCGGCATACAGTCTGTACCGCCGTATGGGCTTCAGGGAAACCGATATAACGGATTATTTCGAGCAAAAAAACAGCAGTCCTTCTCGTTGAGAGGGACTGCTTTCTTGTGGGTTCACTTCATTTGGGCGAGGTTTTCCGATGGGATTTTGCAGCTACCTTGTTTGTTTTTTGCTTGGGCGCGGCCATTTTAGGAACCGCTTCCTTTTTCAATGGGTGCTTGTGGGTCGGGGACTGGTCGGCTTCCATATCGATCCGGTGTTTCATAGCGTGGCCTCCTTAAATGAGTGATGCTATGACAATACCCCTTTAAAGTCGTTTTAAAACACAAGGAATTCCTTGCTTTTGAATGTTGCTGTAATGGATACGTAAAAATAGTGGAGATATTTGATTGATCCAGGATGCTGTGAGAGAATTGTATTGGAAATGTAAAGGAGGTTCAACCATGTACACGAAGAAGATCATTGCCCTATGTGCCGGGCTCTGTATGATACTGAGTGGGATTCTGCCGATATACGCGGAAGACTCACCCCCCCAATCCTTCAAGGTGGTGGGCTATTGTTCAGAGATGTTCAAGGACCCGGTGGAAGAAATTCAGTATGACAAGCTGACCCATGTCATCTATGCATTCCTGATCCCCGGAGCGGATGGGAGTCTTATCGGCATTGAGAAGCCTGAGAAGCTGAAAGCCCTGGTTGCTGCGGCTCATGCCAAGGATGTGAAGGTTATGATCGCCGTCGGGGGATGGTCTTATAAGAACGTACCCCTACAGGGGAATTTTGAGAAGATGGCATCCAGCGAGAAGTCCCGGAAGCTGTTTATAACGAATACTGTGCAATTTCTGAAGGATTATCAGCTGGACGGCGTGGATATCGATTGGGAATTTCCTCTTGCAGCGGCACCATACGAAACCCTGGTGCGCGAGCTGGACGAGGCACTGAGTACGGAGGGGCTGCTGCTGAGTGCCGCGCTGAATGGCGCGTGGTCTGAAACCGGCGCTCCTCTCACCTCTTCTTTTGTGAGCGATAAGGCCCTGGCCTGTTTCGATTTCATCAACATCATGGCCTATGACGCCGACCCCACAGGACCGGGGCACAGCCCTTTGTGGTTTGCCGATACATCAATCCGGTACTGGGCCGCACGAGGGGTTCCGAAGGAGAAGATCATCCTCGGGGTTCCGCTTTACGGTGCACCGGGGTGGGTGCAGTATCGAAGCCTTATAGCCGATAATCCTCTGAATGCCTTCAGGGACAAGGCGGAGATTGTTGTTGGCACTTATGGGAAAATTCCGGTTTATTATAACGGGATCGCCACCATCCAGGAAAAAACCAGGTTGGCCCTTCTGAAGGCTGGGGGTGTGATGCTGTTTGATATCAATGAGGATACCTTTGATGATACAAGCCTGATCAGCGCCATTGATGAAACCGTTAAGGCTTATGGCGGTCAATCCGGAAGGCTTGAAGCCGGTGCTCATGTCGTGGTATCAGGAAAACCCCTTCAGTTCAGTTCCGATGGGGGAGAAGGGATTCCTTATGTGGACAGCCAGAACAGAGTTATGGTACCCCTGCGCAAGTGTCTGGAGGAGATAGGGGCTGCCGTCCGGTATGATGAGAAAACCCGGCTGATCTCTGCGGCAGCCAAGGGTGTGGAAATCAACTGCACAGTCGGTCAGCAGGAACTGAACGTGAACGGAATCTCTGTAAAAATGGATACGGCCGCTTCGGTGAAGGAGGGCCGCGCCTACGTGCCGGTTCGCTATATCTATGAAGCCTTTGGGAAGAAAGTGGCCTGGCATGACACTACACGAACAGTGATTGTAGAATAGGGGGGCATATGGAAGGGATTTCATTCGGATTGGCAGAGCTTAACGTTACCATGCTGTTTCAGCTGATCAATACCGCAATACTGCTGTTGATTGTGGGTGGGCTGGTGTATGGTCTGGCGGTCATCATTAAGGCAGCCAAGCGGGTCATTAAAGTATCGGATATCTACCTGGCTGAGCACGAGAAGGAAAAGAATACAGACAAAAGAATCGTTTAAAAGTGGCGATGGCCTTTGAAGAGCGGGGATAAACAGATTGATTGTCCTTTGTCTGTCATTGCGAGGAGCATCGCGACGCGGCAATCTCTCCCTGTAAGTGTTTTCAATGGGTTTTTGCAATGTTAACAGCAGGGTCAAGGGAGAGATTGCCACGCTGTGCTCGCAATGACAAGAATAAGGCTTTATCACCACTTTTTAAAAACGTGGCGGGTAATAGTGAAGGGTCTGTCTCAGGAATGTTATTCCTATCATGAGACAGACCCTTTCGTTACATAAACCCCTCAATATGGGTGGTGCGCTCCAGAATATCCGTAACGTAGGCCAGTACCACGCCGTAATTGGTGATGGGTACTCCGGCTTCCTTTGCCAGCTGTATCCGGTTCAGCATGGTCTTTCGGTTGATCATGCAGGAGCCGCAGTGGATGATCAGGTCATAGGTGTTCAGATCCTCCGGGAAATCGTGTCCCATACGGAACACATATTCAAAGCCCTTGCCCTCCCGCTTGTTCAGCAGAGCGGGAATCTTTACCCGGCCGATGTCCTCGTGGCTGTGGTTGTGGGTGCAGCTTTCCGAAACCAGTATCCGGGCGCCGTCCTTTAGGGTGCGGATGGCCTGGATGCCGTCCACGAATACCCGCAGATCCCCTTTATGCCGGGCGAAGAGGATTGAGAAAGAGGTTAGTCGAATATGGGAAGGGACGATGCGACTCACCGCCTGGAAGGCCTGAGAATCGGTAACCACCAGGTCCACATTCTTCAGCTCATTCAGGGATTCGGCCAGCTCGGTGTCGCGGACCACATGGGCCTTGATACCGTTGTCCAGACAGTCTCGGATCAGCTGCACCTGAGGCAGGATGATGCGGCCTTTGGGGGCCTCCGAATCCACGGGAACCACGATGACCACCGTTCCACCGTAGGGAACGAGGCCGCCGATGATGGAGGGGTCCTCCTCTGCGGATTCAAGACGCTGGATCAGTACATCCTTCAAATGATGAATGCTGCCCATATCCAAGGCGGATACGAAGACTGCTTCCGGATAGAGCTCTTTAAGAGAGAAAATTGTGCTTTCTTCTGCCAGATCCGTCTTGTTGAAAACCAATAGGTAAGGGATGTTAAACTGCTTTAACTGCTGGATGGCCCTGCCGTGAGCCGAGGCGTCAAAATCATCCAGAGCATGCACCAGCAGGGCAAAATCCGTACGCTGCATGATCTTCCGGGTCCGGTCTACCCGCAGGGAGCCCAGAGATCCCTCGTCATCCAGCCCCGCTGTATCGATAAAAACCACCGGACCAAAGGGCAGAAGCTCCATAGCCTTGGAAACCGGATCCGTGGTGGTGCCCTTCACATCGGAAACAATGGCGATGTCCTGTCCGATGATGGCGTTCAGCAGGGAGGATTTTCCCGCGTTGCGGTTGCCGTAAAGGACGATATGGGTGCGGTTGGCGCTGGGAGTGCTGTTGAAGGTGTTCGTTTCGGGTGTTTTCATAGGAACCTCTCAAAGGATTAAAACATTTAGCCGCAGATGACGCAGATGAAAGACGATGGATTTCAGCGAATACTGAAACTCTCTTGTGACGTAAAACATCATGCCGTGTTGTTATCATCTACAGACTATAAACCCATTGCCCTTCATCTGCGTCATCTATCCTAAAAATAATACAGAACAAAATGAAGGCACAAAA
>CAZYQI010000018.1:0-69863 GCA_964649745.1 uncultured Peptostreptococcaceae bacterium | reverse complement strand
TTGTGCCTTCATTTTGTTCTGTATTATTTTTAGGATAGATGAACGCAGATGAAAACCGATGTGTTCAGGTTGGCATGTGAGTTCATCGTCCTATGGGATAGAACGGTTGCAACAAGTGAATATTGGCAATTTGAATACCGCCCTTGCAGTTATTGGGCACCCATTGCCCTTCATCTGCGTTCATCTGCGGCTAAGGGTTTTATTGGGTGCTTCATCACCGCTCTTTTAGGAGGTTTTAATGAACGTATACGAGCTCACAGGGTATGTATCCCATATTCAGGAGTATTCCATACACGACGGCGACGGCATACGCACCACGGTGTTCCTTGCCGGGTGTCCCCTCCGATGCCGGTGGTGCGCCAATCCGGAAACCTGGGCGAAGCCCGGGGCCCTTATGACAGTGGGTCAGGTGGTGGAACGTGTGATGGGAGGAGCCGTATTCTTCCGCGCATCCGGAGGGGGAGTCACTTTTTCGGGGGGCGAGGCCGCGGCACAGCCGGAGTTCTTCAGTGCCCTGACGGATGCCTTCGACGAGCGCTGTATCGATATGGTTCTGGAAACCTCGGGGCATTTTGACTGGGAGGCGGTGGAACAGTCATTGAAACGGATGTCCATGATATTCCTGGACATCAAGCACATAAACGCTGAAGCCCATCTGCAGGCAACAGGCACGGGAAATGCTCTGATCCTTGAAAACGCTTCACGGATGGCGAACTTGGGTGTTCCTGTCGTCGTGCGCCTTCCGTTGATTTTGGGGGTGAATGACAGCCCGGAGAATCTCCGTGATACGGCCCGCTTCGTCCGTGAAAACCTGCCGTCTTCTTCGGCTGAAGTGTTGCCATACCACGATTTCGGTACCGGAAAGTACCGGGATATGGGTTTTAAGGAGCCCGAATTTCAGGTTCCTGATGAAGAGCAGGTGATGAGGGTGCGATATGCGATTGAAGCCGAAGGCGTTCAAACGATTTCCTGTAAATGAAGCAACGACTGAGTCACCTATTAAAAGGCCATTCCTGCATTGAAGCGGGGATGGCCTTTTATGATGGAGAATTCTATCACATAAAAGGACGGATTCTAACATTTGTTAGAAATTCTAACGGATTGACCGACTATGGCGTAGAAGAGTGGCCTATGCAGCATCGGGGGTTATTGGCATGCATCTTGCGACACAAGAACCGCGAAGACCGAAACTGGAGTGGGAGGGATTATATGAAGAAGCTGATTGAAATACGGTGGCATGGCCGAGGAGGCCAAGGGGCCAAAACGGCGGCGCTGCTGCTGGCAGATGTTGCTTTCAGTACCGGCATGTATGTACAGGGATTCCCGGAGTACGGCCCGGAAAGGATGGGTGCGCCGATTACGGCGTACAACCGCATCAGCAGCACCAGGATCCGCGTGCATTCCAACATTTACGAGCCGGATTGTGTGGTGGTTGTGGATGAAACGCTGATCGGGTCGGTGGATGTTCTGAAAGGTCTGAAGCCGGATGGAACCCTGGTCATCAATACACGGATGGCAAGCGGTGAGGTGCGGGAAAGGCTGAACGGTTATACGGGGCGGCTCCACGTGGTGGATGCCCGCACCATATCGGAGAAGTGCCTGGGCAGGTATTTTCCCAATACCCCCATGCTGGCAGCCGTTGCCGCAGCCAGCGGCATCATGGATGAGGAAACCCTGATCTCGGAGCTGAGAGCGTCCTTCGAGCACAAGTTCGCAGCAAAGCCGGAAATGGTCGAGGGCAATATGGCGGCGCTGATCATGACACTGCAGGAGGTAAAGAAACAATGAGCCTGAAACAGATAAACGAAAATACCCCGTGGCATCAGCTGACGGGGGGCGGAACCATTGAGGCCTCCGGGAACTCAAGAGATTTTAAAACAGGGGATTGGCGGTCACAGCGGCCGGTATTCCTGAAGGACAAGTGCAGGCAATGCCTGCTGTGCGCCCCTGTCTGTCCGGATCTGTCCATTCCGGTCAAGGATAGCGTGCGGGATGCGTTTGATCTTTCCTTTTGCAAGGGCTGCGGCATCTGCGCACAGGTTTGCCCATTCAATGCCATCGAAATGAAATCGGAAGAAACGGGGAGGGAATAGGCCATGGCAATCAAAGAACGGATGTCTGGAAACGAAGCGGTTTCCATCGCAATACGGCAGGTGAATCCGGATGTTATGCCGGCGTTCCCGATTACGCCCTCCACGGAGATTCCACAGTATGTAGCCCAGTATGTGGCAGATGGAGCCATCGACACGGTTCAGGTGCTGGTGGAAAGCGAACACAGCGCCATGTCGGCGGCCATCGGGTCTCAGGCGGCTGGTGCCAGAACGGTTACGGCCACATCTTCCTGTGGTCTGGCCCTTATGTGGGAGATGCTTTATGTATCCGCCTCCAACAAGCTGCCCATCACCATGGCGGTGGTGAACCGTGCCCTGTCCGGTCCCATCAACATCAATGCGGACCATTCCGATTCCATGGGCGCCCGGGATTCCGGCTGGATACAGATCTATTCCGAAAACAATCAGGAGGCATACGATAACTTCATTCAGGCCTTCCGAATCGGGGAACACCCGGAGGTGCAGCTGCCGGTCATGGTTTGTCAGGACGGATTCATCACCAGCCACGCCGTGGAAAACATCCAGCTGATTGAAGATGAAGCGGTGAAAGGATTTGTCGGTGCCTATGAGCCACCGGCCTATCTGCTGAACGATCTCAGTCCCATGTCCATGGGGCCTTACGATTCTCCGGCTTTCTACATGGAGCACAAACGGCTTCAGGCAGAGTCCATGGGGGCAGCGAAAAAGGTTATTCTGGATGTGGCGGCGGAGTTTGAAAAAATGACGGGCCGATCCTATGGATTCTTTGAAGCCTATCGACTTGAAGACGCTGAAATTGCCATGGTCATCATCAACTCGGCAGCCGGCACGGCCAAGGATGCCGTCGATAACCTCCGGGAAAAGGGGGTCAAGGCGGGGCTTCTGAAGATACGGGTATTCCGGCCCTTCCCGGCAGAGGAGCTGGCCGGGGCCCTGGAGCATTTGAAGCAGATTGCGGTCATGGATCGGGTAGACGGGTTTTCCAATGAAGGGGGGCCACTGTTCGCGGAGGTGCGCTCCGCCCTTTATGATACCGAGAAGCGTCCGGCCATTTACAGCTGTGTCTACGGCCTGGGCGGAAAGGATTTCAGGGTAACCGACGCGGAAGCTCTGCTTTCAGACATGGCTGCAGGCAATACGCCGCATAAAGGCGGTCTCAATTACAGTTATATTGGAATCCGCCAGGGGGAGGGCAGTACAAATGGATAATTATAACCTGAAAACGATAATGAATCGGCCGGAGCGTCTTGAGGGCGGTCACCGGATGTGTGCCGGCTGCGGAGCTCCGGTGGCGGTACGGGGAGTTCTGCGGGCTATGGCCCCCAATGAAGAGGCGGTAATCGGTTGTGCAACCTCCTGCCTGGAGGTTTCAACCTTCATGTACCCCTACACCTCCTGGAAGGACTCTTTCATCCATAACGCCTTTGAGAACGCGGCGGCTACCACCAGCGGCGTTGAGGCGGCATACCGGGCGCTCAGGAAGAGCGGCAAGGTCAAGAAGGATTACAAGTTCATCGCCTTCGGCGGCGACGGGGGCACGTACGACATCGGCTTCCAATCCCTGTCCGGAGCTATGGAGCGCAACCATGACATGCTTTATGTCTGCTACGACAACGGGGCGTATATGAACACAGGGGTACAGCGGTCTTCGGCAACTCCGGCCTATGCAGATACCACTACCACTCCCGTGGGTGAGATTTCTCAGGGCAAGGCCCAGAACCGCAAGGACATGAGCGAGGTCATGGCCGCCCATGGTATTCCCTACATTGGCCAAACCACCTTTGTCGGCAACCTCAAGGATCTCCATGAAAAGGCCGATAAGGGGATCCATACCTCCGGTGCGGCTTTCCTGAATGTGCTGGCCCCCTGCCCAAGAGGATGGCGTTACGAGGCCTCCGACCTGATGAAAATCTGCAAACTGGCGGTGGATACGTGCTACTGGCCCATGTATGAAGTCGTAGAGGGGAAATGGAGGTTGACGTATAATCCTGCAAAAAAGCTGCCCGTCGAGGATTTCATGAAGCCTCAGGGGCGCTTCAAGCATCTGTTCAAAAAAGGCAACGAGGAAATCATCCACCACATTCAGACAGAAATCGACCGCAAATGGGAGGCGCTCCGGAAGCGCTGCGCAGAATGAAACGGCGGCTTACTTGCTGAAAATGAGGTCTTGGAATCCTGCTTCAGCTTGAAGAAAAATTCTCTGTACTACGCAACTTTGAACTCTGGTTGGAGAAAATAACGAACAGGTCTTTCGCAGAAATTCAAACTCACTTCGGGCCTCACGGTCTTCAACACAATAACCAAATCTCAGATTTGGATTGGTTGAGCCCTTTGAGACATTAGCGATCTGCAACGAATCAAGATTCGTGCAGCCTGCTGAATCAGGACAGTGAATTTCTAACGGCTTCAGCCCTCGTTCTATTTTCTTGCCAACCTCCGTTAGGTTGCTCCGTACAGAGAAATTTCCTTCGAGAGAATCTTGTTCATCAGTTTAAAGCGGGATTGTAAGGCGTAAGCCCTACAATCCCGCTTTTTTCAGGTAATAGGCAATCCGGTGATAGGGGATGCTGTAGCCCTCCCGGGACAGCAGCTCCGAGATGCGGCGGGGTCCCATGGCCATGTCCCGGAGGAATCGGATCCGCTCCACAGGAAAATCGGAAGGACGACTACTCTCAGGGGTTCGCCGAGGAACAGGGCTATCCGATGCGGGAGGCAGATGCTTGGGAAACACGGTGACGGTGAGGCTGTCATAGGGGTGCATGTCACTGATGAGGGGCGATGCGTTGTCAATGGCGGTGTTCACCGCATCGCGAAACTGACGGATATTACGGGGATAACCGCGGTTCAACAGGTGCTCCGCGGCGATGGGGTCAAAGACAATCTGCAGGTTCACCTGATTCCGTTCCCTGGCGCTGGTCACATAGGCGTGGACAAAGGAGTCCATCAGCTCCGCTTTCTCCTGAAACGAGCGGCTGTCCAAAGCGGGCATGGCCATTTCGTTCTGGGCCAGCCGTTGATAAAGCTCCGGTAAAAGGACCTCCTGAAGATTTTGGGTCGATGCGGCAATCAGGATGACCTGGGTCGGAATATCCTTCGTTCCTCCCAACCGCCGTACCTTCCCGGATTCAATCGCTTTAAGCAGAAGGGTCTGATGCTGCCCCAGGGCGTGGGCTTCATCCAGGAAAAGAACGCCGCCGTCGGCCATTTCGAATAGCCCGCGCTTTTCAAGGGAACCGGTGAAGGCCCCCTTCACAGAACCGAAGACCTCCATGGCGGCCATGTCGGCATTGATGAACTGAGCGCAGTTGATTTCAACAAAAGGGGCGTTCTTTTCCAATATGCCGATCTGGCAGGCGAAATCGTGTATGTAGGCCGCCAGGGCTGTTTTTCCTGTGCCAGAGGGGCCTGTGATGATGGAGTGACGGGGGCCGCCGGGGGCCCCTACCGCCTTCCGCGCTTTCAACAGAACCTCCTTCAGACTGGCATCGGAGCCAATCAAGGGGCAGGTGACCTTGGGGCGGGGGGCTTGAACCAGCAGCTCTAGAAAATGGATCTTCTTATTCAAGGCCTCAATATCGTCGATGCTTTTAAAAACGGAGTAACCGCCGGAAAAATGCCCGTTTTCAAACAGCGGAAAGGCAGAAGCCAGGTATTTACGGCCATCGGGGTAAACCACCGGTTTGTTCAGAACAGGGGTATGGGTGCGGATGACCTCCACCAGGGCGGCGTCCGGATAAAAATCCGTAACCGGCTTTCCGAACATGGAGGCGGGAGACAATCCCACATAATTGGCCGAAACGGCGTTCACATAGATTAGGCGACCGGTCTTATCAACCGCATTGATTCCATCATTGATATGGTCCAACAGCAGGGAATACAGATATGCATCAGGACCGTTCATCGTATTTTGATCCATGGGTCCGTTCCTTTCGTCAATGGATGGGTTGTGGCGAAACCACAGTCATTATATCATATACAGGGGCTGAATCGTTTAAACCGCAGCCGCGGTGGCGGCATCTGAAGCGGGATGCCCGGTGTCTTAATAAGTTTAGGACATCTCTCTTTTGTTGTAGTAAACTAGACACAACGAATCATCTGTTTCTTACTCAAGCGAGAGAGGATATTCCATGTACCCAGTAACCCGAGGACCCAGAACATACAAGAATCTCCCGGCGGTCATTGCCGAGGAACTGCGTGAAGCTATTTTAAACGGTGAACTTCAGGCTGGAGACAAGCTCAAACAGGAAGAAATCGCCCAGCGTTTCGAAAGCAGCCTGATACCGGCTCGTGAAGCCCTCCGGAATTTGGAGTCCGAGGGATTGGTCACCTTCATCACAAACAAAGGGGCTTTTGTCAGTGAACTGTCCCTGGAAAAGGTGCGGGATATTTTTGAAACCCGGATATTCATCGAAGTGGGTGCGTTGGAGCTGTCCATCCCCAGCCTGACATTGGAGGATTTCAAGCAGGCGGATGCGGTGGTGGCAAGGCTTGATCAGGGTGTTTCAGGAAAGGCTCTCAGTGAAGACAACCAGCTTTTTCACAGCATTCTGTACAGCCGCTGCAAAAATGCATTTCTCCTGGAGCTTATCAGCAACCTTCACCGCAATATCGAGCGGTATATGCGGCGCTATCTGGTGGACCACATACATAATGATCTGTCCCAGGAAACCCATCGGAGAATTTTAGAGGCTGCCCGAAAGCAGGATGCAAAGCAGGCGAAACGATATCTGGAAGCACATATGCGCACAGCAATGGAAAGCCTCATAGAGGCGCTGCAGAAAAACCGGGAGGCCTAAGACCCCATGGGCAGATACAGCCGATTTGAAATAATGGGCGAGGACAGGGTGGGAATCACGCTGGATATCCTGAACCGGTTCTGCAGCCGCGGCATCAACCTCGTTTCAGTGGAGGTTTTTCCGGGCAGGCTCTGCATCATGACCGATGAGCTCACCCCCGAAATACGCCGGCAGGTGGATGGCGACATCCGGGAAATAAAGGATGTTTCCTCCATCCGTGACATTGAACTGTTGGACCACGAAAAGGACGAAAAGAAGCTGATGGCGGTCATCGATTCGGTGGATGAAGGGGTCATCGCCATCGACGGAAAATATGGAATAACCATTTTCAACAACTACTGCGAAGAACTGTTCGGCTGTTCAAAGGAATCTGTGCTGGGAACCGATATCCGCAATCTTATCGGCAGTGAAACCCTGCTGGCCGGGATGATCGAGCGGGGCACGGATTACGATCATCTGGAAGCCGTCATGGAGAGCGTATCGGGTCAAATCAGCTATGTGTCCACCGGTCGCGTCATCCGGGATGATAACGGCATCATGATCGGTGCTGTGGCCTCCATCAAGGATACCAACAAGGTACGGGAGCTGGCCAGCATCATTTCCACAGAAGAAGAATCAGCCTTCAAGGAAATCATCGGAAACAGCCGGTCCCTGGAACAGATAAAGAAAACCATCTGCACCGTTGCCAGAAGCAACTCCACCGTGATGCTCCGGGGTGAGAGCGGAACGGGAAAGGAGCTCTTTGCCCGGGCCATCCATGAGCTCAGCGGCCGGAAGGGCGGCTATGTGACCCTGAACTGCGCCGCGCTGCCGGAAAGCCTGCTTGAAAGTGAGCTGTTCGGCTACGAGAAGGGAAGCTTTACCGGAGCGTCGGCCACCGGAAGGGCAGGTCTTTTCAGCGAAGCCAGCGGGGGAACGCTGTTTCTGGACGAGATTGGTGAACTGACACCGGTGATTCAGGCCAAGCTCCTTCGGGTGCTTCAGGAAGGGCGGGTCCGCCGGGTGGGCGGAAACCGGGAAGAGTCGGTGGATGTGCGGGTGGTGGTGGCAACGAACCGTAATCTTGAAGAGATGATGCAAAAAAAGCAGTTCAGGGAGGATCTTTACTATCGCCTCAACGTGATTCCCATTGCGATCCCTTCCCTGGCCTCCCGAAGGGAGGATATCCCCCTATTGGTTCACTTCTTCATACAGAAGCTGAACCGAAGGCTTAACCGAAGCATCCTCGGCGCCCGACAGGACTTTATCGGCTACCTGATGCAGCAGGAATGGCCGGGAAATATCCGCCAGATTCAGAATACAGTGGAGCGGGCCATGAACCTGTGCGAGGGGGAACTGCTTACCATGAGGGATCTGTATCTGGACACTCCCACCGTCAATACCGCTGCCATGACAGGATGGAAGGCCCCTGTTGAGGGAGAGGGCCCAACGTTGAGGGAAGCTGTCGAACGGTGTGAACAGGAGGTCATCCGGCAGGTCATGGAAAGGGAAAAGAGCTGCCGCAGTGCGGCAAAGCGGCTTGGTGTCTCTCACACCACCCTGTTGAACAAACTTAAACGCTATCATTACTGATGGAAACATATTGAACCGTGGCACGAAAAGATTCCACACCCCGAAGGGTTTTGGAATCTTTTCGTGCCATTTTGTTATCCTATTCTGAAAATTCCAACCGGTTTCTCGATTAAATCCCTCCCCCGGGCGATTCTGTGAGTCTGTAAAAGAATACAATATACGAATTGTCATTTGGCACAAGGGTTGCAATGAGATAGGTATTAGCACCGCTAGAAAAGCGATGATAAACACATCTTATCCGTGGCTGCGTATTCTTTCGCTTTTACCACCATGCTTCTAAATCTGGGGAGGAAATTGAAATGGACGACAATAAGATGAGAAATGCAGGCTTTGCAACACGATCGATACACGCAGGACATAAAAAAGATCAGTACGGGGCCTTGGCAACGCCGATCCATCAGACAGCCACCTTCATTTTTGATAACGCAGAGCAAGGGGGCAGACGGTTTGCTCTGGAAGAGGGGGGTTATATCTACTCCCGCCTTGGGAACCCCACCTGCACCCATCTGGAAGAAAAACTGGCCATGCTGGAAGGGGGCGAGGCAGCCATCGCTACGGCTTCCGGAATCGGCGCCATCTCCTCCGCCATCTGGACGCTCCTTAAGGCCGGGGATCATATCGTGTCAGCCAAGACCCTTTACGGCTGTACCTTTGCATTCCTTAACCACGGCATTTCCCGCTATGGTGTTGAGGTGACCTTCGTTGACACCACCGATCCGGAAAACGTTCGGAAGGCCATGAAGCCCAACACCAAGCTGGTTTATCTGGAGTCTCCCGTCAACCCCACCCTGGAGCTGGCGGATATCGAGGCCATCAGCAAAATTGCCCACAGCCAGGAAGGCTGTGTGGTCATGGTGGACAACACCTTCTGCACCCCCTACATCCAACGGCCACTGGAAATGGGCGCCGATATCGTGGTCCACTCCGGAACCAAATTCCTCAACGGTCACGGCGATGTCATCGCAGGCTTCGTGGTGGGCTCCCTGGAATACATCACCAACGTTCGCCTCTTCGGGGTAAAGGATATGACCGGCGCTTCCATGAGCCCATTTGATGCCTTCCTGATCATTCGGGGCATGAAGACCCTGGAAATCCGCATGGAGAAGCACTGCCAAAACGCCCAGACCGTTGCCGAATTCCTTGAAACCCATCCGGCAGTTGAAAAAGTGTACTACCCCGGCCTGAAGAACTTCCCGCAGTACGAACTGGCAAAGAAGATGATGAGTCTGCCCGGCGCCATCATCACCTTTGAGCTTAAGGGCGGAGTACAGGAAGGCATCACGGTGATGAACAATGTGGAGCTGTGTAAGCTGGCTGTCAGCCTGGGAGACGCTGAAACCTTGATTTCCCATCCGGCATCCATGACCCATTCTCCCTATTCCCCGGAAGAACGGCTGGATGCGGGCATCACCGATGGGATGGTGCGTCTGGCTGTGGGCCTTGAGAATGTCAACGACATCATTGCGGATTTGGAACAGTCACTGAACCGGATCCTGTAACAGTTAAAATTCCAACCGATCCAAGGGACTCCCTCTATACATGCCGAGCATGCAGGGGGAGTCCCTTTTTTATAGCAGAGGTCTGTACTATAATGAGGATAGGCTCGGAGAAAGGTCATGGAATCGTCATGGCAGAACGTACAGAAAGGAAGTATCGGGTGGGGATTTTACATACCGATCGGATGATAAATATGATAACGAAAACCAATGACAGGAAGCAGATTTCTAAAGCCAAGGCCCTGCAGGTGCTGGATATATTAGAAGAAACATACCCTGATGCCAGACCGGAACTGGATTTCACCAATCGGTTCGAACTCCTGATCGCCACGATCCTGTCGGCTCAGTGCACCGATGTACGGGTGAACCTGGTGACGGCGGAGCTGTTCAAGGAATTCAACACCCCGGAGACCATGCTGACCCTGTCTGTGGAGGAGCTGGGAGGACGGATAAAATCCTGCGGTCTGCATACGATGAAGGCGCCGAATATCCTGGGAACCTGCCGGTTGTTGCTGGAAAGGCACGGAGGAGAGGTTCCGGGAACCTTGGAAGCCCTCACAGCCCTCCCCGGGGTAGGTCGGAAGACCGCCAATGTGGTTCTCAGCAACGGCTTCGGGGTACCGGCCATTGCTGTGGACACCCATGTACAGCGAGTATCCAACCGCATCGGGCTGGCGGTCTCTGAATCGGTTGAAAAGACAGAGCAACAGCTGATGAAGATTATCCCCAGATCCCGCTGGTCTCATAGCCACCATCTTCTTATTTTTCACGGCCGACGCTGCTGCAATGCCAGGAAGCCGGAATGTGAACGGTGTCCGCTGACACCGCTATGCACGTATTACAAAAGCATCACCCGATAACAAAAAACGAAGAGAAGATCCCCAGAAAAGGATCCGTGTGCGGGAATACGGATTGGCTGGGGATAAGCCAAGAAATTGCGATAGAATAGTGATACAATGGGTATATTATCCGTTACCGAAGGAAGGAAAGAGGGTACAGTCATGAATAAAAAGGCCTCCCTGAAACATGCCGCTGATATGATGTTTTCAATGGATATCGGAACCCGCAGTATCGTAGGGATGATTGCCCATGACGAGGATGGGATACATCATATCCTGGACTATGAAATTTTTGCCCATCCGGACAGGGCCATGCTGGACGGTCAGATTCATGACATAGGCAAGGTTGCCTGGGCGGTCCGCCAGGTGAAGGAGAAGCTGGAGAGCCGAACCGGCATTGCCCTTAATCATGTATCCATCGCCGCTGCCGGCCGTTCACTGAAAACCCGCCGGGTATCTGTTGAGCGGGACCTGGATTATATGACCACCATAACCAAGGACCTGACAGACAATGTAGAGATGGAAGCCATTCAGCTGGCCCAGAGTCAACTGGATGAAGGGGACGCCGAAAATGCTGTACAGTATTACTGTGTCGGCTACACGGTCATTAATTATTTTCTTGATGATTCCATGATCCTGACCCCCCGGGAGCACCGGGGAAACCGGCTGAAGGTGGATATGATTGCCACCTTCCTGCCCCACAGCGTTGTGGACAGCCTCTATACGGTGATGGATCAGGTGGGTCTTGAGGTCATCAGCCTTACCCTGGAGCCTATCGCCGCCATTAATGTGGCGATTCCTCAGAAATTTCGTCTGCTGAATCTGGCACTGGTGGATGTGGGAGCAGGAACCTCGGATATCGCCATCACCAAGGACGGCGCCATCGTCTCCTATGCCATGGTATCGGAGGCCGGGGATGAGATTACCGAAGCCCTGGCCAGAGAATTCCTGCTGGACTTCGATTCCGCGGAGCGCCTGAAAACAGGTTTGTCCCTGGCGTCGTCCCACAGCTTTACCGATATCGTGGGGTTCACCAGCCAGCTGACCACAGAGGATATCCTGAAACGGATTAATCCGGTTATTAACCAGATCACCTCCAATATTGCCCAAAAAATCCTTGAATTCAATGGTCGGGCCCCCAGCGCCCTTTTCTGCATCGGCGGCGGCGGTCAGGTTCCGGGCTTCACAAAATTTCTGGCTCAGGCCCTGGAAATGCCGGAGGAAAGGGCTGTCATCAAGGGAGTGGAAGCGCTGGAAAGCTTGAAATTTGACGGGGAGCCACTGAAGGGCCCGGAGTATGTCACCCCTGTAGGCATAGGATTCACCGCCATTCGAGAACGGCATCAGGACTTTTTGCAGGTGACGGTGAACGAAAAAACCATCCGATTGTTCAATTCCCGGCAGCTTTCCGTATCCGATGCGCTTATACTGATCGGGTTCAGTGCGCGTAAGCTCATCGCACGGCGGGGAGAAGCCATTACCGTCACGATTAACGGACAAACCCGCACGGTTGCGGGAGAATATGGAGAACCGGCAAAAATTCAGGTCAATGGCCGTGAAGCCAGCCTGGACACCCGCCTTAAGAATAATGACGATATTCGCATTGAGCCCGCTGTTCCCGGCTTGCCGGCCCAACCGCTGCTGAAGGAGGTTCTTCCTCTCCATCGGACAGTGGATTTTAAGGGAGATGCCCTGCCTTTGATTTGCGAAATCCGTGTGAACGGCTCCATCGCGGATTCCGATGCTGTCCTGAGGGATGGCGATGCGGTGGAAACCAGAGAAGTCCGTTCCGTCGCGGATTTCATGGAGTATTATGAATTGGATGCCGGCAGCCACGAAATCCATATCAATGGAGCTCCGGCCCGGCGCTCGGGAACCCTCTCTCCGGGAGATGCCATCACCCTTCATAAGGAATCCGGCGGCTCGGCAGCAGTGAAAACCCTGGAGCGTCAGGAGGAGCTGCTGGAATTGAACGGCTTTTCCTTCGTGGTCAACGGATCGCCCCTGAGGGTGGAGACACGGAAAAGAGAGCTGGTCTTTGTCGATATTTTCGACCATTATAACTTTGACCGCTCTGTGGCAAAGGGCATCATAGGACTCACCCTCAACGGGCAAAGGGCCAGCTATCTGGACAAACTGAAATCCGGGGATGTCATTGAGATATACTGGACATAACCGGCAGAATAACCGCGGATAAGAAGCCATTTCAAATCCCGCGACATTGAATTGGAGACAACGATGACCGCAATCACAACTGAAAATAAAGACCCCTTCTACTCAAAACGATTTACATGCCCTGTGTGTGCACAGGAATTCAAAGCCAAGAAAGTCCGCAGCGGCGCCATACGGACAGCCTCTCGGGATACGGATTTTTACACCAAATACGTGGGTGAGAATCCAAGCTGGTATGAGGTGCTGGTATGCCCAAATTGCGGGTACTCGGCCTTTGAAGGCAGCTTTCCGGACCTTATGCCTGCACAGAAGGCGCTTTTGGAAAAAACCATCAAGCCCAAATGGAACCCCCGTGATTTCTGTAATGAGCGAACCCTGACCGAAACCGTTGAAGCCCATATGCTGGCCTTGATCTGCTATCAGGTCATCGGGGCGAAGAAATCCGTTATGGGCAAGCTGTGTCTGCGCCTGGCCTGGCTCAACAGAGAGGTTGATGAGGCAAAGGAGAAGGCGTTCATGGAATCCGCGGTCCGTAATTTTGAAGAGGCGTATACCAGTGAGCGGCTGGATGAAGACAAGGCCAATGAAATCAACGTTCTGTATCTTTTAGGAGAGCTTAACCGGCGATTGGGGAAATATACGGAGGCTGCCCGGTGGTTTGGTTTGCTGATTGCAGATCCGGAGCTGAAGAAAAATCGTTTAATGAACATCAAGGTGCGGGAACAGATGAGTCAGACCAGGGAAGACAACAACCGTGCCAAGGCGGCTTCGCAATGAACGGAAGGATTGTTCTTGTGACTGGCGGCGCCCGAAGCGGTAAAAGCCGTTTCGCGGAGGAGCTTGCCTTAAAAGAAAAACGTGTGCTGTACATCGCCACTGCCGTTCCCTTTGATGAGGAAATGAGGGCGCGGATCCGGCTCCACCAGAGACGGAGACCTTCTCATTGGGGCACCCTGGAGGCATACAAAGATTTGAATTTGCAGCTGGAACCGTTGAAAAACACCTTTGATTGCATTCTGCTGGACTGCTTGACGGTGATGACCACCAACCTGATGTTCGAGAATCCCTCCTTTGATATTGCGTCGCTTACGGAGGATCAGAAGGATGAACTCCAGGAAGGCATCCTGATTCAGATTGAAAGACTCTGCGACTGGCTGATTGAGAACAATAAATCAGGCATTCTGGTCACCAACGAGGTGGGCCTCGGAATCGTACCGGAAAATGCCCTGGCCCGATATTTTCGGGATGTGGCCGGCCGGGTCAACCAACGGGCGGCCGCGGAAGCCCATGAAGCTTGGCTGGTGTGCTGCGGGCTGCCGTTGAAACTCAAGTGATGTGAATAAATTATATCCGCGTATGGGGCTGTATTATTATCTCCCTCTTGAGGGAGGTAATAGTGTTCGTCGGCGTTCATATGTGGCAAAATGTCTTCTCTTTCAAGGTGTGCAATATGAAATCCTTTCTCCTCATGCTACAATTCATGACCCGCATCCCTATTCCCTTCGTGATCCCCTGTGAATCCGAGGATTTTGCCAAGGGGCCTCCGTGGTTCCCCGCAGTGGGGTGGGTGATCGGCGGCATTCTTTTTGCAGCCGCACTCCTGCTGAATCGGCTGGAAACCCCCTGGATGACGGCTGCATTGCTGGTGGCGTTGGAGGTTCTCCTTACGGGAGGACTTCACCTTGACGGCCTTGCGGACAGCTTTGACGGACTCTATTCCAACCGTGATCGTGAACGTATATTGGAAATCATGAAGGATAGCCGCATCGGCTCCAATGGCGTGCTTGCGCTGATTGGACTCCTGGGGCTCAAGGTGATTACCTTTGCGTGTATACCTGCCGTACTGCTGCCCATGGCGGTTCTTGTCATGCCTGTTGCGGCACGGTTTAATATGGCCCTTGCCAGCTATCTTTACCGGCCGGCGCGGCCACAGGGGATGGGGAATCTGTTCATTGGCCAGGTGACGCCTATTGGGTTGGTTCTGGCTGCGAGCATCTATCTGATCCCGGTGCTCTTTATCCATCCGATACCGGCTCTGGCCATTGGGGGCACACTGATGATCGGATGGGGGTTTGCCCGATCGGCCAATCGCATCCTGGCAGGGATCACGGGGGATATCCTCGGCGCACTTTGCGAGATTGGGGGCTTGGCATTCGTCGTGTTCTACTGGCTGGGAGGAAAGCTTCTATGACGACGGTCTACCTTATTCGCCATGGGCAAAGCGAAGGAAATGAACGGCATGTGTACTGTGGCTGGTCGGATCTGCCCCTGACCGAAACGGGGGAGGCTCAAGCCCGCACTCTGGCAGAGAAGCTGCCGCACCCGCAGCCCTACCACATGGTAACCAGTGATCTTAAGCGGGCTGCCGAAACTGCCCGGATACTGTCTGAAAGCTGGAGTATCCACGTGACCGCAGACAGAGCCTTCCGAGAGATGCACTTCGGGGCCTTCGAAAACCGCACATGGAAGGATATCAACGACAAATATCCCGCCCTGGTGACCCAATGGACGGATAACTGGTTCGAAGGGGGCACCCCGGAAGGGGAATCCCTGAAGGACCTGTATCATCGGGTGATTCCGCAATATCACAGCTATCTCCGGATCTGGAAGGACACCTGTTGGTGTCTTGTGGCCCACAGCGGTGTGATTCAGGCCATCCTTTCCACAGAGATATTTCGCACCCACGAAGCTCACTGGCGCTTTGCTGTTGAGAACGCAAGCCTGATCCGACTGGATTACAGTGATGACGGGTATGCGGTCCTGAAGGGATTGAACACCACTGCCCATTGTACAGGGGCTCCGGTTAAGATATAATGAGGCCAACTGAAAAAGGTTCCGCAGGTGCCGAGAGAGCATCGGATAATAGGGAAGAACGGTGAAAATCCGTCGCAGCCCACGCTACTGTAAGCATGGATGGACTGGCAGAAACCACTGGAGAATTCCGGGAAGGTGCCAGGACCAAAGGAAATGCAAGCCAGGAGACCTGCCTACGGACGGATTTGGAACACTTCGCTGGGAGGTGGGTTCAGGCGTGCGTAATGATGATACGACAGCTGATCTCCGACGAAGACTCGGAGATTTTTTATTTGAGGAGGTTTTATGAACCGACTGATCATTGCCGCTCCTGCCAGCGGCACAGGGAAAACCAGCATCGCACTGGGTCTTATGCGGGGGTTTAAGAACAGAGGATTGACCGTGCAACCCTATAAAGCAGGGCCGGATTATATTGACTCGGCCTTTCACAGTCAGGCCTGTGGCCGTGCTTCCCGGAATCTGGATCTTTGGATGCTGGAACCGCAGATACTTAAGGGGCTCTTTTGCCGCAATGGTGCGGGGGCAGATATTTGCATAATCGAAGGGGTCATGGGCCTTTACGATGGCCTGGGACATGGGTTAGACAATGGTTCGTCCGCCCATCTGGCACGGTTGCTGGATGCACCGGTGATCCTGGTTATCGACGGCCGCGGGGTATCCACATCAGCGGCAGCGCTGGTGAAGGGCTTTAAGGAGCTGGACCCCAGGGTGAATCTGGCTGGGGTGATCATAAACCGTGTTTCGGGAGAAAAGCACTATCAGATGCTCCGCGAGGCGATTGAAGCCATGACCGGGGTGCACTGTTACGGCTATGTGGACACTATTCAGGACATCAGCCTGGAAAGCAGACATCTGGGCCTTGTTCCTTCTGTGGAAACAGAGGATTTGGACGGCAAGCTGGAGCTCTTGGCAAAGCGGCTAAGCGAAACGGTTGATATCGAAGGGCTCTTTGCAATGGCCTCCGGTGCCCCGGCCATGGAAGTGGAGCCGTATCAGACTCCCGAAGGGGTGGGGCCTGTACGTATCGGCATAGCCCGGGATGAAGCGTTTAATTTTTACTATGAGGATAATCTGGATCTTTTAAAGGATATGGGGGTTCAGTGGGTTCCCTTCAGTCCGATACAGGACGGTGCACTACCTGAAAACCTGGGAGGTATCTATATCGGAGGCGGGTTCCCGGAGGTTTTTGCGGACAGGCTGTCGGCTAACCGCAGCATGCTGTATTCCATACAGAAGGCTGCGAAGTCTGGTATGCCGGTGTTTGCAGAGTGCGGCGGATTTATGTACCTGATGGATTCCATCAAGGATTTCGACGGGCGGGTTCATCCCATGTGCGGGGTTCTTAAGGGAACTGCCGTTATGACAAAACGACTCCAACGCTTTGGCTACGTATCGGTGGAACTGGCAGAGGATTCGCTTTTAGGGCCTTCGGGAACCTGTTTGAAGGGCCATGAATTCCACCGCTCCATCCGTGAGAATGCGGAATTGACCACCGCCCCCGCGTACAAGGTCACAAAGGCCAGTCCGCCCCACGGGTCATGGACCTGCGGCGCAAATACCGGGAACATCCTGGCCGCATACGCCCATATCCATTGGGGCTCCAATCCTGCAGCGGCAGAACACTTTGTAAACACATGCTGCAAATATGCTTCAGGTGCAAGGATGTCATTATAAACCCTTTGCCACGGATAGCACGGATTTACGAATAAAAGCTGGAGGAAATGACATGTCGAAAGCCATTATGATACAGGGAACAGGATCTTCCGTAGGAAAAAGCCTTATTACTGCAGGGCTGTGCCGCATTTTTGCCCGTAGGGGACATCGGGTTGCTCCCTTTAAGGCACAGAACATGGCCTTAAATTCCTTTATCACCCCGGAAGGGGGAGAGATGGGAAGGGCTCAGGTTGTTCAGGCGGAAGCTGCCGGGGTGCCGCCCCATGTGGATATGAACCCCATTCTTTTAAAGCCCACCACGGACCGGAAGGCGCAGATCATCCTGAACGGGAAGGTATATGGAAACGCGGCGGCAGATGAATACCACGGCATGAAGGCCTCCTTCAAGCCGGCGGTCCAGGCTGCCTACGATCGCCTGTCCTCTCGATTTGACCGGGTGGTAATTGAGGGAGCCGGCAGTCCCGCGGAAATCAACCTGATGGAACATGATCTTGTGAATATGGGAATGGCCGCCATGGCCGATTGTCCCGTAATCTTAGTGGGGGATATTGACAGGGGGGGCGTGTTTGCCTCCCTCTACGGCACGGTGATGCTGCTGCCGGAGGAGGATAAACGGCGGATCAAGGGTCTGATCATCAATAAATTCCGTGGGGATGAGGCTATATTGGAGCCGGGAATCCGGATGATTGAGGAAAAAATGGGCATACCGGTGCTGGGTGTGCTTCCTTACGCTCAGATCAATATCGAGGATGAAGACAGTCTGGCCGAGAGGTTTTATCGCCATAAGGAGAAGGAGGCTGGGGTGAAGGTGGAAGTGGTTTACCTGCCCAGGGTATCCAATTTCACCGATTTCAACGCGCTGGAGACCCTGGAGGATGTGAACCTGCGCTATGTCATGCGGGGAGATTCCCTGGGAGAGCCGGATGTGGTCATCATTCCCGGCTCCAAGAACACCATTGAAGACATGGTGTATCTGCGAAACTCCGGCCTGGCTGAACAGATTGTAAAGGCCCATCGGCGGGGCGCCCGGATCGTGGGAATATGCGGCGGCTATCAGATGCTGGGTAAGGTTATCCGTGATCCCCATGGAACAGAGAGCTCGGTGGCGGAAATCTCCGGGCTGGGGCTGCTGGACGTAGAGACGGTCTTTGAACCGGAAAAAATGACAACACAAGTAAAGGCGTCATGGCTGCCGGATAATGGGCTGAAGGGTCTGGGGGGCTTTGCAGGGGAAATTCTGGGATACGAAATTCATATGGGACGTACCGTGCTGGGGAGTGCTTCCCGCCCGATGCTGCAGCTGACCGAACGACTTGGCAGCACGGCTGTTGATACCGATGGCGCTGTTAGCCCGGACGGAAGAGTGTTCGGCAGCTACATCCACGGTATTTTTGACAATATGTCTTTCACCAGGGCATATATTAATGAAATCCGACATTCTATGGGTCTGACTGAAAGACAGGAAGAAAACCTGGATTTCAACAGCTACAAAGAACGTGAATATAACAGGTTGGCGGATCTTATGGAAACCCATCTGGATATAAAGGCCATTGAGGAAATTTTGGCGGAGGTGGTATAGTGCTTCAGGTGCTGCTGGGTTATCTGATTGACCTGGTCATTGGCGACCCCCCGACATTTCCTCACCCGGTCCGGTGGATAGGGGGGCTTATTACAAAGCTGGAAAAGGGACTGTACCCTTTGTTGAAATCCCCTGCGGGCAGGAATTTTACTGGAATGCTGTTGGCTGTTTCTACCGTGGTTATTGTTTTTGGCGTTTCATACGGGCTTCTTTTGCTGGCGGGGATGATTCATCCTGTAGTGCGCTGGGTTCTTGAAGTGGTTATGGCTTGGTGGGTGTTGGCCGCAGGAGCCCTGGGTGCGGAAGCCGAGATGGTGCGCAACCTCCTCCGAAACCGAAACCTTCCGGGGGCCCGCCGTTATGTGGCAAACCTTGTAAGCCGTGATACCAAGAATCTGGATGGGGCAGGAGTGGTCAGGGCCACGGTGGAAACAGTGGCTGAGAATTTTTCTGATGGGGTGGCGGCTCCGCTGTTTTTTCTGATACTGGGGGGGCCTGCTCTTGCTATGGCCTATAAGGCAGTGAACACGCTGGATTCCATGGTGGGCTACAAGAATGAGCGGTATATGGATTTTGGCTGGTTCAGCGCAAAACTGGATGATGTCGTGAATTGGATCCCTGCACGGCTGTCCGTTCTTTTCGTATGGATCGGCGCCATCCTCATGGGCTTGGACTGGCGTTCTGCAATACGAATCACCTTCAGAGATCACGGCAACCACTCCAGCCCCAACAGCGGCTGGCCGGAATCGGCCTTTGCAGGGGCCATCGGGATACAGATGGGCGGTCCTACCAGTTATTTTGGCGTCGTACATCAAAAGCCCACCATTGGAGACCCGGTGAATCCCATGGAATTCAACACCATCAAGCAGACCTACGGCCTGATGTACCAATCCTCCCTGATCGCCCTGCTGATTATGGGGGCGGTGCGGCATCTGGCACTTTGATGTCATTTCAGCTAATAATTTACACGAATCAACACGGACGCATAGTATAACACATGGACCTTTAGCCGCAGATGAAAGGCGTATGAAGGGCCTATGAAGGGCGATGGATTTTGTTAGTGTGAACACATCCGCTTTCATCGGTCTGCATCGGTTTTCATCTGCGACATCTGTGGCAAAATGTTTTAGGGGGACGCTTTATGAAATCACGATGGCAGCATGGCGGCAATGTTTATGAAGTACAGCGGAATACAGGGCTGGACCACCGGAAGGTGATCGATTTCAGCGCCAATATAAACCCTCTGGGTTTTCCACAAGGGCTGAAAGAGGCTATAGTGGGTGGCCTGACGGATCTGATCCATTATCCGGATCCGGACTACAACGATCTTTCCGAAACCATCGCCGCTGCGAAAAACATACCCGCCCGGTGGATATATCCCGGGAACGGTGCCATCGAGCTTATCTACATGGTTATGGAATATCTGAAGCCTCGGAGAGCCCATGTTATAGCTCCCGGATTTGTGGAATATGAGCGCAGCCTTCGCAGGTATGGTGCAGAAGTAAACTGGATATGCCTGAAGGAAGAGGAGGATTTCCGCCTTACGGAGGATACCATCGCTCCGGCTTTGGGAAATCCCGGGGAGCCCATTGTGCTGTGCACCCCCAATAATCCCACGGGGGCCTTGATCGAACCGGAATTGCTGGCAAAAATCATGAGGCGGGCTCACGAAGCAAATCAGCCCCTGGTCATTGATGAAGCCTTTATGGATTTTGTGGATCCGGCTGCCGCCATGGAGTGCATACCCTTTACAGAGCAGTACTCCAATCTGTTTGTGCTGCGTTCCATGACAAAGTGCTATGCGGTACCGGGTCTCCGCCTGGGTTATCTGGTCACCTCCTCCGAAGGATTCGGCCAATGGGTTCAAGAGTACCGGATCCCCTGGATGGTGAATCATCTGGCCTCCCTGGCCGGGCAGGCGGCACTGAAGGACACACGCCATATTGAAGCCACACGGAGCTATGTATCGGAGCAGAGAGAACAGCTGATACGTGGACTTCTTCGCATCAAAGGTCTGAAGGTATACCCTGCGGAGGCGAACTTCGTATGCATCCGTCTTGAGGGCTCGCAACTGGATTTGAAAGCGGAACTTCTGAAGCACGGCATCCTTATCCGAAGCTGTGCCAATTATATTGGGATGGATCCTTCCTTCTATCGGATTGCCGTTCGCAGGGAAGAGGATTGCACGGCCCTTTTGAAGGCTTTTGGAGAAATATTCATCGAATAGAGAGGTTTTTCCGTTCTTATTCCGACTCGGGGTGTTTGGACGATAAAACTGGGGGTAATAAAAGGCTGTACCCGCAAAGAAAAACGAATCCAGAGAAAAAATGTGCTATAATAGCTTAATAATGCTGTGTGCGTATGGGGGTTTCACAATGAAGGTCGAATATATTAATCCGTTCTTGAAAGCCAGCGTTGAAGTGCTGAGGATGATGGCACAGATAGAATTCTCCATGGGGAAGCCCTACCTGAAAACCAGTCCTTTCACTGCTGAGAATATGATCATCGTGGTAGGCATAACCGGTGAAATACGGGGTCAGGCCGTTATCAGCATGAGCCTTGAAATGGCGAAGACCATTGCTTCCTGTATGATGATGGGCATGCCTGTTCCAGAGATGGACGAGATGGCCAAAAGTGCCCTGTCTGAGTTGGGCAATATGATTATGGGAAACTCCGCCACCCTGCTCTTTAATCAGGGGGTAAACATTGACATCACGCCACCGTCCCTTATGATGGGTGAAAACATGTCAATCTCATCGGCTCAGATGACAACGCTGTCAGTTCCTCTGACCAGTGATCGCGGAACCATTACGTTTGATATCAGTATTAAAGAATAGTATGGCGATACATGTTGTGTTATACCAACCGGAAATACCACCCAATACAGGGAACATTGCCAGGACCTGTGCGCTGACGGGAACAACGCTCCACCTGATAAGGCCCTTGGGATTTTCCATCGATGATAAAAGTCTGAAACGGGCGGGCTTGGATTATTGGCATCTATTGGATTTGAACGTCCACGACTCACTGGGTGCATTTTTCAATCAGTACCCGCAGGGGTCGTTTTATTTCTTTACAACCCATACAACCAGGAATTACGCAGAGGTTTCCTATGACGAGGATTGTTTTTTGATTTTCGGCAAAGAGACAGCAGGGCTGCCTGAAAGTGTCCATAAGGATTACCCGGATCGGCTGGTCCGGATTCCGATGTTGGATAAGCCGGGAGTCCGATCTCTTAATCTCTCCAATTCAGTTGCAATCGCAGTTTACGAAGCCTATCGTCAGCTGGGTTTCCCTTTCTGATGATAACAGGAGTGTGAATATGAGTCTTAAGGTAATTGTCGACAGCGTGTCAGATATCCCCCATTTCTTGGCGGATGAATTGGGGATAATCATTGTGCCGCTTCAGGTGAATTTTGAAGATGCGTCGTATAAAGACGGTCAGGATATGGATTCAAAGGCGTTTTTCAAAAGAGTGGAGGCAGCAGGCAAGCTGCCTACAACCGCCCAGGTGACACCGGGTGAGTTTATAACGGTTTTTCGGGAAGAAATGGAAAAAGGAAACGATCTGATTGTCATCACCATGTCGTCTAAGATGAGCGGAACTTATAATGCTGCACGGACGGCCATTGAATTTTTGGAAACCGATCGCATTTCACTTTTTGATTCCAAGGCCGTCACCTTTGGCTACGGACTTATTGCCGTTCTGGCGGCCCGCATGATCCGTGGCGGAGCAGACCGTGGAACGGTTTGCCGTGAAATCGAACATATGGTGGCAAATCAGGAAAGCCGATTTATCGTGGATACCCTGGATTATTTGCGCCGCGGCGGTCGGCTCACCGTGGGGGAAGCATTTATCGGGGGTCTTTTGAACATCAAGCCGATCCTAAAGGTGGTTGACGGAGTTCTCTTGGCCGAGGATAAGGTGAGGGGGCGGAAGAAAGCCATCCGTTACCTGTGCGACTGGATTGAAAGAGAGAAAATCGACCTGTCTGATAAAACGATCGGGCTTTATCACGCCGATGACCGGGAGCACATGAATGAGCTGGAAACCGCTCTGCGTGAGCAATTCAGGATCGGAGAAGTGATATATTCAGAGGTTGGATCCGTGGTGGGTACGCATTCCGGTCCGGGGTGCATCGCCATAAGCTTTATACGATGAATGGACACGATAAAACCTGAGCCTGATGAAGGCTCTTTTTTTATGGGGCCATTGCTTCTCAAATAAGGAGGAACCAGAATAAGAGATTATTGAATTACTCTAAAGTGATTTTTATATGAAGGTATAATGAATTGACTTGAGAAGAGCGTGAAAAAGACCTTGTCGATAGCATTAAATTGTATTATAATTAACGAAGAACGGATAAGCTAACTGAATAGAATTTCTGGATGAAGAATCAGGGAGAGAGCCGAAAGGCCGCCGAAGGGAAAAGTGCCGGTACCCGCCGCACGAAATCCTCAGGCAAAAGGACCGGATTTTGACAGATCTCTGAAGAGCCAAGTGGCACCGACGGGGCAAGTTCTTTTCTCAGGAAAGGGATGAAACTCTCAGGTTAAGAACAGAGGGATAACAGGCATGGGATTGCCGGTTGTCTCTTTTTTTTGATGAATGTGCATGCGGCTCTTAACTATTTTATAACAGGAAAACGTTTTCTGAACATGAGGAGAATCCATGGCAATCGTTCTGCTGACAAACAATCCGCTGGTTTTTGAAAAAATGGGCAGTGAACCGGGAACAATATATGATGAGAAGCTGAGTTATGTGGGTATATTGAAGGAGGTTCGAAATCGTATTCACCGCGGCGCGGTGCTGCTGACACACCCGTTGTCTGGAAGCATCAAGCCCAGTGAAACCCCGTTCAAGTCCGTTCTTTTCGAGGAGGGGGGCAGCAAACTGGATGAAGATTCTCTTCAGATCATTGAAGATGCCATCCGAATTGCGGAACGCATGGTGGAGCAGGCGCGGGTGCGGACCATGACAGATACCATACTGGCAGATTTTCAGCTGATTGACTATGATCTGATCCGTCATGGATTGGAGCATGCCAAGAGGCATAAATAATACATATATCGCAGGAGGAAACAATGAGTCAAATCTATGATGTCGTCATCATCGGCGCAGGTCCCGCAGGGCTTGCAGCCGGGCTGTACGCCGCACGGGCCAAAATGTCCACCCTTATTTTGGAGAAGGACAAGCCCGGCGGGCAGATCGTTACCACGGATGAAGTGGCCAACTACCCGGGCTCCATCGAGCACGCCACCGGCCCAAGCCTGATTGCGCGGATGCTGGAGCAGTGCGAGGAGTTTGGCGCAGAACGTAAGAAAGAAGGGGTTCTCTCCGTGGACTTCTCCGGGGACCTGAAAGTGATCAAAACCGACGCGGCGGAGTACCAGGCCAAATCCGTCATCATCGCCACCGGCGCCGTACCCCGGAAGATGGACTGTTCCGGAGAGAAAGAACTCACCGGCAAAGGGGTTTCCTACTGCGCCACCTGCGACGCCGACTTCTTCACCGATCTTGAAGTGTTCTGCATCGGCGGGGGCGACACAGCCCTGGAAGAATCCATGTACCTCACGAAATTTGCCCGGAAAGTCACCATCGTTCACCGCCGTGACGAGTTCAGAGCGGCCAAATCCATCGTAGAGAAAGTGCTGAAGCACCCTAAGATTGAAATCATCTACGACGCTGTAGTGGAAGAAGTGAAGGGCGACGGCCTTCTGGAAAGCATCGTTCTTAAGAACGTGAAAACAGGAGAGCTGACGGAGCACTTCGCAGACGAGAACGACGGCACCTTCGGCTGCTTCGTCTTCGTAGGCTATGTTCCCCACAGCGACCTGTTCAAGGACAGTGTCGAGTTGGCGGGTGGCTACATCCCCACGGATGACAACATGAAGACCAACGTACCCGGCGTATACGCAGCCGGCGACATCCGGGTGAAAAGCCTCCGTCAGGTGGTAACGGCCACAGCAGACGGCGCCATCGCAGCGGTACAGGCAGAGAAATACATTGAAGAGAAGTTTCACGGGTAAGGCATTCCGCGGTATGCGTTATGCGTTACGCGTCAAACATATAAAATCAGCGTTGTAGGTGTGGCCGAAGGATTCATGCGCCGTTTCAGGTTGTAGCGCGAGATGCGCGACGCAAGACGCATAACGCAAGACGCCCCACGCAAAGCGCGAAACAGGAGGTAATGAAAACATGTTGGCTCTCGACAAAGACACATTTGAAACAGAAGTGCTTCAGGCAGAAGGCCTGGTATTGGTTGACTACTGGAGTGAATCCTGCGTGCCCTGCAAGGCGCTTATGCCGGATGTAGAAGTGCTTTCCCAGCAGTTCGAAGGCAAGGTGAAGTTCTGTAAGTTGGATGTAACGGCAGCACGACGCCTGGCCATCTCACAAAAGGTTCTGGGCCTGCCCACCATCGCCATCTACAAAGGCGGCGAGAAAGTGGCGGAAGTAACCAAGGATGACGCGACAAAAGCAGGCATCCTGGCAATGATCGAAAAGGCAATTGGCTAATCTAGGCTTCACAACCGAAAGGTTATAACAATAAGGAGGTGAATCACTTGCGTTTGGAAATGGGAGAAATTCTGATTAAAGACGTGCAGTTCGGTGACGTTACAAAGGTTGAAAATGGCGTTTTGTATGTCAACAAAGCTGAGCTGGTCGCCATGGTAAGTGAGGACGATCACATCAAGAGTGTGAACGTCGAACTGGCAAAACCGGGTGAAAGCAC
The DNA here is from genome assembly GCA_964649745.1 of uncultured Peptostreptococcaceae bacterium. Classification (GTDB taxonomy): domain Bacteria; phylum Bacillota; class Clostridia; order Peptostreptococcales; family Acidaminobacteraceae; genus CAZEHS01. Next base: position 44,094 of record CAZYQI010000018.1, on the reverse strand, counting down.
AAGAATCACACCGGTAAAAGACGTAATTGAGCCACGCGTAAAGGTTGAAGGCCCTGGCTTTATCTTCCCAGGCGTTGTCAACAAGGTAACAACGGTTGGTTCCGGCCGGACACATGTCCTGAAGGGTTCCGCTGTAGTTACATGCGGTAAGATTGTTGGCTTCCAGGAAGGGATCATCGACATGAGCGGTCCCGGCGCTGACTACACACCGTTCTCCAAGCTGAACAACGTTGTCCTGGTGATTGAACCGGCTGACGGCATTGACCAGTACGCTTACGAAAAAGCTGCCCGTATGGCTGGCCTCAAAGCCGCTGCCTACCTGGGTGAAGCCGGTCGTACCGTTACACCTGATGTAGTAACGGCTTATGAGACAAAACCGCTTCTTGAGCAGGCTGCTGAGTACCCCAACCTTCCTAAGGTAGGTTATGTGTACATGCTGCAGACTCAAGGCCTTCTGCACGACACGTATGTATACGGCGTTGACGCAAAGAAAATCGTTCCTACATTCCTATACCCTACAGAGGTTATGGACGGCGCGATCCTCAGCGGCAACTGCGTATCCGCATGCGACAAGAACACTACCTACCACCACTTGAACAACCCCATCATCAAGTCTCTCTACGCTGCTCACGGCAAAGAGATCAACTTTATGGGCGTTATCATCACTAACGAGAACGTATACCTGATGGACAAAGAGCGCTCCTCCAACTGGACTGCCAAGTTCACCAAGTTCCTCGGCCTTGACGGTGCGGTAGTATCTCAGGAAGGCTTCGGAAACCCGGATACCGACCTGATCATGAACTGCAAAAAGGTTGAGCTGGAAGGCGTTAAGACCGTTATCGTTACCGACGAGTACGCTGGTCGTGACGGCGCGTCCCAATCCCTTGCAGATGCTGACCCCCTTGCAGATGCCGTTGTAACTGGCGGTAATGCAAACGAAGTTATCATCCTGCCTAAGATGGATCGCGTTATCGGTATGCTGGATTACACAGACAAGATCGCCGGCGGTTTCGACGGATCCCTTCGTCCTGATGGCACCATCATGGCTGAGATCCAGGTTATCACAGGCGCTACCAACGAGTTGGGCTTCAATAAGATGTCCGCTGTAATGTACTAATCACAGAGAGGAATTGAGACGATGAGTATCTTGACCAATAAAAAGGTCATCATTATCGGCGATCGTGACGGGATTCCCGGACCGGCTGTCGAGGAATGTATCAAGACCGAATCATCAGCAGAGGTTGTTTTCTCCGCTACGGAGTGCTTTGTCTGAACTGCTGCAGGCGCAATGGATCTGGAGAACCAAAACAGAGTTAAAGATTTGACTGAAAAATACGGGGCAGAGAACATCTTGGTATTGCTGGGGGCTTCTGAAGCAGAATCTTCCGGTCTTGCCGCTGAAACAGTAACAGCAGGTGACCCGACTTACGCCGGTTCACTGGCAGGCGTAGCGCTTGGTTTGGCTACATACCACGTAACAGAAGCGGCTTTCAAAGAAGCTGTTGACGCAGGCGTGTATGATGATCAGATCGGCATGATGGAAATGGTACTTGATGTTGAGGCGATTGCTGCAGAAATGCAAAACATTCGGAGCCAATACGGCAAGTATTAATACCAAGTAATCAGCCCGCGCTTTTTTGCCCTGAAAAGCCTGGGACAGTCAATCTTTAAACAATCCAGATTCGTTATCGGAATCCGTTGGATTCCGCAGAACAAAACAAGACGCAACAAAAATATGGCGAAACACCACGAAAGGAGGGAACCTCATTGAATACCTGATCCCCTGTGGATCGGGTTGAGGCGACGCTTATGAGCAAAATAAAGGTTGTTCATTACCTGAATCAGTTTTTTGCCGGTATCGGCGGCGAAGAGAAAGCCGATTATAAACCCGAAGTGCGTACTGGTGTTGTAGGTCCCGGTATGGCTCTTAACAAGGAGTTCGGGGACGAAGCAGAGATCGTTGCAACAGTTATCTGTGGTGACTCTTACTTCAACGAGAATCTTAAAGAAGCTCAGGAAACAATCCTGAAAATGGTTAAAGAGCACAACCCTGATATCTTCGTAGCAGGTCCTGCTTTCAACGCCGGTCGTTACGGCACAGCATGCGGCACTATCTGCCGTATGGTAAGAGAAGAACTGGGTATCCCGGTAATCAGCGCCATGTACGAAGAGAACCCCGGCGTTGATATGTACCGAAAAGAGCTTCTTATCGTAAAAACGACAGACAGCGCAGCCGGCATGAAAAATGCTGCTCCTGCTCTGGCTAAACTGGCTCTGAAGCTGGCTAAAGGCGAGGAAATCGGCTCACCTGAAGCAGAAGGCTACCATGTTCGCGGCGTTCGTAAGAACGTGTTCCTGGACAAAACAGGGGGCGAGCGTGCAGTTGAAATGATGATCAAAAAACTCAAAGGGGAAGCTTTTGTTACAGAGTACCCCATGCCTGTTTTCGATCACGTTGCTCCAAACCCAGCTGTTAAAGATATGAAACACGCGAAAATCGCCATCGTTACTTCCGGCGGTATCGTACCGAAGGGGAACCCGGACCATATCGAATCCTCCAGTGCTTCCAAGTACGGAAAATACGATATTTCCAAGTTCAACGATCTTACCAGTGCGGATCATGAGACGGCTCACGGCGGTTACGACCCTGTGTACGCCAACAACGATCCGGACCGTGTAATCCCGGTAGATGTTCTGCGTGACCTGGAGAAGGAAGGCCGTATCGGTTCCCTTCACCAATATTTCTACACAACTGTTGGTAACGGTACTTCCGTTGCCAACTCCAAAGGCTTTGCAGCCACTTTTGCCAAAGAATTGATCGCTGATGGCGTAACTGCAGTTATCCTCACTTCAACCTGAGGTACTTGCACTCGTTGCGGCGCAACGATGGTAAAAGAAATTGAAAGAGCCGGCCTGCCTGTGGTGCATATCTGTACAGTTGTACCGATCTCACTGACAGTTGGAGCCAACCGTATCGTACCTGCAATCGCAATTCCTCACCCCCTTGGCGATCCGAACATGGATGCAGCTGAAGAGAAGAAACTGCGACGCAAGCTGGTTGAAAAGTGCCTCGTGGCTCTTGAAACCGAAGTTGACGGTCAAACAGTATTCGATAAGTAGTCTTTTTAGAAAGCGGGTTGGGGTGAAACCCAGCCCGCTTTTTTTTAAACAACGATAAGCAGGTATCATACGATTGATATGGTCACGGATAACACGGATTGATATGGAATATTTTATGTTGACCTCCCTCACGAGGGAGATGAAATATCTTATGTTCACTCCGTGTGAATCCGTGTGATCCGTGGCAAAAAAATCACAAACTCAGGAGGAATCCCATGAGCTATCCAGTAACGAAAGCAGCCGGTTATGTGCTGGTGCACACCCCGGACATGATCATCCACAACGGCACGACCCAGACCGTAGAGCGTCAGGCAAACCCGGACTCGGAGTACCTGAAAAAGATCCCGGAGCACCTTCGGAGCTTTGAAGAAGTGGTGAACTACGCACCGAACCAAACGTACATCGGCAACATGACCCCGGAAGCACTGGGTGGCGTTGCAGAGCCCTGGTGTGCCAACCCCGTGGCGGGAACCCGTGACGGCAAGCTGGGAGAAATTATGCCCCAGGACGAATTCATCGCCATGCTGAAACTGGCAGACGCCTTTGATCTGGTGAAGCTGGACAAGGCCTTTGTAGCAGCCGTTAAACCCAAGATGGAAGCCCACCCCCTGTTTAGTGCCGAAGAAGTGGCCAAGCTGGGTGACGGGGAAGACATGGCCGTCATCGAAGAATTCGTCACCAAGCACCACTCCGAAGCCCTGTACCACGACTTCAAGATGGTGGGCTGCGTAAAGAAAGCCCATGACGTTGACGTGAACCTCAACGCCCACGTTATGTTCGAGAACCTGGTGGTGAAGGCCTCCGGCGTCCTGGCATTCAAACACCTTATCGCCAAGAACAACATCGACCCCGCCTCCATCGAATACGTCATCGAGTGTTCCGAAGAGGCTTGCGGCGACATGAACCAGCGGGGAGGCGGCAACTTCGCTAAATCCATCGCGGAAGGCGTTGGAGCAGTGAATGCCACCGGATCCGACACCCGGGGCTTCTGTGCGGCTCCCACCCACGCCCTGATCCAGGCAGCCGCCCTGGTGAAGTCCGGCATCTACGAAAGCGTTGTCATCGTAGCCGGCGGCGCCACCGCCAAGCTGGGCATGAACGGCAAGGACCACGTGAAAAAGGACCTGCCTATTCTGGAAGACGTTCTGGGCGGCTTTGCTGTCCTGGTTACCAAGAATGACGGCGTCAGCCCCATGCTGAGAACCGACCTGGTAGGCCGACACACCGTAGGCACAGGCTCCTCTCCCCAGGCGGTCATCACCGCCCTGGTTACAGCTCCCCTGGATAAAGCCAACATGAAAGTCACCGACATCGACAAATACTCCGTTGAGATGCAAAACCCCGACATCACCAAGCCCGCCGGTGCCGGAGACGTTCCCATCGGAAACTACAAAATGATCGCCGCCATCGGGGTCAAACGGGGTGAGATCGAGCGCACCGGCATCGACGCCTTCGTTACCCAACACGGGATGCCGGGCTGGGCACCTACCCAGGGCCACATTCCCTCCGGCGTACCCTACATCGGCTTTGCCATCGACGACATGACCACGGGGAACGTGAACCGCGCCATGATCGTGGGCAAGGGCAGCCTGTTCCTGGGCCGCATGACCAACCTGTTCGACGGGGTGTCCATCATCCTGGAACGGAACACCGGCAAGGGCGAAGAAGGCGCATCCCTGAACAAGGATGAAATCAACAAACTGATCGCTGAGGCCATGAAGGGCTTTGCCGCACAGCTCCTTAGCGAATAGGGGGATACCATGCCAAATACCCAAGTAAAACAGCTGCTGGGCAACGCCTTCCTGGACATTGCCCAAGCCATTGAAACCGGAAACTTCGCAAAAAAAGTACGGATCGGCCTTACCACCCTGGGCAGTGAGCACGGCGTGGAAAACATGCTTCAGGGGGCTGAACTGGCCTCCCGGAAAGCCGATTACGAAATCGTCCTCATCGGCCCCAAGAACGACCTTCCGTTAAGAAACGTTCTGGCAGAAACCGAAGAAGACATGTACAAGCGGATGGAAGAGCTGCTGGACAGCGGGGAGATCGACGCCTGCGTCACCATGCACTACAACTTCCCCATTGGGGTCTCCACCGTGGGACGGGTCATCACCCCGGGTAAAGGGACCGAAATGTTCCTGGCCACCACCACCGGCACCTCCGCTACCAACCGCTCTGAAGCCATGGTCAAGAACGCCATCTACGGCATCATTGCCGCCAAATCCATGGGCATCAAGGACCCCACCGTGGGAATCCTCAACGTGGACAACGCCCGGACCGTTGAACGGGCTCTGAAAGAACTGAGCGAAAACGGCTACCCCATCACCTTCGGGGGCTCCCAGCGCTCCGACGGCGGCTCTGTCATGCGGGGCAACGACCTCCTCACCGGCAGCGTGGACGTTATGGTAACGGATACTCTTACAGGCAATCTGCTTATGAAAATGTTCAGCTCCTTCGCCACCGGAGGCAGCTACGAAGCCACCGGCTACGGCTACGGCCCCGGCATCGGCCAGGACTACCACCGCACCATCCTGATCCTCAGCCGGGCATCCGGTGTACCGGTAGTGGCCAATGCGCTGGAATATGCGGCCTCCCTGGCCAAGGGCGACATCAAGGCCGTTGCAGCCAAGGAATTCAAAGCTGTTAAAGCCGCCGGCTTCGACCGGATCATCCAGGGCTTCAACAAAGCCACCGAAAAGGCCTGTGAAGACGTCGTCGTCAAGGCGCCGGACAAAGAAATCGTCACCGGCACCATCTCCGGCATCGACATCATGGACCTGGACAACGCCGTCCAATCCCTGTGGAAGAACGGCGTGTATGCCGAAAGCGGCATGGGCTGCACCGGCCCCATCGTCATGGTTAACGAAGCACGGATTGACGCTGCCATGACCATTCTGGCCAAGGAAGGCTTTGTGGCCAAGCCGGCGGATATCTGCTAGACGAAAGCTGTATAATCGCTATAATGCCAGCGTTGCAAAGGCATTGGAAAAGACCGTCTCGTTATATGACGGTCTTTTCTATTGTTCTGTAAAGGACAATTGTCCTATTTGTTACGATTCTATTTGTTTATTTTCGCTGAAACGGTATAATGAGGAGGAGAGGACCTCAATCCCTTACCCGAACCCAGCTGTTTACAATGGGTGCGGCGCCTGAGAAGGCCTGTGGCATGTTTTACGGGGCAATGAACGACCGGCATGACCCCTCGGATTTTAAAGAAAAGATCAGAGGAATCATTTTTGTAAAGGTGTTTCAGAGCCTCTGCAGCGGGATATTAAAGTACAGAGGTCTGATAATTCCTGTGCCGGGAGTGTTGGTTTGTAGAAACAGCACATAGGCTTTGGAGGTTATTGTTGGTACCTTAGAACCAGAGCACTGTTACATATTGCGGATATCGTTTTCCTGCCTTCTGTGGAGTTTGTTCCGCAGTGGGCTGAAAAGGTTTCGCAGGCCCCATCCTGTGTTTCTGGGAAAAAACAAGAGGAGGAAATTTGGAATGAAAAAATGGTTCGCATTGTTATTGGCAGTAGTAATGATCCTTTCACTGTTTACAGGTTGTGCACCGAAACCGGCTGCTCCCGCAGAACCGGCTGCTCCTGCAGAACCCGCAGCTCCGGCTATGAAGGTTGCCATGGTAACAGACGTAGGCGGCGTTAATGACCAGTCTTTCAACCAATCTGCATGGGAAGGTCTTACCAAGGCTCAGACAGACCTCGGTATCACGGGTTCCTATCTTGAGTCCAAACAAGAAGCGGATTACGCAGTTAACCTGGAAACATTGGTTGACGAAAAAAGCGATCTCATCTGGGGTATCGGTTTCATGATGGGCGATGCGCTTAAAGCGGCTGCTGAAAACTATCCTGACCAGAAATTCGCCATCATTGACCAGTCATACGGCGATGCAACTCCTAAGAACGTTGTAGGCGTAACCTTTAAAGCGAATGAGTCCTCCTTCCTGGTTGGCTACATCGCCGGTAAAATGACGAAGACAAACAAGGTCGGCTTCATCGGCGGCGTTGATTTCGCACTGATCCGTGAATTCGATTACGGCTTCCAGGCTGGCGTAAAAGCAGCTAATCCTGAGTGTGTTGTGCTGAACCAATATGCAGGTTCCTTCACAGATGCAGCTGCCGGTAAATCCATTGCTGAAAAAATGTACGCTGACGGCGCGGATATCATCTTCCATGCAGCCGGCGCAACCGGTAACGGGATGATTGAAGCTGCCAAGGAAAAAGGCAAATTCGCCATCGGTGTTGACCGCGACCAGAACGACCTTGCTCCGGACAACGTAATCACCTCTGCTATGAAGCGTGTTGATAACGGTATTTACAACGTGGTAAAAGATATGAAAGACGGCAAATTTGCAGGCGGCACAACGGTTTCCTACGGCTTGGCTGAAGGCGGCGTAGATATCGCTCCCTCCTCCGACAAACTGGTTCCGGCTGAAATTCTGACAGAAGTAAAGGCTCTTAAAGACAAGATCATCAAGGGCGAAATCGTTGTTCCTAAAACAGAAGAGGAATTCAAAAGCTTCAAATAGTCCTGTGACAGCATGAAGAGAGGGATTCTGTTTTAATGCAGAATCCCTTTTTAATTAAAATCCATAACTTTTCAATGCACTTATTCGGGGTTTTATCATATGATGTTTATAAGCGTTTCAGTATCGGAGCATAAGCGGTCAATTTGGATTAGGAGGCAGGCAATTGGACAATAAAGCCATCGACTTTAATACAAAAGTCGTGGAGATGAAAGGGATCACGAAAGTGTTCGGTTCCTTCGTTGCCAATGACAACATTGATTTAACCGTTCATAAGGGCGAAATCCATGCGCTCCTCGGTGAAAACGGCGCAGGTAAGACAACCCTGATGAATATCCTCTACGGTCTGTACCATCAGACCCAGGGGGAGGTATACATCAAGGGTGAAAAAACCGCCATCAAGAACCCTAACGTAGCAATCAAGTATGGTATAGGGATGGTCCACCAACACTTCATGCTGGTGCATAACTTTACTGTTACTGAAAATATCATACTGGGCATGGAGCCGGTTGTGGGGATGGGGCATCTCAATCTCGACAAAGCCCGGGAGGATGTGAAGGCCCTTTCTGAAAAGTATGGCCTGACCGTGGATCCCGATTCAAAGATAGAGGATATTTCCGTTGGGATGCAGCAGCGGGTAGAGATTCTCAAGGCCCTGTACAGAGGTGCAGAGATCCTTATTCTGGACGAACCCACTGCCGTGCTCACCCCCCAGGAGATCCAGGAACTGATCGGCATCATGCGTAAGCTCACCGAACAGGGAAAGACCATCATCATCATCACCCACAAGCTAAAGGAAATTAAAGCCTGTGCAGACTACTGCACCGTTATCCGCCGGGGTAAGAGGGTGGGCATGGTAGAGGTTGCCCAGGTTACAGAAAGTGATCTGGCATCCATGATGGTGGGCCGCGAGGTTACCTTTGCAGTGGAAAAAGGGGATCGTGAGAGCGGCGAAACCGTTTTGGAGATCAAGGGACTTACGGTAGAAGATTCCCGCGGTATTGAGGTGGTAAGGAACATGAACCTGATCGTGAGGGAAGGGGAAATCCTGGGCCTGGCCGGTATTGACGGAAATGGTCAGACGGAGCTGGTAGAAGCTATCACCGGACTTCGGCCCATAAAATCCGGAGAAATTTGGATCAAGGGGAAACAGGTAGCTGGGCATACGGTACGGGAGATTTTCGAGGCAGGGATCTGCAACATTCCGGAGGATCGGCAGAAGCATGGCCTGGTGATGGACTTCACCATGTATGAGAACATGGTTCTGGAAAACTACCGTATTGCGCCTTTTTCAAAGAAGAAGAGACTGGATTTTGAGGCGATCAAGAAATTTACCCATGAGCTGGTTGAAAAATTCGATGTCCGTCCCACCAATATCCATCTGTTGGCCCGAGCCCTTTCCGGTGGGAATCAACAGAAGGTTATCATCGCCCGGGAAGTGACCAACGATCCGGAGGTGCTGATTGCCACACAGCCAACCCGTGGACTGGACGTTGGGGCCATTGAGTTCGTTCACAAATGCCTTGTGGAACAGCGGGATAAGGGCAAGGCAGTCCTGCTGGTATCCTATGAGCTGGACGAGATTCTCAATGTGTCCGATTATATTGCAGTTATCTATGAAGGTCAGATTGTGGGGCATGTCAATGCCAAGAATACGGATGAAAATGAGCTGGGTCTCATGATGTCAGGAGGTGCAGGCCATGCCCGCTAACACAAGCCTGGGAATGAAACTGAAGAGGCTGTTCCTGAATGAAACCCTTATTGTCACCATCTTGGCGGTTATCATGGGACTTTTGGTAGGAGCAGTGGTGCTGGCCCTGGCGGGATATGACCCGATGAAGGCATACAGCACCATGCTGAAGGGGGTCGTATCAAAACCCAAATATCTGGCCCAGACCGTTGTGTACTCCATGCCGGTAATTTTAACCGGTATGTCCATTGCCTTCGCTTTTCGCACCGGACTTTTCAACATCGGAGCCGAAGGTCAGTTTATGATCGGGGCTCTTACTGCGGCAGTCCTTGGCTATGCCCTGGAACTGCCGGCCATCATCCATATCCCTGTGGTACTGGTGGGGGCCACCTTGGCAGCGGCGCTGTTTGGAGGACTTTCAGGATGGCTCAAGGCCCGCTTCGGTGTTCATGAAGTCATCAGCACCATTATGCTGAACTGGTTCGCCCTGTACTTTTCCAATTTTGTTGTGTACATTCCGGCCCTCAAGAATCCCGGGCCTGAATCCACCTATGATATCCATGAGTCCGCAAGGATTACCATCGATGGTCTCAAATGGCTGGTAGGACCGGGGGTCAAGGTGAGCTGGGGCATCGCGATCTCCCTGGTGGTGGTTGCTGTTGTCGCCTACTATCTGTTCAAGACGGTCCAGGGCTTCGAGCTCCGTGCGGTGGGCTTCAATAAGGAAGCTGCCCGGTATGCGGGGATCAATGTGGATGCCTGTGTGGTGAAGTCCATGGCCATTGCCGGGGGTCTTGCCGGTCTGGCAGGGGCCCTGCAGGTATCCGGGGTATCCTATCACGTTTCCAAGCTGGCTGTTTCGGAAGGGTACGGCTTCAACGGTATCGCGGTGGCCTTGATAGGCAACAGTTCTCCCATCGGGGTCGTACTGGGAGGGGTCCTTTTCTCAGCCCTGAACTACGGCGGCACCAAGATGCAGTCCCTTCAGGTTCCTTCCGAGGTGGTCAGCATCGTGATCGGCTCCATTATCTTTTTCATTGCCATATCCCGTATCTTCAAACCGCTTCTGAAGCCGCTTAAGAAAATCGTAGGAGAGGAGGAATAATATGGAAGCTATGATTTTAGCAATCGGTTATATCCTCGGCACTTCCTTTATGTATGCCACCCCTCTGATCTTCACGGCCAATGGGGCCGTTATCACAGAAAATTCCGGCGTCGTCAATATCGGCCTGGAGGGGATGATGATCATCGGCGCTTTTGCCGGTGCGGCGGCAGGCGTTATTACCGGGGACCCGTGGCTGTCCTTCTTCATTGCCGGCCTATCCGGAGCCTTTTTCGGACTTCTCCATGCCATCGCCTGTGTCAAGTACAACGCAGACCAGGTGGTTTCCGGCATCGCCATTAACTTTCTGGCTCCGGGGGTTGCATTCTTCCTGTCCCGTCGCATGTTCGACGGTGCAACCATGACACCTTCCGTTGAGCACAAGATGCCCAAGCCCTTTAATGAGTTCTTCTCCACCCTGCTCCAGAATAATCCCGACAGCGTATGGGCAAGGTTCGCCGACAGCGTGTTCAACCAAAACATTACGGTGTTCCTTGGAATCGCCCTGGTATTCATAACCTGGTATGTGATGAACAAAACAAGGCTGGGCCTGCGGATCCGTGCGGTGGGGGAACACCCCAAGGCGGCGGATACCGTGGGTGTGAATATTTACAAGGTCCGCTATTTCTGTGTTATCATGTCGGGCTTCTTCGCGGGTCTTGGGGGTGCGGCCATGAGTATCGCCATCGTAGCGGGTTTCCGGCCGGGCCTTATCTCCGGCCATGGATTCATTGCCATGGCAGCCATGATCTTCGGTAAATGGAAGCCCCGGCTCACCATGGTGGCCTGTCTGCTCTTCGGCGCCACCAACGGCCTCAAGTTTTATCTGGGCAGCATCGGAGTCCAGATCAACGGAGACCTGCTTTCCACCATGCCTTACGTTATCACCCTGCTGGTGCTGGTATTCTTCGTAGGGAAGGCCGTGGCACCGGCTGCCAGCGGCAAGCCGTATGAGGTGGATGCGCGGTAATTGGCGCTGAGCGTCAGGCGGTACGTGCTAAGGACGAGAAAGCAAAAGAAACAGCAATAAAGGGTTTAGTTAAAGCATAAGGGAGAGATCACCGCGCCACTTCGTTCCTCGTGATGACAACCATACGGTTTGTCATTGCGAGGAGGCGAAGGCCGACGCGGCAATCTCTCCCTTTTTGTTCTTAACGCATAACGGTTAGCGCGTCACGCCTAAATCTTAAACAGATAAAAATCCACCAGGCTGATGACAATCTCAACTCCAATCAGGGCGATGATCATCCACTCCAGGCTATTGGACTTTCGGTGCTGCACCAGGGAGGTGAACATCTGAAGGATGTCCATCAGGGTGGTGCTTTTTGCCTGGAGCTTGTCGTAGCGCTCGTCCAGTTCAAAGACCCGGGAAAGATTCGTGTACATCCCTTCCGCATCGGCGTCGTTCCAAGTGATATCCGGTTTGTCCAGCAGCATAATATAGGAAATGGTGCTGTATTTAAAACGGAGAATCCGAGCAGCTATCTTTGCAACCGCACCATCCCGGGCACTGAGGTTCCCGTGTTGAAGGCGGTCGATGATCGGCTCAATTTCGTCCAGAAGCTCCTCGATATCGGCCTCCACCTTTTCCAGAGCCACTGATTTTGCCAGAACTACGGACAGGATCCCTGTCTGATAGTCCGCAAGCCGATGCACCCACATGGCATCGTAGTCCACGGCTTCGTCCTCCGCCGTCAGCTCCAGCTTGTAGTCGTCCGCATAATCATAGTTGGCATTGGCAAGGGACGGATCCAATGTCATCAGGTAATTTACGATATCAACAATTTCATGATGCTGAAGATTGATGAAGACGATGCTTCCGAAGGGGAAAATATCCACAAATTTTCCAATGGGCTCATTGATGATTCCCTTGAGTTCCGCAACGCCCAATCGGAGAAAATCCTCCCATTCGAATTTCTTACGTATCCCGAAATGCTTCGCCGTTTTATTCAGACTGATTTCATTGAAAAGTGCAAAAACTTTGAAGGATGTTGTGGACATGTGAACCTCCCGTATGATATCTATAGTGTACACCAAACAATGGGTGAATGCCTATCGGACTTTCGGGTATAAGTGCAAAACAAGAGGTGATTTTGTTGAAAATACTGAAGCATTGGCTGGATATATATAGGAAGACATCAATAGAGAAGAAACTGATCATCCCTCTGTTGGCGATGGTTGTATCTGTTTTTGTATTTTTGGCCGGTTTCCAGTATTGGTCAACAAAATCTGAAGCGGAAAGGGCGATCAATGATAAACTGGTTGCCAGTTCTCGATTGGCATCCCTGGTTTTTTCAAACCCGCTTTGGAATTATAACTATTCGGGAATGACCGATATTGCCAACGCCATGATGCTGGATCCTGAAATTGCCCGGGTGTCGGTCCGAACCCTTACCGGCAGTGAAGTGTTCAGCAAAGAAGCGGCCGGGGAGCAGTATGTTCCACGCTTCACAAGTCGGATGGAAATTCCTATCAACTATCAGGGGCAGCCCATCGGCATTATATCGGTGGGTGTTACAACGTATTACAAAGAGCAGGCCTTGCAAAAGGAGCTCATTATAACCGTCGTATCCCTTCTGCTGATGATCGGCGCAATGTTTGTGGTTATCGGCAGAGTTGCCAGATCGGTTACGGCTCCCATCGAAAAATTGGTTCAGGGTACCGAAGAGCTGGCCCGGGGTAATCTTGAACTGCGGATCCCCATTGATACCGGAGGGGAAATTGCCCGATTGGCTGAAAAATTCAACGGCATGGCGGAAAGTCTTTCCCTAATGGTAAGGGAGCGGGAGTTGACTCAGGCGGCGCTGGCATTTTCCGAGGAAAAATACGCCAGGGCATTTAAAAATCTTTCTGAAGTGGTAGGACTTGTACGTCTTTCGGATCAAAAATACGTTGAGGTGAATGAATTGTTCTTCGAATCCCTTGGATATTCTCCTGAGGAAGTGATTGAACATTCGTCAGAGGACTTTCAGCTCTGGGAGGACCCGGAGGATCGAAGACGCTTCTTTAAACAGCTTCAATACAACAAGAGGGTACGGAACTTTGAATGCCATTGGCAGACCAAGAACCATGAAAGGCGGATAGGCAATGCCTCCTCTGAAATCATCACCATCGGCGGTGATGTCTATGAGGTTTTCATCTGGAATGATATTACAGATATCAAGAAAACCGAAGAAGAGCTGAGGGAAGTGCAGACCAAGCTGGAGATCAAGGTGGAGGAACGCACCTCCGAGCTGATGGCCCTGAATCAGGAACTGATGGCCATGAATGACGAGTTGGTTTCCGCTCTGGACAGGCTGAAAAGGACCCAGCAGCAGCTCCTGCACTCCGAAAAAATGGCGGCGTTGGGTGGGCTTGTTGCAGGCATCTCCCATGAGATCAGCACCCCCATCGGTATCAGCGTAACCAGCGTATCCTATGTTGAAAAAGAGCTTTCCATCATGGCCGGGAAACTGAAGACCGGGACCCTCCGGAGGACAGAACTGGATGAATATGTAGCGGAAACCGCTCTGTTTCTGCAGACCACCGCTAAGAATCTGGAACGGGCGGACCTATTGATCAGGAGCTTTAAGCAGATTTCTGTTGATCAGACCACAGAAGACAGGCGACGGTTTAAGGTGAAGCCGTATCTGGAAGAGCTGCTCCTCAGTCTGAACCCTCTGCTGAAAAACACCACTCACCGCGTAGGGATTGAATGCCCAGAGAACTTGGAAATCACCAGTTACCCGGGGATTATCGCCCAAGTCATAACGAATTTTATAACCAATTCCCTGCGGCACGGATTCGAAAAGGATTTTTCGGGAACGATCTCCATTGAATTTGACCAGTTTGGCAGCCTGTATACCTTAACCTACCGTGACAACGGCAAAGGGATGACCCCTGACGTACTGGAACGGATCTACGATCCCTTCTTCACCACGAAACGGGGGGCTGAGGGCGGAACAGGTCTGGGTCTTCATCTGGTGTACAACATCGTAACGCAGAAACTGGGCGGAGAAATTAAGTGCTTCAGTGAACCGGGTAAAGGTGTGAGCTTTGTCATAACATTTCCCGATCTTTTTGAAGCCTAATCGGAGGGCGATTATGGGTTTTAATAAATACAGGGTTTTGGGGCTTATGGTGCTCGTTCTCTTCGTTGTTTCCGTGTTCGCAGCGGGGTGCGTGAAGCGACCGGCCGACGTGCTGATTGAATCACAACCGAAACAGACAGTAGAGTCGAAGCTGGATCAGAAGATTGTGCAGCTTGTCACGGAAAGCTACATTCCGTACGCGTTTGAAGAAAACAGGGTCATCAAGGGTCTTGCTGTGGATGTGGTGGCGGAAGTATTCAAGCGGGAGGGATATACCGTTGAGATCAAGATGCTGCCATGGACCAGAGCTCTGCAGATGGTGCAGGATGGGGACACAGACGGTATTTTTTGTGCGTTCTACAGCGAGGAACGGGAAACGTACATGCATTATCTGGAGGAACCCCTGGCCTATGAGGCGCAGTTTGTATACACCCTAAAGGATTCCCCGGTGAAATTCGACGGCACCATCGAATCCCTGAAGCGCTATCGGATCGGCATGGTGCAGGATTACTTCTTCGGAGCGGAGTTCGAAAACGCCAAGAAAAGTGGAGAGATGAGGGTTGAAGAGGTGACGGATCTGCCGACGGATATTCAAAAGCTGTTGGAAGGACGTATCGATGCCATGGTGGATCATCACCTGTCTACCTTATATTATCTTAAAAAAATGGGGGTTCAGGACAGAGTGGTTGAGCACGAAACGCCGCTCAGAGCGCCGGAAGGGCTGTACCTATGCTTCAGCAAGGAACGGAAGATTGATCCGGAGCTGATTCGAAAAATTGATGAAGAACTTGTGAAAATGAAGGCAGATGGGTCGTATCAGGAAATAATCAGTCGCTATACCCAGTGAAAGATAAGCGCTTGTCATCCGATAGGGTGACAGGCGCTTATTGGTGATATTCTCCAGAAGAAAAGCCGGCAAGGTCTGTGGTATAATAGGGCTAGTGTTGAGAGGCAGGTGATGAATCCGTGAAAATGCAGTTCAATCTGAATATGGTTCAGACCCAAAAGCTGGTCATGACGCCGGAGCTTCGGCAGGCCATTGAAATACTTCAGTATAATTCAGTGGAGCTCACGGAGTTCATCCAGGAGCAGTTGATGTCTAATCCTGTTCTGGATACATATACCGGCGGAGATTCTGCTGAAAAACCCATTGAGAAGGCTGGCCGTGCGGAGGCTTCGGAGCCTGCGAACGAGGTTCCAAGGAGAACGGCGGAATCCGTAGCAGAAGAAATCATGCGCAACCGCCAGGAAATGGACTGGAAGGACTGGCGGGACGAAGAACCTTCCTGGCAGCGAAGAGAACGGGAAACCCGGGAGGAATTCAATTTTGAACAACTCTTGGTCCATGAAGACACCCTGACGGAACATCTTTTGGACCAGCTTCAGTTTGCAAAGCTTACACAGCCCCAGTTTCTAATCGGGGTTTATATTATAGAAAATCTGGATACCAACGGATACCTTAAGGTTGGCTGCAATGAAATCGCTGAGCAGCTGGGTGTTGATGAAGACGAAGTGGAGGATTTGATTCAGATCATCCAAACCTTCGAGCCTCATGGGGTTGCTGCCCGGGACCTCAGGGAGTGTCTGCTGATCCAGATTCAGCAGAAGGGGATCCGGAATTCCCTGGTGATCCCCATTGTTGAGAGTTATCTGGACGATCTTGCATCCAATCGCATTGCACTGATTGCCAAGGCGTTGAATGTGACCCCCGATGATATCCAAAAGGCCGTGAATGTTATCCGAGGCCTGGAGCCCAAGCCGGGACGGATTTTTGCAAGTCTCCGGGATGTCCGTTATATCATACCGGATGTAACCATCGAAAAAGTCGGTCAGGAGTATGTGGTCCTTCTCAACGACCAGGCAACGCCGCGGCTCAGAATAAGCTCTTATTATCAGAGCATGGTGCGCAGCAAGGACACAGAGGAAAACGCATCAGCTTATATCACCGAACGGCTTCAGTCGGCGCTTCGCATCATACGCAGCATTGAACAGCGGCGGAATACAATCTATAAGGTTGTTGTTTCGATTATCGAGACCCAAAGGGAGTTCTTTGATCACGGAATGATGCACCTGAAGCCCATGACCCTAAAGGATATTGCGGAAAAGGTGGGGGTCCACGAATCGACAGTGAGCCGTGCGGTTAACGGGAAGTATGTTCAGTGTCCCCGGGGAGTTTTTGAACTTAAGTACTTTTTCCAGAGTGGTGTCAGCGGTTCTGATGGAGAGGGCGTTTCCTCACAGTCCATTAAGACTCAAATTAGTGAACTGGTTGGGAAAGAGGATTCACATAAACCCCTCAGTGATCAACATATCGCAGACGTATTGAACGGGCAAGGGGTACAGGTATCCCGGCGAACGATTGCAAAGTATCGGGAGGAAATGGGAATTCCAGGTTCCTCAAAGCGACGTCGTTTCTGATAAGCAATTGAATTCTTTTCTCTATATGAAACAGGACCATAGAAGCGGGTCCTGTTTTTTTATTACAATAATTGAAAAAACAATAAAAATGTAATAAGTTGTGATTGTACATATGATAGAAGGGTACCTAAAAAGAATACGGCCAAAAATACCTGTCTAAAAAACCGTGTATTGTGGTGCCGGTACGGAAGAATGGGGTATATAGACATAAAAATTATTCAGAAATACAGCATCATAATCCGTTCAGGCTGCTGTGGGGCCAATAAATTATGGAATAGTGGGAGGGACGCCATGAGTAACAGAAAGCAGGAAATAGTCGCTATGATTCTGGCAGGGGGTCAGGGATCCAGGCTTAAGGAGCTGACTGCAAAGAATGCCAAACCTGCGGTACCCTTTGGGGGGAAATACCGAATCATCGATTTTGCGCTGAGCAACTGCAGCAACTCAGGGATCACGACAGTGGGCGTGCTGACCCAGTATGAACCACTGATCCTCAATACCCATATTGGGATAGGCAGCCCCTGGGATCTGGACCGGATGGACGGAGGGATACGGGTTCTTCCGCCTTTTGTGGGAGCTGAGGGTGGACGATGGTACAAGGGGACGGCCAATGCCATCTACGAAAACATCCATTTCATAGATGAACATGATCCGGACTATGTACTGATTCTTTCTGGAGATCATATTTACAAAATGGATTATTCCAACATGCTGGAGCATCATGTGGACAAAGGAGCAGATCTTACGGTTGCGGTTATACGGGTTCCTTGGGAAGAGGCGCCGCGCTTCGGAATATTAAACGCCCATGAGGATCTTAAGATATATGAGTTTGATGAAAAGCCGGACAATCCCAAAAGCAATCTGGCCTCAATGGGAATATACATCTTTAACTGGAAATGCTTGAAGCAGATGCTGATTGACGATGAGCACAACCCGGAATCGGAGAACGATTTCGGGAAAAATATAATTCCGGCCATGATAAACGGCGGAAGTCCTGTATATGCCTATGAATTCGGTGATTATTGGAAGGATGTAGGGACCATTCACAGCCTTTGGGAAGCCAATATGGACCTGCTCAATGAAGATAACGGTTTGAACCTGTTCGATAAAAAGTGGCGGATCTACTCCGTGAACCCCATCAGCCCACCTCAGTACATCACACAAAACGGAGTCGTGGAGGACGCACTGATCAACGAAGGCTGCTTCATTGACGGACACGTGACCCACTCCGTGATATCTCCGGGGGTAAGGATTCTTGCCGGCGCCACGGTGGTGGATTCTGTTGTCCTTCCGGGAGCGGTCATCGAGGAAGGGGCACAGGTTCACCGGTGCATCGTCATGAGTGGCGAGACCGTGCCTGCCGGGACCAGCATAGGGGCCCCGGACAGCAAAGAAATTCTGCTGTATTTCAGAGAGAACAAGTCCGCAGAAGCGGCGATGGGGGTGTAGCGTATGAAGGATGTCCTTGGCATTATCAATCTCAGTGAGCCGGAAGAACAGATCAAGGAGCTGACAGCGGTGCGTCCTTTGGCAGCGGTACCCTTCGCAGGCCGGTACCGGGTTATTGACTTTATCATGTCCAGCCTTGTGAACAGTGGAATACGGGATGTGGCCGTGTTCACCCAAGGGAAGGCGAGATCCCTGATGGACCATTTCGGATCAGGCAAGTACTGGGATCTGGATCGGAAGCGGGGAGGGCTGTTCGTTATGAACCCGATGATGAGCAGCAGCGATGTGGTGCAGCGCCGGGGCGATATTGAGAATTTCAAGAACCATCTGGATTTTCTCTATATGTCCCGGGCTAAATATGTGGTCATTTCCCGGAGCTATATGATCTGCAACGCGGATTTCAGACCGGCGATCAAGTTTCATAAGGACACCGGTGCGGACATCACCATTCTCTACAAGCATATGGACAACAGTGTGCGCCGGTTCATCAACTGTGATTCGCTGAATCTGGACGAAGGCGGTAACGTTCTGGGTATTGGCAAGAACCTGGGTAAAAAGAAATACTACAACATCTCCACCGAAAATTACATCATGAAAAAAGACCTTCTGACGGACATCATTGAGGAAGGGGTTCATATGGGTGACGGGGACTATCTGAAGCAGGTGCTGTTCAACCGCATTCAGGAGCTTCATGTGAACGCCTATCCCTTTGACGGATATCTTGCGTGCATCAACTCCATTGAGAACTATTATCTGGCCAATATGGACCTGCTGAATCCCGATGTGTCAAGGAATCTGTTTTTCAGCAATGGGCTTATCTTCACAAAAATAAAGGACGAACCCTCCACCAAGTACAGCGACACCTCCTCCGTATCCAACTCCCTGATTGCCAATGGCTGTCACATCGAAGGCACGGTGGAGAACAGCATCATAGGCCGGGGGGTCACCATAAGGAAAGGGGCCATCATCCGAAACAGCATCCTGATGCAGAACTGCTATATCGATGAAACGGCCAGCCTGAACTTCGCCATTCTGGACAAAAACGTGTCCATTTCGAAGAAGAAGATGCTTTTCGGCCATGAGGGGCATCCCTACGTGATCAAGAAAGGCGTGACGATTTAAACAAGGAGGTGCTCTATTGAAAGTTCTATTCGTGGCATCGGAGGCGGTGCCGTTTATCAAAAGCGGCGGTCTGGCCGACGTTGCTCATGCACTGCCTAAAAAGCTCAGAGAAATGGGCGTGGATGTCCGTGTGGTGATCCCAAAATACGGTGCCATACCGCCATCCTTGCTGGAGGGCAGCCAAAGAGTCGCCGAGTGCACCGTGTCCATGAGCTGGCGACGCCAGTCCTGCGGAGTTGATGAGGCAACCTATGACGGAATCCCTTATTATCTGATTGAGAATGAATTCTACTTCAACAGGGATGGCCTTTACGGATATTTTGATGACGGAGAACGGTATTCGTTCTTTTGCAGAGCGGTTTTGGAGATGCTGGAGCCTCTGGACTTCATTCCGGATATTATTCACCTGAACGACTGGCACACGGGTATCGTCAGCGTGCTGCTCAGTGATGACTACCTCTACCGGCCTGGTATGAGTCATATTCGCACGGTTTTCACCATCCACAATCTTAAATATCAGGGGATATTCCCGGCAGAAATCCTTCCGGATCTGCTTAACCTTTCCATGGACTATTTCAATTCCGGGGAACTGGAATTCCACCGAAATATCAGTTTCATGAAAGCGGGAATACGGTACTCTCACTATGTAACCACGGTTAGTCCCACGTATGCCATGGAAATCCAGAATCCCTTTTTTGGAGAGCATATGGATGGGGTCATACGGGATCGGGAAAGGGCGCTTTTCGGCATCGTAAACGGCATAGACACGGAAATGTATAACCCGAAAAAGGATCCCTGCCTGCATCACACATATGATATCACCTCTGTTTGGCGCAAGCGGGAGAACAAGGAGGAGCTCCAGCGGCAGCTGGGATTGCCGGTCCGGGCCGATGTGCCGATGCTGGCCATGATTACCCGGTTGACGGATCAAAAGGGATTCGATCTCATCGCCCATGTGCTGCATGAAATTTTACAGCAGGATATGCAGATGGTGGTGTTGGGCACCGGCGAGCATCGATATGAGCAGATGTTCCGTGATTTTGAGAAGTGGTATCCGGACAAACTGTCTGCGCAGATTCGTTTTGACAGTGGGCTCTCACACCTGATCTACGGTGCCAGCGACCTGTTTCTCATGCCTTCGCTTTTTGAGCCTTGCGGGTTAGGGCAGATGATTGCCCTGCGCTATGGCAGCATTCCCGTTGTTCGTGAAACCGGAGGCCTTAAGGATACGGTGGAGCCCTGGAATGAATTCAGTGGAGAAGGAAACGGCTTCAGCTTCAGTAATTACAACGCCCATGAAATGCTCCATTCCATACGCTATGCCCTTCAATGCTACAGAGATCCCGGGCAGTGGAAAACCATTCAAAAAAACGCCATGAAAGCGGACAACAGCTGGACCCACTCTGCAAAACTATACAACGACCTGTACAACCGTTTGGCAGGGCTTTGAGATCATAGAAACCGTGAAGAGGTGAGGGTATGCATCTGGATAAAGAAGCGTTCAAGGAGCAATATATACGGGAATTGAAGGTGCGCAGCGCCAAGAAGGTGGATGAAACCAGCACATGGGATAGATACAACGCTTTGGGCAGCCTTGTTCGTCAATATGTCGCAGAGGACTGGGTGGATACCATAACCCGTTATCGGGAACGAAATGTGAAGCAGGTGTACTATTTTTCCATGGAATTCCTGACAGGCAGGCTTCTGCCGGCATTTCTCAGGAATTTGGGAATCAGCGATGTGGTCCGGGAAGCGGTAAATGAGCTGGGTTTTGATTTTGAAGAGATTGCGGCCATTGAGAAGGATCAGGGGCTTGGAAATGGCGGTCTTGGCAGGCTGGCGGCCTGCTTTATGGATTCCATGGCAGCGACGGCCATTCCGGGTCACGGGTGCGGCATCCGCTACAATTATGGGCTTTTCGAACAGAAAATCGTCAATGGGTACCAAGTAGAGTACCCGGATCGCTGGCTGCAAAATCGTAACGTATGGGAGGTTCGAAAGGCAGATAAGGCCGTAGAGGTTCGTTTCGGTGGCACGGTACACCAGTATCAGGAAAATGGAAAGGACAAATTTTTTACGGAAAATTATGAATCCGTTCTTGCGGTCCCCTATGATACGCCGATATCGGGGTATAAGAACGGCACCGTCAATACACTGCGGCTGTGGAGCGCGGAAAGCTTTATACCGGAGTTCGACTATTCCACCTTCAGTCGGGGTGATTTTATGCGGGCCTTCGATCAGAAGCATACGGCGGAGGCCATTTCTCAGGTGCTGTACCCCAACGATTCCTATGAAGAGGGGCGACTGCTGAGACTCAAACAGGAGTACTTCTTCGTGTCTGCGGGGGTTCAGAGCATTGTGCGTTCCTTCAAGAAAAAAGGCGTTCCGCTGAAGGAGATGGATGCCCATATCTCCATTCACATCAACGATACCCATCCTGCTCTGGCTATACCGGAACTGATGCGGGTGCTGCTGGATGACGAAGGCTTGGGCTGGGAAGAGGCATGGCGCATCACCACCTCCGTTATTTCCTACACCAACCATACCATCATGTCCGAGGCGCTGGAAAAGTGGAATGTTGAGATGTATCAACAGGTTTTGCCACGGATATGGATGATTACCAACGAAATCAACGAACGCTTCTGCAGGGAGATGTTTGCCCGGTTCAATGGAGACACGGATAAGGTGGCCAATATGGCGATTGTGGCCAACGGACAGGTTCGTATGGCCTATTTGGCCATTGCCGGCAGCTACAGCATCAACGGTGTGGCACAGCTCCATACGGAAATTCTTAAAAAGCAGGAGCTGAAGGATTTCTTCGAGGTGTATCCGCATAAATTCAATAACAAGACCAACGGCATCACCCATCGGCGCTGGCTGCTCAACGCAAACCCAAAGCTGGCGGATCTGATAACGGAAACCATTGGCGAATCCTGGATACAGACTCCGCTGAATATGCGCAACCTGATGAAATACAAGGACGATGCATCCTTCAAGGAAAAGATTTCAGCTGTTAAACAGGGAAACAAGGACAAGCTGGTGGAACTGATCAAACAGCGCAACGGGATTACAGTGGATCCCTGCTCGATTTTTGATGTTCATGCCAAACGACTCCATGAGTACAAGCGGCAAACGTTGAATGTTCTGCATATCATGCATCTCTACAATCGCCTCTTGGATGATCCGGACGCCGATATTACCCCGCATACCTTTATTTTTGCGGGGAAGGCAGCGCCGGGCTACTACATTGCCAAGCAGACCATCAAGCTGATCAATACCTTGGCAGATAAGATCAATCATGACAAACGAATCCGTGACAAGCTCAAGGTGGTTTTCCTTGAAAATTACGGGGTCTCACTGGCAGAGCAGCTGATCCCTGCTGCCGATGTCAGCGAACAGATATCCACCACCACCAAGGAAGCCTCCGGCACAGGGAATATGAAGTTTATGATGAACGGCGCCATCACCATCGCCACCCTGGACGGTGCCAATGTTGAGATCCACCGGGAGGTGGGTGACGATCACATCATGCTCTTCGGTCTCACGGAGGAAGAAGTTTACCAGCTTTACGGGGCGCGTACCTATAATGCCATAGAGCTTTATCGCAGCGACCTTCGAATCAAGAAGATTATTGACCAGCTGACAGACGATTTTCTGGGCGTGGGCCCGGAAGACTTCAAAGGAATAAAGGACACTCTGCTTCAATTCAATGATGAATTCTTTGTATTGAAGGATTTTGATTCCTATGTCTCCGCCCACAACCGATTGGGGCGCCTGTATCGGGATCGCAGCAAATGGCTGGAGTCCGCCATTGTCAATATCGCCTGTTCAGGAACCTTTTCGTCGGACAACACCATTGGGGAGTACGCATCGGGGATATGGCAGACCCGGGCGGTTCCTAAATAGGAGAAACCATTGTGACCCAACCCATTGCGATTACACCTGAGCTTTTGAAGATAAGTGATTTTGGGGTCACCCTCAGCGGCGGCCGGACCCTTTTCAAGGTCTGGTCGCCTACCTCTGAGAGTGTTAAGGTTGCCATTTACGAAACATGGAACCAGTATTACCGCAGTGAGTTCCCCATGATCCGGGACCAGAGCGGATGCTGGTTTCTTGAGGTGTCTGAAAACCTGGAAGGCAGGTATTACACCTATCTGGTGAGTCACTTCGGTCAGGACTTTGAGGTCGTGGATCCATGGGCGAAATCTGCTGCACCCAACAGTAAGAGAGGGTTCATTGTGGATCCGTCAACGGTCAGTCCGGAGGGCTGGGAGAATCATACGGTTCCGCCAATGCCCCGTGCCGGGCATCTGTTGCTTTATGAAGCGCATATCCGTGATTTTTCTGTTCATCCGGAGTCGGGGATTACGTATAAAGGGAAATTTCTCGGTCTTGCGGAGCGGGGTACCAAAACGGCTGGGGGATATGCCACGGGAATCGACTATCTTAAGGAGCTGGGCGTCACCCATCTGCATCTTCTGCCGGTGGCCGACTTTGCCACGGTGGATGAGTTGGATCCCTGGGAGTACAACTGGGGCTACGATCCGGTGCTGTTTAATGTGCCGGAGGGCTCCTATTCCTTGGATTCCAGAGACGGCCGTGGCCGCATTCTTGAGCTGAAGGAGGCGGTAAAGGCACTCCATGAAGCGGGGATCCGGGTGGTGCTGGATGTGGTTTACAACCATACGTTCCACGGGGCCAAATCAAATTTTAACTACCTGGCCAGCAATTATTATTACCGGCTTGATCTGAACCATCAGTTTACCAACGGTTCAGGAGTGGGCAATGAGCTGGCTACGGAAAAGCAGATGGTTCGCCGTTTTGTGGTGGATTCCTTGAAGTACTGGCTTACAGAATACAAGGTGGACGGATTCCGTTTCGACCTTTTGGGTCTTTATGACCGCGAAACGGTGAAGACAATCTGTTCAGAGCTTACGGCTCTCCGACCGGACATACTGCTCTACGGTGAGCCCTGGGTGGGCGGTGACAGTGGGCTTCCGGAGGAATGCCGGTTTCTTAAGGGTGCCCAGAGGGGGCTTCCCATAGCGGTATTCAATGATGACTTCCGCAACGATCTGAAAGGCAATAACGATGGATTCGAAGAGGGGTTCATCACCGGTCAAACCGGCGATGAAGAGTGGGTTGCCCTGGGGCTCTCCGGCAGTATCGCGTTAAGTGAAAACAAACGGGGGTTTGCCGATGCGGCAACAGAAACAGTGAATTATCTCAGCTGTCACGATAATCTTTGTCTTTATGATAAGATAGTGAAGGTTGAACCCATTCAGTCCTTTGACATCCATAAGGCCATGGCCAGACTGGGCCTTTCCATGCTGTTGTCAGCCTTTGGGATTCCCTTCATTTCCATGGGTTCGGAATTTATGCGCACAAAGCACGGACACCATAACTCTTATAACGCCGCAGATTCCGTCAATCAGGTGGATTGGAGCTATAGGGAGGCCCATGATGATTTAGTGGTGTACTTCCGAGAGCTGTTAACGTTCAGAAAATCCCAACGGATTTTCGGGGAGGGCCGCGCAGATGTTATCCGTAAGGCTTTCCACGAACTCCTTGTTAAAGACAACACGGTGATTATCAGTATCGTATCCCCCTATCCGGAAGATTATGCAGAGATTTTGTTCATTCACTATGCGGGCTGGGCAGATTTGGATTTTAAAATCCCCGGGATTGGCGGCATGCAGGTTTTGTCGTGCGGAAAGCATGTTGTTTCCTCTGGGGGCAGGATGCAGGAATTGACGCAGGACGTCGTGAGAATCAATGGAATACGCACGGTGATTCTGGTGAGGGAAAAATGAATATAAAAAATGTCCCGCTGGACGCATTTTGTCCCTTGAATATTCCCCCCCTGTATGGTAACATAGGGGTGTAAAATTTTTTCGTCTGAGCGGGACTCAAAAAGAGCGCATGGACGTAATGAGTCCCGAAAGAAAAGGAAGTGGTTGCAGAATGATGGAAAACGCACATCCCGCATCTTCCGAAATGACAGAGATTGGCGAGATTATAAGGGTTGTAACTCCTGAAATTGCTGAATTGCTGGAGGTTCGTTACAACATTCTGAAAACCGTTTGCTATCAGCAGCCCATCGGACGGCGCAATTTGTCTCTGGCGTTGAGCCTTACGGAAAGGGTTCTCAGAAAAGAAGCACAGATTCTTAAAGAAAATGGGCTTTTAGAATTTTCATCAGAGGGTATGAGTATATCGGAGTCCGGGCAGAACATCCTTGACGGTCTGGGGCTGTTTTTTCACGATGTAAGGGGCCTCCAAGGGCTTGAACAGAGGCTTGAAAAGCTGCTTAAGATCCGCAAGGTTATTGTTGTTCCCAGTGAGGCAGCTAACGTCAGTGCCGCCCTTCAGGACATCGGAAAGGCCGGAGCCGCCTATCTCAAATCCATCATATCGGGGGGAAGCGTTCTGGGAATTACAGGTGGTTCCACCCTGTATCACCTGATCGACGCCTATCGAAAGGACGGCAAGACAAAGGATGGCCTTATCGTCATTCCGGCAAGGGGTGGTCTTGGAGACAAGGCGGAGTATCAGGCCAACACCCTGGCAGAGAAACTGGCAAAAAAGCTGAGCGTTCAATACAAACAGCTTTATACTCCGGATTTTCTATCGAAGCTTTCCATTGATACATTAATGAACGAGCCGTTGATAAAGGAAATTGTGGAGCTGGTGGCGCGTATCGATGTACTTGTATTTGGTGTCGGTAAAGCCGAAACCATGGCCAGAAGAAGAAATCTC
Source organism: uncultured Peptostreptococcaceae bacterium (assembly GCA_964649745.1). Classification (GTDB taxonomy): domain Bacteria; phylum Bacillota; class Clostridia; order Peptostreptococcales; family Acidaminobacteraceae; genus CAZEHS01. The sequence goes on along the minus strand of CAZYQI010000018.1, from coordinate 17,830 downwards.
AGCAAAGAAGAGATTGATGGAATACTGGAGAAAGGCGCTGTAGCAGAGGCCTTTGGCTACTATTTCAACAAGGAAGGGCAGATCGTGCACGAACTCAGCACCATCGGCATCTCCCTGGAGCAGTTTAAAGGATTAAATCACCTCATCGCAGTAGCGGGGGGGGCAGAAAAGGCAGAGGCCATCATCTCCATATCAAAGCTTAATGAAGCACTGGTGCTGGTCACTGATGAACAGGCGGCAGAACAAATTTTAAAAACATATAAGGAGGAAGAGTAAAATGGTAAAAGTTGCAATCAATGGGTTTGGAAGAATCGGAAGACTGGTTTTCAATGCGATGGCGGAGCAGGGACTTCTGGGCAAGGAAGTGGATGTTGTAGCCGTTGTAGATGTTACAACCGACGCGGATTACTTTGCATACCAACTGAAATATGATTCCGTACAGGGTAAGTTCAAAGGGGATATCTCCACAAAGAAGAGCAAGCCGGAGCTCACTGAAGATGACATCATCGTGGTGAACGGCCGTGAAACACGATGTATCGCAGCAACGAAGTCACCTGCAGATCTTCCTTGGAAAGAGCTGGGTGTTGAATATGTTATCGAATCCACCGGTTTGTTCGTAGATTCCGAAAAAGCGAAGGGTCACCTGGAGGCCGGCGCTAAGAAGGTCATTATCTCCGCTCCCGGTAAAGGGGATGTTAAGACCATCGTTATGGGCGTCAATGACAATGAATACGATCCTGCCGCACACCATATCGTATCCAACGCATCCTGCACAACCAACTGCCTGGCTCCTGTGGTCCACGTGCTTCTTAAAGAGGGCATCGGCGTTGAAACAGGCCTGATGACAACCATCCACTCCTACACGGCCACACAGAAAACCGTAGACGGTCCCTCCAAGAAAGACTGGAGAGGCGGACGTGCTGCAGCCATCAATATCATCCCTTCCACAACCGGCGCTGCAAAAGCAGTTGGCGAAGTGCTTCCCGCAACAAAAGGCAAAATGACGGGGATGTCCTTCCGTGTACCTACGCCAACCGTATCGGTAGTGGACCTTACCTTCACAGCTTCCCGGGATACATCCATTGAAGAGATCGACGGTCTGCTCAAGAAAGCATCCGAAACCTACCTGAAGGATATCCTGGGCTACTGCAACGAAGAACTGGTATCCACAGACTTTATCCACGATCAGCGGTCCTCCATCTACGATTCCCTGGCAACCCTCCAGAATAATCTTAAGGGCGAAAAACGCTTCTTCAAAGTGGTTTCCTGGTACGATAACGAGTGGGGCTACTCCAACCGTGTGGTAGACCTCGTAAGACTGATGATCAGCAAATAATCGCGGAAAACAGTTGCGACAATTGCATCAGGCATGAAATGTCCTGCGCGGGACCCAAATCACCGCGCGGGACATCCGTTTTCGCAGATTATCGAACTGGGAGGATCATTAATGGCAACATACAGCAAAAAAACGATTGAAGATATCCAGGTTTCAGGGAAACGGGTCCTGGTCCGATGCGATTTCAACGTACCCCTGAAGGATGGCGTGATTACCGATGATAACCGTGTGGTTGGGGCGTTGCCCACCATACAATACCTTGTAAAAAACGGCGCAAGAGTGATTCTGTGTTCTCATCTTGGAAAGCCCAAAGGGCCGGATGCTTCTGCAACCCTTAAGCCGGTTGCCGAAAAGTTGAGCCAGCTTCTTGGAAAGAACGTTGTGTTTGCTGCAGACGATGCGGTGGTTGGTGACAATGCCCGCAAGGCAGTGGCGGAAATGGCGGATGGAGACATCGTGCTTCTTGAAAACACGCGGTTCCGTCCGGAGGAAAGCAAGAACGGCGAGGCGTTCTCAAAGGACCTGGCCTCCATTTGCGACCTTTATGTGAACGATGCCTTTGGCAGCGCTCACCGGGCGCATTCGTCTACTGTAGGCGTTACCGCCTTTGTTGAAACCGCCGTTTGCGGTTACCTGATCCAGAAAGAACTGAAATACCTGGGTGATGCAGTGGAAAACCCGGTGCGTCCTTTCTTTGCAATCCTGGGCGGCGCCAAGGTAACCGATAAGATCAAGGTTATCGAGAATCTGCTGGAAAAAACCGACGGGATCATCATCGGGGGTGGGATGGCATACACCTTCCTCAAGGCTCAGGGCCACACCATCGGGAAATCCCTGGTGGAAGAGGATAAGCTGGAATACGCCCTGGAGATGATTGCCAAGGCCAAGGAAAAGAACGTTCAGTTCCTTCTCCCGGTGGATCACGTTTGCGGTGCGGATTTCAGTGCCGACACGGAAGCGGTTGTAACATCCGGAGCCGATATTGGCGAAGGCTTCATGGGTCTTGACATCGGTCCCAAAACCATCGAGTTGTATGTGAATGCACTGAAATCAGCCAAAACAGTGGTCTGGAACGGGCCCATGGGTGTATTTGAATTTTCGAAATTCGCTCAGGGCACACTGAAGGTGGCAGAAACCCTGGCCGATCTCGCTGCAACAACGGTAATCGGCGGCGGAGACAGTGCGGCGGCGGTCAACCAACTGGGCTATGGAGAAAAGATGAGCCATGTGTCTACCGGCGGCGGAGCATCCCTGGAGTTTCTTGAAGGTCAGGAGCTTCCCGGAATAGCGGCTCTAAACGATAAGTAAGTCAAAGGAGAACCTCATGCGAAAACCGATTATTGCAGGCAATTGGAAAATGTTCAAAACCATCCCCGAGGCAGTGTCGTTTGTAGATATGATTAAGGAAGACGTATGGGGTACCGATGTAGAAGTGGTGCTTTGTGTTCCCTTTACACTGCTGCATTCTGTAAAAATGGCGGCCATGGGCACCAATATCAAGGTGGGAGCCCAAAACATGCATTACGAAGAAAATGGTGCCTTCACCGGAGAAGTTGCGCCGGCCATGTTGAAGGAAGTGGGTGTGGATTATGTCATCATCGGCCACTCCGAACGTCGCCAGTATTTTAATGAAACGAACCAAAGCGTAAATCTGAAGGTTAAGAAAGTAATCGAACACGGCATGCTTCCCATTATGTGCTGTGGGGAAACCTTGGAGCAACGGGAAGCGGGAGAAACAAAATCCTTCGTGAAGAGCCAGGTGGTTGAGGGTCTTGAAGGTGTCAGCCCCGCAGATGCAATCAAGGTCGTCATTGCGTATGAGCCTATCTGGGCCATTGGAACAGGCCGTACTGCCAGTGCGGAGGACGCGAATGATGTTATCGCGTATATCCGAGAGGTTGTAGAAGAATTATATGGCTCCGAGGTTTCTGAAGAGGTACGCATCCAGTACGGCGGCAGCGTGAAGCCTGAGAACGTCAGTGAGATTATGGATCAGCCGGATATCGACGGTGCATTGGTTGGCGGTGCCAGCCTGAAGCCGGACAGCTACGTTCAGTTGGTGAATTTCTAAGACATTGTAAAAAGACATACACGGCTCCATCTCCCTCCTCGAGGGGGATGTCACGAAGGCCTTTTGAATTTATGGCAGGCATTGTACTGTAAGGAGAAAACATGCAAAAACCAGTAGCTCTGATCATCCTGGACGGATGGGGATACAGGGAAGACACCGACGGCAACGCCATTGCAGGTGCATCGGTTCCTAATTTTCTGAAGCTGATGAAGACCTGTCCGAACACGCTGATCGGGGCCAGCGGCGAAGATGTCGGCCTGCCCGACGGCCAGATGGGAAACTCCGAGGTGGGTCATCTGAACATCGGAGCAGGACGGATTGTCTATCAGCCCCTGACAAAAATCAGTAAATATATTAGAGAAGGACTTTTTGAGAAAATGCCTGAGGTCATTGCCGCCATGGACAATGCCAAAGAGAAGGGGACCGCATTCCATGTGATGGGTCTTCTCTCGGACGGCGGCGTTCACAGCCATATGGATCACCTGAAAGGTATTTTAAGGATAGCCAAAGAAAAAGGCCTTGAAAAGGTCTATGTCCATGCGTTTCTGGATGGCCGTGATACGCCGCCTCAAAGCGCTGTCGGCTACATGCAGGACCTCACCGACTGGATGAAAAAGAACGGCATCGGCAAAGTGGCATCCATTTCCGGGCGCTACTATGCCATGGACAGGGACAAACGATGGGACCGTGTGGAACGGGCTTACCGTATGCTGGTGTTCGGCTCAGGGGAGCAGGCATCCGATCCGGTGCAGGCTGTCCGGGATTCTTACGCAGCAGGCAAGGACGACGAGTTTATGATGCCCACGGTTCTGATGGAAGACGGCGCACCGGTTGCCACCCTGGGGGCTGAGGATACGGTGTTTTTCTTCAACTTCCGGCCTGACCGGGCCAGAGAAATTACCCGGGCTCTCGTAGACCAGAACTTCGAGCATTTTGAGCGGGCCCGAACCCCTCTTCATTTCGTTTGCATGACCCAGTACGACGTCACCATAGAAAATGTTCATGTGGTGTTCAAGCCGGACTCCTATGCCAACACCCTGGGTGAGTACATGGCCAGTCTGGGCAAGACACAGCTTCGCATTGCCGAGACTGAGAAGTACGCCCACGTTACCTTCTTCTTCAACGGAGGCATCGAGGAGCCCTATGCAGGAGAGGACCGAATCCTGGTGCCGTCGGCTAAGGTGGCTACCTACGATCTCAAACCGGATATGTCGGCTCATGAAGTAACAGCCCAGCTGCTGGCCAGATTGGATGAAAAAAGCTACGACCTCATCGTGCTGAACTTCGCCAACCCGGACATGGTGGGGCATACAGGATTTTATGACGCGGCGGTTACAGCCGTTACCGCGGTGGATGAATGCCTGGGTCAGGTGATGGACAAGCTCCTCGCCATGGGAGGCAAGGCCATTGTTACGGCGGACCACGGCAATGCAGAGGAGATGTTCGATCCCAGTACCAACGGCCCCATGACTGCCCACACCACAAACCCGGTTCCCTGCATCCTTGTAGGGGAAGGGGATGTGAAGCTGAGAGCAGGCGGCCGGCTCAGTGATCTGGCCCCCACATTGCTTCAGATGATGGGCCTGAAACAGCCGGAAGAGATGGAAGGCATCAGCCTGATAGAAAAGGCATAAGTAAATTTGCCACGGATAACACGGATTATTGCCTTACTTAGGGGTAGGCGATGGTGCTCCATCTCCCTCTTGAGGGGGATGTCACGGAGTGAAAGGGGGAGTAAGAACCAAACAACTCCCACCGTCACCTTCGGCGCCACCTCCCTCAAGAGGGAGGTCTACACGCGTACAGAGTGATTCGTGTTATCTGCGGCTAAAGGTTTTGATTTTAAACCAACTAAAACTCAGGAGGAATAAAAACATGGCAACTATCGTAAGCGTATACGGACGTGAAATTCTTGATTCTCGGGGAAATCCTACAATTGAAGTGGAAGTAGTATTGGAAGACGGCTCCATGGGCCGTGCCGGCATTCCTTCCGGCGCATCCACCGGTGTTTATGAAGCGGTTGAGCTCCGTGACGGCGACAAGTCCCGTTACATGGGCAAGGGCGTTCTCACAGCCGTTAAAAACGTCAATGAAATCATTGCCCCGGAAGTAATTGGCATGGATGCTTTGGATCAGGTGGCGATCGACAAAACCATGATTGCTCTGGACGGCACACCCAATAAAGCCAAACTGGGCGCTAACGCCATCCTGGGTGTATCCATTGCAGTTGCCAAGGCGGCTGCGGTATCCCGCAACATGCCTCTTTACCAATACATCGGCGGCACCAACGGCAAGACACTGCCGACACCGATGATGAACATCCTCAACGGCGGTTCCCATGCAGACAACAACGTGGATATCCAGGAGTTCATGGTCATGCCGGTGGGTGCACCCAATTTCCGTGAGGCACTTCGTATGGGAGCGGAGGTTTATCACGCACTGAAGGGCGTACTGAACAAAAGAGGCCTTGCCACAGGAGTGGGCGACGAAGGCGGTTTTGCTCCCAACCTGGCATCCAATGAGGAAGCGATTCAAGTTATCATGGAATCCATTGAAAAAGCGGGCTACAAGCCTGGCGTAGATTTTATGCTGGCAATCGATGCCGCTGCATCCTCCTTCTACAGCAAGGAAAAAGGCAAGTACGTCCTTGAAGGGGAAGGCATTGAAATGACATCGGAAGAGCTGGTTAACTACTATGAAAAACTGGTTGATAAGTACCCCATCATCTCCATCGAAGACGGCCATGATGAAGAAGACTGGGCTGGCTTCAAGATGATGGTTGAACGGGTAGGCAAAAAGTGCCAGATCGTTGGAGATGATCTTTTCGTAACCAACACCGAGCGTCTTTCCAGAGGGATCAAAGAGAAGTCTGCAAATTCCATCCTGATCAAGCTGAACCAGATCGGCACCCTGACAGAAACCCTGGATGCTATTGAAATGGCTAAACGGGCTGGTTACACGGCAGTTGTTTCCCACCGCAGCGGTGAAACGGATGAGTCTGTCATAGCAGACCTGGCAGTTGCAGTGAATGCGGGTCAGATCAAGACCGGCGCACCGGCTCGGATCGATCGCGTAGCGAAATACAATCAACTGCTCCGCATTGAAGAAATGCTGGACGATGTTGCGGAGTATGCCGGTATGGATGCGTTCTACAACCTGCGATAAAGGGATCATTCAATCAGCTTGTTTATGAAGAACGGACGATTACAATTGAGCTCCGCCTGCCAGGACATATAAAGTCCCGGTGGGCGGTTGCTCGTTATGAGAATAAAGTAAAACTTATAAAACAGGAAAAGGTTTTCATGTCAAGTAAATATCAATGCCGCTTGCCGTAAGTCTTAGACATATGGTATGATTAGCGTGTCAATTGACTGGAAGGAGAAATGAATATGACAATAGCTGTTACAGTAATTTTAGTTGCATGCTGTCTGGTTCTGATCGCCAGCATACTGCTTCAATCCGGCAAAAGTGCAGGATTGTCCGGTTCTATCGGCGGTGGAGCAGAACAAATCTTCGGGAAACAAAAAGCCCGCGGGTACGATGCTATTTTCGACAAGGTTACAAAGGCTTCTGCAGTACTCTTTATCGTAGCGTCATTGGTATTGGTAATTCTCGGCGAGTAAAGCACTTATGGGACGGAGGGGTATTGAATGACTAGCAGTTTGTTGTATATTTCCCCCGCTTTGGGGGTCTGTGGTCTGTTGTTTGCCTATTATCTGGCAACTCGGATCAACAAGATGGATCCGGGTACGGATCGAATGAAGGAAATTGCTTCCTACATACAGGAAGGGGCCATGGCTTTCTTAAGGCGCCAGTACCGCGCAATGGTTGTTTTTGTAGGCGTGCTGGCTGTTATAATCACAATAGGAATAAACTACCAGACTGCGCTGTGTTTTATAAACGGGGCTTTTTTTTCTGTGCTTGCTGGCTATTTTGGTATGAAAGTGGCCACCAAAGCCAATGTGCGCACAGCTAATGCTGCCCGTGTAAGTGGCATGAACAAGGCCCTGGAGATTGCCTTCTCCGGTGGTGCAGTCATGGGCATGAGTGTTGTAGGTCTTGGTCTTTTGGGCGTCGGATATCTGTACATTCTTGTCGGCGACCCGCAAATCATTACCGGTTTCGGTCTGGGCGCATCCTCCATGGCATTGTTCGGCCGTGTTGGCGGCGGAATCTACACCAAGGCGGCAGATGTGGGCGCGGACCTGGTGGGCAAGGTTGAAGCGGGTATACCGGAGGATGATCCCCGGAACCCTGCGGTTATTGCCGATAACGTAGGTGATAACGTGGGAGACGTAGCAGGGATGGGTTCCGACCTGTTCGAATCCTATGTTGGTTCCATTATTGCCGCCATCACCCTAGGTGTTCTGATCGAGAATCCAACGGCGGGAGTCACATACCCGCTGCTGCTTTCGGCAGTCGGTATTGCGGCATCCATCATCGGTGCACTGTTCGTAAAAGGTGATGAGAATTCCAATCCGCACAAGGCATTGAAAATGTCCATGTATGTCAGCGGTGGTATTGTTATTATCGGTTCCATCCTTATGAGCAAATGGATGTTCGGCGATTACAAGGCTGCCATTGCCATTGGGGTAGGTCTTGTTGCAGGTCTGCTGATCGGAACCATTACAGAGATATACACGTCGGCTGATTACAAATCCGTTAAGAAGATTGCAGAGCAATCACAGACGGGACCGGCCACCACCATCATCAGCGGCCTTGCGGTGGGAATGTACTCCACAGGCTGGCCCATTGTATGCATTTCGGGAGCCACGCTCCTTGCCTATGAGGCGATGGGACTTTACGGCATTGCGCTTTCCGCAGTGGGTATGCTGGCAACCACAGGCATCACCGTTGCAGTTGATGCCTATGGACCTATTTCCGATAATGCCGGCGGGATCGCAGAGATGAGCCAGCTTCCCAAGGAAGTTCGCAAAATCACCGATAAGCTGGACGCTGTAGGAAACACCACAGCGGCCATCGGAAAGGGCTTTGCCATCGGCTCCGCGGCCCTCACGGCATTGGCTCTGTTCGCTGCCTACAGCCAGGCGGTTAAGCTGGAGTCCATCGACCTTCTCAATCCAACCGTTGTTGTAGGCCTCTTTATCGGGGGCATGCTTCCGTTCCTGTTCTCTGCCATGACCATGGAATCCGTGGGCAAGGCCGCTTACCAGATGATTGATGAAGTTCGCCGCCAATTCCGCGAAATGCCGGGCATTATGGAAGGCACAACTAAGCCGGACTACGCCCGATGTGTTGATATCTCCACCACTGCAGCTCTTCGTGAAATGATTATTCCAGGGCTGATGGCCGTTATTTCGCCTTTGGCAGTGGGCTTTATCCTTGGAACAAGTGCTCTGGGCGGGATGCTGGCCGGCGCATTGGTAACCGGTGTCCTGATGGCTGTATTCATGGCCAATGCCGGCGGCGCATGGGATAATGCCAAGAAGTATGTTGAAGAAGGACATTACGGCGGCAAGGGTTCGCCAACCCATCATGCGGCGGTAGTTGGCGATACGGTAGGGGATCCGTTCAAGGATACCTCCGGGCCCTCCATCAACATACTGATCAAGCTGATGACCATCGTTTCCCTCGTATTTGCCCCCCTGTTTCTGAAATTCCTGGGGTAATACACGTGGAATCAATATAGATATAACGCTTACAGACCGGTGTTTCCGGGTATCTTCTGATATAATGAAGGTACCGGAAACACCGGTTTTTCTATCGGGATCCATCTATAAACAGGAGGCGGCGCCATGATAACCAAGCAGGAATTACTCACGTTCTTTAAAGAGGAAGCGGATCATCCATTGATGGATATAGATGTGGCAAAGTTCCTTCATGTAGAGGGGAAGGACGTAGGCCCCTTGGTGGAACTGATGGAGGAACTGGTCAAGGAAGGCGCTTTGATCAAGACGAAAAAACGAAAATTCGCCATACCGGAGCACTTCGGGTTGGTTAACGGCAAGCTGCAGATGACAACCAAGGGGTATGGATTCGTCAGTGTTTCTCCCCGACGTGAGGATGATGTGTTCATTCCACCCTCCATGCTGGGTGGAGCCATGCATCAGGACCGGGTTCTCATCAAGGTGGTGGAAAGTGCTGCCGATTCCCGACGCAAGGAAGGTACCGTGGTACAGGTGGTGGAGAGAGCCAACTGGAAGGTTGTCGGGACCTTTACCAGCCAGGAGGATTACGGCTTTGTGGTGCCGGACGATAAGAAGATCAACAAGGACATCTACATACCCGCTTCGGGACTGAAGGGCGCACAAACCGGGCAAAAGGTTGTGGTGAGCATAACCCAGTGGCCGGAAGAACGGCGGAACCCGGAAGGGAATATTACAGAGATCCTGGGCTTCAAGGGGGATCCGGGTACAGACATCCTGTCCATCATCCGTCAATATCAGCTGCCGGAGGAATTTCCAAAGAAGGTTATGCAGGAAGCGGAGGACATTCCCCAGGAGATTTCCCCGGAGGAGCTGGCAGGGCGTAAGGATCTGAGACAGAAGCGTATTGTCACCATCGATGGAGCCGACGCCAAGGATCTGGACGATGCCATCTCCCTAGAGAAGCTGCCCAACGGCCATTATTGGCTGGGGGTTCATATTGCCGATGTAACCCACTATGTGAAGGAGAAGAGCAAGCTGGACCAGGAGGCCTTCGAGCGGGGAACCAGCGTGTATCTCATCGATCGAGTCATTCCCATGCTGCCCCCCCGGCTTTCCAACGGCATCTGCAGCCTCAATCCCCATGTGGATCGGCTCACCCTCTCTGTCTTTATGGAAATCAGTTCTCAGGGCGGCGTTATCAGCCATGAAATTGCCGAAACCGTCATCAATACCACAGAACGCCTGGTTTACACCGATGTGTCCGACATGCTGGAAGGGGTGGACCGGCCGGAACTGGCTCGCCTGGAATACCTGCGGGAGGATTTCAAGCTTTATGAAGAGCTGGCAGCTGTCCTAAAAAGGCGCCGTGAACAGCGGGGCTCCATCGACTTCGACTTCCCGGAGCCCTATATCACCCTGGATCCGGATGGAAAGCCTGTGGACGTGTTCGAACGGGAACGGCGAACCGCTAACCGCATCATTGAAGAATTCATGCTCATCACCAATGAAACGGTTGCAGAGGCATTTAACTGGATGGAAGTGCCCTTTGTGTACCGGGTTCATGAAAACCCCGATCCTACCCGGATAGAGAACTTTCAGAAATTCATCTGGAACTTCGGCTTCAAGCTTAAGGTTACCGGAGATGAGGTTAAGCCGAAAAGCATGCAGGATCTGCTGAAGGAAATAGCGGGGAAGCCGGAGGAGCACATTGTCAACAAGCTGATGCTGCGCTCCCTGAAACAGGCCCGATATTCACCGGAGTGTCTGGGCCACTTCGGCCTGGCGGCAGAATTCTACTGCCACTACACATCTCCCATACGGCGCTATCCGGATCTCCAAATTCACCGGATCATAAAGGATATGCTTCATAAACGTCTGACCCCGGAGCGGATCAGCCAATTGGCTGGGATTGTCGAGCTGGCCTCCGAGAACAGCTCGGACCGTGAACGCAATGCCGAGCAGGCGGAGCGGGAAGTGGACGATCTGAAGAAAACCGAATACATGATCCGGTTTGTCGGCGAAGAATTCAACGGAATCATCTCCAGCGTCACCAGCTTTGGCGTGTTCATTGAGCTGGAGAACACCATTGAAGGCCTTTGCCGCATGAGCGATCTGGATGATGATTACTACCACTATGACGAACAGAACCTCCAGTTGATCGGTGAGCGCAAGAAGAAGGCCTACCGCATCGGTGACAGGGTGCGTATCCGTGTGGACCGGGCCAATGTCGAGATGCGGGAGGTGGGCTTTGTTATTCTGGAAAGTCTGGAGACCAATCCGGTAGCCAGAGGAGAAGGTCTGGCGGGAATTGTGAAACGCGCCGCCGTACCAAGAACTGCTGTATCCAAGACTGTTCCCCGGGCCTCGGGCGGAAACGGAAGACCGGCCAAGGCCCCGGAGGGCTCCCGAAAGGGAAGACCCGATAAGCAGGGAGATAAACGGAAAAAATCCGGCCTTAAGAAGGCTGCGAAGGCTGGACGCGGCAAGAAACGGTGATGTGAAGAAAGTAAATTGCGCATATAAGGAAATCCCCACTGTATTCGGTGGGGATTTTTCTCAACATCGGCAAATTCCATAGGTGGGGAATAAATATTTCGTACAGGCTTTTAAAGACAGGGCTTTCGCGGTATAACATAATTAGCAAGAGTAAATCGACTTACCTGGAGGGACCCCTATGAAAGGACCAATGAATGCAGAGGCGCTGGCTGAGACCATGAAGCTCCGGAACATGGGTGCCAAAATCCAGTCGGTGGACAGCAAGATGTGCATCGTGAAATTTGAAGAAGCAGGTGTCCAAATTGAATATGCGTACAGCGTCAATTCTTCGGGGAAATATCATTTAGAACGCATCAAGCCGTATCCCCTTCCCTTAAGGGAGTTTACCCGGGAAGAAAAGCTCATCGAAATCATCGAAATCGATCTGGATCAATTCCGCAATGCCATCAAATTCCTTGAGAGCCTGGCGCCGTTCATCGCCCTGGGAAACGATTTTCATCATACCTTTCAGCGCTTGGAAGACCTATACCTCTATTATGAGGTGTCACCGGAAACCCTGGAGGCCATCCACGGAAAGCTCAGAGAAATTGACGCCATCATAAGTGACACCGCCAAGGAAGCCAAACGAATCTATCATAGAAAAGAACCGGACACCCTGTAAAAGGCCCCGATAATTACAAATTCATGGCGAATTTGCAGCATTTTTGCTTAGTCTTAAGGTTTGTGTTAGAATTATAGTATCGGGCCGACAGTTAGGGCCGAAACCTCATTTCAGGCATAGGAAAAAACCATGGCAATCGGCAAACTGCTGGCACAAAACAAAAAAGCGCGTCACGAATACTTCATCGAAGAGGTTTTCGAGGCCGGCATAGCGCTCACGGGCACGGAAGTAAAATCCATGCGCCTAGGCAAGGTCAGCCTTGGGGAAGCTTACGGCGAAGTGAAGGATGCCGAGGTGTGGGTGGTGCAGATGCACATAAGCCCATACGAGATGGGAAACCGCTACAATGCGGATCCACTTCGCCGGCGTAAGCTCCTGCTTCACAAGCGAGAAATCAAAAAGCTCATCGGCTACACCACGCAAAAGGGCTATACCCTCATACCATTGAAGGTCTATCTCAACGAGCGGGGTCTGGTGAAGCTGGAGATAGCCGTTGCCAAAGGGAAGAAGCTTTACGACAAGCGCAATGACATGGCCAAATCGGATGCCAAGCGCGACATCGAACGGGCCCTGCGGGATAGAAGCAGAGGCGAATGAAAAACAGCACTACCGGCTCAGAGGGTTACCCGCCATCTGAAGCCGTTCACCTATTCACCCCACACACGGGGGCGTACAGGTTTCGACAGGGGTATTGATCAATCGGAAGCGAGCCGTGTTTTCGCCTTGGGGTACACGTTAATGAACTGGGGCACTAAAGATAAACGCTAACAATAATTACGCTTACGCTGCTTAATTGCAGCACTTACCAGTAGTTTTTCTCTCTTGCCACTGCTGAGTAGGTAAAACCCCCTGCAAGGGACGATGATTAGGGGTGCTTTGACCTGATCGGGCCCAATTGAAGCTGGTCCAACCTGAAGCCTGCCCTTGGGCGTCAGGAAGGACGAGAACCTAAATCAGAGGCTGCGCTCGGAGAAACCGATTGTTATGTATTCTTGGACAGGGGTTCGATTCCCCTCGTCTCCACCAAACGGAAATACCCTCAAACGACTTTTAAGTTGATTGGGGGTATTTTCAAAATGAACTGAAATAAGTTGAAATGAGGTGATCGAGATTAAGCACAGTAGAATGCTTGAAAAGCTTGAACGGTACAACCAAATAAAAAACGATCTTCCAGAAGTGAGTTTGAATAGTTACAGACAGGCTTTCGAACTCGAGTATACCCATAATTCAACTGCTATTGAAGGTAATACACTCACCCTTTTAGAAACAAAAGTTGTTCTTGAAGAAGGTTTATCAGTTGGCGGGAAGCATTTAAGAGAACTTTACGAGGTTATCAACCACAACAAAGCCTATCAATATGTTAAACGCTGTATTGTAGATGGACTCTTACTCAACGAAAATATCATCAAAGATATTCATGCTATTTTGATGGAAAATATTATGCCCGGTGGGATCTATCGTAATGTAGATGTATATATTTCAGGTGCTGAACACACCCCACCATCACCAAGTGATATGTACGCTCAGATAAAAGTTTTTTATATGGATTTATCAGAAAAGACATTTGAAAATCCAATTGAATGTGCAGCATGGACTCATGCTGAATTTGTAAGAATACATCCTTTTGTCGATGGTAATGGTAGAACATCGAGACTTATTATGAATTACCAGCTCATGGCAAATGCACTTTTGCCTATCTCGATAAAAAAGGAATCTCGATTAGAATATTTTAATGCACTTGAAGCATATGCGGTCACAGGCGATTCAAGCCTTTTTCAGAAGATGATTGCAATTCTTGAGGAAGAGCAGTTAGACAAATATTTAAACATGTACAAAGGCAAAACGGGACGTTAGCTTTCTTGCTCGGATTAAATATTATCTGGAAACAGCACCTTTTGAGGTGCTGTTTCCTTTTACACTTCAAAGAATTTTCAATGGAGCCGCAGACAATGACCTTCTCAGCCAATTGTTCAAGAGCTGGGTATTTTAATCAATAGGGACGTCCCTTTCGATCTGTGTCATTGGCCCGAGCATGACTACCCAATAACCTCATGATTGAAATAGGACCCACCCGTCATCCTTGTTATTTCAAATATAATTGATTATTTGAAATAACAAGACTATAATGGACGTATAATTTCAAGTGGAGGTTATGCGGATGAACCGTTTAGGAGAATACAGATCAAACTTAAGCGGTGAAATGATGTATCTATCATTTTTACCAATGCCGCTCCCTCCAAAACCAGAACTAAGCTTCGATGAGAGTATGAGCAATTTGCTTTCCAAGGCCAACGCAGCGGTGGCGAAGCTTGATGCTGTTTCAACCAGGTTGCCCAGTGTCCCTCTGTTCGTTTCAATGTATGTGAGAAAGGAAGCCCTGTTGTCGTCCCAGATTGAAGGCACACAGGCAACACTGGACGATATTTTGGATCCCAATCTGGAAGAGAACACAAACCAGAATATTTCTGAAGTCATAAACTATATCAAGGCTGCAGATTTTGCAGAAGAACGGCTTAAATCGCTTCCCCTATGTAATCGTTTATTGCTGGAAGTTCATGACGTGCTGATGCAGGATATCCGTGGTGGGGAGAAAAATCCGGGAGAGTTCCGGCGAAGCCAGAACTGGATAGGCCCCCAGGGAAGCACACTGAAAAACGCCAGGTACATTCCGCCCAATGTCACGGATATGCAGAGTGCGCTGAACGATCTTGAAAAATACATCCACATGGCGGATGGGACAGATCCGTTGATCAAGATAGCTCTCATTCATTATCAGTTTGAAACCATTCACCCATTCTTGGATGGCAATGGCAGGATCGGCAGGCTGATAGTAAATCTGTACTTGAAGGAGAAGGGACTCCTTGCCTATCCGACACTCTATATCTCCTATTTTTTAAAACGGAATCGTATTGAATACTATGACCGTTTGACGGAAGTACGGGAAAAGGGAAACTATGAGCAGTGGGTCAAATTCTTTCTCCAGGGAATCTATGAATCGGCAGACGATGCTCTGGAAAGCATTGATCGCTTAACTGAATTACATGAAAGAAACCTGAAGCTGGTAGCTGAAAATGATACGACAACCAAGTCGGTTTCTAGAATGTTTGCGTACTTGGAACATACACCCATTATTGATATAAGGAAAACTGCCAACGATTTGAATGTGGCATATAACACCGTTTCAACTTCCATTAAGAGGCTGGAGGACTTAGGGATCATAAGAAAGGTGGGGAACGCTCTAAGAGGGCGAACCTTTGCCTATGAGGAGTACCTTGGGATACTGCGTAAGGATACATGATGGACTTCATTGAAGAATTCACAGAGCAGCTGTATTCCAGCGGAGTATCCGATCGCCTGCTCTATTTTTTATAGCTTTCAATAAACTTCTCGAATTTCTTTTCCGACATCAATTCATGTGTTTGAAATTCACCATTGAAATAGATTCCAAGTGTCCCAAAGGGACTGCCCATTTCCTGTGCTTCTTTAAAGCTACTAAGCTTATGTATATGGGACGGTATTCCGTTTTTTTGAGTTATTTCCTTCAGGAGTGCTACGTATTCATCCATGAAAGGGCATTGATTGGAGTAGATGAATGAAAACCCCTCCTTGTAGGTGCAGGTTCCGTCTTTTACATGGTCTGAGAATCTTGGGTTCTCCCCATTGTCATTTAGCCTTAGAACCAGCAATTCAAAATAGGGCGGTGCTTTATCGATGAGTTCAAAGTGGTGCTTCACGTAGAATTTTTTGTCTGTGAGAAAGGGTTTTATTTTAGTGCTGCTTACAACGACAATGCCATCCTTCTCCTGATGCCTGGCATCTGCGATACACGCGTCAAGCAGCTGCGTTGAGAAGCCTTTGCCCTTGAATTGTCCGGAAACCCATAGGCAATTGATGACCATATGGTTCTTCCCGATTATGGGCTTCCATGTTTTTTCGATGGGGGAGTACTCAATAAACACCTTCCCCCGTTGGTCAAGTCTCTTAAATACAAGCCCATTATCAAATTCACCTTTCATCCATTCTTTTTTTGAGTGGGCTCTGTTTAGATTTTGCTTGTCATTTCCAATGGCACAGCATATGTGCTCGTGATCAATATTGGTCTTATCAATTGTTATTATTCTCATACAGCGCCTCCAGAATCATTTTAGGGATTTTGTGTTTTCGTGTTTGTTCAATGGCGCATTACGGTTTTTTTTACTATATAAGTGTATCATTTTAAATTACAAAACATATTCATCAGCTAGATTTTACCATGAGTAAATTTCAAATTGCGGTAATTCGCCTTTCATCAATTTGGATACTGCACGGAAATGATTATCTGAGATGTGAGCAGGCGCTGTAGTCTTCGACTTTTTTAAGATTATGTGCTTGGAAAAAAGCTGTTCAGAAATCAACTCGAACGCTTTGTATTATCATTCCATAACGTTTCTCAAGCCCCTGGTAATGAGGTGTTAATGATTTACCACTGCCTCCGCCAAACTTCTAAGGATTGTTGAATCGGATTTGTGGTTGAAAACATGCTACAAAGACTGACGATGCTGTAACCCCAGAATTTCTCTGGCCTCTGCAGGGGTTGCAACCTCGCGTTTCAGAAGACGTATTATTTCAGCAGCCTTGGTTACCAGTTCACCGTTGCTACGGGCAGGCACCCCTTTTTCCAGATAGATGTTGTCCTCAAAACCAACCCGTACGTGTCCTCCCATGATGGCAGACATCGCCACCATGTCCATCTGATGACGCCCGATACCAGTGCCGCACCATGTGGCGTCCCTTGGCAATGAATCTACCATAAAGGCCAGGTCCCTTGGCGTTGCAGTCATGGCGCCGTTGACTCCCAATACAAGGTTGAAGTGAAGCGGCGCTTGAAGGAGCTCTTTTCGATGAAGCTTCATGGCATTATCGATCATCCCCTTCTCGAAGCACTCAAGTTCAGCCTTCACGCCAAGGTCTTTCATCCGACTGGCGAACGCGATGTTCATATTCTCTGTGTTCACGAACACGTCGTCGCCTCCAAAGTTGCAGCTCCCGCAATCCAGTGTGGCAATCTCTGGGGAGAGTTCAACCGGCTGGAGTCTTTCCTCGGCCGTCATCCAGGTGGCGCCGCCGGTGCTGGGCAAAATGATCAGGTCGGGGCAAACCTTGCAAATCGCTTTCATCGCTTCATCAAAGCGGCCTTTATCCTGGGTAGGGGTTCCGTCATCCCAACGCATATGCAGATGGACAATGGCAGCACCGGCATCATAGGCGCTCTTGGCTTCACGTACCGTTTCCTCAAGGGTATAAGGGACTGCGGGGTTTTGCTCTTTGGTCACTTCGGCGCCGGAGATGGCACAGGTGATAATGACTTTTCTCATAAGAACCTCCAGGGGGTTATTTTATAACAGTCTGTTGTATTGCAGCTTTCATGCCAAAAGTTCCATCGCCCGGCGGTTTTTGGTTATCATCTGGCTGTTGAAGCGGAAATAGCAGGGAAGGGGAATCCTACGTTAGATAGATTGTATTAGAAAACGGAATCATTACTCCGGAAGGTTCAAGATCAAGAGAACCTATTCGGCGAGTCTCCGCAAAATGTTATTTTGAGTTATACTGATGTCAGATGATTTGTTAGCGGTCAAGTAAAATACAGCATTTTCGGCCAACAAAAATACAGCACTTAA
>CAZYQI010000017.1:0-75322 GCA_964649745.1 uncultured Peptostreptococcaceae bacterium | reverse complement strand
CATTCGGCAACAGATTTTTGTTATTTCATCTGTCTACCTTATGGGGAGCATATCACTTTCGAAACGGCTCCTTTGCTTTGCTATTTTATCAGGTTCATTTCCTTGCCGACCTTTTCGAAAATATCCACCGCGCGGCTCAGCTGTTCTTTCGTATGCGCGGCTGTCACCATGCAACGTACCCGCCCTGTCCCTTTAGGCACCGTGGGGAATACAATTCCTGATGCAAACAGACCGTTTTCAAGCAGCTTACGACTGAAGGCCATGGTCTGAGCCTCATCACCAATGATGACCGGGGTGATCGGTGTCTCGCTCTTTCCTGTATTGTATCCCAAGGCGCTCATTTTTTCTTTAAAGAACCGTGCATTATCCCACAGGCGGTCTGTGTATTCCGTGGTTTCCGTCAGCATATCCACCGCTTCAATAATGGCGCCAACAGCAGCCGGGGGCAGAGATGTGGAGAACAGCAGGGGCCGGCCCCTGTGACTGAGCCATTCCTGCATGGTTTTTGACCCTGCAACGTAGCCGCCAATAACACCAATGGCCTTCGAAAGCGTGCCAATGCAGAAATCAACCCGTCCGTGCAGATGGAAGTGATCCACTGTTCCCCGGCCATTTTCACCCAATACACCGGATCCATGAGCATCGTCCACATATGTCATTGCACCATATTTTTCTGCCAATTCCACAATTTCCGGAAGCCGGGCAAGATCCCCGTCCATGCTGAATACACCGTCCGTGATGATGAGCATACGGGTATATTTGCTTTGGCTTTCCTTTAGGATGCGCTCAAGATCCTCCATATCACTGTGCTTGAATACCACTTTATCCGCACGGGAGAGGCGGCATCCGTCAATAATGCTGGCATGGTTCAGCTCGTCGGTGATGATGACGTCCCCTTTCTCCGTGATGGCTTGAATGGTGCCGGCATTGCAGTTGAAGCCGGATTGGAACACCATGACAGCTTCTTCCCGCTTGAACTTGGCCAGTTTTTCCTCAAGGATTTCATGAATGTCCATATTGCCGATAATTGTCCGAACCGCGCCGGAGCCAACACCATATTTTTCCACAGCCTTTATAGCCGCCTCTTTCATCCGGGGATGATTGGCAAAACCGAGATAGTTATTTGACGACAGGTTGATTACAGACTTTCCATTCAACATTACTTCCGCCCCGCTGGCGCTTTCCATAACCGGAAGTTTGCGATAAACCCCCTGATCCTTCAATTCCTGAATTTTTTCCTTAAGAAACCCCAACTCATGGATATCGTTCATTTTTTGTCTCCTTTGTCATATTCGTCGAATTCCAGTGCGATTGCGTGAACAATTAATCATTCCTCTAATCAATTATACCGTATTGTCCGCCATACGCAAACATTTCCTGCCCTTTCAGGTGTATTAAGTTCTGTACCCACTGCCCGTGTCCTGCGAACAAAAAAAAAGCTCCGCATAGTCGAAACTTTTCTTCATTCATCACAGGGAACCAGCATGATGCTGGCAAAGTGGCGCTTGGTTTCCGCTCTTTCTTCATTATGCTCAGCCGCATAGGCGTGCACCAGGTCGTCCAGGCGGGCAAAGAATTCCTTCGCCTCTGTATCGGTAAGGTAAAGATCCGGGAAATTATCGATCCGATTGGCCACCGCCCGTTCCTTCAGCTCAATGGATTCATAGAATTGACGCACCGCCCGTTCAAAATTAGCGATGGACGCGCTGTCTACCGATGCTTTAACCTTGGCATCGCTCATCTTCATAATTCCGGAATCGATCTGATAGTTTTTTGCCGAGGGCTGATAGTATTTTTCAACAATACCCATTCGGATATTTTCCCCGGCCGGCTTTAGAATTCCAACCTTTGTCAGTGCTTTGATGTGGTAATTCACCTTGGCATGGGGTTCGGTCAGCCTGTCGGAAATCTGTTTTGCCGTAGCTGCCTGATTATGGAAAGCCTCAAGGATTCGAATTCTATAAACATGAGAAATAGCTTTAATCTGTTTCAAATCTGACAAGACTTCAATGTCCTTCACAAAACCACCCTCTCATTAACCCTTGCTGCCGAACACCTATGCAGTGATATCCATTATAAAATAGGTAACATCATCATCCAATTGCGCGACCGCGTTATCTATGCGATCCGTCAGAGCCCGGTTCATAACCCTGGCTGGTTGGTCCCGGTACTGCAGCATCAGCTCCACCAGTTCATCCTGATCCAATATACTGTTTTTGTCCTTGTCAATCAGGCCGTCGGTATAAAAAATCAAGCGATCCCCATCCTGTAGATGAATAAACTCGCTGGTGTAATCCGGTTCAAAAAAATCGCTGAGGCGGCAAATGGGGAATCCGTTGCTCTTGTCAAGATACTCCCAGGTTCCGTCTGCCCGCACAAGTATGGGATGGCAGTTCATTCCTCCTGAAGAGTACGTAAGAATCTGAGTTGTAAGATCATAGGAGGCGAAGAAAATAACCATATGCATCTCTTCCGGAAAATTCATTTTATTGAATTCTTCATAAAAATGCTTTAGATTCCGATGGGGTTTAAGCCCCCTGTAGCGCTTAATAAGACGTTCGGTGGACTTGATATAGTTATTGCAGAACATCGTCATCAATGCTGCGGAAATTCCGTGACCCGAAACATCCAACACATACATCCCCACATGATCATCGTCAATTCTGTAAATATCATAGAAATCGCCGCTGAGACGTTCGCAGGGATAGTATTCCGAATAAAATACTGCCTTCTTAAAATTTAATCGTTTCAGCGGAAGCAGCGACTGTTGAATGCTGCGGGCATAATCCATCTCCCTGATGAATCTGGCATTTACCTGCCTTATCTCTGCGGTGCGTCGTTCTACTATCTTCTCAAGGTTTTCTGCATACAGCTTGATTTGTTTTTCAGCATTGACCAGCTCAGCCAGAGGGATATCAATATTATTTCGAAACATCGCCACAAAAAATATCAGAAGGCCAACCGTCTGAAATGTGCCGAAGGCAATATTGGTGAGATCCGGGGGAAATCCATAAGCAATGATAATGGCCTGTGCAAAGGCAAGGACGATCAGCCCTGCGGCCGCCTGGATGACAAATCGGTTTTTCTTCTGTCGGTATCCCCAAATGTATACAACGCTGGCCATGACATAAGCGGCCGCCGTCACGTACTCCATCACAATCTGGACCATGTGGAGGTCTGTTTCGGGGGGCAGCCCGGCCAGACGCCCACCAATCCATTGGTCCAGCCAGAGAATTCCTCCGGCAAACAGGATCGGTGTAAGCTTGATAACCCGCTGGTTGGTCACACCGAACTGGCTTTCTTGTAGTAGCAGCGCCCCTGCCAGAACTCCGCAGGCCAGAATCAGTCGGGGAATTGATCTGCTGATCAGCTCCATACGAAGATACTCAAACGCATTTCCGGCGCCCTGATGGCCATTGATAAGGCCCGTCAACAGGATGAGCCCCGCTGCCAGGAATATGGTGGACATCACCAGCATCCGTATCCGCCGATAGCTTATAAGGGCATAATAGCTGGTATTGAACAACAGAAATACAATAATGATTCCTACAACATTCACCAGGATCCGCGCCTGTTGCATATCCTGAACATCCAGATATCCCAAGAGGCTTTCATTATGAAGTACCAAAAGAATAAAAACCAGAGCAGAACCCCCGAACGCAAGAATCGGGGTCAGATAACTGCTGAACAGATCAGAATAGGAATCATCCCGGGTTTCGAACATAACAGAACCTCCAAAGAATTCCAGAACTATCCTTAATTATAGCATACTTCCTCAATCAATCCGGTTGATCGTGAAAACAACTGCCGCCAATAAACTCCTTAAGGATTGAAGTCTGGAGGATCAGGCTTTCATCTTCTATAACCAGGAAATAATGCAGGAATTTAAGCAGTCGCTTTGCCTCCGCATATTCCGGTTCATCTTCCCCAATTTCTCTTAAAAGCGGATCGGCATAACGCTTAAGCACTGCCAGCTCATAAGGCAATGCTGAGTTGAACATGGCATCGGAGCTTTCCTGGAATGGAAAAATGTTCCGCTCCTCACCCCTTCTTACGGAGGGCCACATGGAAATGGTCCGTTTGGCAGAATGGCCTCGGTATTTGCTGTCTCTGACAATTCGCCGTATCAGCCGCGTATCCGTTGTTGGGATTCGATTGTGGTCATCTACGTTC
This sequence comes from uncultured Peptostreptococcaceae bacterium, assembly GCA_964649745.1. GTDB lineage: Bacteria > Bacillota > Clostridia > Peptostreptococcales > Acidaminobacteraceae > CAZEHS01. Next base: position 71,149 of record CAZYQI010000017.1, on the reverse strand, counting down.
AAGGAAGTGAGTGCGCTGATATAGATCTTGAACTTCTGGCTCTTGGGAATCATCGCTGTAAGCCTGTCGTTAAGACCGTGGATTCCTTCGATGATGATGGGCTGGTCAGGGCCGATCTGAAGAAACTTGCCGGGAAATTCCTGCTTGCCCACTTTGAAATTGAAGACCGGCATGCTGACGGCTTCCCCGTCCAGAAGTCGTGTAAGGATCTCGTTGAACTGCTCCACATTTACAGAGTCGATGGACTCGAAATCGAAGTTACCGTCTTCATCCAGAGGCGTTTTTTCGCGGTCAACAAAATAATCGTCCGTTGACAGCGTTATGGGTCGCATTCCGTTGACCCGGAGTTGAACCATCAGACGATGAGCGAAGGTTGTTTTCCCCGAGGAAGACGGTCCCGCAATAAGCACGACCCGTGCACCTTTTGCTGTGATCCTATCCGCTATCTGAGCAACCTTTTTCTCATGAAGCGCTTCTGCCACCTGAATCAGTTCTCCGTGGCGGTTGGATTCTATCCGCTCATTGAGATTGGCCACATAGGAGATATCCAGGATATGATGCCATTCCTCAGCCTCGGCATATATCTTAGCCAGCTGAGGATGCTCTTCGAATTCAGGTAGCCGGTCCGGAGAATATTTGGTGGGATGCTGCAGAATAACTCCCTTATCGTAGGGAATCAACCCAAATATCTTCAGATAACCTGTGCTGGGAACCATATAGCCGTAAAAATAATCTCTCAGCCACCCCAGGTTGTACAAATGGATATATTCATGGCGCCTGTACTTCATAAGCTTCTCTTTGGCTTCCATCCCATGTTGATTGAAAAGCTTGGCAGCCACCTCCGTAGAAACGGTCTCTTTCAAAAACGGCTCGTCCCGGTCTATGATATCCTGCATACGCCGGCGGATCTGCTCAATATCCTCCGTGCTCAGGGTTCGGTTGTAGTCAAACTCGCAGTAAAGTCCTTTGCTAAGGGAATGATGTACCTTTACACGACAGCCATAGAATATCTCCATCGTCGCTCGGATGAAGACAAAACTCAGGCTCCGCTGATAAATCCGGATCCCGTCCTCAGAGGTAAGATCAAGGAATCGTACGGTGGTGCAGGGAGCTTCGATTTTTTGACCCAGCTCCTTCAGTTCATTGTTCACAAGGGCTGCCACAATCTGAGCCTTATGAGAGGTCTGGAACCTGGGTACAAACTCTTCCACCCTTACAGGAACTTCAACCGTAAGGGTTTCACCATCAATAACCGCTTCAACATTTCGCTTGCTCATAAGGTGTTCCTCCGAATCATGAGGATTTCATATCTAACTTATTCCACCGTGCCCACCTCGGTAAACGGAAAAAGGCGAACCAGTATTTTACCCCGGATACTTTTCATCGGCACAAAACCTACAGCGGGATCACGGCTGTCCCGGCTGACTGCCCGGTTGTCACCAAGGATGAATACGGAATCTGCCGGAACCGTCACCTCCATATCGCCAAAGGTGTATGGCTCTGCCGTATAAGCCTCCGCAAGGGTCTCTCCGTTCCTGAAAACTGTACCGTCCTTGATCTGGATGGTATCCCCTGGGAGCCCTATAACACGTTTGATAAGATCTTTATTCTTGAAAGAGTTCTCCGGAAGATGGGATTTAAAAACGATGACCTCCCCATAAGCAGGAGCCCTGAACCAATAAGACACCTTTTCAATGACAAGATAGTTGTTCTCCTGAATCGTGGGAAACATGGAGTCCCCCTTCACCAGGGTGGGCTGTATGAAAATCATAAGAAAGCCCACAACAACAATGGAGAACAGCAATGATTGGAGCCATTCCTTAACTTCGTTCATCGTATATACACCTCTAATCTGGTTACTCGGATTCCAGGGCCTGTAACTGACTTTCTGTGAGGCCCTGCTTGTGGATCTTAAGCAGTTCATCCTTGATATAATCGTTTATAATGCTGTATTTATAGCGATTTAGCCGTATTTCAAGCTTGGTAAGACACTCCTTGAAGTCGTCCAGCACATTGTAAGGATTGCCGTACACCCGGTAGATATCGTCAATGCTGACGCCGGTAAAGCCGTGGCCGACAATGGATCCGTTCCGCAGCTCGATAAGATCATCCATCTTCTGAGCGTTCATAACCCTGGCTATTTCAATATAACGGGGCTCCTCCCGAAGGTTCCGCTGGATGTAGGTGCTGATTCCATACACCAGATTCGAGTTGAATATTTTGTATTTCTTATTGAGTATTTTTAAAATATTTCGCTTTTGCATAACCTCAATGTGAAAGCTGAAACGATTAATATTCAGGTGCTTCTTTACAAAAATATACTTGAATATGGCTTCCTTGCATCGGTACACCCGACCAAGAAAATCGATGAACTGTTCATTTACCACCTGAAACTTGATGTTTTCCAGCAGCTCTGAAAAAATGGCGTTGGGATCCCCCGCAATAAGCTCCCGAAGATTCTTGGTCAGTTCCCGAATGGTTTTTTCGTCCCGGGTTTCCTGAGGGAGTTCATTGAGGATATGCATGGCGGTTGAAAAATCAAAATTGATGGCATATCGGCAAGAATCTGCCAGAATGGCCGGGATGGTTCCTGTAAGCTTCTCTTCGCCCATAAGCTCCAAGGCACCGCCGTAATCGTAGCGGTCAATAAGTTTTTCGATGATCCGGTAGGATTTTATCACAGGCATCCCCCCAAATAATAAGTGTGACTATTTTAGCTGTTCAGGGTCTTCCATATCATGTCCATCTCTGCGCTGGGGCAGGTGAACTCACGGTCTTCCAGTATCACCTTCCAGGCGTGAAGAACCTGGAATTTTTTTCGTCGGCTTTCGGCACCATATTTCGCATCCCCATAAATGGGATGGCCGATTGCTCCCAGGGAGGCGCGTATTTGGTGGGAGCGGCCAGTGAGAAGCTCCACCTCTAAAAGCGTATGTTCTTTTCCTTGCTTCAGAGGGGTGTAACGGGTATGAACAAATGTCTGATGATAAGCGTCCGGTTCAAAACGGATGCTAACCGTGTTGGCATCGTTGTCCTTGCATATATACCCCTCGACCTCACCGCTCTCTTCAACATTTCCTTCAACAATACACAGATAGAATTTTTTGATTTCTCTGTCCCGCATCAGCTCATTGTATTTCTTTAGAGCATCGTAGGTCTTTCCGAATATCACCAGGCCGCTGGTGTTTTTGTCCAATCTCTGTATGCTGGCCGGACGGAAGGTTCGGGAACAGGAATCCTGCAGATACAGCTGAACCTGGGTCGCCAGAGTATTCTGATACTCATCCTTGTCCGGGTGTGTAAGCAAGCCGGCCGGTTTATTCACTACCAAAATCTCGCTGTCCTCATAGACAATATCCAGTTTTGCGGCCGCCTTCTGCTGAATGACCGTCTTCTTTGACAGGGTCTCGAAGGATTCCTCCGAGATACGGAGCTCCACCTCGTCCCCCAATATCAGCCGCTGGTTTTCCTGAGCGCTTTTTCCGTTCACACGGATGGTTTTTTTCCGTATCCACGAGAACACCTGAGCTCTGGTGGCATTGTTAAGGAGCTTAAGCATGAATCGATCCAACCGCTGTTCCTTTTCATTTTCGCCTATCGTAAGTTTTATCATAATGCTCCTTAATCCAGCTCGATATTGATAACCACCGAGGCAGGTCCTTTTACAAAGCCCAGCTTTTCATAAAGCCTAAGGGCGGCGGTATTCCTCTTTTCCACAATCAGGGCCGGTTGGATGCCGGCATCCCATATCCGTCCCATCAACTCCTCCATCAGAATCGTGGCATAGCCCTTTCCGCGAAGCTCCTTCGCCGTATAGACCGCGCTGATCTGGGCATAACGGGACGTGTGGTATTCAACCATTCCCTGAGCCACCACTCTTCCCTTGGCAAGAAGGAACAGATAGGTTTCCTGTTCTTCCCGGTCCATAATCCGAAGCTTCAGATCACTGTTCATGCGGGGTTTTCTTCCAAAAGCTACCTCCGCCTCAATAAGAAATTCGATGGCGCGGTTTATGTCGTACTGGCGGGCATCAACGAAGGTTAGGTCCTGGTCCTGAGACCGTTTGGGTATGGCACCCTTTGTTTCGGCTACCATCTGCCAGCATTCCGAGTACCGGACGTCTCGGACAGACCGTGAAACCATCTGATAAACCGGTTCCATGCACTGCCGCGTGCCACTCATATTCCTGGGGCTGTAATGCCGCATGGTTTTCAGCAAAATAACTTTCTTAAGAATTTCATCATCCGTATAGTGGCAAAGGAAGCTGCGGTGATTCGAAAACTGGAATACCCCCGTCAGTTCCCCATCATTGAACGTACCGAACCAATCGCCTTCCTTCTTGTGCAGATGCGTGTTGGTGAGACCGTACTTTTCCAAACGCCCTGTGAGCTCCAGGGTTTCCTCCGGGAACCGGCTCAGGAATACCGCTGCCTGCAATGCGTCTGACGGCAGTAACTGCCTGAATTCGAGCATTATTTCCTCCATCAACATCCGATTTAATGCTGTTCTGATGATGCACCTCAGTATCATACCCCAAACAGCGATTCTCTGCATTATAATTACATTATTTCGCTGTACATCTCATTTTTCCTGCCTGTGCAAGGCTTTCGGCTTAAGTAATTTCCCATTCGCTTAACATTCATCCATGCTGCGAAACGGCGCCGATGGCTTGGGATGTCAGCTGTTCACAGTATTCACCGGGGCACCCGCCTGGAAACTCTTTATGTTTCCCTCAAGGATCTCCATAAGTCGCAACCGTGCTGCCAGAGGCGCCCATCCGATATGAGGGGTAATAATGCAGTTCGGAGCCTTAAGCAGAGGATTGTCCGGAAGAATCGGTTCCACTGAAACGGTATCCACCCCTGCCGCAGATACCTTGCCCGACTTCAGGGCAGCAGCCAGATCTTTCTCATTCACCAGCCCTCCCCGGGAGGTGTTAATCACAATGACCCCATCCTTCATTCCCTCTATGGACTTTTCATTAATCATTTCCCGCGTGCTGTCGGTCAGAGGGCAGTGAAGGCTGATGACATCTGCGGTGGCATAGAGCTCCTCCAGACTGGTATATCGGAACCGGTCCGTTTCATGCTCCGGATTAGGGTTACGGTTGAAAGCCAACACCTTCATTCCCAAGGCCTGGGCAATCCCTGCAACGGTCTGACCGATACGGCCCGCACCGACGATTCCTAGGGTCTTCCCATCCAGCTCCAGAAGAGGATGCTCCCAATAACTGAAGTCCGGGCAAGATGCCCATTTCCCTTCTTTAACCGACCGGCTATGCTCCCCTGGGTGATGGCATATTTCCAGCAGAAGCGCCATGGCCAACTGTGCCACTGCGGCAGTACTGTAGGCCGGAATATTGCTTACAGGGATCCCCCGCTCTCTTGCGGCCTCGGTATCAACAACATTATAGCCCGTGGCCAGAACCCCGATATATTTCAGTTTGTCCAAATCCTCAATACTCTTCCGTTTCAGGGGTGTTTTGTTCACAAGGATGATATCCGCGTCTTTTGCCCGCTCATGTATTTGTTCCTCCGGAGTCCGGTCATAGACAACAAGTTCCCCAAGTTCCGCGATTTTTTCCCAGGACAAATCCCCTGGGTTCAGTGCATATCCATCCAGTACAACTATTTTCATGGGTTCCCTCCACTCCTATTCCATTGTGATTGTTTTGTCCGCCAAAAAATCTGCTTCAGCAGGGTCGTGTGTTATCAGAAGCACCGTGGTCCCCTCCGCTTGCCAAAGAGCCCTGCATCGCTCCATGATCCGGTACCTCAGGGCAATATCCAGACCCTTAAAGGGCTCATCCATCAGCAGCAGATCCGCAGGCATCGCCAGGGCACGGGCCAGGGCAACCCGCTGCTTCATTCCTCCGCTGAGCCGGTGAGGGCGGTTATGCCGTTCATCCCAAAGCTCAACAAGCTGCAGCATTTCTTTAATCCGTACCCCTACGCCCTCCGGAGGCAGTTTCCCCTTAAGGACAAACATCAGATTTCCTTCCACTGTCCGCCAAGGCAAAAGCCTCAGATCCTGAAAGACGCAGGAAACACGGATATCCTCTGCCTCCATTACCCCCACCTGTGGTTTTACAAGACCTGCCAGGATAGTCAGCACTGTTGTCTTTCCTGAGCCGGAGGGCCCCAGAAGACCCGTCACCGTCCCAGGCTCAATATCCATATTGAAATCGGCAAGCACTTTCTTTTCACCATAGCTATGGCTGATGCCCTTCATTGATATCCTGTTCATGTCTGCCACCGGTTCAGTGTATGATGGAAAGCCCGAATGCCGTGCTCCGCCAGATAGCTGAGTGCAACGGCCAGCAACGTCCAGGCGAAGAGTGATTCCATTTCCAGATTGTATTTTGCGTTCATCAGCTGGCTTCCGATTCCATAGCGGGGTTGACAGATCACCTCCGCCGCAATCACGGATTTCCAGCCAATTCCTATGGCTGCGTCCATGGCGCCTACCAAAAACGGAAGCAGGGATGGAAAGTAGATGCCGGTCAGTGTTCGCCCGGGAGGAACTCTGAAAACCGCCGCCATTTCCAGCAGCTTCACATCAACCTGCCGGGTTCCCTGAAGGACCCCATGGTAGACGACTGGAAACGCAATCATAAAACCGATAATGACCGGCACCAGATCGGTTCTGAACCAGAAAATCATCAGTATGATGATGGAAACCACCGGCACTGCCTTCATTATGGCAACCGCCGGCCTAAGCAGACTTTCCAGCCACCTATTCCGCCCCGCAACAAAGCCTGTCGCGCCCCCCGTAGCCACGGCAAGTCCGATGCCCGAAAAGCCACGTAGAACGGTTATCATAACATCCTGCAGGCTTCGGGCATCCCGTATGATCTTAACCAGGGCTTCCAAAACCTCTGTGGGTTTAGGGAGAACCATACTGTCCGTTACGACAGAAAGGGCTGCCCACCCTCCGAAGAGGAGAGCAACCCCTGCAAGTTCCCATTTCCTAGAATTCAAGTACATAGAATCCTTCATCCGGTAATTTACCCCCAATATCCTCCGGGGCGTTCTCCAAAAGGATTGTCAGAAAGTCTGTAATGGCATTCTTGGCACCGGCAGCTGTTTCAAACCGGATTCCACTCCTGGGTATCGCCTTTTCGGCCAGGGCGGCACTCTGGATAATCTGATGCTTTTCAGCCAAAACCCCTGCATCCCCGGGCTTTGCATTTACGCTGTCAAGAGAGTTCTTGTATGCCTCCAGGAAGGCCTTCACCGCTTCGGGTCTTTCTTTAACCAGGGAACCCTTAACCACCAGGCAGGTTTGAGCAATATCCGTATCCGGCTGACCAAGGGCTTCTTGATAAAGGGTTTTCACATCCAAAAGGATCTGCATCTTGGGATTCTTACCCATGACCATAGTTACGAAGGGTTCCGGCAGCAGCGCCAGCTCCACTTTGCCTGCAGCGGCCATCTGGGCCAGCTCCGTTGGCGGTAGCGTTGCATCCACCGTAAGGTCGGCGGAGGGGTCCATCCCCTGTTTCTTCAGAAGGAAGTTCAGCAGGATATCCGGTGTTGTTCCTTTGCCGGTACTGTAGATGGTTTTTCCTTTCAAATCGGCCAGGGATTTCACCGATGGATTGGACCCCACAATATACATGGAACCCCATGTATTCATCCCGATCACCCTATAATCCTGTCCCTTGTTGTAAAGCTTGGCCGCCAGATTGGTTGGCACCGTTGCAAAATCCAATTCGCCGGTGGCAAGGCGTCCTACGAGGACATCCGGCGCGGGAAGCACTTCTATGGATAGTTCCGTACCATCTTCCAGCTTTGGCTGCTCGATCAGCGGCAACAAACCCAGGGCAGTCGGTCCCTTAAGTACGGCAATCTTCAGCGGTGCCGGCGGCTGGTCCGGAGCAACAGGCTCAACCGGTACCACCGGAGCGGCGCAACCACTAAACAGAAGCGTCAGGCTAATAAATATCCCCAGCATTTTATACATGTTTTCTCCTTTAAATAGCATTTATTCAGGCTTCTATTCAACTTTCTGTTTTCTTTTTCTCTCTTAGTATTGTACTATAGATACAGGTTAATTTATATGCTATTGTCAATCCACTTAAACACAATGGAGGTATTACACATGAATCCACAGGTAAAAATAGCTGTTGCCGGTTATGGTACGATGACGGCTGAGCTGTACCCCGAAATTGCACCGACTTCAGTTAATAACTTTCTGACCCTGGCCAGCGAAGGCTACTACGACGGTCTTGTCTTCCACCGCGTTATCCAGGGCTTTATGATTCAGGGCGGCTGTCCCCAAGGATCCGGCATGGGCGGTCCCGGTTATCAAATCAAGGGAGAGTTCACTAAGAACGGTCACAAAAATGACCTTAAACACACAGAAGGCGTCCTTTCCATGGCCCGTTCACAATCCATGGATTCAGGCGGAAGCCAGTTCTTCATCATGCATAAGCCATCCCCCCATCTGGACGGATTGTACGCCGGCTTTGGAAAGGTTACAGAGGGTCTGGACATTGTCAACCAAATTGCTTCCGTCGATACGGATCACAGCGACAGACCCCGCAGCGAGATTAAGATCGAAAAGATGGAGGTTGTGCTGAACGACTACGTGATCGGTGCAATCGAGAAGAAATAGAAAATTACACCCACACGACCGTGTACAGAATCTGACAAGAGGGGCTATCTCATTTTTTTGAGACAGCCCCTCTCCTTTTATTCCCCATCACCGGTTCGCATACGGCCATACAAGCTCCAAAGCAAAACCGCCACATTCACTATCATCAGTACAGCCGTCAGTGCTCCCAAGTACATCAGCATGGGGGATGAACGCTGGTCAATTCCATTGAAGAGTCTCCGGATATCCCGGGTAATAAAGTAATGAGACCTTGTCAGTTCATCGTACGAAACATACATGTGCCGATATTTCCCTTTACCTGTAACCGGGTCGATGAGAACATATTCGTGTTTTCCGTCGGCCCCGTTAAACAGCAGCTTAGAGACCGGCAAGGCTGATTCAATATGAATGTCGTCCACAGGATGATCCCTCAGCTGCATAACCGTGTATTCTTTAAGCCTCAGTGAAGAGTCCACTACCCCCGCGCTGCCCATTGCCCCCATTTGGCTGATGAGATTCTCGGCCCTCATCTTTCGCAGAGATTCTACCCCATCAATTTTATTCTCTAATAATCCCCACTGTTGAAATGACACCAGGGTCCAGGACTGCGCCTTCAGTTGTTTTCCATATCCCGGATTGTCCCACTTCCGGATACCGTCCTTTAAGAACACCGGACCGCTGGCCCCTTTACCGATCCATTCGGCCGACATCTCCCCATTGCCGAGATCCACATCGGTACTGCCGGTCTGGGGCGCCAGGATAACCCGGCTCTCTGAGTCCAGTATCCAGAAGCCCTGGTCCGTGCCGTTATAATACTCCGTCAGGGTTTTCTTAAGGCTCTCCACCTCTTCCGGCGTGTCAACAATGCCATCTTTTTTCTCAATGGTAGTGATAAGGCCGTAAATCTGCTCCACAACAAGCTGGCTTCGTCTCTGATTGCCCGTTCGGATCCTTTCGGCTACCATATTCGCTTCGCTTTGAATGCGCACATACTCTTCCTGCATACTAAGCGTTTCAACCCTAAGTTTTTCTTCAAGCTCATCGCTTACCGTGTGCTTGAACATCTGAAGTCGAAAAGCACTGTGCACAAAGGAAAAGAACAGAAGAAACATAATGATGAAACTCACTGTAAGAAATTTCACTGTTTGTTTTGTCATAGCATCGATCCCTCCTCTTTCAGGGTATCGGTGCGTGAAATCAGCAAACAGGCAATAAAGCTCACAACCAGAATATTAATAAACGCAGCAAACCTACTCATGAGAATAAGCGGGGTTTCCTGTTCTGCTATTTCGGAAGTTCTGCGCCCCACCAGAACGTAGTTGTGATGTGCGCCGTCATAGAGGATGTAAACGTACAGCTCCTGCATCTGGCCTTCAGGGTTTTTAATCAGCAGAGTTCTGTAGGTGTCGTTGAGATTGGTGATATTCCCCGGGAATTGATCCTTTCGGCTAAGATCATGATAGGCCAGACTGGTCACCCGCTTGGAACTGCGTTTTTCAAATTGACCGGAATAGAGGCTGTAGCCGTTTTCCTGTACAATGATTACATCCTCTGTAGAACCCGCCATGGTAATCGTTCGCTCGTTGATCTTCTGAATATGTCGGGCAAGGCGGGAAACCGAATTTTCTTCATAACCGGATACCCCTTCAAAAATAACAATCATGTCCAGGGGTTCATAAAAAACCGCCTTGGCATAGCTTTTCCAGGGAAGTTGATCATTGCCTCTAAAAACAATATCCAGGGTTCCGTTGTGAAAAAGCTCTGACGAGGATTTCGCCAGATATTCATAGCGATAGCCCGGCTTTCTGACAGTATCCTGTATCAATTGATCCAGATGGTTTCGATAGGATGAGGCATTCCGTATAAAAACAGATTTAAGCTGAAATACCTCTTCAGAATTCGCCAGTATTTCGCGAACTCGGCCTTCTATAAGGCTCTCATCTATAGTTCCGCCGATATGCTCCTTATGGGCCTGAGCAAGTGCATTATAAATGAACTCCCCGTGGATCCGGTTGAGTTCCAACGCATTCGCCTGTATGCCAGCCATACGGATGGTTCTGTTCTCATCATAAATATTATATCCGTTTACTATTTGTACGGCTTGCGCTTTAAGGGTTTCATCAATCTGCCGACTCATTTCCCCATGAAAGAAACGCGCTCCCAATATACCTTCTAACGCAGTCACCAGACAGATTAGGAGGATGGCGAAGATCTTTGTTTTGTGTTTCCTTCGATTGTCCATAAAGGCCTCAGATGCTGAATTGATTCACAGGGTTTCGCCCTTTGTAATGGGTTGCGAAAAAAACGGATTCTAATACCTATAGTTCTGTATGTTCCTTGCAAATCCTCTAAGCGTATGCTATATTTTTCGTATTATTTGTCAGGAGGTTAATTAATGAAAAAACAACTGAAGGCCGACCTTGCTCTGTTATTTGTCACAGTAGGTTGGGGAGCCTCGTTCATACTTACCAAGAATGCGTTGGCAGATCTTCCGACTTTCAATTTCCTTGCCATCCGCTTTCTTATCGCCTTCGCCCTCAGTATCGTTTTGTTTGCCGGACGGCTGAAGAACCTGAACCGAAAAACCCTGATTTCCAGTGCAATTGTTGGAACAATCCTATTTACCGGTTATGCCCTTCAGACCATTGGCCTGCATTTCACCACCACATCAAAATCAGCCTTCATCACCGGTTTTTCGGTTGTGCTGGTACCCCTGATTACCGCCATGTTCTTGAAAAAACGCCCGGAGACCCCTGCTGTGGCGGGATCGGCCATGGCGCTGTTGGGGCTTGGACTATTGACCCTGGATGGCAGTCTTACCATTAACAGCGGTGATTTACTCACCCTGATCGCCGCCATTGCCTTTGCGCTTCACATCATTGCCGTGGGGCATTACACGGCCGGCTGCGATTCCCTCATGCTGGGAATTTTTCAGATTGGTGTTGTTGGTATCCTCAGCCTGATCACATCGTTTATTGTCGAAACCCCCATCATTCCCGGGGCGGGACCCGTTTGGATCAACGTGTTGCTGCTGAGTATTTTCTGTACTGCCGGCGCATTTATTGTACAAAGCATTGCCCAGCAGTACACCACCGCCACTCATACTGCGCTTATTTACAGCGGTGAGCCTGTTTTTGCCGCCATTTTCGGTTATCTCATGATCGGTGACGTACTGACCCATCAGGGGTTTGTTGGGGCGGCCCTGATCCTGGGAGGAATGCTGGCAGCGGAGCTGGATTTCAAGAGCCTCTTCAGCAAGAAGGAACGGGCGGCATAGGTAACGCGTTAAGTGTTTAAAAACCTGAACCCGTTGCCACGGATGAACACCGATGAAAAACGATGCAGACTGACGAAAGCAGATTAAAAAAATAGCCACGGATCGCGCCGATGAACACCGATGAAACCCATCTGTGTAAATCCGTGCTACCCGTGGCTATCTCTATCTCGGCCCCTTGTCTTAACCCTGAGTCCACCGCATCTGACGCGCGGCGCTCAACCCCAGGCTCTTTCTTTTCCTATTCCGCCTGCTGCCGTTCAAACCTCACCGCCAGCCCTGCTTCTTCAAATCGTCTGTTGAATTCGTCCCACAACTGGTATTTGCCACGGCGATCCTCGGAGGACACCGCCATGATAAACCCATCAGCGGGGGCACCCAAGGTCTTTCGGATCATGGCCAGCTGCTTTTGCACCTGGGACCGGGGAATCTTGTCCAGCTTGGTGGCCACCACCATCCCCTGATACCCGTAATGCCGGATCCATTCGTACATCTGGATGTCCTGAGCCGTGGGCTCATGGCGGATATCCACCAGCAGCACCACGTCCAGCAGATTCTGCCTGTCCATCAGGTAGGGCTCGATGAGGCCGCTCCAGAAGCTTTGCATGTTCTTACCCACCTTGGCATAGCCGTAGCCGGGAAGGTCCACAAAGCGGGCGCCCTCATTGAGCTCATAGAAATTGATGGTCCGGGTTTTTCCCGGAGTGGCACTGACCCTGGCAAAGCTTTTACGGTTCATCAGCATATTCAAAAGGGAGCTCTTTCCCACATTGGAGCGTCCTGCAAAGGCGAATTCCGGAAGATCCTCCGCCGGAAACTGATCCTTCCGCCCGGCGGTCATCACCAGATCACACTTACTTATCTTCATTTCGTTTCTCCCGCACATTCCCTACCAGGGCGTGCTCCAACACCTCATCCATGGTGCTTACCACCACGAATTCAATGGTTTTCTTAACCTCTGCCGGGATATCTTCCAGATCCTTTTCGTTTTCCTTTGGAATGAGGATCTTGGTCACACCGGCCCGCTTAGCTGCCAGTGATTTTTCCTTAAGTCCTCCGATGGGGAGCACGCGGCCCCGCAGGGTGATTTCCCCTGTCATGGCTACGTTATGGCGAACCGGCAGCCCGGTAAGGGCCGAGGTAACCGCCGTGGCCATGGTGATGCCCGCGGAAGGTCCATCCTTGGGGATTGCTCCCTCCGGTATGTGTATATGGATATCCAGATTCTTGTGGAAATCCTCTTCGATATGGAATTCCTCTGCCTTGGCCCGGATATAGCTGAGGCCCGCTCTGGCGGATTCCTTCATGACATCCCCCATCTGACCGGTAAGCACCAATTTCCCGGAGCCGTTCATGGGCGTTACTTCAATCTGTAGGGTTTCACCGCCTACGCTGGTCCAGGCAAGCCCTGTGGCAATACCCACCTCATCGGTTTTACCCGCTTCGTCATGGTGGTACTTCGGAATGCCCAAGAATTTCTCCAGGTTGGTGCGATTTAGACGAACGGAGGTGGCCTTCCCCTCAACCAGCTTCATGGCCGCCTTACGGCAAACCGCGGCAATCTTCCGTTCCAGCTCCCGGACACCGGATTCCCGGGTGTAGCTGTTGATGATCATGGATATGATCTCGTCTGAAAGCTGCAGCTGCTTGTCCTTGATGCCGTGCTCCTTTATCTGCTTGGTCACCAGGTAGCGCTTGGCGATCTGGAGCTTCTCCAGCTCCGTGTATCCCGCCACCTCAATGACCTCCATACGGTCTAAAAGAGGCCGTGGAATACCATTGAGGCTGTTGGCCGTGGTGACGAACATCACCTTGGACAGGTCGAAGGCGATTTCAAGGTAGTGATCCTTGAACTCCTTGTTCTGTTCAGGGTCCAGCACCTCCAGCAGGGCCGAAGCCGGGTCACCGCGAAAATCGCTGGTGAGCTTGTCTATCTCATCGAACAGGAATACCGGATTCTTTGATTTTGCTTCCTTGATGGCCGAAATGATGCGGCCCGGTATGGCCCCGATATACGTGCGTCGGTGACCACGGATCTCCGCCTCATCACGGACGCCTCCCAACGACATCCGTACGAATTTACGATTCAGTGAACGGGCGATACTGCGGGCGATGGATGTTTTACCCACTCCAGGAGGTCCTACAAGGCAGATGATGGGCCCTTTCATGCTCTTGGTCAGCTGACGGATCGCCAGGTACTCCAGCACCCGCTCCTTGACATCCTTCAGTCCGTAATGATCCTCATCCAGGATTTTTCGTGCTTTTTTGATGTCCAGGGTGTCCTTGGTTTCGCTATTCCACGGAAGGTCCAGTATCCAGGTGATATAAGACCGGATCACGCCGCCCTCAGCCGAAGCCGGAGCAAGACGTGCCATGCGGTCGATCTCCTTAAGCACTTTCTCCTTCACATCTGCGGGCATCTTCAGCTTCTCCACTTTTTCGTGAAATTCCTGAATCTCCTCGTCATAGTCATAGTCTTCGCCTAGCTCTTCCTTGATGGCCTTCATCTGCTCCTTCAGGTAATATTCCTTCTGCAGTCGGTTGATTTGGCCACGGACCTTCTCGTTAATTTCTTTCTCGACTTCCAGGATCTCAATCTCGGTAAGCAAAATCTGATAGATCAGCTCCAGCCGGTCTTTCTCATCAAATGCTTCGATGATGGCCTGCTTTTGTTCGGTTTTCAACGCCAGGTGAGAAGCCACCGTATCGGCGAACCGACCCGGCTCGTTGATGGTGGTCACGGATACCAGCACATCCGGCGATATGCGGTTCGATACGTTTACATAGGTTTCAAACGCTGTCACTACGCCCCGCATCAGAGCTTCTACTTCCCGAGACTTTTCATTCTTCATTTCGATGAATCGTTCCACATGAACACTGAAGAAGGGTTCCTCATGGATATAATCCATGACCTTGCCCCGGGCAACGCCTTCCACCAGAACGCGGATAGCATCTCCCGGAAGCTTGAGCATCTGCTTCACCTTGCAAATGGTCCCTGTTTCATAAAAATCCTCCCGTTCAGGAAGATCAATATCCACATCTTTTTGGGTTGTGAGAAAGATCATCTGATCCCGCATCATGGCTTCTTCAAGTGCTTTTATAGATTTTTCACGACCTACATCGAAGTGCAGGACCATGTATGGAAATACCGAAAGACCTCTTAGCGGAATAAGTGGCAGCTCAAGCATGCCAATCTTTATCGTAGTCACGTAATCACTCCTTTCAACCGGTTAAATTTTCAACGCTTTGTTTTGGCTTCCTATTCAAGGCAACAGCAAGCTCGCGCTTGCTGTCAGTTTCAAGATGCAGATTCTTCGCTCTTTTCCTTTTGCTTCTTTCGCGGTGTATCGGAGAGCACCAGGGTCGGAATCTGGTTTTTCTCCACAGAATCCTTGGTGACGATAACCTTACGGACATCGCCTCTGGACGGGATATCGTACATAATCTCCATCATCATACTCTCAACGATGGTCCGAAGCCCCCGGGCCCCTGTCTTGCGTTCATTGGCAAGCTTCGCGATGGCGATCAGACTTTCCGGTTCAAATTCCAGCTCCGCTCCATCGATTTCGAACAGATGACGGTACTGCTTGACCAGTGCGTTCTTGGGCTCCACCAAGATCTGCACCATGGCTTCCTCGGAAAGCTCGTTCAGTGCCACCACTACGGGAACACGGCCAACGAACTCGGGGATCAGACCATAACGCAGGAGGTCCTGGGTTTCAATTTTGCTGAGCAGCTCCCCGATACCAAGTTCTTTCTTGGTTTGGATAGGAGCCCCAAAACCCATGGCCTTCTGACCGATACGCTTCTGGATGATCTTATCCACTCCGTCGAAGGCGCCGCCGCAGATAAACAGGATGTTGCTGGTGTCAATCTGCAGGAACTCCTGATGTGGATGCTTACGGCCTCCCTGAGGGGGCACGCTGGCAATGGTTCCCTCCAGGATTTTAAGAAGCGCCTGCTGGACGCCTTCCCCGCTGACATCTCGGGTAATGGATGGGTTGTCGGTCTTTCTTGAAATCTTGTCGATTTCATCGATATAGATGATTCCCCGCTCTGCCTTCTCAATATCATAATCTGCTGCCTGAATCAGCTTGAGCAGGATGTTTTCCACATCCTCACCGACATAGCCGGCTTCTGTAAGGGACGTGGCGTCCGCAATGGCAAAGGGCACATTCAGGATCTTGGCAAGTGTTTGGGCCAGCAACGTCTTCCCGGAGCCGGTGGGTCCCAGCATGAGGATGTTGCTCTTTTGGAGTTCGATCTCATCCTTCTTGGGCTTGCCACGGTTGATCCGTTTATAATGGTTATAAACCGCCACTGCCAGGGTTTTTTTTGCTTTTTCCTGACCGATAACATACTGATCCAGGGTTTCTTTAATTTCCGCCGGCTTGGGGAGATCTGATTTCTGAATATCCATGGATTCCTTAAGCTCCTCATGGATAATCTCCTGGCAAAGCTCAACGCATTCATCGCAGATGTAGACATTGGGACCGGCTATAAGGCGTTTGACCTGATCCTGATATTTGCCGCAAAATGAACACTTCAATTGTTTTCTTTCATCAAACTTAGACATAGTGTCACCTCTTTATGAACCAGTTCCTTTATTTCGGCCTGGATGTCAGTACTTCGTCGATAAGCCCATAAGCGACAGCCTCTTCCGAAGACAGGAAGTTATCCCTGTCCGTATCCTTCTCAATCCGTTCCAGGGGTTGTCCCGTGCGCTCGCTGAGGATCCTGTTCAGGGTGTCGCGGAGCTTCAAAATCCGTTCCGCATGAATCTTGATATCGGAGGCCTGGCCCCGGGTTCCACCCAAGGGCTGGTGAATCATAATTTCTGAATTGGGAAGGGCATAGCGCTTGCCCTTGGCGCCGGCAACCAGAAGAAAAGCTCCCATGCTGGCAGCCATACCCACACATATGGTGGATACATCGGGCCGTATATATTGCATCGTATCATAAATTGCCATACCGGCGGAAATGGACCCCCCGGGGCTGTTGATGTAAAGGCTTATGTCTTTTTCCGGATCATCTGCTTCCAAAAACAGCAGCTGCGCCACCACCAAGCTCGCTGTCACGTCGTTAACTTCATCACCAAGGATGATAATCCGGTCCTTTAGAAGTCTGGAGTAGATGTCGTATGACCGTTCGCCTCTGTTGGTTTGTTCTACAACTATGGGTACAAGTGCCATCTGATTTATCACCTTTCGCTTTCTGTCTTCTCTCTTGGTTATACCCTTATCCGCTTGTTTCACACAACTAAACCCAATAAATTATCCAAAAACATTCTGGCCTCAAATACCAAAACATCCGGCCGGCTTTCCCGTTAATCGGAAAAGCCGGGCCGGCTATGGGATTTACTTGATAACTGCTTGCTCCGTAAGGAAATCCACAGTTTTTCGTGAAAGGATCATATCTTTCAAATATGCGTAGTTGTCCCGGGCAAAGGACTTTCGAATCTTGTCCACGGTGGTTTTCTGGGCTTCTGCCAGGCGCTCCAGTTCACTTTCCACTTCTGCTTCGGAGGCTTCGATGTTCTGAGCCTTGCAGACCGCTTCAACGGTGAGGGAGGTTTTCACCCGGCGCAGCGCATCTTCCTGCATCTGCCCCCTGAGATCCTCAATGGTGGAGCCGGAGAACTGCAGATACTTCTGGATATCCAAACCCTGGTAGCGGAGCTGGTAGTCAAAATCACGGAGCATGTCGTTTATTTCGCTCTCCACCATAACCTGAGGGATATCAACCTCTGTTTTATCGACCAGAACCGTAACAACCTTGTCACGCTGCTCGTTCTTCGCTTTTTTATCATTGGCTTCTTCAAGACGTTTGCGAATGTCCGCTTTAAGCTCTTCCAATGTATCAAACTCACTGGTGTCTTTGGCGAATTCATCATCCAGGGCAGGCATTTCCTTCATCTTGATGCCATTGACCTTAACCAGGAACTTTGCTTCCTTACCTGCCAGCTCCTCGGAGTGATATTCTTCCGGGAAGGTAACACTGACCGTGGTTTCTTCGTTCAGGGCTGCACCCACAAGCTGCTCCTCAAAGCCCGGAATGAATCGGTTGGATCCGATAACCAGTGTTTGATTCTCAGCTGTTCCACCATCGAATTGATGATCCCCTACAAAACCCTTATAGTCGATGGTGAGTGTATCGCCATCCTGAACCGTGCGATCTTCTACATTGACCATCCGAGCGTTCATATCGCGGCTGCGATCAAGTTCAGCGTCAACATCGGCCTCGGTTACTTCATAGCTTACCTTTTCAACCTCAGCGCCCATATACGCCCCAAGGACAACCTCCGGTTTTACCGTAACCGTAGCGGTTACCACCAATTCCTTGCCTCGGCCGATATCTTCAATGTCCAGATCCGGTCTATCAACCGGCTCCAGGGAAAATTCGTCCAGTGCCGCGCCGTAGGGCTCCGGAACAACGATGTTGATGGCTTCCTCAAAGAACACGCCGTCCCCAAAGTTTTTCTCGATAAGCTGCTGAGGTGCTTTGCCTTTTCTGAATCCGGGAAGATTGTATTTCCCGCGCTCTTTCAAATATGCCTTCTGAATGCCCTTCTCAAAAACATCTGCATCGATTGTAAGCTTCAGTACTACCTGATTACCTTCACGTTTGATTATTTCCGATTTCATGATTTGACTTTCCTCCATTGTATATGAATTACTTTGATTTTCAGACCCTATCATCCCATTATAGCAAGTCTGTGTCTTCCCTTCAATGGGATAATGACCAATGGTATCTTAACGCAATCTACCTTTAAAGTAAAGGTTTTTAAGGAATTAATTATTACTCATTCCTCCTCAAAGGATTCACTTGCCTTCAAAGCCTTCATCACTCTGCGAATCAGCTCGCCATCGTGTCCCTTTCCATACATCCAGGACCCGAGACGCCTTCCCCACTGGTCTGGATACCGTTCCTCCAGTTGCTGCTTTTTCCGTTGGGCTTGCTTGAGAATCTGCTCATAAATTTCAGGCTCTCCGGCCTTTTCTTTAAGAACACGTTCCGCATCGCTCTTGGAAAAACCTCGCTGCTGAAGAATCTGACGAACCTGATAAATTCCTTTTCGCTGAAGCAGGGCCTCGGCGGTATCCTCCAGGAGCATATCCTCGTCAATCAGACCATTCTGCTGACTCCAGGCTACCGCCGCAGCCGCGTGGCGACCGTCAAAGCCCTTTCGAATCAGTATTCCTTTTAATTCCGATGCCGTGCGCCCCCGGCTGGCAAGGCTGCGCATGGCGAATTCCCGTGCTTCAGCAGACTCTGACCGGTCGATCTCGCCTACAAGGGCTTTTACGTCCACCACAATTCCTGTTTTTAGGCCAAGACGTTTCAGTGTACCGCTATGAACCGAGTGGCCCCCTCCGTCCTCCAGCGTGATGCGGTAAATGACCGCACCGGATATAGACTTCTCAATTGATACAATCTGCACAGTGTTCTCCGTTCCGATCCTGTTCTAGCCCTTCACCACCAGTACTGATTTCAGCTGCTTCACAGGCTTAATAAGATCCTTCTGATTCTCCATCACAGTGAGTATGTCCTTATAAACAAAGCGGGACTCGTCCACCAAACCATCTCTGTCCGGTGTTCCCACCTGAACCCCTAAGGATTCCAAATCTTGAAACACCTTTTCTTTCTGTATCTCCTTCAGCGCCTGCCTGCGGCTTATATGACGTCCGGCTCCATGGGAGCAGGAATTGAAGGATTCCGGATTCCCCAGGCCTTCCACCACAAAGGACAGGGAGCCCATGGCGCCCGGTATGATGCCCAGTTCGCCTTTTTCCACCTTGATGGCGCCCTTCCGATGTACCCACACCGGTTCTCCGTAATGGGTCTCCAGGGCAGCGTAGTTATGATGCACATTCAGCTCTTGAGAAAATTGTATCTGAGGAAAGGCCTCCCTGAGAATTTCCTGCAAGGCTGCCATCATGCGGCTGCGATTTTCCCGGGCAAAAAGCAGTGCCACCTGCATCCACTCCAGATACGCCTGCCCTCCCTCTGATTCTGCGGGCATGAAAGCCAGCTGATTACGGGCATGGGACTGCCATCCGTTTTTTTTGGAAATAAGCTTCGCCTTTTCATTGAAATAATTAGCAATCTTAAGGCCGATATTCCGGCTTCCGGAGTGAACCATGAGGGTCAGCTTCCGGTTCTCATCTTCTTGAAATTCAATAAAATGATTGCCCCCACCCAAGGTCCCCAGCTGATAGAAAACACCTTCCAATTCTTGGTATAGAAGGATTTGCTGCTTCAGACGGCCCTCGTTCTCTTTAAGGTACCTCTGAATAGTCGGAGCTTCCTGTATATGATCCTGATGCCTGAATCCCACCGGTATCCGATCCATGATCCGGCCAATCAGCCTTCGGCCGATATCCGGTGTCAGCGCTTCACGAAGAATATCCGTTTCTGAGAAACAGACGCCACAGCCGATATCCACACCAACCGCATTGGGTATGATCACATCTTTCAACGCGGCCACGCCGCCGATGGGCATGCCATACCCCTGATGGGTATCCGGCATCAGGGCAATCCATTGATAAAGGAATGGTATATTGGCAAGATTGATTGCCTGGCTGAGACAAACCGGCTCCAACTGCTCCTCATTTTCCAGCCATACCTTTATGGGAGCCTTGTGACGGGAAGGATTCTCTAGCACGAACATGGGTTAACCCCCTGTCTGACCGTGGCCCTTTAGCGTTGATCTTGGCCACAGGTGTGTACTCAGCTTATGGGCTCGGTCTTAATCTCGAACCAATCCATTTTCAGGCGATGTCCGACACCGTTTCCGTAGCTATGCATAAACACTCTAAAATACTTCTTGCCCATGGCAAAGCTCCGCATATTATACTCTTTATCATTGAAACGATAAACAACCTGTCCGGTCTTGCTGTTATAAATCAGTGTTTCTTCAAACCACTCACCAAATACAGCGGGAATAACCTTGTAATTCCCATCAGTCTGCCAGTCCGGCATCAGTATCCGGAAACCGTCCTGGCCCGGCCTTCGTGCCAGAGGATCCAGATTGTGGACATATTCCACCAGTACGACTGCATTACCGAACCCCATATCGGCACCTTCATCCACGATTTCGGGCTTGAATTCATTACGGTCTGTCTGCAGCAGCGCCATCCCCCCCATAAAACGGTCATTCCCATAGTTCACCATGGTCCTTCGTTTGAGGGTGATGATACTGGGCTCCTTCACCTCGAACACCTCGGTGAGCATATAAGGCCCTCGGTCGGTTTCCTGCACCTGCAGCTTGACCACGCCGTCGTTGAAAACTGCCTTTTCATATGCCGGCTTATTCGTACGCCATTCCCCCACAAACCAGTGTTCACGATTCATGGAGTCAAATTCATCCCGAAATCCGTTGAGCGGCTTATTCGGCTTGAACAGGTCTGATTGATAAAGATAGTAGGCTGAGCCCGCAATTGCAAGGACCAGCAATAGTTTCAGGAATTTCTTCATAGGCTAGTACAGCAGCGGCAACGCTGTCAGTAATGTGCCGAAAACCAGGGAGCCTATAAGCATAACCACCAAAACCAGGGTGAAAACCCGCTTCAACTTTCGCTTGAACATGATGAAACCTCCAAATTTTAAAATTGTCCCTGATAAGGGGTTATTGCACAAGGGAAAGCGATGGCATCCCTTTCTAAAAACCTCAGAAGCTTGCCGCTGTCATCCAACAGCATGCGTTTTTCCACCCGATTCAATCCTTTAATATACCTTTCCAGAGAGAGGGCATTCCCCTTCGTACCGGGAAAACTCCACGCTGCCCCCAGAGTAAGCGGATGCTTGTCTGACCGCCGTGTGAATTTGCAGCGGGCCGTTTTATTCTGATGCTGCCGGAATCTTGTTTCCAGGGATGTGGTCATCCCAGTATAAATGGTTCCGTCGTTGCATAAAAGCATGTATACCCACAGCTCGGCATTTTCAATGCCGTCATTTTCTTTCAGACGCATGGATCGGGACCTCATTTAGGAATCAGGGATTTCCACTCTATTATATTACTTTGGCCGGCGCTTGTCATGTGCTGTGAATGGCCGCCGAAACGGCCGCAAAAGAAAAAGACTCTGCAATAAACCCTGGCAAAGTCTCCATCTATCCTCACGCTTACAATTGTCCCTTTATGTATTCCTTAACCGGGATACCATCAAATGTCAGTTCCCCAGACTCTGTCACATTAAACTTAAAATAGTTCAGGGTAAGCTTCCCTTGGCTTTTGTATGCCGGCTCGATATGACCGGGGATCACAACGACCTCCAAATCCCCCGCAATACTTTCCAGCTCCGAAAGGTTAAGCACTTTTACTTTTGCAACAATGGATTCCATCAGGGACCACTCTTCAAAAATCCACATGTTGTTGTTCCAAAACCTTCCTTCTTTTTGGTTCCACGGAAACATTTCCCGGTTGGATATCCCGCTTAAAAGCTTTCGCACGGATTCTTCTGAAAAATCATTACTGTAAAGGGGTTTCATCTCCGGCATCACAGCAATGCTGTTTACATACTGCTCTCCCACTTTTTCTCTTGCTTTCGTCGCCACCCAGAAATAATGAGTAGATTCCAACACCTTAAGGTTAACCGATATTGCCATGCTTTTACACCTCCATAGGTTATGTATCCTTATAAATTCAGCATATACTATTCGTATATTCTATATAAGGTAGTAAATAATTTTAACGCCTTGCCGGGTGTCAGAACCGCTCTTATTGATAACAGGTCTCAATCCCGTGATTGGTCCGCCCGGTTATGGGTATGATTATAGTGTCAACTGTGTATTTTCTCCATCGCTGTTACGGCTTTTCGTCTCAGCATCGTATGACAAAGGAGGGTTTAAAGTGAAAAGAGCAGCACAACTGATGATCGTGATCATTGTTTTGACCCTTATTTTCCCCTTAGCAACCGGCGATCCCGCCGCCTTCGGCAGTAAAGGCAGCGACGACGGATCCTCATCGAATTCCGGAGGTTCCGACGACCCTGCCACCCACGACCTGAATGATGACAGCGGGAGTTCTGCCGCGTTGTCCTCCAGCCCTGAATACGCGACCTTGTATGCCGAAAAGGAACGGCTGTCAAATCAGATCGACAGTGTTAAGAATCAGTTGGACAGTGTTGAAAAAAGCGGAGACAGCGCCTTAATATCCCGCCTGACTCTGGAACTCCGGGATCTCAAGAACCAGAAGGATACGGTTGAAATGAAGATGCAGCAAATCCTTGGAGATGATCGTTTCAAGCCCTACGACGACAGCAAGCATCGGGTTGAAACGGAGCTGGATGCTTTAAAGACACAGCGGGATGCGGTGGAAAAAGAACTGTTGCGCCTGCGGACCCAGCTGGATTCCTTAGGAACCTCTGCCGACGCTTCTGTCTTATTGGATTTGAAAAAGCAGATTTCTGAACAGGAAGCGCTGAAGGCATCCCTGCAAACTCAGATTCAGGAGAAAAAAGTCGCCATCCGTGATTTTCTCAGGAAGCTCTATTCCGATGATGAATGGAATACCGCCAGCAGTCTTCAGACCACATTGAATCAGATGCCCGGAATTAAAGCCCTTCCGCTTAACAGCATCCTTGTCACCGGCAAGGAAGTCAAATTCGACACCCCACCCGTTATCGCTTCCGGCCGCACCCTGATACCGGTTCGTGCCATTGCAGCCTCCTTGGGGGCAACGGTTCTGTGGAACGAGCAGGAGCAGAAGATAACCATACAGAAGGGTTCCACCGTTTTGGAATTTGAAATAGGCGATGACAGCATGAAGCTCAATGGAAACAGCGTTAAGCTGGAGGTACCCGCTCAGATTATCAACGGCCGTACCGTGATCCCCCTCCGCGCCATGGTTGAAGGCCTGGGCCTTTCCATCGACTGGGACGGAGAGCTACAGCTACTGGAAATCCAATAACCCCCATTAAGCGATAAAAACGGCCGTCAAGGCCGTTTTTATCGCTTATGCATTCAAAACTCGGCTTCCATCAGGATCACGGCTGCACTGGAACTACTGTTTGGATCGGTATTTCAGCGGCGTTACACCCATGATTCGCCTGAAAACGTGTCCGAAGTGACTCTGGCTTGAAAAACCCAGGAAGGCCGCAATGTCGGAGATGGAGTTATCGGAATGGGCCATCAGCTTCAGGGATTCCTCGATTTTCAGATTCAGGACATAGGCACTTATGGTGACCTCCATTTCCTTTCGGAACCGCCCGCTGAGATAGTTTGGATGAACGAATAACTGCCTGGCAATTTCGGCAACCTCCAGCTTTTCGTAGATGTTGTCCCGAATATGACGGATCGTGCGGCGCACCAGCACGGAATGCACATCCTCCTCCCGACGTCTGGGCAGGTCGCAAAAGCCTTCGATCATGGCCAGATCAAGGCGGTAGAGCTCCTGTATGCTGTTTTTCTTCTCGATTTCATTGATCATGACGTCGGACAGCGTGAAGGCCGCCTCCGACTCCACCCCTGCATCAATGGCGGCCCGGGTGTAAAGCGTACAGCGGCAGATGAGGGAATTGCGGTAGGACCGCACCGAGGTGGAGGCCAGACTGGCGTCCGGGTGGGTGTACAGGCGGTTGGCCGTATCCCGCGCCTGGGCTGTCTGCCCCTGACGGATCTGCTCCATCAGCTGCTGCTCCAGATGGAACGGCGGGTGATGATAGCAGGATTCCCGATTGGCGATGAGGTTCCGATAATAGTCGGCCACCAGGGATGATGTCCGCTGCTGTCCGGTATCCTCCTGGGACAGGTCCCGCTGGGTCAGGAAGAGCAGGAACTGGATGGCCTTGATCTCTTCGGTTGTGACCGTCTTCAGCTGCTCCAGATAAGCGATCCCTATACGCTCGTGGTCCAGGGCGAAGCCCAGTTTTTCCAGAGCTGTTTTCCGCTGCTGAGCCAGGCTCCGATTCAGCAGAAAGGGTCCGGCCATCAGCCGTTCTCCCGATTTCAGACCATACTCCAGATAGCTTTCCTGAAGATGGTTTTCGATATAGCGGGGTTCAAGAACGCTTCCGGCATCTCCAGGCTCCAGCTGCCCCAGATACCACTCATGGTGAGAGGCCACATATGGCAGGAAGGCGTCCTCGCAGAAAAAACCGCTGATACAATTATCCGCAATCACGGTTACAGGAAGGCCGGTCAGGGTCTGGACAAACCGTGCGGTCTCAGGCAGAGATGTCTTTTCTCTCATGGCGTCACCATTCGCTTTGATATGTGATAGATATCTGAGTTATATGATATTATTCTACTGCGTCGTTGCGTATAATTCAATTAACTTAATTAAGGGGGAGATTCCACTTATGAAGAAAACGTTTGCATCACTGCTTCTTTCCGTTGCCCTGATTGTCACTTCCACCGGCTGCGCCAAGCCTGCCGAACCGGCGGCACCCGCTGCGCCTGAAGCGGCAGCCAAGACAAAGATCACCCTGGGCCTCCAGGCCGATGCTGCAGGCGGCATCCAGAAGGTGATCGAAGGCTTCCAGGCCGAATACCCGCAGTACGAAATCGTTTTTTCCAACATGACCAACGATTCCGCCCAGATGCACGATCAGCTGCTGAACTCCCTGTCCTCCAAATCGGATGAGTACGATGTCATCGGCATGGACGTGGTCTGGGCCGGAGAATTTGCTGCCGCCGGTTATCTGGAGCCCGTGGACCAGATGATGATGGATCTGGGACAAAAGCCTTCCGACTTCAATGCCGGCTCCATGGCTTCCGGGAAATACGAGGGCAAGAATTACGCCTTGCCTTATTTCCCCGACCTGGGCTTCCTGTACTTCCGCAAGGACATCGTTTCTCCGGAGGACGCAGCCAAGCTTGAGGCCGGAACGGCCACATGGGCTGACCTGAAGGCCATGGCCGAGAAGTACGCCGGTCAGGGGGGCACAAAAACAGGGATGGTTTATCAGTCCAAACAGTACGAAGGTCTGGTATGCAACCTCAATGAATTCACCAACAACTGGACCGATATCGCCGGCGGCCTTGAAACCATGAAGGCCTTCACGGATTCCAAAACAGCCACACCGGAGGATATCCTCGTCTACACCGAGGGTGAGACCCACGCCTCCTTTGTCAACGGCGACAGCGTCTTCGCTCGTAACTGGCCCTACATGCTGGGCATCATCAAGAGCGCCGATTCCAAGATCAAGCCCGAGCAGGTTGGCTTTGCTCCACTGCCCACCGGAGACACGGTCGGCGGCTGGCTTCTGGGAATCAATAAGAACACCGATAATATGCAGGGGGCCAAGGACTTCATCGCCTACCTTTCCGGCGAAAAAGGACAGCGAATCCTCAGCACCAACAACGGAAACCTGCCGGGCCTCAATTCCCTGCTGACAGACGCCGAACTGGTGAAGGTGAATCCTTTGTTGGCTTCGGAGCCCTTCCGTCTGGCCCTGGGCAAAACCATCGCCCGTCCCGTGGTTCCCAACTACTCCGAAGTATCCGACAAGATCCAGGTCTCTGCCCACAAATATCTCTCCGGATCCATGAGCCTGGAGGATGCGACCGCAGAAATCAAAACCGCTCTGGGACAGTAACCCCAAACTTGCTTATCGCTGAAAATCAGGTCGTGGGACCGATCATCCGGCCCCACGGCCTGTCTTCTTAATCCCCCCGGAGGAAGCGCCTTTGAAAACACAAAAAATAGGGTATATTCTGCTGATTCCAGCCTTCCTGCTTATCTTCATCTTCTCGCTGTATCCTGTGGGGAAGTCCGCCGTGTATTCCCTTTTCGATTATCAGCTCAACGACCCCGCCAAAGCCCGACTGAGCCTTCAGGATAGCTATAACCTGGCCGCCTATGAAGAAACCAGCCGTTACATGCTGTATTATCTGGACTCTGAACTGGCTGTAGCTGCCAACCCTGCCGTCGTAGACGAAATCCATCGGCTGATGTCCCTGGTGCAGGCATCCGACCAAAAAATGGAACTTGCGTACGGTCCCCTGAAGGGACAGGAACCGGTTAAACTGACCCCAGAACAATCGGAGGCGCTGACTGACCTGAACCGGGACGTCGCGGCCTCTCTCCATACGATTTACAGCCAGAACGATTCCGGCCTCCAGCTGGAGGCAGACCTGACGGCAGTGTCCACCGGATACGGAAAAGCCTTTATCAAGCCCAACTTCATCGGTATGGGCAATTATGCCCGGGCTCTTCAGGACTCCCGGATGTGGTCCGGGATGACGCAAACCGTCATATTTACCATCTTCTCCGTTACCTTCGAGCTTATCCTTGGGATCCTTTTGGCTCTGGTGATGAACAAAGCCATGAAGGGCCAGGGCCTGATCCGGGTTTTCTCCCTGATTCCCTGGGCGATTCCCACCGTTGTATCCGCCATGATCTGGCTCTATCTCTACAATGGCAGCAGCGGTGTCGTGGCTCACCTGTTTTCTGCCCTGGGGCTCGTCGGCAGCCCCGCTGCCCTTCTCCTGACCGGCAGCAGTGCCATGGGGGCCGTAGTCCTGGCAGATGTGTGGAAAACAACCCCCTATATGGCTCTGATGATCCTGGCCGGACTACAGACCATCCCCATCTCCTACTACGAAGCGGCCTCCATCGATGGTGCCACCCGGCTCCAGCAGTTCTTCAAGATCACCCTTCCCATGCTGAAGAGCTCCATCCTGGTAGCCCTGCTGTTCAGAACCCTGGACGCCTTCCGGGTCTTCGACCTGATTTGGGTCCTCACCGGGGGCGGTCCCGGAGGACAGACGGAAACCATCTCCATTTACGCCTATAAGGCCATGTTCGCACAGACTCAATTCGGCTATGGCTCCGCCCTGGCGGTACTCATCGCCCTCTGCGTGGCCCTAATTTCCATCGTCTTCGTGAAAATTCTGGATGTGGATCTGATATCCAGGGAGGAATAGACCATGAACAAACCCCATGAGAAACGGATTCTGACCCTGATTGCGTTCTATATCTTCATCATCGTATTCCCCTTCCTGTGGGTCCTGCTGACCTCCTTCAAGCCGGAGCGGGAAATTTGGAGCGACGGAGCTTTTAAGATCCTGGCAGAGCACCCCACCTTGATTCACTACATAAACATCCTGTCCGGCAGCGTACCCGGCAGCCTTAAGAACAGCTTTATCGTTGCCTCCGTCACCACCCTGTACGTAACGCTGATTGCCATTCTGGCGGCCTATGCCTTGGTTCGTCTCAACATCAAAGGGAAACGACTTTTCATGGCCGTTATCCTGGGCACCTCCATGTTCCCGCAGATGATTGCCGTAGGTCCTATTTACAACATGTTCGTGGATCTGGGATGGACAAATTCCTATTTCATCGTTCTGCCTTATTCCATGATTTCCTTGCCTGTGGCCATCTACATTCTGATGACACACTTCCGTAAAATCCCCTTCGGACTGGAGGAGGCGGCCTTCATCGATGGCGCAACACCTTTGCAAACCCTGTTCCAGATCATGATTCCCCTGGCTCTGCCGGGCATCTTCACCTCCGCCATCATCACCTTCATCGGGGTTTGGAATGAATATATCCTATCCCTGACACTGAACACGGACCCCTCTTATCACACCGCGCCGGTGGCCATATCCTTCCTGCGGGGACAATTTGAAATCTTCTGGGGACAGGTGACCGCAGCCGCCATTGTCGTTACCATCCCCACCCTGATCATCATCCTTCTCTTCCAAAAACAGATTATCTCAGGCCTCACTTCCGGGGCGCTGAAAGATTAACAGGAGCCATTCATGCAGCCAACCATTGTCAATAACAGTCTTGATCCGCTCCAGTTGCCGGTCAACGAAAGCCTTTTCACTCTGGCCAACGGTTACATCGGTATCCGCGGCAACTTTGAGGAGGGCTACCCTGGGGACTACCCGTCCATCCAAGGGACCTACATCAACGGGTTCTATGATACCGTCCCCATGGTTCATGCCGAAAAACAGTTCGGAGACCCCGAACAAAGCCAAAAACTATTGAATATCATGGACGCTCAAGGCTTCCACCTGTACGTCGGTGAAGACCGCGAAAAGGTGACACCCTTCTGCGGGACACTTTTGGATTACCAGCGGCAGCTGGATCTGGAAAAGGGCATCACCCTTCGATCCTATACCCTTGAAACGGAAAAGGGCCGCAGGCTCCGGCTCACTTATCGCCGGCTTGTTTCCTTCGCTGTCCCTGAGCTGTTTTTAACAGAACTGGAGATAGAAGCGCTGAACTTCACGGAACCTGCAGAGCTGGTCTTCACCCTGGATGGGGATGTAAGCAACCACTCCGACGACAGCGATCCCCGGGTAGCCTCCGGTCACACCAAACGCCTGAACATCCTTGAGGCCAAGTCTCAGGATGAGGTCTGCAGCATCACTGCCGAAACCATGGCCTCCGGACTCCGGTGCAGCTGTACCGCAGCGGTTCTCACCACCACCGCTGCCGAGCGGACCGCCTCCGCAACCGCTACCGCCGTCACCCATACGTTCCGTTGGATCTTGAAGGATACCGCGCGTTTCACGAAGCATGTGATCTACACCGACTCCCTGCGGCATGGGGATTCCGGGCCCTCCGGCCTTTCTCTGCTGGCGAAAACCGCAGCCGATTCTTTTGAAACGCACCTGGAGAAGCAGAAAGCATACCTTAAGGCCTTTTGGGAAAAATCCGATATCGAGATTTCAGGAGGCGCCGAGCTTCAGGACGGCATCCGCTTCAACCTGTACCATCTGCTTCAGGCTGCCGGGAAGGATCCTCACTGTTCAGTGGCAGCCAAGGGGCTCTCGGGGGAAGGGTATGAGGGCCACTATTTCTGGGATACGGAGATCTATATCCTGCCTTTCTTCATCATGACCCACCCGGAGCTGGCCGAAAACCTGCTGCTGTTCCGCTGCAAGATCCTCCCGGATGCTCTGGACAGAGCAAGAGAACTGGGACATCAACGGGGGGCCCTGTTCCCCTGGCGGACCATCAGCGGAAAGGAATGCTCCGGCTATTTCCCCGCCGGAACCGCCCAGTATCACATCAGCGGGGATATCGCCTACGCTTTCATCCACTACTATCTGGCCACCGGAAATCTCGATTTCATGGCTGCCCACGGGGCGGAGGTGGTCTTCGAAACGGCCCGGCTCTGGTTGGATGCCGGACACTTCACGGATGGCCGCTATCATATCGACGGGGTTACCGGCCCCGATGAATACACCGCCATCGTCAACAACAATTACTACACCAACACCATGGCCCGCTACAATCTCCTGTGGGCTGTTAGGCTTCGTAATCTGCTCCGCCAGGCGCATCCGGACAGCTTGAACAGTCTTCTGGAGCGTATAGGGATGACCGATGCCGAGTTTGAAGCCTGTACCCTGGCTGCCGAGGCCATGATCCTCCCCTATTCCGAAAGTCTGGATATTCACGCCCAGGATGATTCCTTCCTGAACAAGGCTCCCTGGGATTTTTCGAGGAACCCTTCCGACGGAACCCCCCTGCTTCTTCACTTCCATCCCCTGACCCTTTACCGCCATCAGGTCTGCAAGCAGGCCGACGTGGTACTGTCCCACTTCCTTCTGGAGGATGGGGTTCCGGAATCCACCCTTCGGAACAGCTATGAGTACTATGAGAACATCACCACCTTTGATTCCTCCCTGACCGCCTGTATTTTCAGCATCATGGCATCCCGACTGGGGATGGCGGACAAGGCCCTGGATTATTTCAACGAAACGGTACGCCTGGATCTGGACAATACCCATCTGAACACCAAGGACGGCCTCCATATGGCCAGCATGGGAGGGACCTGGATGGCTCTTATCTACGGATTTGCAGGCCTTCGCCTCCATCAGGGCCATCTGTCCCTGAAGCCCGCCCTGCCGACTGTCTGGGGGGATCTGAAATTTTCCCTGTGCTATCAGGGCTCCGTACTGACGGTTTTTCTGACGCATTCTGACATACAGCTTGCTGTGTCCGGCAGGCCCGTTCCCGTCAGTGTAAACGGCAAGACCTTCACCATCGAGAGTGGAGCACCGCTTATCCTGAATGCATGAACATCCTCCGATTCTTCAAAACCAATGAAAGCAGGTTAAATTTTGAAAGGATACATCTTCGACCTGGACGGCGTCCTCACCGATACCGCCAGATACCATTATCAGGCATGGAAGGAGATTGCCGATGATCTGGGCATTCCCTTTACCGAAAAAGACAATGAGAACCTCAAGGGGGTAAGCCGTCAGGATTCCCTGGATTGGATTCTCCGCAGCGGCAGACGGACCCTTGCCGAGAGCGATAAAGCCCGAATCCTGACGAAAAAGAACACCCGGTACCTCGAATTGATTGAAAACCTTACCCATAAGGATCTGCTCCCCGGACTCCCCGGCTATCTGATCCTGCTGCGAGATCAGGGGAAAAAGGTGATTCTGGGCTCCTCCAGCAAAAATGCCCGGAACATCCTCCAAAGACTTGGCATCCTTGAACTCTTCGATCATTTGGTGGATGGAAACCTGATCCACAAAGCCAAACCCGATCCCGAGGTGTTCCTGTTGGGCGCCCGGATGGCCGGACTTTCCCCGAGGGACTGCCTGGTTTTCGAAGACGCGGAAGCAGGTATCTCCGCCGCCAAGGCCGCCGGCATGCTGGCGGTCGGCATCGGCGTCTTTCCCGAACTGAAGGATGCCGACCTGATCATCTCCGGCTTTGACACGAAAGATGCCCTCACCCTTTTGTTCCGATAACACCCCCCCTCATTGAAAGACAGCGACCCCCGGGTATCTCCACCCGGGGGTCGCTGTCTTTTATGCAGCTATTCTATACATTTTCCATTGGAATCAGCCGTTCAGTTCACTCAGCAGCTTTTCAATATCCATGCCGTGGATATCCACAGCCTGCTCCAGGCTTTCGCTTTGGGATGACGGACATCCCAGGCAGCCCATTCCGTTCTGCATCAGTATCATAGCCGCATTGGGATTGGCTTTCAGTACATCGGCGATAATCATGTCTTTGGTTACTTTCATGGGTTATTCCTCCTATTGGATGGTTATGTGATTGATATAGGCGGCGCCGCTTCCGGCGGGGCTTTCCTTAACTGTGTAGCGGGCTCCGGGTTGTACAATGCTCAGGAATCCGTTGAGAAACGACTCCCGCAGGGCATAATAGTGGGACACATCGCCGCCGGCAGCATCGAAATGTTGTCGGTGCAGGCACTGGGTGGTCAGCCACTCCACCGAGGTTTCGCTGCTGGCGGTTATTTGGCTCACACGGTCACAGGGCATCCCTTCAAGGATGATATCCTGGGTCAGCTTGTAGAGGTCCTCAGCCTTAAGGTTTCCCATTGCAGGGACAGAGGCCGCCAGATCCGCTCCGGCCAGTTCCCATATTTGATGCAGGGTCCCTCTTGCAGCAGGAGACTTCTGCACCTGCCAGGTGATCAGCTCCGCCAGACGGCTTTCTGTCATCTGGATGCGGTTCTGGAGCCACCCATGGATATTGCTCTGGTCGATCAGATCTTCCAGGGGAGCATCCGGCAGCTGTGCCCCGACTCGGGCATACAGATCGGTTACAAAGGGATCCTCCTCCAGTTGAAGGGTTTTCAGTACTTTTGTTTCCAGTTCTTCAGATATCGCGATTTTATTGTAAAGCCAGCTGTGGATCGGTGCAAGGAATTTACTCATGTTTGGAATCGTCCTCCTGTTTTGTTGTTTTCTCGTCAAATATCCCTTTAACCCCTGCCTTGAAGGTGTCCAGGCCGATGGAATCGATCCATGGCCCCAGCTTTTCCCCCATGGGTGCGTTGGCGGCGTAGTAGTCAAACACGGCTTCCACCATCAGAAACGCCTCTTCTTCATCAAGCCCTTCCGCAATCCGGTCCGGAAGCCGGGGGTGGTAGCCTGCGCTTCCTCCGGCTACTATGATATAGCCCTGTTCGTCGGCCAGCACTCCGATATCCTTGGCATTGGCGCTGGTGCAGGCATTGAGGCACCCAGCCACGCCAATCTTCGTTCGGTTGGGGGCCGGAGCGCCGTAGAACCGCTTTTCCAGCTTAAGACCCAGTTTCATGGAATTCTGTTTGGAGCGCTTACAGAAAGAGGCCGGACAAATCTCAACATTCTTAACGGAGTATGGCGAAAGCACCGCCGGTTCCATGCCCAGCTCATCCCATACCGTATTGACATCACTTTCCTTCAGACCCAGGAGCATGATCCTCTGTCCGGAGGTGATCTTAAGTGTTGCGTGGTATTTCTGAGCCACCGCGGAAATGGTGTTTAGTATTTCCGGGGTTACAAACCCACCGGGAATCCGTGGGGTTATGGCATAGGTGCGTTCTTCGGTGCGAACCCGTTGAAGGGTTGCAAACCTGGGCTTCTCCATCTGATTGTCCTCTCTTTCATGGCTTAATTATATGGGGTTTTCCGTGATATATCCGTAACGCATGTTACAAACTGTTTAATTCCGAGTATTTTTGTTGGATATGATTCAATTGTATCAGAAGCTATGCAAAAATCAAGGGAGAGATTGCCGCGCTTTGCTCGCAATGACAGATGTAAAGGCTTCAGCCCCTGGAATCCGTCATTGCGAGGAGTAAAGCAACGTGGCAATCTCCCGTGCATTTCTATACGATTTAAAACAACCCTTCCTCATCTCCCTCCGGGAGGGGGATGTCACAAAGTGACAGGGGGAGAATGCGTAATTTGATTTGATATCGCATACTCCTTCCGCCAGCTTCGCTGCTGCCTTCCTCCCGGAGGAAGGCGAATAAAATCCGCTCCTATCCCTGCAGATAGCGTGTGAGGATGTCCGGGTTTACGCAGTATACCATGGCATCTTCCTTTGTGACCAAGCCCTGCTTCACCAGCTCCGCGATACTGAGATCCATGCTGACCATGCCCACGTTTCGCCCGGTCTGGATGGCGGCATCGATCTGGAACGCCTTGGACTCCCGTATCAGGTTCCGTATGGCAGTGTTCATGTACATGATCTCGAAGGCTGCCACCCGACCCAGCTCGTGGGAAGGGATAAGCTGTTGGGAAACGACGGCCTGAAGCACGGTAGACAGCTGAATCCGTATCTGCTGCTGTTGATTCGGTGGGAAAACGTCGATGATCCGATCGATGGTTTTTGCCGCCCCCACCGTGTGAAGGGTTGAAAAGACCAGATGTCCGGTTTCGGCGGCCGTCATAGCGATGGAAATCGTCTCCAAATCACGCATTTCACCCAGCAGGATAACATCCGGAGATTCCCTCAGTGCGCTGCGTAGAGCCTTGGTGTAGGTTGCCGTGTCCTGACCGATTTCCCGTTGGTTCACGACGCTTTTCTTGTGCTTGTGCAGAAACTCAATGGGCTCTTCCAGGGTAAGGATATGACACTTCCGGGTTTCGTTGATGAGGTTGATCAGGCAGGAGAGGGTTGTGGATTTTCCGCTGCCGGTGGGGCCGGTGACCAGCACCAATCCCCGATTCACCTTGTGCAGATCCAGAATTCCCTCAGGAATCCCCAGTTCTCTGGGGTTGGGCAGTTCTGTGTGTACAATCCTTATGGCCGCGGCCATGGAACCTCGTTGAAAGAAGGTGTTCACCCGAAAGCGTCCTACTCCCGGCACCGAAATGGAAAAATCCTTATCCCCGGTGCTTAGAAATTCGCGATAGTTGGCCTCATCCTGATAAAGCTCCCGTATGATGGGCTCGATAATCCCCGGAAGAAGGATCTTCTCACCCACGTCCCAAAGCTCTCCGCGAACCTTGATAATAGGGGGCACGCCAACGGTAAGGTGAAGATCCGATGCCTTGTGCTCCTTGGCAAAACGGAGCAACTCCATAATTGAGTATTCGCCATTGTAAACCAGTACGTCACTCATCAATTCACACCTTCCCATAGGTTTACTGTTCCATCATATGCAAAAGGCTTATAGAGAAGCTTCCATTCCAGAATTTCCAATACCATGGTTCCATTGTCGGAAGCCTTTGGTGAAACACGGATTCTCAGGCTGGCTTCGCTTTTTATCGAAGGATCCTGAATCTTGAGCACCAACATGGGAGCTCCAGATTCACGGGGTACGGAAACTACATCCCCTACGTTGTTGAACGTTGAGATTTTATCCACAACTCCCGCTCCGACACCCTCTGTCTTCAGCAGAGGGGAAATCTTTGCAACCGCTATTTCGCCGTGCTTATCCAGCAGATAATAATCCTTTACCGTCTGAGCATTCTTCTCGGCCAGTCTCAGGCTGGAACCGCCTGAAACAAAGGCAAGAATCCCGAAAACAACCAGCAGAAGCATGACCATGATCACAATAACCGACGCACTGCCCTTGTCGTTGAAAACAGGCTTGATCTTCATTGAACAGCGCCTCCCTTCAACTGCTGAGGCAAAGCCGCTTCCAGCACGAAAATCTCCGGCTTCGGATCCGCTTTATGAAAATATCGGGCTTGGCGAACAACCTTCATATCCAGCAGAGTGATGTTCCCCTCCTCAGGACCGGCAGCCTTCAGTTCTGCTTCCAGTACATATCCCGGAGATTGGGAAGAGACCAGAGTCAGAGGTTCCCACTGACTCGTATAGAACAGCTTCAGTGTTCCCTCCTCACCACTGGGGGCCATCGTCACCAGCGCCTCCGGAAACGTTTCTGCAAGAATCCGGCTATCCAGCACCATGTCTGCCGGCAGAGCCTTCAGCTGCTCCGCCACCGTGGTGCAGGCAGCCACCGCCCTGTCCGTATCTGCCGCTTTATGATTCAGGGAGCTGGCTGTTATGAACACCTGTATCACAACCAGGCCCATAAGACTCAGCACCGCCACAGCAATAAGCATTTCTGTAAGTGTAAAGCCCTTATCATTCCTACCGTGCTTCAGATACCCGATCATTGGCGCACCTCCCCGCTCCGGAAAGCTACGAAGCTCTCCAGAATCAGATCGCGTCCTTTTTCGTCCTTGGCCTGTGCCTTGACGGTCACCCCATTACCGGTGGTACCGCCGTCCAGGGCATAGGAATCCAGAGCCACCACCTCAAAGCCGAATTCATCGGTGGGGGCCTGTCCCTCCAGCACCAGTGCCTCCCGAAGATAACCATTACTGAAGTAAACCCATGTTTCGTAGTTTTTCCCTTCCACGGTTTCACGGATCACCAGGGACGATTCACCGGTTCCAGGGTGAGGCTCCACACGAAGGACGCCCGCTGTATCGTACTGGTGAATCTTCATCTCGGAGTAGGCCAGGGCAATACGCACAGCAGCGCTTTTGTCCCGAAAGCTGTTGAGGGTCTTATAGGAGTCCGCCCCCGCCATGGATAGCGTGAACGCGGAAACACCAAGAAGAATCAGCAGCACAAAGACTGCCAGCACTTCCACCTGGGTTCGGCCTGCCCTGTTTTTCAAGGCCTTCTTCATGGCTGCATGGGTTCTGTGTTCCATGGGAGCACCTCAACTTCCGGACGGATATTCGAAGCGAAAATGTCGTAAACATAGCTGTACTTTTCGTGATCAAGGATCAAGCCGTAGTTTTCTTCCATATATTCCAAACTGGGCGGATAGCTGCCCTCCAAGGCATAACAGTGAGCAGAGGTCCTCAGGATCGCCTGTTTGATGGAGTCCGTATAATTCGTATCTGAATGGCGTCCGAACCGGTCCATTGCAATGAAGCTGTATAGGATAATAATGGTCACGGTTCCCAGCAAAATCCAGGTTGGAATCTGTGTATTTCTTTCCGTACTCATTGCCCGCCTCCTTTCTCCGACCATGACGCCCGCATATTATCAGCCGATGGTGCTCATGATGTTGATGAGCGGCAGCATGACGGCCAGAAGGATCACGGCAACAATAACGGAAAGCGTAATAACCAGGATGGGTTCAATGGCGTTGGCCAGCATATTCAGGGAATCTTCAACCTCTTCGTCATACACGTCGGAAATCTTGCCCATCATCTGGTCCAGCTCACCGGTTTTGTGTCCGATACGCATCATCCGGACAAAAAGATTGGGATACAAACCCAGTTGAGCAAAGGCATCCGCAGGGGTTTCACCCTTACGGATCATGTCCCCGGCCTCGATGATCTTGGTTTTTACAAAGCGGTTTCCAATGATCTGTCCCACTGCGTCAAGCCCTTCCTCAAAGGTCATTCCGCTCTTTAGTACCAAAGCCATGCCATGACTGAACCTGGCGGCGGATACCTTGCGATAGATCTTGCCCAGGTATGGGAGCTGCATTTTCAAACGGTCATACCGGAGCCCGCCCGCATCACTGCGTCCATAGGCAACAGCACCCATAACAAAGGCCAGGACGATGCCAATAATAACGGGGCCTGACTGAACAACACCCTGTCCAAAGGTGAGCAGCATCGTTGTCACCTGGGGCATTTCTCCACCCAGGGAACCCAGAATATTGGCGAACATGGGAAGGATTTTAAGGATCAAAAGCGTAATGACTCCCAGCATCAGCACCATAAGGATGATGGGGTACGTAATGCTGCTGCGGAATTTTTTCTGCAGCCGGTAATCCCGGTCATAGTACCTGGACAGGTTATCCATAACCCGTTCCAGCATCCCCGTTTTTTCCCCCAGCTGGGTCATGGATACAAGGTATTCCGGAAACAGGCTTTGGCCCCGAAGCGCTTCATAAAAGTTGGACCCCTGAGTGATGTCACGGCTTATCTCATCCAGCGCCTTCTTGAGACGGGGCTGGGTCATTTCCTCTGCGATAAGGGGAACCCCTTCTATGGGTGGAATTCCAGACTTCAGGACCAGGGCCATCTGCTGGCAGAAAAGCGACAGTTCCATGGTGTCCAGGGTATTCTTCCCGGTATTCCTTTTTTCCATTTTTTCGGTTTCCGACATAGCGAATCCCTCCGGTTATTGATTCATAAAGGCCGATAATACATACTCTCTTCATCATACCCAAAATTCGGCAGGATTAACAGCCCTGATTATGGAATTACCTGCAAACAGAACATCCCCGGTCATCAGGATACACCTGACAACCGGGGATGTGATTAAACGGTTTCTTTTCGTTTAGCGGAACGTACCCGCTCCAGTTCGTCGAGAACCTTCTTGCGAAGGCGGATCGCGTCCGGCGTCACTTCCACCAGCTCATCGGATTCAATGAATTCCAGGGCTTCTTCCAGGGTGAACACCCTGGCCGCGTTGAGCCGAACGGCGTCATCGGAGCCGGAGGCCCGCATGTTGGTGAGCTTCTTGCCTTTGCAGACGTTAACCACCATATCATCCCGTCGGCTGTTCATGCCTACGATCATTCCCTCATAGACCTCGGCGGCAGGATCTACAAACATGCTGGCCCGCTCACTGAGGTTGCCCAGGGCATAGGCCATGGACACACCGGATTGTTGAGAAATCAGAACACCATTGGCCCTTCCCGGAATCTCGCCGAAGAATGGTTCGAAATCTTCGAAGGAGCGCACCAGGGTGCCTTCACCCCGGGTAACGTTGATGAATTCACTGCGGTAACCGAGGAGCCCCCGGGTAGGAACCCGGTATTCCACCTTGGTATAGCCCAGGTCCGCTTCCATATGGCTCATAAGACCCTTGCGCTGGTTAAGGGCAGCAATGACCGCACCGCTGTACTCATCCGGCATGGAGGCAATAACCTTCTCCACCGGCTCGCAGAGCTGGCCGTGAATCTCTTTGTAGAGAACCTCCGGCTTGGATACCGCTACCTCGTAGCCTTCCCGTCGCATGTTCTCCAGCAGGATGGAAAGGTGCAGCTCTCCACGGCCCGAAACACGGAAGCCGTCCTGGCTTGGAAGCACCTCCATGCGAAGCCCTACGTTGGATTCAAGCTCTCTTTCAAGGCGTGCCAGCAGGTGACGGGAGGTAAGGAATTTACCGCTTCTTCCGCAGAAGGGGGAATCGTTTACGTAAAAGTTCATGGCCAGGGTAGGCTCTTCGATGTCGATGCGCTCAAGAGGCTCCACGCAGTCGATATGGCAGATGGTGTCGCCGATGGAGATATCGGGGATGCCGGCCATGATGACAATATCGCCGCTGCTGGCTGTTGTCTTCTCAACCCGGCGCAGGCCTTCGTTGACCATGATCTTGCTGATCTTGCCCCGTACGGTTTCGCCCTCTTGGGTTGCAATGGCTACTGTCTGGCCCTTGCTGATGGTTCCCCGGGTGATGCGGCCGATACCGAGACGACCCACGTAGTCGTCGTAATCCAGAGTGGAAACCTGAACCTGCAGGGGCTCCTCGTCACGGTCCGGATATTCTTCCACGTGACGTACCAGCAGGTCGAAAAGCGGCTCCAGGGTTTCACCCTCATGGTGCATTTCTTCCTTGGCGATCCCTTCACGGGCAATGCCGTAAAGAATGGGGAAATCCAGCTGCTCGTTATTAGCCCCCAACTCACCGAAAAGGTCGAAGGTCATGTTCACGACCTCTTCCGCCCGTTGGTCCTTCTTATCGATTTTGTTGATCATGAGGATCGGCTTCAGGCCCTGCTGAAGTGCTTTGTGCAGCACGAAACGGGTTTGGGGCATAGGACCTTCGCTGGAATCCACCAGCAGGATAGCCGTGTCCACCGTCTTGATGATACGTTCCACCTCGGAAGAGAAGTCCGCATGTCCGGGAGTGTCAACGATATTTACTTTGATTGTTTTTTTGTTTCCTTCTGCATCGGTGTAGGTGTGCTGAACGGAACAGTTCTTGGAGTAGATGGTGATCCCACGCTCTCTCTCCAGATCGTTGGAGTCCATGACACAATCCACCACTTCTTCATTTTCGCGAAAAACGCCGCTTTGTGAAAGAAGTGCATCTACCAATGTTGATTTTCCTGCGTCTACGTGGGCGATAACCGCCACGTTGATGATTCCTTGTTCTCTAGCCATTTTCCCATCCTTTATCATTCCCGGCTTTTTGCCGGTGCGTATCATAAGCGCATTACAACCTACCTATTATATCACATTGTATAAACAATAACAAATTTTCTCTTCATTAAAACGCCCGTGGCCGATGTACGGATTGTTTATCCTCTATCCGCCCAGGGTATATATGACTTAACGAAAGGAGGCCCTCGCAATGGAAAAAAATGTGGGCTCAAAGGATAAAATCATACGGTACATCGGTGCCGCAATATGCGCCCTGCTTGCGATTACCGTCAACTGGCTTTTCTGGATCCCCGCTGTGCTTTTGGCCGCAACCGCAGCCTTTGGCTTTTGCGGGCTGTATAAGCTTTTAGGAATAAACACCTGTAAAATGAAATGAACGGGCTCAGGATACCGTCTGCCGACTGACAGACGGTATCTTCCTGTCAGTCAGCTATAACGAACACCTGAAAAAACGATCCGCCGATATCTTTTTCAGGACCACCGACGGATTTGCGCATGCCCCTCCGATGAGGTAAAATCATTAGGAAGTCCCGCTCAGCCCGGAGGTAATAAATGGAATGTAGAATAGGATGCGCCGCTTGCTGCATAGCCCCCTCCATAAGCTCCCCGATTCCGGGAATGCCGGAAGGAAAACAGCCGGGTATAAGATGTGCCCAGTTAACAGAGGATAATCGTTGCGCCATTTTCGGAAGCCCTCAGCGCCCCAAGGTCTGTTCAAGCCTTCAGCCCTCGGAGGAAATGTGTGGAAATACAGATACAGAGGCCACGGAACGGCTTTCGCAATGGGAACAGGAAACCTCACCGAAATAATTTTTGTGATAGATAGAGAGGATTCAGGGTATTTAACGATACGAACAACACCCCGAAAAAACATTCGTGCTTTGACACTTCAGAGGAGACATCAATGAGAATAGTCCCTATCGAGCATGCCATTGGTCTGCACCTGGCAGAAGACGTATATGATCTCAGCGGCCGCATTCTGTTGAAGAACGGCGCTTCCATCACCCAAAGATCCGCCAATCAGCTTCAGGGTGCGGGGGTTTTCATGGTGTATGTCAATGACCGTTTCAGCCAGAATAAGCTGATCCCCCCCATCACCACGGACCTCCGTCTGGATATCACTCGGGAAATGCGCAACATGTACGATATCCTGCGCCTTCGCTTTGAAGGGGGAAAACAGTTTGACGAAAGCACCTTGAGACCCCTGAACCACGTTCTGGAGCTGGCCGACCACGTGCTGTACGAGCTGAAGAATAATCCCAGGCAGTACCTGAGCTTTACGGACATCAAGGTCCGTGAAATCTACACGGTTTCACACTCCATCAATGTGGCGATTCTATCCCTGCTTCTGGGGATGGACGCCGGCATTGAGGAAGCCCGCTACAAGGATCTTTTCATAGGAGCCCTCTTCCACGACATCGGCATGAACTTCATCAACGAAAACGTGTTTATGAAGAACGGCAAACTGGATGTTCAGGAATTTCTCAAGATAAAGGAACACCCACAAAAGGGCTATGAGCTGTTCAAGGATTTCTCCTTCGCCAGCGCCTACATGAAGGGGATTGTCCTGCAGCATCATGAACGGGTGGATGGCACCGGTTATCCCAACAGCGTTCCCGGAAGTGATATCCATGCTCTGGCAAAAATTGTTTCCGTGGCGGACACCTACGATGCCGTGACATCAGACAGGACCTATTCACGGGCCGTGCCCCCTCTGGAAGCCATGGAGAACCTCACCAAATCCAGCCGGACACATTTTGAACCCGACTTGGTGGAGCTATTCATCAAAAAAATCGTCCCCTACCCCGAAGGAGCACTTGTGAACTTAAGCATCCGTGAACCGGCATTGGTGGTACGCATTCATGAAAATGATCCCCTGCGGCCCGTGGTCGCCCCCATCGACCCCATATCCAAGAAGATGCGGCCCGCCATCATCGATCTCAGCGAGGAAACGGATATCCGCATTGAAGGAATCCGCTACGAAATGCCATAAAAAAGCTCCGTCTCTAAAGGTTGCCTTTGAGACGGAGCTTTTCGTAGTGTCAGATTGTTAAGACTGTCGTGCCGAAGCGGGCTCTACCAAAACCTTTTTGCCCTGAAGAATACTGCCGCTCATGCTGTTGAACACAGAATCGGCACACTCCCGGGTCACTTCGAAGAAGGTGAACTTCTCGAAAATGTCGATGTTGCCCACCGCTCTGGGCGGCACCCCGGCTTCAACCCGAAGGGAATCCAGAAGCATTTTGGGGCGAAGCTGCTGCTTTCGGCCCTGGTTGATGTAGAACCGGACGTTGCCGGCAGAAGCGCCTGTATGCTCAAAGGGATCCGCATCGGATTCCTTGCTTTTGGTTTTCTTTACCTGAAGCTTGATAAGACCGGCAGCAATATCGGCATCGTCGAAGCCCATATCCCTCAGTTCGCGGATCATTTCTTTATACGGCTTCAAATCGCCCTCGTCGATGGCGTTCTTAACCTCATAAAGGAACAGGTTATTTTTAACCCGTTCTGCATCCTTAACCGTAGGCACTTCCTGCTTGACAATCCGCGTCTTTGCGTAGGACTCAATCCGGCGAATCCGGAATGAATCATTGCGGTCCGCGAAGCTGAAGGCTTTTCCGGTACGGCCGGCGCGGCCTGTTCGGCCGATACGGTGAACGTAGAACTCCTCGTCCAAGGGCAGATCGTAGTTGAAAACACATTCGATATCATCAACGTCGATTCCCCGGGCCATTACGTCCGTGGCAACCAGGATTCGAGTCATACCGCTTCTGAATTTGCCCATCACGATATCCCGCTGGGTCTGAACCATGTCGCCGTGAATCTTGTCGCTGGCATAGCCCCGGGTCTGGAGATTCAACACGATATCGTCAACCTTGCGCTTGGTGTTGCAGAAAACAACGGAAAGCTTGGGCTGGTGGATATCCAGAAGTCGGGTGAGGATTTCTGTCTTTTCGCTGTCCCGAACTCTCAGGTAGAACTGGTCTACGCTTTCCACCGTCAATTGCTTGGACGCCACTTTGATGATTTTAGGCGTTTTTTGGTATTTATGAACCAGGTCCAGGATCTCCTTGGCCATGGTTGCGGAAAAGAGCAGGGTCTGATGATCGGTGTTCACTTCGCTGAGAATGGTTTCAATATCCTCGCGGAAGCCCATTTTCAGCATTTCATCGGCCTCGTCCAGGATCACCATTTTAAGCTTGTTCAGCACCAGGGTGCCTCTGCGGAGGTGATCCATGATGCGGCCCGGTGTTCCTGCAACAATCTGAACACCCTTGGAAAGCCGGATGAACTGACGGTCGATTTTCTCACCGCCATAAATGGCGCAGGTCTTGATTTTTCGTTTATGCTTGCCCAGGTGGTTGATTTCTTCTGAAATCTGGATGGCCAGTTCTCTGGTAGGGCTGAGGATCAGCACCTGTGTGCCTCTTTCGTTGGCATCTACCATTTGGAGTGCCGGAATACCAAAAGCGGCGGTTTTCCCTGTACCTGTCTGAGCCTGACCTACCAGGTCATGGCCCTCCATGATGAGGGGGATTGTCTGCGCCTGAATGGGCGTAGGTTCTTCAAAGCCCATGTCTGTAACGGCTTGAAGGATTTCTGCATGCAAATTAAGCTCTTGAAATGTCAAATGAGTTCCTCTCTTTCTCGTGGCACGGTCGGTGCGCA
The DNA here is from genome assembly GCA_964649745.1 of uncultured Peptostreptococcaceae bacterium. Lineage (GTDB taxonomy): Bacteria > Bacillota > Clostridia > Peptostreptococcales > Acidaminobacteraceae > CAZEHS01. The sequence continues at coordinate 27,858 of CAZYQI010000017.1, read as the reverse complement.
GCGGATAGCCTCTTCGATGAGGCGAATTCCGGACGCTCTCCCAGATTGATGCGACCTGCAGCACGAAAAAAAGCGGCTCGCGACAGAAACTGGCAACTATAACGGAGTGCGTCCAACCTTTCAATCATAACTGAAAATGCAAACAAAAGCAACCTCCTGAAATCGTTTTCAGGAAATTGCTTTAATATTTTTTTGATCTTTTTCACTCAAATTCCTGCCACTTTTCAATATTGGCAGCTATCTGTTCCTGGATCATCTGTGCCAGATCCACGCTGCCATCGGAATCTGATTCGATGGGCTTGCCGATGATTACCCGGATGTTGGCCTTTCGTATGCGGAGGCTTCCCTTCACCATGATGGTACGGGTATTGACAAGGGTGACCGGAACAATAGGGGCGCCGCTCTTTTGGGCCAGCTTAAGAGCCCCCGGCTTGAAGGATAGCACATGACCGTCGGGACTCCGTGTCCCCTCCGGGAAAATAACGAGGGAATAGCCTTCCTTAACCCGTTCGGCACCCTTTTGTATAGCCTTGAGGGCTTCCCTGGGATTTCCCCGGTTGATGAACACCGTACCGTACAGTTCATTCCATTTACCCAGGATCGGCACCTGACGAACCCCCGCTTTAGCAATGTACGCGGCGGCCTTTGGAAAGTACCCCAGGAGAACCGGAATATCAAAATAGCCTTGGTGGTTGGCCACAATGACCACCGCTCTGTCGCGAGGAACATTTTCTGCCCCTTCCACTGTAACCGTGCTGCCTGTCCCCTCCACCAGCATCCTTCCCCAGCCGTTGCCCAGCCGGGTGAGCATGGCCTGCAGCTCCGTCTGCCGCCCTTCCCTATGCAGACGAAGGGCCCGGGGAAAGCTGGGCAGGGTCCAGAGCAGGCTGTATATCAAAATAAAGAACATCTTTATCGTACGCATAATACTCCGTCCCTAAATTGTTTCAATTTGAACCCGTTGGCGGGCTGTTTTAATCTCGTTCCGTTCAAGGGCCTCCATCAGGGACAGCACCGCTTCCTGACGGATGGTTACGTATTCTTCCCACTCAGCGGTGTCTGTCATAAAGGTGAGATTCAGAACCGGCCCGGTCACCGCATAGGATTCCAGTCGCACCAGCACCGTGGCAGGATCGATCCCGTCGGTATTCCGCAGGATTCCCTCCAGTTCGTCGATGAATTCCAACAGTGCCTTTCGATGGACACCCTTTCCAAGCTCCAGCCTCACCTCAGCCTTCCGCTGATTACGCCGGGTCAGATTCGTGATAGGCCCTTTGGCGATGGCCGAGTTCGGGATGGTGACCAATTCCTGGGTCAACAAACGTATCCGGGTACTTCTGAAATTGATGTTCTCCACGATGCCGGTGTGGTTTTCCACCTGCACCAGCTCTCCCACATCAAAGGGCTTATCCATGATGAGGACAATACCGGCAAAAATGTTGGCCAAGGTATCCTGAGCTGCCAGCGCCACTGCCAGTCCTGCTATCCCAAGGCCCGCCACAATGCTCCCCGCGTTGATTCCAAACTGATCGGCCACCAGTGTCGCCGCAAGCACTGCCACTACAAAGCGGATGACGCGTAAGGAGAATTGTTTCAGCAGCTCACTGCTCTGGAGGTTCATTCGGGCATTCAATTTACCGAACAGCGCCGCCAGTACACCTTCCAGATGGTAGGCACCATATGCCGCCGTAAGAATAAACCCAATTTTCAACCCCCGAGCCAGCAACAGGTCTGTTTTAGGAGAAAGCGGCAAGAGCTCCAGGGTCCCGTATATTCCCAAAAGCATCAGAAATACGGCCAAGGGCTTTTTAAACGAGTCTCTCAGGGAATTCCACGTATCTTTGTCCACTCCCCTGAAAACGCCCCGAAGCATCCAAAGAACCAGCTCCGAAGCCAGGCCGCACAAAAGAATGGAGCCTGCGAGGGCTACCGCCGCGCCTAGCCACAATTCAGGTGCCTTTTGAATCTCCAACAGCAGATTGTCCAACCCAGCCATGGTCTCCCTCCTTATTCAAGAGCCGACTTGTACAGGCGTCGTTTGTCCAGGGCCCACACAGGCTCGGAGAACTGGCCCGGTTCAACAGAACCAAGGGCGTTCTGCATATCGTACATCCGGGCATCGATCATATCCAGAAAATGTAGCAGCTCCCCCTCCGGAATCATGGGCTTCTTGGGACTTCCAAACTCAGGCTCATAATGGTGTGTAAGGATCATATGCTCAACAAGAAGGAGCCATTCCTCGGAAACCCCCAGCTCCTTGCCAAGCCTGTCCACTAAGGTTATCCCCTGAATAAGGTGTCCCAACATCTGCCCTGTTTTCGTATAAGAGGTGACCATGCCCAATTCACCCGCATCCATCTCTTCTATTTTTGCCAGATCATGCAGAATAACCCCTGTATACAAAAGATCACGGTTCAGATGGGTGTAAACCATCAGCAGCTTTTCACCGGACTGCAGCATTCTGAGCACATGATAGAGCAAACCGCTGCGAATGGCGTGATGATTGGATTTTGCCGCCGGATAGTACAGCAACCGGTCATGATAGGTGTCCAGGAAGGCACAACACAATTTTTTCAAATCTTCGACGGTCATTGCATTAACATAGCCTTCTATCTGCTCCAGCATCCACTTGGCATCCCAAGGCGCCGATGCGACAAAATCCTCTGTCCGCACACCATCCGCTTCAACCGAAGGGCGTATCTTGGCAATCCTGAGCTGCAGCTTGTTCTGAAACAGTTGAACCGTACCCCGCAGTTTAACGATGGTTCCGGCTGTAAAAGACTGAACGTCGGCCTCCTGCGCTTCCCAGTATTTTGAATTGAGTTCGCCACTGCTGTCCATAAGCTGTATGTCCAGGTAAAGCTTATTCCCGGACGAAACTCGCGGCGAGCATTCCCTTATCAGAAAAAAGCCTTGAACTTCATCCCCTGCAACGATTTCAGATATTTTCTTATCAATCATTGAATTCTCCTTCAACAGGTAGTATCGGCAGTCGATTCAATTGTATCAGATTCAGGCCTTCAAGTAGAAAGATTTCTGTTTCACAGACACCAAAAGGGTAATAAATAGATGAAGGATGAAATCACGCTGAACGCTTTGGAGGTTCCTTTGGAAGGTCTGGTTTACTTAGGGTGTCTGATCTCAATCGGTGCATTGGCGCTTTTCTTGAGTGTCCAGTCCATTATGAAACGGAATACCGGCGAAGCCGTCTGGCTTGCGGTGCTCTTATCCTCCATTTCCCTTTGGACATTCATGCAGGCTGTTTCCCTTATCGTAACGGATCATGGTTACAAGCTGTTTTTTCATAACCTGATGTTCATCGGAATATGCCTTGTGCCCGTTTCAATCTTCTTCTTTATACTGGAACACTACACTCTTATGAGGCATCTGAGGATTCCGATCCGCATCTCCCTTTTTGTCGTTCCCCTGATCACCCTGAGCCTCGTTGCCACAAATTCACATCATCATCTCTTTTATCGGTCGGTCCGTTTTCTTGAGCTGGGGAACTACACACGCGTCAGCGGAACCTTCACGATAGGATTCTGGATACACAGCATGTATTCCTACCTGCTCATTCTCAGTGCTGTTCTTGTGATCCTGCACCATCTCCAAAGCGAATCCGCCGGTTATCGGCACCAGTCCATGGTGCTGGTTACAGGCATTCTTGCCGCCCTGCTCATCAATTTGCTGACCATAAGCGGCATGATCCCTTCAATGCCAGACCTTACCCCCTTTACCTTTGTGATTGTCGCCATTGTTTTCTGTCAAAGCATTTTCCACCCCAGAGTCTTTGAGATCGGCCCCATCACCAAAGATCTGCTTTATGATACGATTTTTGATGGGCTCATGATTGTAAACGCCAACGGTGCCATCATTGAACATAACAAAGCCTTCCTTAAGCTCTTCAGACTGACAGCCCAACAGGTGGAGGGTAAACATGCGGTAGAGCTGTTCAGTGCCTTGGGTTACTCCGGAGATGCCATTATAAATGCCACACGTTCTCCCTTTTGTTTGCTGACTGGCAGCAATGATGCCATGAACAGCTGGCAGATAACCGCATTTCCCCTCAAAGGCTATAACAACGACTCTGTCAGTACCCTCTACCTTTTCAGAGATGTAACGGATATCGACCGCCGAATCACCGAAGCCGGTCGGGCCTTGAAAACTGCCGTCAATGCCCGGGAATCGATTACGCGGAATCTCTCCGACATGAGTCATGAGATCCGCACCCCCCTGATGGGAATTTTGGGGGCTGCACACCAGTTACAAAGTGATGCCTGCGACGAGGAGCAGTCTGGGGATGCCAGAGAAATCCTCACCGGAGCAGAGGAACTGCTGGAAACCGTCACGCGAATCCTCGATTTTTCAAAGCTTGAAGCCGGAAAAATGAACGCTCAGATTGAGGCTTTTCCCTTGGATACTTATCTGAATGCACTGAAAGAACGGACACATCCCGAGATTGTCTGGACCGCTTCCGAAAGCCTTGGGGACATCCGCTATCTAAAAGGGGACCTGCATCACCTGATGCAGATCCTTCAACTGGTTCACAGCTATCTTAAAGACAGCGGCACCGGGCTTCTGTACATGACCATAGGGTATGAAGACGGTCATCTGACACAGCTTCTGGATTTTAAGATTCCGGATCATGACGCCAGAGAGCTTTTGGAACGTTGGGGCCATCTGGGAGATTATCTTACAAAGCCATGGAAACCGGACCCTATGAAGCTGCTGTTGATCCAAAAGCTATGTGCGTTCATGGGAGCCCCTATCACCTTGGAACGTCTGGATTTCCAGTGGATTTTACGTCTGAAGGTTCCCATGGAGAACATTCCTGAAGATAGGATTGTTCTAACCCCATCTCCGGATGAGTCCGAAAAAATCTACAACCTGCTTTTCGCCGAAGACAGCGTGATTAATCAGGCCGTTATAAAACGCATGTTAAAATCACTGCCCTGGAAGATCACCTTTGCCTCCAACGGCTTTGAGGCCCTGGAATTAGCTCAAATCGAGGTTTATGACGGCATATTCACCGATGTCCATATGCCCGGACTCGGTGGTATTGAACTGAGCTACAGCCTTAAGGAGACCATTAACTGCAGCACACCGGTTTTCGCGCTTACCTCCGACACAGATGCCGAGCTGCAGAAGGCAGTGGAGGCAAGCCCTATTCGTGCCCTGCTGGTAAAACCGTGTCCAAAAGAAAAATTGATTCAGCTTCTTAACGAAAACCCGCGAATCTATAAAATGGATGCGTAAGAAAAGGGGGATACAGCATGTTTATACTGGCGGTAATCGATTCAACCGAGCAGCGGCGGGAACTTCGGCAAACCCTGTCCCGTCAAGAATTCCAGATTGATTTCGCGGGATCGGATGAGGATCTGGCTGAGCTTTGCCGACAAATGGAACCCGATGCTCTTCTGATGTGCGCTGAGTATTCTGAGGTAAACGCCAAGTACATCCTGAAGCATCTGTCCCCCGAGGCAGTGGATATCATGCCCGAAAAGATTCTTGTTCTTACAGAACGAGGCCCGGAGGATTACAATTACCAGACTGCCCATGGAATCTGCGCTCAATTCGTTTATCCTTCCCATATGATTCCTTGTCTGTTGGGAGAGGCTATCTCACTTGAAGAAGAACCCTTAACCGTTTCTGCTCCCTGTAAAAAAATCCTTCATATCAGCGATGACCGGCTGCTTCGAAAGATAGTTGCCGACATGATACGAAAACAGACCGCCTATGCTTTGGAATCTGCTACCAATGGGGAAGAGGGGCTCCATCTCCACGATACCTTCAAGCCCGATCTGATCCTCACCGACTGGGATTTGCCGGATATCGACGGCATTGAGCTATGTCGCCGCATCAAGGTTGATCAGCACGATGAAGCGGTAACCATCGCACTTTTTTCCAGTATGACGGATGAACATCTGATTGAATCCGCTTACAAGGCCCATGCTAAGGCCTATATCCTAAAGCCCGTAAAGCCGGATCTGCTTCTGAATAAGATTCGGCGGCTACTGGAGGCCTAGGATCGAACCACACGAAGAGGGAGAGCCGGCCATGGTCCTGCGGCCCCCGCGATGACAACTTTACCATTGTCATCGCGAGGAACCGAGTAGCGTGGCAACCTCTCCCTTTCGTTTGTCTGCTCGCTTACTGTCAAATGCCGTACATTCGGCTTGCAGCATTATTTCTCTGTTTTTTTCTTCGCCCCGCCCTTCTCGTTGTTCTGTATTTCCACCTGCAAACCCAGCCGCTTCATCACATCTGTCAGCTTGTCCGTATCAATGGGTTTCACAGCATAGGCCTCAGAGCCCGAATCAAAGGAATCAAATATCTCATCTGTGGCGTTCAGCGCCGTGGTCATGATGATCTTGCAGCGTTTTTCCAACGGAATCTGACGCTCCACCTCCAATTTTCGAATCGTCTTCAACGCTTTGATGCCGTCTACCTCCGGCATCATGATATCCAGACATACCAGGTCATAATAGCGTTTTTCATCCAACGCCATCATGAACACCTCGATAACTTCCATTCCGTCCACGGTTACATCACAATCCCCAAACTGTGACATAAACCTGAACAAAAATTTTCTGCTGACATAATCATCTTCCGCTATGAGGATTCGCATGTGTTGACCCCCTCTCTTGATTTCATTGTTTTAATACATTCCATAAGCTCTTCAATTTGCTTGGTAACATTCCCCGCATCCTCTTTTCTGGCCGCCAGCTCCAGAAGGAATGCACATTTTCGCACGTCTTCCAAAGACTTGGCTTCAGCTGTCTTTTTCAATGCGTGGGCTTCTTTTTCCATTTCATTGTAATCCAATTTCAACCGTGCCCGCCCGATGTTCCCGATGGCGTTTTCCAAATCTTTCAGCAGCAATTCTCCGTCCGGATTTGCCGCAGCGGATTGCCTCCCCCTGTATTGGGATGCCTTTTCAATAAGACTTTGCACCTGAACAGCTTCTTTTTGCGCCTCACCGCTGCTGTAACGTCTTAAAAGCTCATAAAAAACATTTAGATTGATGGGTTTTGATATATAATCATTCATTCCATCGGCAAGGAACCGCTCCCGATCACCCTTAACAGCGTATGCTGTAAGCGCAATGATTGGAAGATTTTTAAAACGCGGATTTTCCCGGATTCTCCGCGTGGCTTCCACGCCGTCCATAACAGGCATTTGTATGTCCATCAGCACAATATCCGGATAATGGTCTGTCAGATAATCCAAGGCTTCCTGTCCGTTGTTGGCCAAAAAAACACGATGTCCCTGCTTTTCCAAAAGCCTCATCGCCAGAATCTGATTCACCTTGTCGTCTTCCACCAACAGCACATCCAGTGTTTTGTCTGTCGCCCCAACGGCAAAATCGCCCTCGGGAACAGCCAGGGGGTTTTCGAGAATCTGTGTTTTCACAAAGAGCAGGTCAAACCAAAACCGAGATCCGCCATCCGGCTTGCTTTCAAAGGCAATGGTGCCTCCCATCATCTCAACCAGCTGTTTGCAAATGCTGAGTCCAAGGCCTGTACCGCCAAAACGTCGGGTAATGGAACCATCCACCTGGGAAAAGCTGTGGAAGATACGCCCAAAATCTTTCTCATTTATTCCGATGCCGGTGTCCTTCACGCTGAAAGTCAGACATACCGAATCCTTTGTCTCCCTGGCCTTAACAATATCAAGGGCAATCCCCCCCGAATGCGTGAATTTTATGGAATTCGAGATCAGATTGTTGAGGATCTGCATTAATCGGTTGGGGTCCCCTTTGATGAGGTGAGGGATTCCCTTATCCATTTCCAGCCTCATCTCCAGCCCTTTTTCAAAGGCCTGAACTTTATTGACTTTAAGCACTTTGTTCATCAGAGCCTCAAGATCGAAATCGATGCTTTCCACAACCATTTTTCCGGACTCGATTTTTGAAAAATCTAAAATGCTGTTGATGATCTTCAACAGGGATTCCGCGCTTCCCCTAACCAGCTTCAGGTTGTCCCGCTGCTCTCCTGTCAGCTCTGTCATCATGGTCATATTGGTCATTCCAATGATCCCGTTCATCGGCGTTCGGATTTCATGGCTCATGTTGGCAAGAAATTCGCTTTTGGATCTGTTGGCCGCAACCGCTTCTTCCTTGGCACGCCTCAAGGCGTTTAGATCCCTTATTTTGTCAGATATCTCCCGACAAACATAAACGATGCTGATCTCACCCCTGTCGTCTTCGAGAACATTGCCAACAACCTCCATATTCGCCACGCTCTCATCCTTACGGATGATGCGAAGATCCACGGAAAATGCATCCTTGCTTTTCATGCGGTTCTGCATGTTTTCTATGGCAGGCTCCCGGTCGTCTGCCTTCACAAAGTCAAATACCTTTTGTCCGACAACTTCCTCCGGCAAATACCCTGTTTGCTGATAAAGCGAGGGACTGGCATAGAGTATCACACCCCAGCGGTCTATCTGGATAATCAGATCGTTCATATTGTCCGTCAAAAGACGCAACCGTTTTTCGTTCTTAATCAACTCTCTGCCAAGTTCCTTGGTGGCGGTGATATCTTCCAGAACCAAAACCGCCATGGGTTGATCGTTTTCAACGATGGGCACAGCCGAAATACGAAGATCTAAAACCCTTGAACGGCCGTCCTGCCCAATATTCCACTGCCGTACTTCCCGACCGCGGACAGGAAGGCACTTGGTCAGGGCCTGCACCACAATCTGATTGATTTCACATTCATCACAGCAATAGGCTACACCGCAGGTTCCTGTTGATTCTTTCACCCTACAGCCCAGCCCGTCACCGATCCTTTTGCCGATCAGAGACAGCATGTTCTTATTGAAAATCCTCGTCACTTCATCGTTGGCCATAATGATCCGACCTTCATGATCGACCGTCGCCAACCCCAGAGGCGCTCCAAAGAAAATTGCCCGGAGATTCTGTCTCTCCAGTTCCAACAATCTCTGTGCCTGTTTACGCTCAGAAATGTTTTCAATATGCACCACATGATTGGTGGATCGTCCGTCGGAATCCCTGATGGCATTGATCACGATGGAATACCAGATCGTATCCCCTGCCGCTCCCTTGGTTTGGAACTCCTTGCACCATTTCTCATCTGTGGAGAGCCGGCTCGCAACCTCGGAATAGTTCAGTCTCAGCTCCGCCGGAATCAGCTCAACAAAGGGCCTTTTCCCATAATTATCCTGAGGGAAAGTGGACTTGAACGCCCCATTGACTCCTTCGGTAATCCAATCCATATCGGTGAGGGCAATCGGGTTCGTATTCTGCTCTATGACCTGCGAATATTTGTAAAGGTCTTCCTCAGCCATGACAATCCGGTCGATATCCCGGAAAACGATGACAATTCCAGCTTTCTTACTGTCGAAGCCCACAACAGGAGACAGACTGGCCGATATGTTGAATGTCCTTCCCCCAGATGCCTTTAGCCGGGCTCTTCGCCAAAGACCCATATGTCCCGATGCGTCGATTGCTTTCTCAAAAAGCTCCGATTCCACATGCCCTGTATTCGGGTGAAGGATTTTAAACACATCATTGAAACGTTCCCCTATAATCGGATCCTGCCGATCACCCAGAAGCGCCATGGCCGCTCCGTTGGCATAGGTGATAACACCGTCAGCGTCCGCCGTAGCCACGCCCTCGCCGATGCTGTCGAAGATATTCAGCAGGGTTGAGGGCCCTTGCTTCCCCAGCAAAAAAATGCCCCCCGCCTCAAACACCCTTTCAGGCCGGATATCCCCTTCCACAATAGGCAGCATGACCACCGGAACCCCGCGCCTGAACCGCGCCAGATAGGTTGCCAGCACCGGGGCATCCAGAACACCCTGTATGATGTACATATCGGCATTCTGTTCCTCTGTTTTCTCTGCAGCAACCCATCTCAATCCTGAAGAGAACAGCTGCTGGTGGGACACCTCGAAGGTCTTCCAATTTTCTGTTTCAGGATTCACATAAACAAACCGATAGGTGTTTGTCATCCCAAGCTCCGTCCTGTTAATCGCACAATGGCGTATTAGTGCTTCAGGTTTTCCGCCCCGCCGACACCCTCCATATTCATCGTCAGATCTTCATGATCGATCAACCTGTCGGAATCCAGGATCAGTTTTACCGAATCTTCAACCTTACCGATTCCCCGAACAAACTGACCTCCTGATCCGGTTCCAAAGGAGGGCGGTAAAGCAATCTCGTTTTCAGGAATACAGGTCACCTCCACCACCCTGTCAACGATTATCCCTACAGTAAGCTCCTTTAGCTCCAATACAACGATGCAGGTTCGGTCATCGTATGCACGGGAGGGTTTTCCAAAGCGAAGCCGTATATCCATGGTGGGTATGATCTTACCCCTCAAATTGATAACTCCCCGGATACACGGAAGCTGGTCCGGAATCTCTGTTATTTCCTGAATGCCGATAATTTCGGTCACGTGACTTATATCCAGGCCATACACCTCCTGATCAATGGAGAACGTCAGGAATTTATCCTTTTGTGTATCTTCGTGGTCCTCTTCATACAGGTCCATTTCTTCACCCATGTCAGCTCCTCCTGTCCAAACGGGTCATCCCGGCAGGGTCCAGGATCAGGCATATCTTGCCATCTCCCAGTAGGGCGCACCCACCCAATCCCTCGACCCTCCTCAGATACTTGGATAGCGGTTTAACGACCAGCTGCTGTTCACCCAAAATGGCATCTGCGAACAACAAAACCGTGTCCTGTTCATTTTCTATCTGTATCAATATTCCATCCCCAATGGAGTGAATTTGAGTTTCCAGGCCAAATGTCTTATGCAGCCGCTGTATCGGACATGCCTGGCCACGAATCATAATCATTTCGTTTCCCTCCGTGTCACGTACAACATCCCGTTCATTAACGCTCAGGGATTCCCGTATGCTTGTGATGGGAACAGCAAAGGTACTTTTTCCCACCTGCATCAGCATGCCCTCCAGAATGGCCAGACTCAGGGGTATCTTGAATATGAACTCCGAGCCTTCTCCCGGCTGGCTGTCCAGAGATACGACCCCACCAACCGTTTGCAGATTCCTTGTCACCACATCCAGACCAACCCCTCTGCCTGAATACTCGGTTACTGCCTCCTTCGTTGAAAATCCCGGAGCAAATATGAATTGGTAGGCTTCTTTTTCAAGATAGTCCTTTCTGGGCTTTGTCAGCAACCCCAGACCCTCAGCCTTCTCAAGGATCCGCTCGGGGTCAAGCCCTTTACCGTCGTCCTTGATGGTGATATAGACGAAGCCGCCGGATTGTCTGGCATCCAGCAGAACCGTTCCCTGGGGCTCTTTTCCCTGATCGATACGGTCCTCTGCAGACTCAATACCATGGTCGATGGAATTCCGTATGATATGCATAAGGGGATCACCTATATGCTCAATGACGCTCTTATCCACTTCCGTATCCGCACCCGCGATCTCAAGGCGCACGTCTTTTCCCATCTTCTTGCTCATATCTCGGACAATCCGGTTCATCTTCTGGAAGGTAAGCTCCAACGGCACCATCCGGATGGACATGATGACATCCTGAAGCTCCTTAATAATCATTCGATGCTGCCGGGCGCTCTTCTCGAAGTTATTGAGTTCCAGCCCCTGCAGATCCGGATTGTTCACCACCATGGATTCGGATACAACCAACTCCCCGATCAGATCCATCAGCGTGTCCACCTTCGATACGCCCACGCTGATGTAGTTCCCCAATCCCTTCCCCCCCGAAACCCCCTTCTCGGCCTCCGGTTCTTTTTCTTTGTCCCGTTCCTTCTCTTTCTCCTTCTGAGGTGCCCGGATTTCCTTTTGTGGTGCATTTCCGCTTTCAAAAACCTCCTGCTGCTCTACAAAGGCCGCCCCATCAATGGCGTTAAATTCCAATTCCTTAAGAAAGGCAACCCCTTCAAAAAAAGTCTGGAGCACACCCTCCGACTCACCGCTTTGAAAAAATATTGAAAACCCGTCCCGCTGGATTTCGCCAACGGCATCGTCGCTTTCAACGATTTCCTTTGGAAAGTGGATCAGGCTGTCGGAGAACGCCTTCAGATTATGTACAACGCTGAACGCCCTTACATTCTCCATCTCGCAGCCTTCCTCAAAACGGATTAGCGCACGATATGCCTGCTTCGCCGTCTCTCCGGAGCTCTCTTCTGCATTGCTCCCCCCAGGCGGTATGTAATATTTCTGGTTCGCCACCGTCTTTTCCACAACACCCTTTTCAACGCCGGGATTCATAAACTTCAGGCTTTCCAGATAGGCGTGGATGGTTTCAACCAACTCTGTGGCCTTGCCGTCTGGGTTCTGACCCGCTTCGATTTTCCGAAGCTCCCTCTTCATAAAATCCAGAGATTCCAGCACCAGGTCCACCATGGCTGAGAAATCGGTCATGCATTCCTTAACCTTCCGTACATAATCGAACAGATCCTCCACCGCATGGGCCAGGGACCCGATATCCTCAAAAAGCATCATCATGGAATTTCCCTTGATGGTATGCATCACTCTGAATATTTCACTGATTGTGGGGTCAAGGTCCTGCTGATCCTCGGAGGCCATCAGGATCTGTTCCAACCGATCCAACAGCTGCCCTGTTTCAAAAATATACATCTCCAGCATCGGTTCATTCACATTGCTGATTGCCAATCCGTCCACCCCCTACCCCTTCATGGATTCAAAAAGTCTCTTTACGTCCGCGTCTTCAAACGGCTTCATGATAAAATAATCCGCACCTTTGAGAACCGCTTCCTTAACCGTATGCTCGCTGCCGTTGGACGCCACAACGATGACCTTCATTTGGGGATTCACCCGCTTTACGTCTTCCAGCACCTCCAGCCCACTCATAAAGGGCATGGTAAGATCAAGGGTGATGATATCCGGTGCAAGCCGTCTTATTTTATCCATTGCTTCCCAGCCATCTCCAGCCTGGCCCACCACCTGGTGCCCGCACTGGGTGATCAGTTCTTTGAGTCTGTTCCTTATAATAATGGCATCGTCCACGATTAATACCCTTTTCATTCCTGTCACCTCTCACTGTTCTTCAGACTTCATAACCGTTAGCCGTCATTTTATTTCCCCTGAGCCCGGGACTTGGTTTTGTAGAAACCATACGACGCTGTCTTTACTATGTTTTGGGGTTATACCCCAGCTATGCCCAGATAAACAATATCGGGATACATAATTAAATCCCCTTTGACCGAATTCACCCTACAGTATTGACAAACTTCAGATTAAGGTGTTATGCTGAACTAACTTTAACAAGCCTGCAGAATATGCGGATATGCGACTATTCATGCGTTTAAAACTTAATCATTCTTCAGAGTGTTTTACAGAGGTCGCGATGCGCCAATAGTACCCTCCCGGGGAAAGGGGCCATCGCCGAAGCGTTGCTCAGGCAATGCTGGGGGCACATTTAACAGATGTGCCACTGTCCCCGATAGCCGGCCCAGGCTGTCAGGGAGGCGCTGTATCATGCGGGGCGGAAGGTTCTTTGTTGCCGTGCGCCTATCAGCCGGAAAGGAGTCCTTTTGCCTTTTCGGCTGTTTTATTTTTTGAAAAAACCAAAGGAGGTAATGGAATGAAACTGTTCGGCACCATGAAACTGGACACAGACCAGCGGCTTTCCATCGGCGACTGCAGCGTGTTTGATCTCGCAGAACAATTTGGAACCCCGCTGTATGTGATGGATACTGCTTTATTGAAAGAACAGTGCCAAACGTATAAACGGACGTTTGCCTCTTCCACCACCGAAACAGAGGTCATCTATGCCTCCAAGGCCTTTCTGACGGTAGCCATGGCGCAGCTGATTCAGGAACAGGGTCTCAGTCTGGATGTGGTTTCCGGCGGCGAGCTTTACACAGCCATCACAGCCGGGTTTCCCGCCCACAGGATTTACTTTCACGGAAATAACAAAACCTCTGAAGAGCTTTTGATGGCTCTGGATTACGGCGTTCACCGCATCATCGTAGACAACGAGCAGGAGCTGGACCGTATTACACACCTTTGCGGGCATCTGAATAAAAATCAGTCTGTTATGTTCCGCATGAATCCCGGTATCGATGCCCATACCCATGATTTTATCCAGACCGCCCGTAACGACAGCAAATTCGGCATTTCCATTTATCAGGAAGATATCTGTCGGCTGATTCACAAAGCCACCCATGCTTCCAACATCACCCTTACTGGCTTCCATTGTCATATCGGGTCTCAGATTTTCGAGGAAAGCTCCTATTTTTCGGCTCTTTCCGTGATGTTCGACTTCCTTCAAAAAGTACAAACAGATTGCCGGTTCACAGCACAGGAACTGAATATAGGCGGCGGTTTCGGCGTTTACTATTCCCAAGGCGACACCCCCATGGATATTGGCCACAGCATGGAAAGCATCCTTCAGCAGGCACAGAAGGAGTCTTTAGAAAAAAAGATCCCCATGCCTAAACTCTTGGTCGAACCGGGGCGCTCCATCGTTGCCAATGCGGGAACCACCCTCTACACGGTGGGCGGGGTTAAAAAAACCTATGGCAACAAGAATTTCATCTTCGTGGACGGTGGCATGACGGACAACCCCAGAACCGCCCTTTACGATTCCAAGTATGAAGCTCATGTGAGCCCCAGGAACGGCAGCGGCCCTGTTCAGACCTTTACGGTGGCCGGCAAATGCTGCGAATCCGGCGATGTGCTGATTCATAACATCCAGCTCCCCGAACCGGCTCCGGATGACATCCTGTCGGTCAACGGCACCGGTGCTTATAACTACACCATGTCCAGCAACTATAACCGTATTCGCAAGCCCGCCGTAGTTTTTGTAGAGAACGGCAAGGCCCGGCTGGTGGTGAAACGGGAAACGTATGAGGATTTGATACGGAATGATGTGAGAGGATGAGGAGTGAACCTATGAAGAATACTGTAGTCGTGAAGTATGGGGGCTCGTCTGTGGCCACCACTGAAAAAATCCGCGATATTGCCGGTCGACTGGCCTCACGGCAGCGGCAGGGAGAACGCATCGTCGTTGTGGTTTCTGCCATGGGCAAAACCACCGACGGCCTTATCAAGCTGGCAAAGGAGATTTCCCCTGCCCCGAACAAGCGGGATCTGGACATGCTTCTTTCCACCGGTGAACAGGTTTCCATCGCCCTGCTCTCCATCGCCATCCGTGAAGCCGGCGGAAAGAGCGTCAGCCTGACGGGCTATCAGGCAGGCATTGAAACCTGTGACACCCATTCCAAAGCCAGAATTTCCACCATTAAGAAAGACCGTATCGTGCAGCACCTGGATCGGAACGAGATTGTGGTTGTAGCCGGATTCCAGGGGATGACGGAAAACGGGGATATTACCACCCTGGGCCGCGGAGGCTCCGATACCACAGCGGTCTCCATCGCCGCTGTACTGGAGTGCTCCTGCGAGATCTATACCGATGTTGACGGCGTATACACCATCGATCCCCGGCTCTATCCCAACGCACGGAAGCTTGATGTGATCTGCTATGATGAAATGCTGGAGCTGGCAAGTCTGGGAGCTAAGGTTCTTGAAACACGGTCCATCGAGATGGGCCATAAATACAAGGTCCCGATTCTGGTGGCCTTAAGCACCGGAGAATATCCGGGCACAATCATAAAGGAGTGGGATGAATCTATGGAAAAGAAAGCTGTAACAGGGCTTACCCTGACTGAAAACTGTCTGATGGTCTCGTTGAGCTTGGTTCCCTACACAGCGGCCAATATCTCCCGTATCTTCGCCAAGCTGGCCGCACGCAATATACTGGTGGATATGATCAGCCAAACTGCCCCTTTCCATAAGACCGTCAACGTTTCCTTCACCACCCTGCTGGACGATCGGGATGCGGTCCAACAGGTATTGGATGATTTAAAGGTGGAAATGCAGGATATGGATGTGGCCATGGACGACTCCCTGGTAAAGCTTTCTGTCGTAGGCATCGGCATGATCTCCCAAAGCGGTGTGGCCTCCAGACTCTTCACCCTGCTGGCCGATAACGGGATTGAATTCCAGCAGGTCACTACCAGTGAGATCAGCATCAGCTACACCATCTACTCAAGGGATAAGGACCGGGCCGTACAGGCCATCGCCGAAGCCTTCGAGCTGTAAATTTAAAAACGCCTTATCAAGCTGCTTAGCAGTCTGATAAGGCGTTTTTTACTGTCTGTTATTCATCAATCCGATCGTTTTCGTAACGTTCAGGGATATACTCACTGGGATTCCTTTGAGGCGCAGCGCTTTCGTTTGGCAGCAGCTGTGAGGCCGTGCCTTTTTTGATCACCAGGGTTCCGGCCATCAGGTCATGCAAACCTTGCTTCCGGCTGGTAAAGGCAATCATGATATACCCAATCATCAGGATCAGGCTGGATATCATTTTTCCCAGATTCCTGCCCAGGGCCCGACCAAAGCTGATGCGCATCCCGTCGGTGTCCGTGACCATGATTCCAAGAGCCATTTTCCCCAAGGTTGCCTGATATTTAGAGGACTCCATAATGGCAAAGTACAGCATTTGGATGATGAAGCTGACCACCCCTGCCACGGCAGCCATGGCTATTACAGGCATCATCATGGCCAGCGCCTGTTCCTCCGAGATCCCCATCATGGCCTCCGGCGAAAAATTCGCCGCGCTGATGGTTATGAGCCCTCCAATGGGGGATGTCACCAAGCCCAGCACCAGGGAATCAATCAACGATGCACCTACGCGCCGCCAAAATCCTGAATAGTTCATGTAAATCCTCCGCTTTTATCTTATTGACCGATCTTAACCAACGCCCCATCCTGAAGCTTTTCCTGACCGGTTGTCACCACGGAATCTCCGGGGTTGATACCCGTCTTGATCTGGAACAGCTTGTCATCCCCAAGACCTACCACAACCTCTTTCTTAACAGCCTTTTCGCCGGTGACGACGAAGAGATAATCCTTTCCTTGATCATGCAGAACGGCTTCCTTGGGTACTGCCAGCCCCTCAACACCTTCCGAAAGAGCAATGGCACCATTGGCGAACATACCGGCCTTGATCAGACCCTTGGGGTTCGCTACTTTTATCTTCACCGGGTATAGCTGGGCATTGTCCTGTACTGGGCTGATTTGTGTTATGGTCCCTTCAAACAGCTGGGTCCCAAGGGATTCAACTGTAATCTGAACCTTCATGCCTGGCTTGAGCTGGTTGACCACCGCTTCTGCCACGCCGGAGGTAATGTTCACGCTGCTGAGATCCACTACGGTGAAAAGGGGAGCACCCGGATTGAGGTTCTCACCGGAATTTACCTTACGGGCACTGACCACCCCCGTGATAGGTGCCGTAACCGCCGTGTCACGAAGGTTAATATCCGCCGAGCGGAGATCTGCCTGGGCGCCTTTCAATGCTATTTCCATCATTTTATACCCATTCAGTGCCGCTTCATACTCTTTTTTTGAGATGG
The DNA here is from genome assembly GCA_964649745.1 of uncultured Peptostreptococcaceae bacterium. Taxonomy (GTDB): domain Bacteria; phylum Bacillota; class Clostridia; order Peptostreptococcales; family Acidaminobacteraceae; genus CAZEHS01. The sequence goes on along the minus strand of CAZYQI010000017.1, from coordinate 10,465 downwards.
CATTTTGATCATATAAAGCCTGTACGCGGTCAAAATCTATTTTTTGCTGGTCGAGGTTAATCTGAGCAGTTGTAACCCCCAATCCGGCTTTTTCCTTCGTAAGGGAATAACGGGTATCGTCTATTCTTGCCAGCACCTGGCCCTTGCTCACAGAATCGCCAACTTCCCCTTTAACCTGATAGATATCTCCCCCGATTTTTGCAGAAATCTCCACTTCTTCAGAAGGGCCGGCGCTTCCGGAAACCTGTATGGTGTCAGAAAATTTAAGCACCGCTGCCTTTGTGGTTTTCACCATCACTGCTTCTTGTTTGGCAATGACGTCATCCGTTTTCTTATCCTCCGCTTTCCCTGCCGTGCAACCGCTGAGTGCCGCCGCCATCAGCAGCACCGCCGCCAGCCCTGCTGCGGTACGGCTTGAAAGATTGGTATAGGTGTTATTACGCATGTGCTTTTCCTCCACTTAACTTCATTTTACCCGCCAGTTTTCTAATCCACCCAAACCGCTTCAACTCTCCACTGGCTCGCCGCATGCGCCGTTCTTCCAACATGGCATAAAGCACCGGGATCAAAACCAGGGTAAGCAGGGTCGATACCGACAGTCCGAAAATCAGAGTATATCCCAATCCTGCAAAAAATTCCTGTTTTAATGTTATGGGCAGGATCCCGCCGGCCGTTGTGATGGTAGTGGCCAACACAGGTATGAAACGGGTCTTGCCGGTGGTGCGGATCGCTTCATAGAATTCATAGCCGCTTTCCCGCAGATAGTTGATATAGTCCACCAGAATGATGCCGTTGTTAACGGCAATTCCCACCAAGGCCACCACCCCGATAAAGGCCACAAATCCAAAGTTGTTCCCTGTAAGAACCAGGCCAGGCATTACCCCGATCATTCCAAGAGGCACCGTGGCCAGAATAATAAAGGGCTGACTTAAGGAGTTGAACTGCACTGCCAGGATCAGGTACACCAGTATGGCTGCAATGGCCATGTTGACGAACATTTCACCGAAGGTATCCGCAATATCCTCCATCTCACCGCCATAAAGGACCTTTACACCTTCCGGCTGCTGCTGTTTCGCAACACGGTTCTGAAATTCCTTTGTAACTTCATTTCCCAGATAGCCCTCATCCACCGAAGCCGTTACGCTTACCTCCCGAACCCTGTCGGTATGGGATATCCCCGTGTAGCCCTTCTCTTCAACGACACGGGCGATTTGCCCCAGCTGAACGGACTGCCCTGCAGGGCTTGTAACAACCAATTGTTCAAGATCGGCCTTTGTTGTAAGGATTCCATCTCCCATACGAATGGTAACATCGATTTCATCCTGATTTACACGGTATTTGGTCGCTTCCATACCGTTAACCGCATTTCGGATCGTCAGCGCCACCTGTATGTCATTGAGTCCCAGCCGCGAAGCCCGCTCCTTGTCCACCTGTATTTGAAGCTCCGGGCTGCCTTCAGCAACCGAACTGCGCACATCCCTGGTTCCCGGAATCCCTTTCAGTATATCCGAATATTCCTGAGCTGTGGCCTTGAGATCTTCCATGTCCTTTCCCTGAAGACGCACTGTAACAGCCGCATCGGAAGGGGGGCCGTTGGCAAGCTCCTGTACAACGATCTTAGCTCCGCTGATGGGCTTGAGTTTTTCCCGGACTTCCTTGGCAATATCAATTGATGTACGTTCCCGTTCTTCATCCGGCTTAAGATCAACAATCAGACGGGCCTTTGTGGGGTTGCTTCCTCCACCGCCGAAATCTTCAAAGCTGTCTGCACCGGTGATTCCAACATTGGCCACAAAGGTATCAATCTCGGGGTAGGTCAGCAGGACCGCTTCCACCTTCTCCGAAATAGCACTGGTTTTTTCAACAGGGGTTCCCTTTGGAGCCTCAATATCCACGTAGAACCGATCCTGGTCCTCGTTGCTGAACATCTCCACCTTCAGTACCCCCAACGGGATCAACGCCATGCTGGCGAAGAACGCCAGGGCGAAGAATGCCACAACCCGCCTTCTCAGCTTCTTGTCCTTAACGATGTCAAACAGCTTGTCGCCATAGAAGTTGACAATGGTGCTTTCTTCAATATTGGCTTTTGCCTTAAATTGCTTATAATACATCAGTGCTCCGAAGAACAGAACGCTACCGATGACCAAAGGGGTAATTTCATTCTGGAAGGAAAATGAATAACCTGCCAGAGCCGCAACAAGAAGTACAGAACCCATTTTTACCGCTTTTGTTTTCCACGCTTTATGATCCACAACAATTTCTGATCGATGGGTTTTCAGGAAGATTGAACACATGGACGGTGTGAATGTCATGGCCACCGCAAAGGAAGCGGTTAGGGCAAAGATAACCGTCAAGGGTATCGGTTTGATATAGGAGCCCATGATCCCGCTGGTGAGCATAAGAGGGAAGAATGCCGCCAGGGTTGTCAGTGTAGAGGATGCCACCGCCGGAGCAATCTGATTTGTTGCAACAGCTGCCGCCTTCTGAGCATCAACCCCATGAAAACGAAGCCGGTCGATGTTCTCCATGATAACGATGCCGTTGTCCACCAGCATCCCCACTGCCAGAATCAGGGCAAACAGGGTAATGGTATTAAGGGTTAGTCCCGAAAGCTTCATCATCCACATCGTAATAAGGATGGCCAGGGGAATAACCAGAGAAACAACCACCGCTTCTCCAAAGCCGATGAACAGGAACAGAACCACCATAACCAGGCATAAGCCCGAGAGGGAGTTATTAATAACCGCACCCAGCTGGTCCCGTACGTATTCAGCCGTGTCACCGCTGACATCCAGGGTTATATTTGCCGGATAGAGGGTTCCCTTTTCCTCTGTAAGGATCTTATGAATGGCGTCGCTGGTTCGAATGATATCCGCAGATTCTTTCTTCTTCACAGAGATCGCCACCGAACGGTTCATTTCCCTAACGTCACCTTTGGTAGACATCCGTGAATATGAAATCTCATCTTTAAAATCATCCTTTATGACCGCAACGTCCTTCAGGGTCAGGGTTCCTCCCCCAGCCGAGGAAAGGGCAATATTCTCCAATTCCTTGGGGTCTTTTATCTGTCCTACGGTCCTAAGATTGAAATTTTTCTCGTCCAGAACCATGGTTCCGCCAGGAAAGTTAACGTTGGAGCCGGCAATGGCATTCTTGATGGAATCCATGGAAAGCTGGTACGCTGCCAGCTTCTGAGGGTCTACCTCAATGCGGATTTCCCGCTCCACCCCGCCGATGACCAGTGCTTCGAGAACATCGTTCTCCCGTTCCAGCCGGTCCTGAATATCTTCGGCAATCCGAGTCAGTGAAACTAAATCCATGTCCCCGCCCAGATTGATGACCATGATGGGGGAATTATTGGTTTTCAGGCTGGCAACAGCGGGAAGCTCCGCTTCACTGGGAATCTCCGACTGGATACCCGAGAGTTCCTCCCGAATTTCTGATATCTTCTTGTCGATATCCACACCCTGCTCAAATTCCAGGAACACCATAGAGGCGCCGAAGCCCGAGGAACTGGTCATTTCCTTAACATCCGAAATGTTTTCCAGCTTGGCCTCAATCTTGTTGGTAACCAGGGACTCCACCTCGTCGGGAGCCGCTCCGTTGTAGATGGTTGTCACCATTCCGTAAGGCAGTATCACCTCCGGCTGCAGCTCCCTCGGCAAATTCACATACGAAGACACGCCAACAATAAGTACAGCCAAGGCCAATAGAAATACGATCCGATACCGTGCAATGAAGAAACCGGACCATTTCCCGAAAATATTTTGGGGTAATGACAGCTCCGGTATCTCCTCATGATCCACTTTAACCTTTTCTAAATCCTTTTCACTCAAGGGGCTCACTCTCCTCTTTCACTTTCGATAGGCTCATTCTAGCACTCGACTATTCACGTAACAAGGCATTGCACAGTTGTTTAATCGCTTCTTCACGGTTTCTTAAGATTTGGTCAGAAAAACATTATTTGCCTTAATGAAAATAGCTCCCTGTCCTTTTCAGTGGCCATTTCTTCTGTGTGCCGTCTCCATATGTCAATGCGGCTTGCGGCGACTCCTCCGAACATACGTTTCAATGATTTGACCCTTCAGAGGGCCGGTACAGCGTAAAACAGCACAAAAGCAATTCAATGTTTTAATAAGTTCTTTCAATTTGCAATCAATTAAACGCTAAATGGATGATTAGCTTTCGATATTTGATTAACTTTCCCTTAAATACCTGTACTTTTTTATATTTTATCGCTATAATTATTCCATACGCATAAACTATTGAAAAGAGGAGACCCCTATGGACCACATTGATCTTAAGATTTTGGAACTCCTCAAGAAGAATTCCAGAATCAAGTTTTCCGAAATCAAGGACGAGATCCACTTGTCCCTACCCGCCATATCCGAGCGCATCAAGAAGCTGGAGGAAAATGGCATCATCGATCAGTATACGGTGAAGATCAACCGCAAGAAAATGGGCTATAACATGCTTTCCTTTATTATGGTGAACATACAGGAAAAAGACGCCATTGATGAGTTTAAGCGATTGGTTGCAGATATGGATAATATCCTGGAGTGCTACCATCTTGCCGGCGAGTACGATTACCTGATCAAAATTGCCACCAAGGACAATGAAGAACTGGCGGAGTTCATCACCCGTACCATCAAGTCTCTTCCCGGGCACATCAAGACTAATTCAGTGATAGTTTTAAGCACGGTGAAGGAAAAGGTGAACGCGTAAAGAACGATTTTCAATTGGCTCAAACATCTCAACAATCCTCAAAAGCGAAGGAGCTGTTATCTAACAGCTCCTTCATTTCGATAACATTGAGTTATTTCACTCATCGGGTATCACTCGCGGAATATAAAGAGATCATTGGTGTACAAAGGGGGATTTGTAATGAAAATTTTTACCTGGATTTATGTGCTTGTTGTTGAACTTCTGATCCTGTTGCTGGGCAGTTTTGTCGTTGAAACTTTCCACACAACAAACTATATGCGGCTCCACATCCATGCATTGGGATGGCCGCCGGCCTTGATTCTCCTGTTTTATCTGCGCAAACGATTTTTCCACAGCAAGGAAGACGAGGAATAAAAACACCCTTTTCATTCCTCAATCCGTATAATTTCCTTGCCGCTTCCATCCGCATAAATCCGGGTTATCTTGTCGCCCTCCGGATGAGTGCACCATATACGCTCCCCCACCACGAAAAGCGCCTCCACTTCGTCACCCATGATCCGTTTTTCTTCTCCACCCTCATATGAAAGCTTGTAAAGGCAGCCATCATCCGATTTTTTAAGAACAATCCAGTCCTCCGTAAGATTGAATGCATCAATTGGATCTTCCAGCAATCTGGCCGTTTCTCCGGTATCCGGATTCAGAGCCGCAAGATAACAGAGGGTTTCATCCTCTTCTTCATCACATTCCATGTACAACACAGAGCCTTCAACCGGTTGGACATAGTAGGAACCATCCCATTCATTGAGAACCTCCGGCTCCAGCAATAGGGATATCTCGATTTTTTCAGCCATCTCACGGCGTATGAAATCAGGCATTTCCGATATCGGCAGTTCGTTCTGCTCAAACCACAGCTCCGCCAGCTGAATCTTTGACAGGCTCATAAGATGGTCGATTTCGGCCAGCAGGATGCGCTGAATTACGCCCACGGCTTCATCGACATAATAAAGATATTCCTCATCCGCTGCAAGACTTAAACATGTGGTGTGAAACAAAAAATCCTGTTCCCGGGTATCGAGATTCACCCGATAAACCGATCCGCCCCAGTAAACGCTGAAATAGAGCATATTGCCCAGTACAATCATATGATTGATTTCATCATACCGGATGCCCGTTTTCTCAGCCACCAGAAACGGTGCGCCGCCTTCTCTGTCGATCTCAAGAATGCGGTTACGGCCATCAACAAAACAGAGGGTATCCTCTCTGACATTCAGATGGGAACACTCCCCTTTGAAAAGAAGTTCAGCAGCCCCATCCCGAAAGCGAACAAGCCCTCCCGGCAATGCCAGGAATACTTCTGATTCATCTCCTGCGATCAGACCCCGTTGCGCCAGATTTCCCATGGAATTAATGATCTGTTGGTCCATCCATTACTCCTGACTGTATGTCTGTAATTTCGGTTCTCATGGAATGATTATAACATGTCCACTAGCGTGTGCGGCATGGCAGAAGCCCTGCCAAGAAAACACGCCATAGCGACATATTAAGGGGTTGCAGCAAACAGGACGTTACTATTCCTGATTTGATACAACCCCTTTTGAATTGATGTATGTATTTTTACTGGTCTACCGCAATCCTTCTGGCACCCCGATACGCATCGTTGTAGCCCCCTGAATGAATGGGTGAAATCATCACCGCGTTGGTTCTGGACGAGGAGGCGTGGATGAAGCTCCCTCCCCCGATATAAATACCCACATGGTTGATGCGGCTGCTCCCCCCGGTGGCAAAGAACACCAAGTCCCCGGTGGCGAGATCCTTCTTGTTAACGGCCGTTCCCATTTTACTCATTCCCGTGGAGCTGTGCCCCAAATCCTTATCGTAGACATTTCGGTATACAAACCCAACAAATCCGGAGCAGTCAAAGGAATTCGGACCCGATTTTCCCCAGGAATAGGGTTTACCCAGGTACTTCTTTGCAAACGTCACCAGCTCGTCCCGATTGCCTCCGCGGCTTACCGCAGCATCCTGCGCTGCTCCCTCGCCCAAGGCCAACATATCGGACCGGACATATCCGGTTTTATCGCCGATGGTGACTTTATACCACTCGTTGTTCTTTGATGTTACCTGAAGCTTTTGGTCCGGTTGCAGCTGCGTAAGGGTAGCTGCGTCGGTGGAAGCGGTTTCTCTAAGATTCACATCTGCCTTTTTTACATAACCCTCAGCAAAGGTGCCTACCCAGGAACAGAACTCCTTTTTCACATACCCCACGGTGCCTTCACCGGTGCGAACCACATACCATTCCCCTGCATCACCCACAGCAACCAACATCTGACCGTGCCGGGCCTGACCCAGCAGCTTTGATTCCTGACTGCCAGTTTCTCTAACATTCAGTGTGTCTGCGCTTACCTTCACCGTGCTGTAGCTTTCGCCGTAAACCAAACTGCCTGATATCAATAAACCCATTGCCAATATGCCTGTCATTACGACACGTTTCATGAACTCTCTCCTTTGTTACGCCGACACATAGGATCATGCACCGGCTTCCTCAGCCGCCAACGGCTATTTGCCGTCCTTGCAGTCGTTCATTGACCTGTTTTCATGGCATTCATTCCCTAAGTGAATGCATCAAAAAATTAGTATGCTCAGTATATCACACTTGTGTGAAACAAAGCAAGTAAGATACTGGAATGGCTCCAGGGCTATGGAGCAGTCAATCCGTAATAATCACCCGATTCCCGGCTCCGTCCCATTCCACTGCAGCTCCCAGGCTCTCGGCAATCAAACGGGCAGGAACAAAGGCACGGTCGCTGATAATTTGAGGGGACACATCCAAAAGCACCTTCTGACCATTGATCACGGCATCCCTGCTGTCCAGTGTAAGGTAAAGGCTCTTATCCCCCCGGATTCCCGTGATTGTTCTCTTTTGTGCATCATAACTTACTTCAGCTCCCATGGCTTCGAAAATACCTCTCAGCGGTACCAGCGTTCGTCCATTCAGTATAACGGGATTGGGGCTAAGGGGCAGCACCTCTCCGTTCAACACCACCCGCAACTGGGACACGCCTACGATTACCGGGATAATCCGTGCTTCATCCCGGGTGTAAACCCCAATGTAAGCACGGCCTTCTTGCACGGCTGTAAAGCTCTCTCCCGAAACATTCAGCATGGATGGCGACAGGGAAATCCATTTTACCGGTGCCGTATTCGACCGTTCCGGATATTTAAGAAACTGTACAGGATTGATCAGATCCCCTCTGTTGACGCTGACTGACGCTATGACTTCCGGCAGAACTTCCTTGGCCTTTGGATCCCGCCCTTCGAAATCCAGGGTCAGAAAATACCTGTCATTGGGAAACTGCGGTGTTTCCCGGTACTCCGTATAGGCTTTATTGGATTTGCTGTCCATGCTGCCCAGAGTAGGAAAATCGGAGTAGCTCTGCACCCCCTGGGTAATCCTGAAGGTCTGAGATCCCCTCCCGGCGTTGTAAGCACTCTCGGCAGCGGAATTCAGCTGTGTAAGGGATGTAATCTTGGGATAATCGAATAACCTCGTCCCCATATATGCCTTGAGAAAACTCCGGAGCTCGCCGTCGCCTTCATCCCACCAATTGCCGGAGGCCACTGGATATTGTTCCCGTATCCACAGGTGATCCCGCCCAAAGTCCTCATCCCCTCCAAGAAAGAACTCGGCATGTATCCTGCCGTCTTCCTGAGAGTCCTTTTGATCCCCATCCAGCCAGGTGTTGTCAAGATGATACCATTCGCTGCCTATGCGGACCATATTCCACGCGTGAAGGGTTTGGCTCTGGGCAACCTTGTCCTGTTTGGACAGGGCAATCAATTCGGATGCGGTGAGCCGTTTTGCCAGGTATTCCGTATCTGAAAGCCCGTCGGGGGTATAACCAATCACCACCTTCGCCGCCATACCCGCCTTATTGAGCATGTGCCAGGTGAGCTCCGCATAGCCCATACAAGCGGTGCTGAGGCCGTAATAACCATCATAGGCATTGTTTCTTTCGGATACGAAATGATAAAGAAGCCGCTCACTTAAGGCTCTTGATATGATTGCCGCCTTCACCGGCTCGTACATATCCGCGGACAAATTACCATCGATCCACCGCTGCAAATCAGCATCCAAGAGTTTCATTTCTGACTGAGTGTAATCATAATCGGCAGTGAAGGAATACCGAATATCCGTCCCCTTGCTGTACCGATACTGAGCATTGATGGTTTCAAGACCGTAAATACTTTGCAGCATATTGTTTTCTTCACTGCCGTTAAACTCTGTTATTGAATCAAGAACATTCACTTCTGAAAGATCCCGATTTCCTTTGTAATGAATTGAAAAGCTCTCGATACGCTGCTTCACCATATCCACAATAACATCCACAAGCCCGGCCTGAGAGGATGCGTTATATGTGTCTCCATGGACAGCAGGTACAGCTGCCGGTGCCGTGAAAAACACCAGGATTGCAAGTATAAATGAAAGGATTTTTTTCAATGTCAACACCTCCATCTCCATTATACTGCATCGGCAGGGCCCCCGTGTGAAGAACCTTATGGATGGATTTTACGATTTAAAACAAATATAAAGAGATTGCAAGCATCGTGCAGCAATCTCTCCCTGAGAAGATTGAACATAGTTATCGCCACGGATAACACGGATTTCCACGGATCCAACGCTTTAGAAAATGACGTACTTATATGTGTACTCCGTGCACATCCGTGTATCCGTGGCCGCAACCTGACTAACGATTCCCACCGAAGAGGTCGCCGATTCCGATATTCCCCAGTACACTTCCCTCGTCCCGGCTTCCGCTTCCGCTACTCTTGGCCCCAACGGAGTAAATACGCTTAGCCAGACGGCTGAAGGGAATGGATTGCAGCCATACATGGCCGGGGCCTCTCAGGGTGGAAAGGAACAGCCCTTCTCCGCCGAACAGAGCATTTTTGGCATCCCCTGTGAATTCTACGTCGTATTGCACCGTAGAGGTAAGAGCCACCAGACACCCCGTATCAACCTTCAATACGTCGCCCGGTTGCAGTTCCTTCTGAATAATGGTTCCTCCCGCGTGGACAAAGGCCAGGCCGTCCCCCAGAAGCTTCTGCATGATAAAGCCTTCACCGCCAAAAAGACCGACACCCACTTTTTTCTGAAAGGCAATTTCCAGTTGAACACCTTTAGCGGCGCACAGAAAAGCGTCCTTTTGACAAAGCAGCTGATTGTCGTAATCACTGAGATTCAAGGGAATGATCTTCCCTGGGTAAGGCGCTGCAAAAGCAACGGTTTTCCTGCCCGTACCGGTATTTGTGAACTGCGATGTGAACAGGCTTTCCCCGGTGAGCATCCGCTTGCCCGCTCCCATGACCATGCCCATCAGCCCTTTCCCCTGATCCTTGCCGGAGCCGTCGCCAAAGACAGCTTCCATTTTGATGCTTTGGTCCATGTACATCATGCCGCCGGCCTCCGCGATGATGCTCTCACCGCTGTCCAGCTGAATTTCTACGAACTGCATATCGTTGCCGAAAATCGTAAAATCCACCTCATGGGCTTTTTGCATACGCGCCTCCGCTTACAGGCATCCGCCTGTTTTTTCTATATTATATCAGAAAAGGGAACCTTGCTGCGTGGAATTCATCCTCGCTTTCAAAGTCAGGTGATAAAATCACGGCCCTGTTAATTTTGCACCTTTTCATCCGTGAAAATCCGTGTTATCCGTGGCAAAATCAGTTTTCGTTGGTCTAAAGGGATCGAGTAGGAGGCCACCCATTAGTTGAGTGACCGTCCTCTCACACCACCGTA
>CAZYQI010000016.1:0-76097 GCA_964649745.1 uncultured Peptostreptococcaceae bacterium | reverse complement strand
GCAACTCATTTTCATAACCGGTGGTTTCCCAACGGGACATGGGGGTCTGTGGCAAAGGGTTATTTCCATTCTCTTTAGATATGTTAAAACATGGTTTCACTTCACCTCAACCCCTTTCCCCCGAATATATGTTTGTGTTATCATGAATAGATAAGGATTATTTGTCACGTTGAGGCACAAACCATAAGTGAGGACAGTATGCTTGCATATATCAAGGGAAAAGTAACAGACACCGGCCTGGATTGGCTTATTTTGGAGAACGGCGGCGTTGGTTTTCGGGTGATGACATCGGCCAACACCCTGGCGGCTCTGGACCGTGAAGCGCCGGACACCCTGCTGTTCACCAAGCTGAATGTAAAGGAAGACCACCTGGAGCTGTGCGGGTTCAAATCCACCATGGAGCTGGAGCTTTACGAAAATCTGATATCTGTCAGTGGAATCGGCACCAAGGGTGCCATTGCCATTCTTTCCGGGCTGCCGGTGGAAACTCTGATTGCCGCCATTATCCAAGAAGAGGACGGACGTCTGGTCAAGATTCCCGGCATCGGCAAGAAGACGGCTCAGCGGGTTATTCTGGAGCTGAAGGACAAATTCAGGAAACGTTTTGCGGTGGTTTTCGACAGCAGCGGCGAAGAACCCATGGTTCTCGGCGGAAAGCCTGAAGGGAAATCACAGGAGGTCCTGGAAGCCCTTACGGCTCTGAACTTTACGCCGAGGGAGGCCAAGGCTGCCATCAGCAAGCTGGATATGGAATCACTGGGTCTTGAAGAAGCGATCAAGCAGGCGTTCAAGCTGCTGGCGAGGTAGATAAATGGAACGAATCATCACACCGGAATTTCATAGCGAGGATCTGGAGGACGACAAGAGTCTAAGGCCCCAACGGCTTCAAGACTACGTGGGACAATCCAGAACCAAAGAGAAGCTGGAGATATTCATCGAAGCCAGCCGTCAGAGGCGGGAATCTCTGGATCATGTGCTCCTCTACGGCCCTCCGGGACTGGGAAAAACAACATTATCCAATATCATTTCCAACGAAATGAATGTGAATATCAAGATCACCTCCGGACCTGCCATTGAAAGAGCCGGAGATCTGGCCGCCATCCTGACCAGCTTATCCGAGAAGGATGTGCTGTTCATCGACGAGATCCATCGTCTGAACCGCAGTGTGGAAGAGGTGCTTTATCCGGCCATGGAGGATTATGCCTTGGATATCATCATCGGCAAGGGGCCCGGCGCCCGCTCGGTGAGGCTGGATCTTCCGAAATTCACGCTGATAGGGGCTACAACCCGGGCGGGGAACCTCACGTCTCCTCTAAGGGACCGGTTCGGCGTCATCTGCAAGCTGGATCTTTACGACAATGAGGAACTCACCACCATCATCAACCGGTCGGCCCGCATTTTGGATGTGGAAATAGACCCTGTTGCAGCCTCTGAAATTGCAGGACGCAGCCGGGGGACCCCGCGAATTGTAAACCGTCTTCTGAAACGGGTGCGGGATTATGCCCAGGTTAAGGGAAACGGAACCATTACCCTGGATATGGCCCGCAGTGCCCTGGAGCTTCTGGAGGTGGATTCCCTGGGGCTTGATGCTTTGGACATCAAAGTTCTGGAAACCATCGCCGTTAAATTTGAGGGGGGGCCTGTGGGTCTGGAAACCCTGGCCGCCTCCCTTGGGGAAGAGAGCATCACCATCGAGGATGTATGCGAGCCCTTCCTCATGCAGCTGGGATTCATCAACCGGACTCCCAGAGGCCGGGTTGCCATGAAACGGGCCTATGAACACTTGGGCCTGCCGCTGCCCCGTACAGAGGGGCAGCAGGTTACATTACCATTGGAATGAAGATGAGGTGCCTTAAATGCGAATGAAACGAATCGTGTCCGCTCTGATGATCCTGCTGCTGATGACCGCCGGGCTTCCTGCCTGGGGGGACGGCAGTGTGCCCGATCGGATACGGATAGGTCTTGCCTATAACAGCGCCGAGCAGGCAACGCTTCAGCTTACCGGGTACGGGGAAATCGGCTTCGGCACCTTCAGTGGTGCGGCCTTCAATGAAATTACCCGATTTACCGGCGTGAAGGATATCACGGTGTCAAAGGACTACGCATGGCATGTCCGTGTGGGCGGCATCGGCGATTGGAGTCAGTATGATGGGCTGAGGCAAACCGTGGGGGCTTCTGCCTTGGATGCTGTTCCGTGCTACGAAAAGGGCTGGAGCCTGCTGGTAGGTGACTTTCTCTCGGAGGGGGAAGCCGTATCCCGGCTCAATGCCCTTAAGGGGCAGTTTTCCGGACTTGATATGACCGTGATCGGTCCTTCCCAGGATCGGGTAAGGGTATTGGCCGGACAGCGGCTGATCTGGATCTACAATGCCAATGAAGGGGAATACGCATTCAAAGAGGTGACCGCAGATCCCTACATCAAGTACAATGGCGTGGCCTATCGGGGGGGCATGATCATCAAGCGGTTTTCCGGCAGTGATCTGACGCTGATCAATACGGTGACCACGAGCGAATACCTCTATGGCGTGCTCCCAAAGGAAATGGCGCCGGATTGGCCCCTGGAGGCCCTTAAGGCTCAGGCGGTGGCCGCCAGAAACTATGCGGTGACCAATATGGGCAAGCATAAATCCCGAGGGTTTGATCTGTGCGCCACAGCGGATTGTCAGGTATATGGCGGCTACAGGGTTGAAAGTCCTCTTTGCCGGCAGGCTGTGGATGAAACGGGAACTCGAACCCTGATGTACGACGGAAAACCGGTGCAAACCTTCTTCCATTCCAACAGCGGGGGCAAGACAGAGAACAGCGAGAATGTGTGGAATGCGGCGATTCCCTATTTGAAGGCGGTGGAGGATCCCTATTCCGTTGGGGCTCCCAACACAAACTGGTCGAAATCCTTCACCAAATCAGAGCTTGAACAGCGGCTCGTGGCCAATCAAATGGATGTCGGGAATGTAAACCAGATAACGGTAAGCCGAAAATCGCAGAACGATAGGGTCCTGGAGCTGGTGGTCCAGGGAACCAGGGGGAATGTCACCCTTACTAAGGAACAGACCCGGAAGGTTTTTGGATATAATGACGTAAAGAGCACATGGTTTGACATTGGCGGCGGGGCTTCTCTGCGGGCTTGGCAGGGCTCCGGTCTTACGGATCTGTCATCCTCCTCCGTGGTTCTGGACGGCTCCATGAGCCGAAGCGCCGTGTCGGTGAACGGACTTACCGCTAAAACAATAAACGGCACAGAAAAAATGGTCACGGGTGCGGTCACAGGAGATTCCGTCACCTTCAGCGGCCATGGCTGGGGACATGGACTGGGCCTTAGCCAATGGGGAGCAAAGGCAATGGCTGAACAGGGCTTCACATACGAGCAGATTCTGCTACACTACTATACGGGGACACAACTACAATAATGCTGACACGAGACTTCTATTTTGATCTACCGGAACGCCTAATCGCTCAAACACCGCTGGAACAGCGGGATCACAGCCGGCTTCTGGTCCTTGGGAAAGAAAGCGGAACGATTTCACACAGGCAGTTTTTTGAGCTGCCTGATTTGCTGTGTTCAGGAGACTGTCTGGTCCTGAACGATACACGGGTTCTGCCGGCCCGGCTTCTGGGGCACAAAACCAGCGGCGCCGCGGTGGAATTTCTGTTATTGAAAGCGGTGGGCTATAACCGGTGGCAAACCCTGGTGAAGCCTGGCAGCAAGTGCAAGCCCGGTTCGGAATTCATTTTTGGCGACGGACGGCTGAAGGCTGTTATTGAAAGTGTTGCGGAGGAAGGTACCCGAATTGTAAAGTTTGATTGTTCGGAGCCCTTTGAGCAGGTGCTGGAGGAGCTGGGGCATATGCCGCTTCCCCCCTATATAACAGAAACCCTCCAGGACAGGGAGCGTTACCAGACTGTGTACGCAAAGGCTACCGGCTCCGCCGCGGCCCCTACGGCAGGCCTTCATTTTACGGATGAACTGATGGCCGCCATCCGGGCCAAGGGAGTGGATATCCAAACCATCACCCTTCACGTGGGCCTGGGCACCTTCCGGCCGGTTAAGGCAGAGCATATCCGTGAGCACGTGATGCACTCCGAGTTCTATTCCGTTGACCCTGAAACCGCTGCAGCCATCAATGCCTGCAAGGACCGGGGCGGCAGGGTCATATCCGTAGGAACCACCTCCACGCGGACCCTGGAAACCCTGGGAGATGAAAACGGTCATATACGAAGCGGCTCCGGTTGGACCGATATCTTCATTTTTCCGGGATATTCTTATAAAGTGGTGGACGGACTTGTGACGAATTTTCACCTTCCGGAATCCACCCTGATCATGCTGGTCTGTGCCCTGGGAGGGCAGGAAAGTGTTATGAAGGCATATCGGGAGGCCGTGGAGAAGGAATACCGCTTCTTCAGCTTTGGGGATTCAATGATCGTGATATAGGAGGCCATATGGCAATCAGATACGAACTGCTTCATACCTGTAAACAAACCGGCGCCCGGCGGGGACGCCTGCACACCCCCCATGGGGTCATTGAGACCCCTATTTTCATGCCGGTGGGCACCAAGGCCACGGTTAAGGCCATGACCCCTGAAGAACTGAAGGCCATCGGTTCTCAGATCATTCTGAGCAACACCTATCACCTGTATCTTCATCCTGGCCATGAACTGATTGCAAAGGCCGGCGGACTTCATAAATTCATGCACTGGGACAAACCCATCCTTACGGACAGTGGCGGCTTCCAGGTGTTCAGCCTGGGAGATCTTCGCAAGATCACCGAAGAGGGGGTGGCATTCCAATCCCATCGTGACGGAAGCCGACACTTCATCTCTCCGGAGAAGGCGGTGGAGATTCAAACCGCCCTGGGCTCGGATATCATGATGGCCTTTGATGAGTGCGCCCCTTATCCGGCGGACCGTGATTACGTAAAGAAATCCCTGGAGCGCACCACCCGATGGGCGGCCAGATGCAAGGAAGCCCACTGGAATACCGATAAACAGGCGCTGTTTGGCATCGTTCAGGGGGGCATGTATCAGGACCTCCGGGAACAGAGTGTTCAGGAGCTGCTGGAACTGGATTTTCCGGGCTACGCCATCGGAGGCTTAAGCGTAGGTGAGCCAAAGGATATCATGTATGAGGTGCTGGACTATACAACCCCGCTTCTTCCTGCCGACAAGCCCCGTTACCTGATGGGGGTCGGAACTCCGGACTGTCTGATCGAAGGGGTGCTTCGGGGAGTGGATATGTTCGATTGTGTGCTGCCGACCCGTATCGCCAGGAACGGCACCGCCCTTACGACCCTGGGGAAGGTCGTGATCAAGAACAAGCAGTATGAAGAGGATTTTACACCCCTGGACCCCAACTGCTCCTGCTATACCTGTACGAATTATACCAAGGCCTACCTGCGGCATCTGTGCAAGGAGAATGAAATCCTTTCCGCACGGCTTCTGTCAAACCACAACCTTTATTTTCTTCTGAACCTGATGTCGGGTATCCGGGAGGCCATTGAAACAGACTCCCTTCTGGATTTTAAAAAAAGCTTTTATGAAAAATATAATGATAAGAAGTAGAGGAATTTCGGAACCGACGAAGAATTATACATCTCATGCGAAGGAGGATATCCTATGAATGCAATGGTATTGGTGAGCTATGCTTTATTTTTAGGACTGCTGTACATGCTGCTGATTTATCCGAAGAACAAGCAGGCTAAGAAAATCCAGGCGATGCGGGATTCACTGAAGGCTGGCGACGAGGTGGTCACCATCGGAGGAACGGTTGGCCGCATCCAGAGTATCTACGAGGATGAAATCATCCTTGAGACAGGGTCGGACAGAACGACGATCAAAGTGAAAAAATGGGCTGTAGGAAGCCTGGATGTCAAGAAAATAGACCAAGGGCTTTAACGTTTAAAAGGCCTGTGCTATAATAGTTGGGTGAATATAGCGAGGAGGTGCGATAAATGAAGCATATTAAAACCATCAGCAGCGGTTCCCTGAAGGAAAGCGCGGTCCATGGCGGTTGCGGAGAATGTCAGACATCCTGTCAGTCCGCTTGCAAGACATCCTGTACAGTAGCGAATCAGGAATGTGAAAAGAAATAAAAAGAAAAAGCAGCCTTAAGCTGCTTTTTTATACTGTTGGCGCAAATGATGGATACCAGAAAGCAGGATTGCAATGATTCATAAGTTTATACAGAAAGACCTTCATATTGTGATAGATATCAACAGTGGCGCCATCCATGCGGTGGACCCGCTGGTATATGCCCTCCTGGATCATTATCCGGAGCCCGACAAGATCGCGGTGACCAAGTCCCTGGAGGGTAAATATGAACCGGAAGCCGTTCGGGAAGCCTTTGAAGAGATCGAAGCCCTGATCGGTGCAGGGCAGTTGTTTTCCGAAGATACACAGATCGAGGCGTTCCGCATGAGCCGCCATAACCCGGTGATCAAGGCGCTGTGCCTCCATGTTGCCCATGACTGCAATATCCGCTGCCAGTACTGCTTTGCGGCCCAGGGGGCCTTCGATGGTCACCGGACCCTCATGAGCTACGAAACGGGAGTGAAAGCCTTGGATTTTCTGGTTGCCAACTCGGGTAACCGGAAACAGCTGGAGGTGGATTTCTTCGGCGGCGAGCCCCTGATGAATTTCGAAACCGTTAAGCGATTGGTCACGTACGGCAGATCGATTGAACAAGAGCACAATAAGATTTTCCGGTTCACCATGACCACCAACGGCGTGCTTCTGGATGCGGAAAAGATTGCGTATATTAATGAAGAAATGCACAACCTGGTTTTGAGCATCGACGGCCGGAAGGCGGTTAATGACCACATGCGTGAAACCATAAGCGGTGAAGGCACCTATGACCTTATTGTGCCAAAATTTCAAGAAGCGGTTGCCACACGGGCAGGAAAGTCCTATTATGTAAGGGGAACATTTACCCGTTTCAGCAAGGACTTTTCCAAGGATGTTCTCCATCTGGCAGAGCTGGGATTCGATCAGGTATCCGTAGAGCCGGTGGTGGCGCCGAAGAACGAGCCCTATGCCCTGCAGGACAGTGATGTTCAGGAGCTTTGCGGCGAGTATGAAGCGTTGGCCGAGGCAATGCTGGAGAAGGAAAAGAAGGGCGAAGGCTTTCACTTTTTCCATTTCCAGATTGATCTCAACCGCGGGCCCTGTGTCATAAAGCGTGTTCTTGGCTGCGGCGCCGGGGCGGAGTATCTGGCTGTGACACCGGAAGGGGATATCTATCCCTGCCATCAGTTTGTCGGAATGACGGAATTTCGCATGGGATCGGTCTTATCGACTGAACCGGTGGACCAGAGCATCGTGAAGGAATTTGCCGCGGCAACGGTCTTTACAAAGGAAGCCTGTCAGGAATGCTGGGCACGCTTTTACTGTAGCGGAGGCTGTCACGCCAATGCATTGCACGAGAACGGGTCTGTGCTTAAGCCCTATAAAATAGGCTGTGAGCTGGAAAAAAAGCGGGTAGAGTGTGCCATTTACCTGCAAACCAAACGGTTGCTGGAGGAGAATCTATGATTCGGGATTTTCAGGAGCATAAGCCTCAAATAGCGGAAGATGCTTTCATAGCAGAATCAGCACAGATAATCGGACAAGTACAGATAGAGACACGGGCCAGCATGTGGTATGGTGCTGTCATCCGCGGCGATGAAAACCGTATCTGTATTGGTACATATACCAACATTCAGGACAACTGCACCATTCACGTCACCGGCACGGAAACCTGTATGGTGGGAGAGTATGTAACGGTTGGACACAATGCAATCCTGCATGGCTGTGTCATCGGCAATGAAGTGCTGGTGGGGATGGGCTCCATTATTCTGAACGGCGCTGTTATTGAGGATCAGGTGATCATCGGAGCCGGAACGCTGATCCCTCCCGGGAAGCGTGTGCCGGCAAGAAGCCTGGTGGTAGGTTCGCCGGCAAAGGTTGTGCGGGATCTGACAGAAGAAGAAATTCGAAGCTTGAAGCAAAGCGCTGAGCATTATGCGCTGTTAGCTGACAAACATCGGTAAGGAGGCACTGTATGAGCGGAAAGAGTATTTCAATACTGCTGGGGGTTTGGGCGATAATCGCGGTGATATCCTTCGCGGCGCTTTTCGGAATCACATCCAACGGCGCGGGAATCAAATCCATTGCAGACACCATGAAGCTTGGCCTTGATATTGAAGGCGGTGTTGTTCTGGTTTATGAAGCCAAGTCTGATTTGAAGGGGGCTGAGCTTAGAGCCCTGATGGATCAGGTCAAGGCGGTAATGGAGAAGCGGATCAACGAAATGGGTCTTTCGGAGCCCAAGGTTTCTGTAAGCGGTACTAACCGTATCCGTATTGAGCTGCCGGGAGTTGAAGATGCCAATGCGGCTATCCAGCAGGTAGGCAAGACGGCAAAACTGGAATTTGCCTTGGCAAATCGCGGCGTCATGATGCAGGAGGGCATGGAGTTCGATCCGGCCATGGGCGAAGTGATGTTAACGGGAAATGACATTCAAAATTCCCAGTTTACAACGGACCAACAAGGAAATCCGGCGGTATCGCTGGAGTTCGATAAGGAAGGCGGAGTGAAATTTGCAGAGATGACGACTATGGCAGCTCAGGGCGGCGGTCTTCAGATCGGCATCATACTGGATGGGAAAATCATTTCTGCTCCCCGGGCGGATCATGCCATACCGGATGGAAATGCTCAAATCACCGGTGATTTCTCAGTAGAAGAGGCCTCCGGTCTTTCGGCCCTTATCCGAGGCGGTGCGTTGCCCGCAGAGCTGGTTGAGGTTCAAACCTCCGTTATCGGACCTACACTGGGGAAAGATTCCCTGACGAATTCCGTAATGGCAGCACAAATCGGTTTTGTTTTAGTTATGCTGTTTATGATTTTGTACTATCGCATGCCTGGCATCGTGGCAAGCATAAGCCTGCTCTTGTATGCATCTCTGGTACTCTTTATCATGGTGGGGCTGGGGGCCACACTTACGCTGCCGGGTGTTGCCGGGATTGTACTGTCAGTGGGTATGGCGGTCGATGCCAATGTAATCATATTTGAACGTATCCGCGAGGAGCTCCGTGATGGAAAGACAATACGCTCAGCGGTTGTTTCCGGGTACCACAAGGCCATGCGTACAATTGTTGATTCCAACGTTACGACGATCATTGCAGCGGTTGTGCTCTATTTCATGGGCGAAGGCCCCATTCGGGGATTTGCTGTTACACTGATGATCGGAATCACCACCAGTATGTTCACTGCCATTGTTGTTTCTCAAATTCAGATGATGCAGATCATTGAAATTGAAAAGCTGAATAATATCAAGCTTTATGACTGGAGAAAGGAGGCCAGAGCATGATAGTCATATCACGGAAAAAGATCTGGTTTACACTTTCGTTATCCGTCATGATTGTCGGACTTGCATTTGCTATGTTCAGAGGTGTGAATATCGGAATCGATTTCACAGGGGGCACCATGATGCAGTTTGACATGGGTAAAACCGTGGAAGTGAAAGCGGTTGAAGAAACCATTAAGCAATTTGAATTGGCTCCCGAAGTGCTGCATGCCGGTAAAGAGAAGACAGAGGTTATTATACGTACCAAGAAGGACCTGAACAATGAATTGCGAATGGAAATATTTCAGGCAATGCAAAAGGAGTTCAACCTGAAGGACAACGCCCTCGTCACGGCTGAGCAATTCGGACCGTCAATCGGAAAAGAAATTTCGATGAAGGCCGTGTATGGAATACTCGCCGCCTGTGTTTTCATGGGATTCTACATATGGGTACGATTTGAAATCACATTTGGCGTTGCAGCGATCATTTCGCTTGTTCACGACGTATTCATATTATTGGCAGTTTACTCTATTTTTTATATACCTGTAGACACCTCACTGATAGCCGCTGTGCTGACGGTCGTGGGTTACTCGATTAACGATACCATCGTTATCTTTGACCGCATTCGTGAAAATGCTCGATTCCTGAAGAAAAACGATTACGCCGAGTTGGCTGACAGCAGCATCAACAGTACTCTTGGGCGATCTATCAACACATCCCTTACAACATTGATTGTTATCTTTGTCATGTATATCGTGGGTGTAGAGTCCATCAAGAACTTCACATTCCCACTGCTTATCGGTATCGCTGCAGGAACCTATTCCTCCATCTTTATCGCCAGCCCCATCTGGGTTATGATCAAGATGAAGCAGTCTGCTCGGGTTGTAGCATAAGTAAATTTCATTACCGGAGGGCGCAGGAATGCGCCCTCCGGTTTTTTTTGCTATAATGGAGTTGAAAATGGAATCATTGTAGTGTTACATCGAGTAAAAACAAAGGGGGACGATTATGCAGTTCTTTTTCATATTATGGCTGATTTTTGCGGTGGCGGTGACCTTGTTTGCAGCTCTGAATGCGGCGCCGGTAAAAGTGAACCTGATCTTCGACAGCTATAACGCCTCGTTGGCGTTGGTCATTCTGGGCTCGGCATTTATGGGAGCCTTGGCGGGATATACAGTGGATATGGTTCCCCGGATCAAAAGCAAGCTTAAGATACGGGAACTGGAGAAAAAACTGAAGCAGACCGAATCGGATCTCGACAGCTGTCGCGGAAAATTGAATACCCTTACGGCGGAAAATGCTGTTCAACCAAAGGAAACGGCTTCAGGGAGTCAGGGAACACTATGAAGCATTTTGATAAGATATGGCGGGTACGCACCTCCGATTCAGAGCAGTCAAGGCTGTTGTCTGAGAATCTGGGTATCTCGGAGGTGCTGGCCCGCCTTTTGACGGGAAGAGGATTCACGGAGGCCGCAGAAGTGGAGGCCTTCCTGAACCCATCCATGGAAAAACTGATGGATCCCTTTCTTATGAAGGGGATGCCGGCGGCAGTGCAGCGGATACGCCTGGCCATGGAGAAAAAGGAACGCATCTGGATATACGGAGACTACGATGTGGACGGTATCACGGCCATAAGCCTGCTGAGCCGTTTTTTTAAGTGGCTGGGCTACCCGGTGGAATATTATATTCCGGACCGTCTGGAGGAAGGCTACGGCATCAGCGAGGCAGGAATTGCCCGAGTAAGGCAGCTGGGCTGCGATCTGATGATCAGCGTCGACTGCGGCATTACCTCGGTGGACAGGGTGGAACAGGCCAGAGCCCTGGGTATGGACGTAATCATAACCGACCATCACGAGCCCCAGGAAATCCTGCCGGACGCCGTCGCTGTCATCGATACCAAGCAGGCGGACTGCCCATACCCGGAAAAATCACTTTCGGGGGTCGGCATCGCATTTAAAGTGGCCCAAGCGCTGGCTCCGGAGTTTCTGGATGCCCCGGTGGCCTCTGAGCTTCTTCAGATTGCGGCTCTTGGAACGGTGGCGGATATTGTCCCCCTGATCGGAGAGAACCGGATCATCGTCAGGCATGGCATTGAAGCCCTGAGGAAGAAGCCGATTTCGGGAACCTCTGCCCTGATGAAGGCCTCCGGAGTGGATCCGGCCAAGGCCGGTACCGGTCATATCGGATTTATGCTGGCCCCCAGGATAAACGCAGCCGGACGTATCGACCAACCCCAGAAAGGGGTGGAGCTGCTGCTGACCGATAGCACGGAGGAGGCGGATGCCCTTTCAGAGGAGCTGTCGGCCCTGAACGAAGAGCGCCAGCGGATTGAAAAACGGATTCTCGAAGAGGCCCTGCAGTGTATTGAAAAACAGCCGGCCCATATGAAGCAGTGGGTTCTGGTGGTGGATGGAGAAGGCTGGCATCCCGGTGTCATCGGCATCGTCGCCTCTCGGATCGTTGAGCGGTATTACCGTCCCTGCATCCTGCTGAACCGTGATTCCGGGCTTGCCAAGGGATCGGCCCGCAGCATTGAGGGCTTCAACCTCTTTGAGGCCCTGTGCTCCACCCAGGAGCTTCTTCTTAAGTTCGGCGGGCATGAAATGGCCGCCGGCATGACCCTGGATGCTCAAAACATTCCTGCACTGCGGGAAGCGCTGAACCGATATGCAGGGGAAGTGCTTACAGACGATCATTTGATTCCCCGGATACAGGCGGAATTCGCATTGGATGCAAAAGAGCTTCAGTTCTCCCTGCTGGATGATCTGGATGCCTTGGAGCCCTTTGGACCGGGAAATCCCAAGCCGGTGTTCCTGTATCGGGGGCTTACCATCGATCAGCGGCGCCTAATGGGCAAGAATCAGGAGCATGTGAAGCTGGTGGCCCACGACGGGAACAGGGTATTCGAAGCCATCGGCTTTCGCTGGCCGGAGCCCGGCCGATTCGCGCCGGGCCAGCGGGTGGATCTGGCCTTCGTTTTGGAACGCAATACCTTCAACGGAGTTGAATCCCTTCAGCTCCAGATGCGAGACTCCCGTATCCGACAGTGGACGGATTACCGAAACAACCCCATGTTCCGCCGTTATTGGTCGTCCTTTTGGGCGGCATACAGGTCCTTTGCCGCACTGGATGGTTATAGGGCCGCAGAGGTCTTTGAAGCGGTGCCGTGTCCTCCGGTGAAGGGTCTGTCGGTGACGGATACCCGTAATCACGGGCATATGGGAACACTCCGGATACTGCTCTGGACACCGGAATCCTTCGAAGCCCTTCTGGGGCAGCTTCAGGATACGGACCCTGGGCATCGGATTCCCGTTTATTTTGGAGACTGCCCCTCGGAGGCGGTTCAGGCAGTGGTGGTCAATCCGGATTTCAACAGAATAAAGGCCGGAGAGGACTGCGTCATTCTCTTCTGGGAAAAGCCTCCCGTAACCGCTGTTTATGGGTGGTCCCAGGCGTGTTGCAAAAATAGCGGAATCTTGTATAATGAAGCTGTCGGCCCTGCAACGGTGGGTATCATGGATCAGCTGGTCCCTTCAAAAGAGGCCCTTGCCGCCACCTACAGGGAACTGCGAAAGGCGGGGGAAGGCAGCTGGAGCTTAAACCGTTATATGGATGAAGCCAATGATCCCTTTGATCTTCTCAAGGAAGAGGTGCGGGCGTGGGTTCTGTCGGAAAACGGACTGCTCTTCCAGGAGCATGGAGAGAACGGTGTTTGTTTCAAGATCGCACCACACACCGGCGAGAAGGTGAACATCGTAGATTCTCCATCCTATCGCTTCATCATGTCGCTTAAATCAGAAATCATGCAGCAAATGAAATAAGTCTCGACTGCTGCAATACCAGGAGGCACACTATGGATCTGGACGGCAAAATCCGCGTTATCGAAAACTTTCCCAAGGAAGGGATCAGCTTCAAGGATATCACCACACTGCTGCAGGACGGACCGGCCTACAGAGAGGCGATAAACAGCTGTGTGTCACTGCTGGACGGAGAGGAATTCGACAGCGTTATCGGGCCGGAGGCCCGGGGGTTCATCTTCGCCGCACCGGTTGCCTATGCCACGGGGAAAGGGTTCGTCCCGGTGCGGAAACCGGGGAAGCTTCCCGCCGAAACCCTGCGGTATGAATATGAGCTGGAGTATGGCACCGATATCCTTGAAATGCACCTGGATGCCGTGAAGCCGGGAGACCGGGTTGTTATCGTGGACGATCTTCTGGCCACAGGGGGAACTGTCCGCGCCGTTGCGGACATGGTGGAAAAGCTGGGCGGCACCGTGGTGTCCGCAGTATTCCTTATCGAACTGGGTTTCCTGGACGGACGCAGCAAACTGGGCGGGATTCCTGTACATTCGGTGATTCAGTACTAATAGGGGCGGGAACAGATAGAAGCGTGGGATAAACCCTTTGCCACGGATAACACGGATTTTCACGGAAAGATGTTTTGACAGATCAAACCCCTTAGCCGCAGATGAACGCAGATGAAACCCGATGAAGACCGATGAAAGCGGATGTGTTAAATATAATGAAACCCATCGTCCTTCATACGCCCTTCATCTACCTAAAAATGTACTGCTGCTAGACCTCCCTCATTGGCCGTAACGGCATAAGCGATGTGCAACAAATCAAAGATTTGTGCACCCTGCTTAACGGAGGTGGCACCGAAGGTGACGGTGGGAGTTGTTACGCGCTTACTCCCCCTTGCCGCTTCGCGTCCGTTCCCCCTCAAGAGGGGGATGGAGCCACTGCCAATCGTCACCATTTTCATGGCCGGTGGTTTCCAAAAGGGACATGGGGGTCTGCGGCTAAAGGTTTGATTCAGTTTTTATTTGCTAGGTTTCTTAGAGTCGGAAGTTTACTTCCGGCTTTTCTTGTACTCATTTTGCTCATGGGTTATAATGAAAGATAATTATTGAAAATTCCTTGGAATACTGTATACAACACAAAAACAGCCTGAGGGGGTGAGCACTTGAATCTGGAAAGCTATATTGCGAAAATGGAGCAGTTAAACCCCAATCTAAACATCAGCAGGATCGTAAAGGCTTACCAGTTCGGCGACAGTGCACACACCGGCCAGCTCCGGAAATCCGGAGAGCGCTATTTCATCCATCCCGTACAGGTATCCATCATTCTGGCGGAGCTGGAAATGGACGAGGACACCATCATTGCGGGTCTTCTTCATGATGTCATTGAGGATACGGTCTACACCTACGAAGAAGTTGAACGGGTTTTTGGAACCCAGGTGGCAGAGCTGGTAGATGGCGTTACAAAGCTGGGAAAAATTCATTACGAATCAAAAGAAGAACGTCAGGCGGAGAGTCTCCGCAAGATGTTCATTGCCATGGCCAAGGATATCCGTGTTATTTTCATCAAGCTGGCAGACCGCCTGCACAATATGCGCACGCTGAAATTCATGCCTGACGACAAGAAGAAAGAAAAAGCGCTGGAAACCCTGGAGATTTTCGCTCCGGTTGCCCATCGGCTCGGTATTCACCGAATCAAATGGGAACTGGAGGATTTGTCTCTTTTTTATATGGATCCGGATGGCTATTATGACCTGGTTTCAAAGGTTAATAAGAAGCGGGATGAACGGGAAACCGAAATTGCTGAAGTCATCACGGAGATGCGTGCCAACCTTCAGGAATCCGGTGTAGAAGCCGAAATTACCGGAAGACCCAAGCATTTCTACAGTATTTATAAGAAAATGCACCACCAGAACAAGGAGTTTAACGAAATATTCGACCTTACAGCCATCCGGGTGCTGGTGGATTCCGTCAAGGACTGCTACGGGGTACTGGGCATCGTACACACGCTGTGGAAGCCCATTCCCGGCCGCTTCAAGGATTTTATCGCCATGCCGAAGCCCAATATGTACCAGTCGCTTCATACCACGGTGATCGGTCCTCGGGGAGAGCCCTTTGAGATCCAGATCCGCACCTGGGAAATGCACAAGATTGCGGAGTTTGGTATCGCTGCCCACTGGAAATATAAAGAGGGAGCGGAAGGGACCAACGATATAGAGGATAAGCTCACCTGGCTGCGGCAAATGATGGAATGGGAAAAGGACATGAGCACCTCCCAGGAATTTGTCGAGAGCCTTAAGATCGATGTTTTTGAGAATCAGGTGTTCGTGTTCACTCCCAAAGGGGAAGTGGTGGAGCTTCCGGACGGTTCCACCCCGGTGGACTTCGCCTACAAGATCCACTCCGGTGTTGGGAATTCCTGCGTGGGTGCCAAGGTGGACGGCCGTATCGTGCCGCTTAACTACAAGCTCACCAACGGCAAGATCGTAGACATCATCACGGCAAAGAACAGTCAGGGCCCCAGCCGGGATTGGCTTAAGTTCGTTAAGAGCACCCAGGCCCGAAACAAGATCAAGCACTGGTTCAAGAAGGAACGCCGGGAAGAGAACATAGAAAAAGGCCGCGAAATGCTGGAGCGGGAAGTCCGCCGATCCGGATACAACTTCAAAGAAATCATGAAGGCGGAATGGATGGGGCCCACCATGAAACGCCTCAGCGTCAAGGATGCGGAAGATCTCTACGCCGCCATCGGCTATGGCGGCATCATGATGAGCCAGGTCATGCCCAAAATCCGCGAAAAGCTCCGGGAAGAGGAGCGGGAGAAGGAGCTTCAGAAGAAGGCCAAGGCAGAGCAAGAAGCCATGGCCCACGGCCACCATACGCAGCAGAAGATTGAGACGCCGAAACCTCGGACAAAGCCCGTAAACGATCAGGGAGTCATGGTGCGGGGCATTGACAATATGCTGATCCGCTTCGCAAAATGCTGCAACCCGGTTCCCGGAGACCAGATTATCGGCTATATCACCCGAGGCCGGGGTGTGACCATCCACCGGGCCGACTGTCCCAACTTTGAAAAATCCGATGAGGCGGAGAACCGCTTCATTGAGGTGGAATGGATCAAGGATGCCAATGTATCCTACCTCACGGAGGTACAGGTTATTGCACCGGACCGGAAGGGCCTGCTGACTGAAATCACAGCCCTGATGGCTGATATGAACGTCTTGGTGGTGGGTGTCAATGCCAAGCGCACCCGGGATGAAATCGCCATCATCAATCTCAGCATGGAAATCGTCGATTCAGAGCAGTTGAAAAGACTGATCACCCGCTTCCGCAGCATGCCGGAAGTCATTGAAGTGAAACGGGTGACGTCATAAGAGAAGAACGTGAGGGCGTATAGGATGCGTGCAGTGATACAGCGGGTTACAGAGTCCCATGTCAGCGTGGACGGAAACGAAGTGGGGCGCATCGGCCATGGGCTGATGATCCTCCTGGGAGTGGAAGAGGGAGATACCTCGGCAGATGTTGTCTATATGGCTGACAAGGTCATGAAT
Organism: uncultured Peptostreptococcaceae bacterium; assembly: GCA_964649745.1. Classification (GTDB taxonomy): domain Bacteria; phylum Bacillota; class Clostridia; order Peptostreptococcales; family Acidaminobacteraceae; genus CAZEHS01. The sequence goes on along the minus strand of CAZYQI010000016.1, from coordinate 59,431 downwards.
CTGCGTATTTTCGAGGACTCAGAAGAAAAAATGAATCTTTCCGTACAGGATGTGGGAGGAGCGCTTTTGGTGGTTTCCCAGTTTACCCTGATGGGAGATGCCAGAAAAGGCAGACGGCCCAGCTTTTCAAGTGCCGCCAGGCCGGAAGCCGCCAACGGGCTCTATGAGGAATTTGTAGCCCATTGCCGTGCCCAGGGGATGAAGGTGGAAACCGGACAGTTCCAGCAACACATGGTGGTGCGGATCGATAACGACGGTCCGGTGACGCTGCTGTTGGACAGCAAGAAACAGTTTTAGTTCAGTGTTTAATAGACAACTTGAGAGGTAATCCCATGTTCTTCAAACGACTTCAAACCGGCATATACGCCGTGAACTGTTATATCATTGCCGATGACCGCACCAAGGAAGCCATTGTGGTGGATCCCGGCGGCGACCTGGACGATATCGCCTCCGTTATCCAGAAGGAAGCGCTTCAGGTGAAATACATCTTGCTGACCCACGGCCACGGGGACCATATCGGAGCCCTGGGGGATTTGAAGCAGATTACCGGTGCCCAGATCGGTATCCATGCCAAAGACGTGGATATGCTGGCGGATCCGGGAAAGAACCTTTCCGTTCAGACCTCCGGCAAACCGGTTTCCATCACGCCGGATTTGATGCTGGAGGATGGACAGCAGCTCACCTTCGGTGATGAAACACTTACGGTGCTTCACACTCCAGGGCACACCCGCGGGGGAGCATGCTTCCGCATGTCAGATTTCGTCATCACTGGGGATACCCTGTTTCGAGCTTCCGTGGGCCGTTCGGATCTCCACGGCGGAAATCACGATCAACTGGTAAAATCCATCAAAACCAAGCTGTTCATCCTGCCGGACGAAACAGATGTTTATCCCGGCCATGGCGCAGCATCTACGATTGCATACGAAAAGAAGGCGAATCCCTATGTCCGGTAAGTCTGTCACCATAGCTGGCGCGAACGAATCATTCCATTACGAAATCACGCAGATCATCCGTTTGTTTTTTGAAGCGGATGATCTTCAGTTTGTTCAGGATCGGTTCGATTCGGGGATTCATCTCCGCTATGGACGGATTGATAAGGATGGAACCGTTGAAATTGGCTGCCGTCTTTGGGAAGAAGGGGAGCAACGGTGGAAGGGGGCCGAGATCCTTCATCTTTCGGAGGCAGCGTCTCAGGAAGCCTTTCTTCGCGAGATTAAACGGGCCCATCTGCGTTTAGGCTGGAAGGCCCTGTCGGCTCTAACGGGGACCTCTCCACCATGGGGTATTCTCTTTGGAGTTCGCCCTGCCAAGGTGGCTCATGAACTGCTTTCATCCGGCCTGGACGATGTGGGTGCCATACAGGCTCTGGAGAAACGCTTCTGCATGAGCCGCATGAAGGCTGAATTGATCTTGAAGGTGGCCCGAAAGGAACAGATTTATATCCACCCGGCGGATCCTAAAAGCTTTGCCCTGTACTATGGGGTGCCGTTCTGCCCCAGCCGATGCAGCTACTGTTCGTTTCCGGCGTTCACCGGACCTGAGAAGCTGAAGCTGATAAAGCCCTATGCCCAGGCTATGATCAGGGAATCAGAGCTGGTAAGCGGAGACCTGAAGGATCGGTACGCAGATAGCGTATATGTCGGCGGGGGAACCCCCACGATGTTCGGTCCTGAAGAGCTGGATGCACTGCTGACCCATATCCATCGGCGCTATGATATGTCCCGGTGTCGGGAAATTACAGTGGAAGCAGGGCGACCGGACACGATCACAGAGGAGAAGCTGATGGTTCTGCGGAAGCACGGGGTGGACCGCATCTGCATCAATCCTCAGAGCTTCAATGACAAAACCCTGGAACGTATCGGGCGTCAGCATGAAACGGCTGAAATCTACACGGCGGTGGAGATGATCCGCAAAGCGGGTTTCAAAACCCTCAATATGGACATCATTCTGGGCCTCCCCGGTGAAACTCCGGAGGATGTGGAGAATACCCTGAAGGCGGCAGCGGGCATCGCTCCGGAGAACCTGACGGTACACACCCTGGCCATCAAACGGGGCTCAGAGCTAAGACAGCAGGAACGAGAGCAGACCTCCGTAGAAACCATGGAGGCCATGCTTAGGCATTCTGCCGATTATGCCGGCAGAATGGGTCTGGAACCTTATTACATGTACCGGCAGAAATTCATGCTGGCCAATCTGGAGAACGTGGGCTATGCCGTGCCCGGTCACGAAGGGATCTACAACATGCAGATCATGGAGGAGCGGCAGGATATCCTGTCATTTGGGACCGGCGGCGTATCCAAGATTTGTTTTCCTGAGGAAGACCGCCATGAAAGGGTACCCAATGTCCGGGGTCTGGAAGAATACCTGCAGCGCTGCGAAGAGATGGCAGGGCGTAAGATTGCCATGCTGAACGGAGGGAAGAAGCATGATCCGGCACCCCTTTGATCAATACATCCGCAGCGTGTCCATTTGCAGAGAAAAGATCGGGGAGCCTGAGGCGTATCCCTTTTGCCTGAAGGCGGTGAAGGCTTTGGACACCCTGAGCCTGCATCCCAACGTGACCTTTATCGTGGGAGAGAACGGAACCGGAAAATCAACACTGCTGGAAGCCATTGCGGCGGCCTATGGGTTCAATCCGGAGGGTGGAACCAAGAACATCAGCTTTGCCACCAATGAAACCCATTCAACCCTTCACGACTATATAAGGATTGCCAAAGGGATGCGAGCTCCCAAGGACGGCTATTTTCTTCGGGCAGAAAGCTTCTATAATTTGGCGTCCACCATCGATCAACTGGACCGCGAACCGGGAGGTCCCCGAATCATCGATTCCTATGGGGGGAAATCCCTCCATGCCATGTCCCACGGAGAATCGTTTCTGGCACTTTTTCTGAACCGATTCAGCGGCAGGGGCCTGTACATTCTGGACGAACCGGAGGCGGCCCTTTCACCTACCCGGCAGCTGGCGTTTCTGAGCCGACTGAACCAACTGGTAAAAGAGGATTCTCAATTCATTATCGCCACCCATTCTCCCATTATGATGGCCTATCCCCATGCCTGCATTTACGAGGTGGGAGAGGATTTTACGGAAGTGCCCTATGAAGAAACAGAGCATTACCGAGTGACCCGGGAATTCCTCAGCTATCCGGACAAAATGCTGAAGGAGCTGTTCTTAGAAGAGGTTTTATAGAAGTCCGGTGAAAAAGCGTCAACACCATAAAACCTTTAGCCGCAGACCCCCATGTCCCTTTTGGAAACCACCGGCCATGAAAATGGTGACGATTGGCAGTGGCTCCATCCCCCTCTTGAGGGGGAACGGACGCGAAGCGGCAAGGGGGAGTAAGCGCGTAACAACTCCCACCGTCACCTTCGGTGCCACCTCCGTTAAGCAGGGTGCACAAATCTTTGATTTGTTGCACATCGCTTATGCCGTTACGGCCAATGAGAGAGGTCTAGCAGTAGTGCATTTTTAGGGTAGATGAAGAGCCTATGAAGGACGATGGATTTATTATAGAAAACACATCTGCTTTCATCGGTTTTCATCTGCGTTCATCTGTGGCAAAGGGTTTATCACCACTCTTTTAAATCAGGAGGCATTATGACACTTACACTGACATCTCTGCTGTTCCTGTGTGCTGCGGGTTTTCTGGCGGCAGCGGTGGATTCCATCGCGGGGGGAGGGGGCATTATCAGCCTTCCGGCCATCATTGCTGCGGGAGTGCCCCCACACCTGGCTCTGGGTACCAATAAGTTTGCCAGCACCTTCGCCTCCTTCACCAGCACCATGAAGTTCGCCCGGTCGGGTAAAATCACCTTCAACCTGGTGAAATACCAGATTCCCTGTACCATTTTGGGTTCAGCTCTGGGGGTGCACACGGTTCTGAAGATGGATGAGCGGTTTCTCAACACCCTGATCGTGGTGCTGATTTTTACCGTGGCTATCTACACCACCTTCAAGAAGGATTTCGGTCACAAGGACCATCAGCTGCCCCTCACCGGTGCCCGCATTGCCTACGGCATGCTGTTCGCCTTCGCACTGGGCTTCTATGACGGCTTTTTCGGGCCGGGAACCGGCTCATTCCTTATTTTTCTCTTTATCAGTGTTTTCGGCTTTGATTTTGTCGTATCGGCGGCCAATGGCAAGATTCTTAACTTTGTAAGCAATATCGTTTCGTTGATCCTGTTTGCCATCGGCGGCAAGATTGTTTATCTGGCGGCCATCCCCATGGCCCTTTCCATGATCGGCGGGGCGTGGGTAGGTACTCACATCGCCATTCATAACGGGGCCAAGGTCATCAAACCAATCTTTGTCACCATTGCGCTGCTGTTGATTGTAAAGCTGGTATGGCAGGCATTCGCATAAAAAGGAAAACATAAAGAGACCACACCTGAACAGGATAAACCTGTTTGGGTGTGGTCTCTTTTAATAAGGGAGAGCTTGCCGCGTCGGCTTTGCCTCCACGCAATGACAGACTTCAAGGTCAGAATATCAATTGATGGTTAGGCTTCTGTTTTCGCCGTCTTACGGATGAAGAATTTAACGATCTCCACAATTACATTGATGGAGAGGCAGGAGCCGATGACAATCAGCCACTGTTCGCCGTTAAGAGCGGCCACCTTGAAGAACTCCCGGAAGCCCGGGATGAAGACAACCATTCCCTGGAGAAATCCGCTGACCCCTATGGCAAGCAGCAGGGCCTTGTTGGTCAGGAATCCCAGGGTGAAAATGCTCTGGGTATTAGAGCGCACGTTCATGGAGTGGGTGAGCTGGATGAAGCCCAGGGTCATAAAGCACATGGTGGTTGCCACCAGACTGTCGTAATGGTTCATGGCATAGGCATAAACACCCAATGTGATGACACCTTCCAGGACGCCCTGATAGATGATGCTGGTGCCCACAAGCCCGGAGAACAGATTGCTGTCTGGCTTTCGGGGTTTCTTGTTCATGGAGGAGACCTTGGACTGGTCCACACCAAGTGCCAGAGCAGGGAGGGAATCCGTTACCAGATTGATCCACAGGATATGAATCGGCAACAGTGCCTGCCAGCCCATCAGGGTTGCAACAAATACGGTGATAACCTCACCCAGGTTGCAGGAAAGCAGAAATTGGATGGCCTTGGTGATGTTGGCGTAGATTCGGCGTCCTTCTTCAACGGCCACCACAATGGTGGCGAAGTTATCGTCTGCAAGAACCATGTTGGAAACGCTTTTGGTTACATCCGTGCCGGTGATGCCCATGCCGATACCGATATCGGAAATCTTGAGGGCCGGTGCATCATTCACGCCGTCTCCGGTCATGGCAACGATCTTACCCTTGTGCTTCCAGGCGCGGACAATCTTCAGCTTGTGCTCCGGGCTCACACGGGCATAAACACGGAAGTGCTCCACCATTTCCTCAAAATCCTCATCGGTCATGGCATTCAGCTCGGAACCGATAATCACCTGATCCTCATGATCGGCAATACCTAATTGCTTGGCGATGGCGAAGGCAGTGTCCCGATGGTCACCGGTAATCATAATGGTGCGTATACCGGCCTTCTTGGTGCTGGCCACGGCATCCTTAACCTCTTCACGGGGGGGATCGATCATGCCCACAAGACCCAGGAAGATAAGTGACTCTTCCAGCGTATCGGGATTGGGTGCCTCATTGAGGGGTTTATAGGCAATGGCAAGAATCCGCAGTGCCTGGCTGGCCATATGGCTGTTGGCCCGCTTGATCTCTTCAATGACTTCCTCCGTCATATCCTGACGCTGGCCGCTGATTTCAATGTGCGTACATTTGTGAAGCAGGATATCCGGAGCGCCTTTTACGATGGCAACACTGCTGTTTTCCCACGTGTTCACCACCGACATCATTTTCCGCTCGGAATCGAAGGGGAGATCAAAGGTACGGGGCATTTCACCTTCAAGAACGTTCTTGTCGGCACCCAACTTGAGCCCCATATAGATGAGGGCATTCTCGGTGGGGTCTCCCATAACGGAAGGGGCGTCGCCGGTCATATTGAGCTTGGAATCGTTACAAAGCACTGCCGCCTTAACAAAACGTTTTGCAGTATCATTGGCAGCGGGATCGAATTGATCCAGTGGGTATTGTGTGCTGTTGAGATAGACATCCGTTACGGTCATGCGGTTTTGCGTGAGGGTTCCGGTCTTATCTGTGCAGATGATTTCTGTGCAGCCCAGGGTTTCAACGGCAGAGAGCTTACGGATGATGGCGTTTTCCTTGGCCATGGTCTGCACACCCAAAGCCAGCACGATGGTGATGATGGCAGGGAGGCCTTCCGGGATAGCTGCCACAGCCAAGCTGATGGATATAAGCAGCATATCAAGAATCGGGCGGCCTTCCGCAATCCCCACCGCAAAGGTGATCACGGCAATGGCGAGAATGGCCCAAGTGATGAGCTTGCTGGTTTCATGGAGTTTTTTCTGAAGAGGTGTCTGTTCATCATCCTGTGCCATCAGCAGGGAGGCGATCTTACCCACCTCGGTATTCATCCCGGTGGAGACGACGATACCCTCTGCCCGGCCGTAAACCACAAAGCTGCTGGAGAACGCCATGTTGCGCATGTCGTTGATAACCATGTCCGGTTGAGTAAGAGGATCGGTATGCTTTTCAGCCGGAACGGATTCTCCCGTCAACGCCGCTTCTTCGATTTTCAGGCTGGAGGCGCTGAGCAGCCGCATATCGGCAGGAACGATGTCTCCGGCATCCAGCAGCACGATGTCTCCGGGCACCAGTTCTCCGCTGGCGATCTGTTCCACTTCGCCGCCTCTGCGTACCTTCGTGATGGGGAGCGTCATCTTTTTTAGGGCATCCAAGGCTTTTTCGGCCTTGTATTCCTGCGCCACCCCGATAACAGCGTTAACAATAACCACAAGTAAAATGATGATCGTATCGCTGACTTCACCCAACAGCCCGGAAATAAGGGCGGCCACCACCAGAATGATGATCATCAGATCCTTGAACTGATTCATAAAGCGTTTCAGGAGGGTATCCTTCTCGCCTTCGGCCAGCTGGTTGTGTCCGTGAACAGACAAACGTTCTGCAGCCTCGGCAGTGGTGAGACCTTCCCGCCGTGATTCCAAAGCGGCCAGGGCCTCGTCGCATGAGAGTAAATGTGGGTTCTTCTGTGTACTCATAGGTTCTCCTTTCAGTTTGTCCATGTCGGGAATAATTAAAAAGAGACTCTGCACCTGTATCCGGCGCAGAGACTCACAATTTAATTACAAATCGGGCAGCCTGCTGCCGTATTGACGACTTGTACTCCGAACGACGTTCTGCCGATCAGAATGTAACTCCCTCTACATGGGAACAATTATACGCTCTTATCCCATGGAATGGCAAGGAATTTTGACTGTCTGGAGGTGTCGGGCCGCTGTTCCAGCTTACTTTACTGAAGCAGGGATAAAGAGGAGTTTGTAGATCTGAATCAGAACCAGCGGCATAAGGGAAAGGCCGTAAATCACCCCATGCTGGTAGGAGGACAGGGGAGCTGTTTCAAAAATGCTCATCAGAGGGTCTAGCCTCAACACCAGCTCCAGTAGGATAAAACCGCTGATCACTGCCAGCCAAAGAGGCTTGTTGGAGAATACCCCGATTCGGAAGATGGACTCCCTTGACCGGTTATTGAAGCCGTGAAGCAGCCGTGAAAGACACAGGGTTGCAAAGGCCATGGTGCTGGCCACCAGGGTATCCCCTGTGGAAAGACCGATATGAAAGGCCGTCATCGTTCCCAAGGCAATCAGCAAGCCTTCCAGGAAGATTTCAAGAGAAAAAGCCTTATTGATGATGGGGGTGTTGATGTCCCGTGGTTTTTCAGCCATGATATTTGGGTTGTGAGGCTCCATACCGATGGCAATGGCCGGGAGGCTGTCTGTGAGAAGGTTGATGAAGAGTAGATGTACCGGGGCGAAAGGAACGGGCAGTGCCGTCATGGAGGCATACAGGACCGAAAGGATACCGGCCGTGTTGCCGGACAAAAGGAATCGGATGGCGTTCTTAATATTGGAATAGATGTTCCGGCCATTGCCGATGGCCTTGACGATGGTAGAGAAATTGTCGTCCGTTAGAACCATCGAAGCGGCGTCCTTGGCCACCTCTGTTCCGGTGATACCCATGGCGATTCCGATATCCGCCTGTTTCAGAGCGGGGGCGTCGTTAACACCGTCTCCTGTCATGGCAACGATATTTCCGCCTTCCTGCCAGGCTTTAACAATTCGGATCTTATGCTCCGGGGAAACCCGGGCGTATACAGAAACGTTCTTAACAACAGAGATAAGCTCTTCATCACTGATATCGTCCAGCTCGTAGCCCTCCATTGCCACGGAATCCCCGGTGAGGATGCCGATTTCCCGGGCAATGGCAGATGCCGTGATCTTATGGTCCCCGGTGATCATAACCGGCTTGATGCCGGCTCTGAGGCAATCCGCCACAGCGTCGGCCGATTCCACTCTGGGGGGGTCGATCATGGAGATAAGGCCTGCAAAGATCATATCCTGCTCATCAGAGAGATCCAGGCTGCGCTCATCCGGGAAAAATTTGTAGGCAAAGGCCAGAACCCGGAGGCCGCTGTTGGAGAATTCGTGGTTGATCGCCTCGATCCGTTTCCGATCCGCTTCCGTAAGGGGACGTTTGCCCTTAGAGGTTGCAAGGGTCACAGAGCGGGGGAGCAGGACGTCCAGGGCACCTTTGGTAATCATGATGGTTTTGCCGTCAATGACATTGGCGGTACTCATCAGCTTGCGGCCGGAATCGAAGGGAACCTCGCTGACACGGGGATACTGATCCCGGATGTGCAGCTCGTCCAGGTCGTAGATTTCCCCAAGGTTCACCAGCGCTACCTCGGTAGGGTCGCCTATTTCGCTATTCTCGTGGGTTACGGCGTCATTGCAAAGCAGCGCCATCAGAACCAGGTCTTTTTCCAGCTCCTTGTCATGATCCAGAGCATCGTGGTCCACCACGGCATCATCGACAAAAATCTTTTTGACCGTCATGCGGTTCTGGGTAAGGGTGCCGGTCTTGTCTGAGCAAATGACCGAGATGCCGCCCAGGCTTTCAACGGCATGGAGCTTACGGATAATGGCATTTTCACGGGACATTTTCTGGGTTCCCAGGGCCAATACGATGGTGACGATGGAGCTGAGGGCCTCCGGAATGGCAGCAACGGCCAAGGATACCGCAAACATGAAGGAATCCACCACGGCCTGCCCGCGAAAGGTGTTTAGACCAAAAATAAGAGCGGAGATCGCGAGAATCACCAGAGCCAGCTTCTGACCAAAGCTGTCCAGGTTCTGCTGCAAGGGGGTTTTCTTTTCCTTTGCCGTTTCCAGAAGATCCGCAATCCGGCCGATTTCCGTATGCATGCCAATGGCTGTAACGACGATCACTGCCCGGCCATAACTGACGAAGCTGCCGGAGAACACCATGTTTTTCCGGTCGCCGATGGAAACGTGTTCATCGGTGATTATGTCCACGGTCTTCTGAACGCTTTCCGATTCCCCTGTCAGGGAGCTTTCGTTAATCATCAGGCTGAAATTCTCAAGGATCCGGCCATCGGCACTCACATAATCCCCGGCCTCAAGATACAGGATATCTCCGACCAACAGCTCCCTGGAAGGAATCTCAGTCTTAACACCGTTCCGCAGCACTCGCGCTATCGGCGAAGAGAGGGCTTTCAGGCTTCGCAGGGATTGCTCTGCCTTGACGTGCTGCACCGTTCCCAGCACTGCGTTGATGATAACAACAACCAGAATAACCAGGGTGCTTTCCATTTTTCCAAGGAATGCGGAGATGATGGCGGCAACAATCAGGATAATTACAAGGAAATCCTTGAACTGATCGGCAAAAACCTGAAAGTGACTTTTTCTGGCGGCTTCGGCCAGCTCATTGTAGCCTTGCTCTTTACGTCGGCTGAGGATTTCAGTTTCCCCAAGGCCGGATTCGGTGACACCAAGAATCGTCATGGCGTCCTTCGTGGACTCTCTATAGAACAGATGCATCTGTACCTCCTAAGTAGGTTGTTTTTTCGGTAGTCTTTTACCCGTAGAACAGATTTAAAAAACAGAAGAAAACCTCTCACTGTCAAAAAAAGTTTGCGGCGCTCATTAAAATCTCCTTTCAGGAATCCGGGAGGGACGCAACAAAAAAGGCCCTGCACCTGGGAAATGGTGCAGAGTCTCACAATTTAATCACAAATCGGTCAGCCGTGCCGACGTATTGACGACTTGTGCTCTGAACGTTTTCGATGTCCAGAACGTTACTCCCTCTACTGCAACAATGATACCGCAATAGGTGAAAAATCACAAGAGCCCCTTTGTTAACTTCTTGAAAAGTTTCGGCATCCACAAAAAATCAGGGTAATAGAAGAAAATTGGCCTGTTCATTCCTGTATTAATCATGTAAAATGATGCTTGTAAGCTGTATAGTGTATCACATTGCATCTATAAAATACGCATATATCCGGAGGTGAGTGTTATCGAGCTGACTGACAGACAAAAGCATATCGTTTCCATTGTACAGGAGCGCCAGCCCATCGCATCCAATGAGATCGCCGGCAGTCTGGGACTGAGCAGGGCTGCTCTCCGGGCGGATCTCAGCGTGCTTTGCCTTTCCGGAAATCTGATTGCAAAGCCCAAGGTGGGGTATTGTATAAACACCTCTCCGCCTCAGGAGGCCTTTGAACGCCAGGTGCGGGAAATGCTGGTGGGGGACGTGAAATCCCTCCCTGTGGTGGTGGACGAGAAGGATTCGGTATATGATGCCCTGGTTGCCCTGTTCTTAGACGATGCCAGTACGGTTTTTGTACTCTCCGAGGGATATCTGGCAGGTCTTGCGTCGCGGAAGGACTTTCTGAAGGCGGCCATTGGAGGCAGGGATCTTCAAAAAATACCGATTGGGGTGATTATGACCCGGATGCCGAACATTGTGGTGGCTTATCCACAGGAATCCGTCCTGGAGGCGGCAAAGCGGATTGTCATGCATCAGATCGACAGCCTTCCGGTGGTCGAAACCCATGAACGCAAAGGATTACCGGCGTACCGGATCATCGGTAGCCTTTCAAAAACAAATCTGGCCAGACTCTTTGTAGAACTGGGCAAGTAAAAGAGCGGGAGGAAGACAATGCAGGATCCGTATATGATTTATATCGTTTCCGACTCAGTGGGGGAAACGGCAGAGCATCTGGCCAAAGCGATAGCGGAACAATTCAAGCCGGCTATGTATGAAACCCGTAAGTTTCCTTATGTAGACTCCATTGAAACAGCCAGAAATATCGTGGCGGAGGCCTCGGCGAAGGATACGATGATTATTTTTACCATTGTCATCGAGTCGATCCGAGACGCCATCGTTCAGGAATGTGCGATCAAGAATGTGCCCTGCTTCGATGTCATGTCCCCCCTGCTGGATTTTTTTCAGGACGCCCTTCATAAAAAGCCCATGCGGGAGGCCGGCATTATACACCGACTGGATGAAAACTATTTTAAACGGGTAGAAGCGGTTGAATTTGCAGTCAAGTACGACGACGGCAAGGATCCCCGAGGCGTCAAGAAGGCCGATGTGGTGATCATAGGGGTTTCAAGAACCTCCAAAACCCCCCTGAGCATGTACCTGGCCCATAAGAATGTGAAAGTGGCCAACATTCCCCTGGTGCCGGAGGTTCCGGTTCCGGAAGAGCTTTACGAAATAAGCAAAAAGAAGGTCATCGGCCTTACCACCAATCCCATTAAGCTGAACGAAATCCGACAGGAGCGATTGAAGGCGTTGGGGCTTAACGATTCGGCCAATTATGCCAGCCTTGAACGGATCCTCCAGGAGCTGGAATATGCCGACAACATCATGCGCCGGGTGGGCTGTCCGGTGATCGACGTGGCATCCAAGGCCGTTGAGGAAACCGCCAATATCATCTTGGAAATAATGAAGGCCAACAACGCCAACTAAATGAAAATACAAAGAACAGGAGTGTGACTGAGATGAAGAAATTTGTCTATGCGTTTCATGAGGGAAGCAAGGAAATGAAGGCACTTTTGGGAGGCAAGGGGGCAAATCTGGCCGAGATGATGAAAATCGGCCTGCCGGTTCCACAGGGCTTCACCATTACAACGGAATCCTGCATCCAGTACTATGACGACGGGAAAATCATCAGCGACGACCTGAAGGCCCAGATCCGGGAGTACATGAAATGGCTGGAGGGTGAAACCGGGAAGGGCTTCGGCTCCCTTGAGAACCCACTGCTGGTTTCTGTCCGCAGCGGTGCCGCCGTTTCCATGCCGGGGATGATGGACACCATCCTGAACCTGGGTCTTAACGACGAAACCATCAAGGGCCTTATAACCCTTACCGGAAACCCCCGCTTTGCCTACGACAGCTACCGGCGCTTTATTCAGATGTTCAGCGATGTGGTTCTGGAAATACATAAATCCGATTTCGACCGGATCCTCGACCGGATCAAGGACAAGTACGGCTGCAAGGTGGATACGGATCTGAGCGCGGAACATCTGACGGAAATCATTGACCTTTACAAAGAACTGGTCAAACAAAAAACTAAAAAGCCCTTTCCGCAGGAGCCTGAAGAGCAGCTGATGCTTTCCATCCGGGCGGTTTTTGAGTCCTGGAACAACCCCCGGGCCATCATATACCGCAACATCCATGAAATGTCCCATAAGATGGGGACCGCCGTGAACGTTCAGAGCATGGTGTTCGGCAATATGGGGGACACCTCCGGAACCGGTGTGGCATTCACACGGAACCCTGCCAATGGAGAAAAGGCCCTATATGGTGAGTTCCTCATCAACGCCCAGGGTGAAGACGTAGTTGCGGGCATCCGCACCCCCAAGGTCATCGCTGAGCTGGCAGATGTGATGCCGGAGGTATACAAGCAGTTTGTAGAGGTTTCCACCGCCCTTGAACAGCACTATAGAGATATGCAGGACATTGAGTTCACCATTGAAAAAGGAAAGCTCTTCATGCTGCAGACCCGGACGGGGAAACGGACGGCTGCCGCCGCAGTGAATGCCGCCGTGGACATGGTGGGGGAAGGCCTTATCGATAAGGAAACCGCCATCATGCGGATTGAACCCGGTATGATCGATCAGCTGCTCCATCCAACCTTTGATGAAGAGGAGCTGGCAAAGACAAAGGTCATCGCCAAGGGCCTTGCGGCATCTCCCGGAGCGGCTTCCGGTCAGGTTTACTTTACGCCGGAAAAAATCGTTGCCGCTAAAGCAAAAGGACAGAAAACCATCCTTGTTCGTCAGGAAACGTCTCCGGAGGATATCGAAGGCATGGTCATGGCGGAAGGAATCCTTACCTCCCGGGGCGGTACCACCTCTCACGCTGCGGTGGTTGCCCGAGGTATGGGGAAATGCTGTGTGGCAGGCTGCGGCGAAATCCGGGTGGACGAGGTCCAGAAGGTTTTCCGGGTGGGGGAGGTCAGCTATAACGAAGGGGACTGGATATCCCTGGACGGCAATACCGGCTTTGTCTATGAGGGTAAGCTGAAAACCCGGGAAGTGGAGCTTTCAGGGAATTTCGGACTTCTGATGAGCTGGGCCGACGAGATCCGCCAGCTGAAGGTCCGCGCCAACGCGGATACCCCTCACGACGCCGAAACCGCAGTGCGGTTCGGTGCGGAAGGCATAGGCCTTTGCCGTACGGAGCATATGTTCTTCGAAGAATCCCGGGTACTCAATGTGCGGGAGATGATCGTAGCCCGTAATGAGGAGGATCGACGAACAGCCTTGGCGAAGCTCCTGCCGTGTCAAAGAGAGGATTTTGTGGGCATTTTTGCAGCCATGAACGGACGTCCTGTTACGGTTCGATTGTTGGATCCGCCGCTTCACGAATTTCTTCCGGGAACCGATGAAGACATCGAGGTCCTTGCCAAGGATCTTAAAATGGAAGCCAAGGCCCTTAAGGTGATCGTTGAGAACCTGAAGGAATTCAACCCCATGCTGGGTCACCGGGGCTGTCGCCTGGGCATCACCTTCCCGGAAATATATGAAATGCAGGTTCAGGCTATTTTCGAGGCGGTTGCCATTTGTCAGAAGGAGAAAAAGGTTCCGGTTCTGCCGGAAATCATGATTCCGTTGATCGGCTTTGAAAAAGAGCTGGAGATTTTGGTGAAGATGGTCCATGACATTGCAAAACAAGTGATGGAGGACAAAGGATTCACCACGGAGTACAAGGTGGGAACCATGATCGAGGTGCCCCGTGCGGCGCTTTTGGCAGACAAGATCGCCGGTCATGCAGAGTTCTTCTCCTTTGGCACCAACGACCTCACCCAAATGACCCTGGGCTTTTCCCGGGACGATTCCGGCAAATTCCTGGAGGCGTACAAGAAAAAAGAGATCTTTGAAAAAGATCCCTTTGAGCGATTGGATCAGGAAGGCGTTGGCCTACTGATGAAGTGGGCGGTGGAAAAGGGCCGCAGCGCCCGGCCGGACATCAAGCTGGGCATCTGTGGAGAGCACGGCGGCGAACCGCAGTCCATTGATTTCTGCCACCGCATCGGTCTGGAGTATGTATCCTGCTCACCGTTTCGGGTGCCCATCGCCCGGCTTTCGGCGGCACAGTCGGTGATTCGGAATCGTTAACAATGTGCAGAGGCTAAAGAAACGGCCCCCAAGCTTTCTCAACTTGGGGGCCGTTTAGTGGTAGTTATCAGAAGGAACGTTTTTTGCCGAAAAGACGGATCGCCAGCTTCTGCAGTTCAACAACCACGCAGATTAACAGCGTTGCGCCCAGAACAATCAGCCACTGTTCACCGTTAAGAGGGGTGACCTTGAAAAAGTCCCTAAGCGCCGGAATGAAGATAACCATTCCTTGAAGAGCTGCGCTGACCACGATGGCGGCAATCAAGGCCTTGTTGGTGAAAAAGCCCAGCGCATAGATACTGTCGGTATTGGAACGAACGTTCATGGCATGTCCCAATTGGATGAAGCCCAGGGTTGCAAAGCACATGGTCGTAGCGGTCAAGCTGTCATAATGTTCCAATGCAAAGGCGTAAACCCCTAAGGTGATGATCCCCTTCAAAATTCCGTGGTAAATGATGTTGGAGCCGACCCTGTCGGAGAAAAGACTGCTTCCGGGTTTTCTGGGACGTTTGTTCATAGCCGAGACCTTGGTTTGGTCCACACCAAGCGCCAGGGCGGGGAGGGTGTCTGTTACCAGGTTCACCCACAGGATGTGGATGGGGAGCAGCGCGTGCCATCCCATAAGGGTAGCGACGAAAACGGTGATGACCTCACCCAGGTTACAGGATAGCAGGAACTGAATGGCCTTTGTGATATTGGCGTATATTCGGCGACCCTCTTCAACAGCGATGACGATTGTGGCAAAATTATCATCTGCCAAAACCATATTGGAAACACTTTTTGTAACATCGGTGCCGGTGATTCCCATGCCGATGCCGATATCCGAAATTTTCAGTGCGGGAGCGTCATTGACCCCGTCCCCGGTCATGGCAACGATTTTACCTTTTTTCTTCCAGGCCTTTACAATCTTAAGCTTGTGTTCCGGGCTTACCCGGGCATAAACCCGATAATGCTCAACCTGTTCATTGAACGCGTCCTCCGTCATGGTGTTCAATTCCGGTCCGGTAATCACCTGGTCCTCACGCTCCACAATACCCAACTGCCGGGCAATGGCAAAGGCGGTGTCCCGATGGTCTCCCGTAATCATAACGGTGATGATGCCGGCCATCTTGGTGTTGACTACGGCATCCTTCACTTCTTCCCGTGGCGGATCGATCATGCCGACAAGGCCCAGGAAAATCAGCTCATTTTCAAGGTTTTCTGCTTCAGGGTTCACAGATACAGGCTTGTAGGCGAGGGCCAATACACGAAGGGCCTGGCTGGCCATGCTCCTGTTGGCTTCATGAATGGTGGTGAGGGCGGCAGGGGTCATTGGTAGAATCACCCCATTGACCTCCAGGGAGGAACAATGTGTCAGGAGAACATCCGGTGCCCCTTTAACCACAGCATAGCTACCGCTTTCCCACGCATTTACGACAGACATCATCTTCCGTTCGGAATCAAAGGGAATATCGAAGCTGCGTGGTGTGGATTCCTCCAAAACGTTCTTGTCGATGCCTTTTTTCAGACCCATATAGATCAGGGCATTTTCTGTAGGATCTCCGATCACATTGGGGGCACTTCCGGTCATATTCAGTTTTGAGTCATTGCAAAGAACGGCGGCTTTGATAAAGCGCTTAGTGGTGTCGTTTGCAGCTGTTTTGAACTGTTCCAGCGCCATCCGTTCGTTGTTCACGTACAGCTCTGTGACCGTCATTCGGTTTTGTGTCAGCGTACCGGTTTTGTCGGTGCAGATAATCTCCGTGCAGCCAAGGGTTTCCACAGCCGAAAGCTTGCGTATGATGGCGTTTTCCTTGGCCATGGTCTGCACGCCCAGTGCCAGCACGATGGTAATAATGGCTGGCAGTCCTTCCGGTATGGCTGCAACCGCCAAACTGATGGAAATCAGAAGCATATCCAGTATAGAGCGGCCTTCAAACACGCCCACTGCAAAGGTGATGACGGCAATGGCGAGAATAGCCCATGTAATCAGCTTGCTGGTTTCATGAAGCTTCTTTTGAAGCGGAGTCTGTTCGTCCTCCTGAGCCATCAAAAGAGTGGCTATTTTTCCAACCTCTGTGTTCATCCCGGTGGATACCACTAAACCTTCTGCGCGGCCATATACCACATAGCTGCTGGAAAAGGCCATGTTGCGCATGTCGTTGATGACCATGTCCGGTTGTGTCAGCGCATCGGTGTGTTTATCCGCCGGGACGGATTCTCCTGTCAGGGCAGCCTCTTCAATTTTAAGGCTGGATGCAGTGATCAGCCGGAGATCGGCAGGGACATAATCACCGGAATCCAACAGGACGATATCCCCAGGGACCAGGTTGGCACTGGCCAGTTCCATAACATGGCCTCCCCTGCGGACCTTGGCTGTCGGCAAGGCCATTTTTTTCAGAGCGTCCAGCGCTTTTTCTGCTTTGTATTCCTGAGCCACTCCGATTACTGCGTTGACGATGACCACGATGAGGATGATCAACGTGTCGCTTAGCTCTCCCAAAAATCCTGAAATAAGGGCGGCTATTACCAAAATTACAATCATCAGATCCTTGAACTGGTTCGCGAAGCGTTTGAAGAGGGAATCCTTTTCTTTTTCCACCAACTGATTGTGCCCATGCAGTGCCAAACGTTCAGCGGCTTCGGCTTCCGATAACCCGCTGCTGCAGGAATTGACCGTCTGCAGCGCCTGATCAGCTGACAACAGATGAAACATCTTTTCATGTGTCATGCCTTTTCTCCTTTATGTTTCGGAGCAGGTCAAAATAGAAAAAGACCCTGCACCGGTATTGTGGTGCAGAGTCTCACAATTTCATTACAAATCGGGCAGCACGGCTGCCGTATTGACGACTTGTATTCTGAGAATTTTACGCCTCAGACTGTTACTCCCTCTACGTATAGATATTATAGCTGAAGGACTGTAAAACATGCAACCATGAATTCGTCTAAGTAAGGGGATAACAAATTATAACCCTGCAAAAAAGGAATCTCTGCCTTTTTGTCGAATAGTTATTATTTAGAGTAAATCCATCGTTGGCATCGGATTAGGGCAAAGGGGTTCGCTGGGTTTTCACGGCGAAGCCGGAGGGTAAAGGAAGGAAACCGGGGGTGCATGTATTGAACCACACCATAAGAGAGTCGACCGAAGCGCTGGAGTGGGAGCGGCTTTCCGAATATGCCGCGAAAGCGGATCAAAGCCGCGGACGGCAGTTTGAGGAAGAGGACTGCCATATCCGAACCGCATTCCAGCGGGACAGGGACCGGATCGTTCATTCAAAGGCGTTCCGCCGGCTGAAAGACAAGACACAGGTGTTTCTTTCTCCGGAAGGGGATCACTACCGCACACGACTTACCCATACCCTGGAGGTTTCCCAGATATCCCGCACCATTGCCAGAGCCCTCCGTCTTAATGAGGATCTCACGGAGGCCATCGCCCTGGGCCATGATCTGGGACACACCCCCTTCGGCCACTGTGGGGAGCTCATCCTTAACAGCATCCACCCCACCGGTTTTGAACACAACCGTCAAAGCATCCGGGTTGTAGAAGTGCTTGAAAAGCGGGATAAGCACCGGAGAGGGCTTAACCTCACCGAAGAGGTCCGAAACGGGATTCTGAATCATCGGGGTCCTGACACCCCAACCACATTGGAAGGCCAGATCGTTAAGATTTCGGACCGCATCGCCTACATCAACCACGATATCGACGACGCCATCCGGGCGGGAGTCCTGAATCACGACGAGCTGCCGGAAATTGCCGTAAAAATATTCGGACGAAGCCATTCCGCCCGCCTCAACAGCATGATTCTGGATATGGTGGAGAACAGTCAGGGGAGAAACTGCATCCTCATGAGCATCGAGAAGCAGGAGGCCTTGAAACTGCTCCGGGAATTCATGTTTCGCACGGTTTATACCAACCCCGAGGCCAAAAAAGACGAGGCCAAGGCTCAACAGGTGCTAAAAGCCCTCTATGAGCATTTTAGAGAAAACCCGGAGGGGATGCCCTCGGAATACTATCTGGACTATTGTCAGGAGCATGGAATTGAGTCCGTAAAGGACTATCTGGCCGGCATGTCGGACCGCTACGCCATCAATCTCTATAAAGAATTGTTTCTTCCAAAATACTGGGTGTAACCCGGTTCCCCGTAGCTTTATTAAAATAATATTAGAACTTCATCAATAATAAAGGGATTCAGTAACTCACGTCGAATTATCATACCTCATGTCCAATTTGGACAACGGCATTACCCGACCGACAGCATAATGGACGACACCTGTGTAGCAGAAATGAGTGGAGCGGATACTATCATTAACGAAGTAATTATCGAAACAAAAGAGGATTTCAACGACTGGCATAGAATACTACTCAAAGGACAAGCATGCCATTCCACATGGCCCCTGACCGGAAGCGAACGATCGGAAGTGAGACCATGAGCCCCAGATATGTTGACCATATTGCGGATATTGTTCTACAGAACTGCGATATTGTCTCCGTTATTTCCAAATATGCGCCTCTGAAGAAAGCAGGGAGGAACTATAAAACCCTTTGCCCTCTGCATGGTGAAAAAACACCATCCTTTGTAGTATCGGAGGAAAAGCAGCTGTTTCATTGCTTCGGATGCGGCGCAGGGGGAAGCGCCATCCAGTTTATCATGCAGATGGAACGACTGGAGTTTATTGAGGCGGTGGAGGCACTGGCCGAGCAGTGCGGGCTGGACCTCAGTCAGTACGAGGTGCAACAGTCTAATCCCCAGGCAGGAAAAGAGATTCAACGGCTTCAGGAAGCTGTGCGGGAAGCCGCTGTGTTCTACCTCAGACAGCTGCAGACCACACCCAACGCCGGATATTCGTACCTTGCCGGTCGCGGTCTTACCGATGAACTGATCAAGGATTTCGGACTTGGCCTTGCACCGGACGGTTGGGATCATCTCATGCGGCATTTGTCCTCCAAGGGCTATGACAGCAGGCTGATGGAAAAAGCCGGTTTGGTGGTTCAGCGGGATAACAAGTCGGGTTATTACGACCGTTTCAGGAATCGGGTGATGTTTCCCATCCAGGATGGTCGGGGTAAGGTCATCGGCTTCGGGGGCAGAGTGCTGGATGACAGCGTTCCCAAGTATCTGAATTCCCCCGAAAGTGCTCTTTTTGACAAAGGGAAAACCCTTTACGGTTTCCATATAGCCCGAAAGCATACCGGTGATGCCGGGGTGCTGATTATGGTAGAAGGATACATGGATGTGGTCTCCCTGCATCAGCACGGGATTCGAAATGCCGTAGCAACCCTGGGAACCGCCATGACCTCTCACCATGCCGGAATTGTGAAGCGTTCGGCCAAGGAAATAATCCTGGCCTATGATTCCGACAGCGCCGGTGTGAAGGCCACTCTCCGGGGTATTGAGATTCTGGATGCCGCAGGTATCCGGGCCAGGGTAGTGGATATGGGAGAATTTAAGGATCCTGACGATTTTATCCGGGCTCAGGGGCCAGACGCCTTCCATGAGAGAATTCGGGAAGCGCTGCCCGGCACGGGTTTCATCCTTAAGCAAATAGCCATGGGCTATAACCTGGAAAGCGGGTATGAACAGCTTAAGTATCTTGATGAAGCCGTTGCGGTGTTAAGGCGGGTGCGGAACAGTGTTGAACGGGAAACCTATATCCACCAGCTCAGCCAGCAGACAAAAAAATCCCCGGAATCCATCTACGGACTGCTAAGCGATCAAAAGGGAAGTGATTTGGGGATTGCTCTTAAGGAGCTTCAGAGCATCCGAACGGATGTGGCCGGTGCAACTCCGATTTCGGCGGAAATATCTCCGGTGGAATCCAAGCTTCTGGAAGCGGCGGTTCTCAGTAAGGGAACCTATGCCAAGCTGGAAGGTCTGGTAGCCGATGAATGGTTCACCTCAATGCCAGCCAGGGAGCTCTGGATTGCCTTACGGGAATATTACTCGCGGCATGAGCAGTTCAGCTTCGATCAGTTCATTGATTCTGCTGACCTCACGGAACTTTCCGTTCTGGCAGACAGTCTTAAGAATACAGTGCCTTTGGATAACGAAGACCGCGAGCTCCGAACGATGTCCGGCCGCTTGCAGGGACAATTTTTAAAGCATATGATTTCAAACCTGGAAGAACGGGTAAAGAAAGAAAACAAAACACTTGAAAAATCTGAGCAAGAGAATATAATTATAAGGTTGTATGCGTACAAGAAAGAATTGTCGGAACTCCTTTCAGGGAAGACCCGACAGGATAACCGATGAAAGGAGGGAAGTCATTGAGCAAAAAGAACGGATCCGAGCGTACCGATGCGGTGAAACGCTTGATGGAGATGGGAAAAGACAGCGGCTCCCTGACCTATAAAGAAATTGAAGACATTTTGGGTGATATCGACCTTGATAAGGAACAGATGGAAGATGTCTATGACTCGCTGACGTCTATGGGGATAGAGGTAATGGCGGAATCGGACGAAGAAGAGATCGATTCTGAAACAGACTCAGAAACCCCTGCAGCAGAGGATGAAGAGGAAGAAGCAGATTTTGATCTTACCCTGCCCAAGGGCATAAGTATTGATGACCCTGTAAGGATGTACCTCAAGGAAATAGGGAAGGTACCGCTTCTTTCCGGCGAAGAGGAAATCTCTCTTGCAAAGCGGATGGAAGAAGGAGATGAAGAGGCCAAGAAAAAGCTCTGTGAAGCCAATCTGCGCCTTGTTGTAAGCATAGCAAAACGCTATGTGGGAAGAGGCATGCTGTTCCTGGATCTTATTCAGGAGGGGAACCTGGGCCTTATCAAGGCTGTTGAGAAATTTGATTTTCGCAAGGGCTTCAAATTCAGTACCTATGCCACCTGGTGGATTCGTCAGGCCATTACCCGGGCCATTGCAGACCAAGCCCGTACGATCCGGATTCCGGTTCATATGGTGGAAACCATCAACAAGCTTATCCGTGTTCAACGGCAGTTGCTTCAGGAATTGGGCCGGGAGCCCAAACCGGAAGAGATTGCAGAAGAAATGGATATGACGGTGGAGAAGGTCCGCGAAATCCTAAAAATTGCACAGGAGCCGGTTTCTCTTGAAACCCCCATCGGTGAGGAAGAAGACTCCCATCTGGGTGACTTTATCCCAGATACGGATGCCCCTGCACCAGCCGATGCGGCAGCCTTCTCCATGCTCAAGGAACAGCTTATCGAAGTGCTGGAAACCCTCACCCCCCGTGAGCAAAAGGTTCTTAAGCTTCGGTTTGGTCTTGAGGATGGTCGCGCCCGTACCCTGGAAGAGGTAGGAAAGCGCTTTGAGGTTACCCGTGAGCGGATCCGGCAGATTGAGGCCAAGGCTCTCAGGAAATTGAAGCACCCCAGCCGTAGCAAAAAACTTCGGGATTATCTGGAGTAATAACAATAAACCCAAAATCCCGGCCGCACAAGCAGCCGGGATTGTTTACAGGATGATTAACAAAAGCTGTGGAGATATATAGGTTTTAATCCTTTCCTCTGGAGGTTTTATGATAAAACTCACACCACGGCTTCAGGCCATTGCAGACCGGGTTCCCGCCGGAACAACAGTTGCCGATGTGGGGACAGATCACGGCTATATACCGGCTTGGCTGGTGGCCCAGGGAATTTGTCCATCCGCCTGGGCTGCGGATATTCAGAAAGGCCCCCTGGATAACGCCCGGGAGACCCTTGTCCGGGAAGCGCTGACGGATAAAGTAGCTCTGCGATTGGGACCGGGACTTGCGCCCATGGGGGGAGAGCAGCCCCAGAGCATCATCATTGCCGGCATGGGAGGGATTTTGATATCCGAGATATTGGAAGCGGATATTGCCATGGCCCTTCAGGCGGAAACACTGATCCTACAGCCTATGTCCGGGTTCACGGAGCTTCGTCGCTGGCTGGTCACACACGGATTTCGCATAACAGAGGAATGTTTGGCAAAGGAAGGGCGGCGCCTGTATGAAATCATTTGTGCCCGCAGTGGAGAAAGCCAAACCCCAGATGTTTTCAGAGACCTGATGGGCTACTGCCTTCCGGAATCCGGGGATCCGTTGTTCTCTCAGTTTGTGGCCATGCAAATCCGGCGCTTTGAAAGGATCATTACCCAGGCGGGGGCAGCGGAGGGAACCGACGCACTTATTGCGGATTGCAAACAAACACTGAAGCAGCTGCAGGAGGTTCAATCATGCGCGTTAACTCACAAAAAATAATACGAATGCTGGAGGAAATGGCGCCTCAAAAATATGCTGAAAGCTGGGACTCCGTTGGTTTTCAGCTTGGGAATGAAGATACCGCCATCAATAAGGTCATGGTTACTCTGGAGGTGACAGCGGCAGTGGCTGCTGAAGCCGAAGAAAAGAGCGTGGATCTCATCGTCACCCATCATCCGCTGATTTTTAGGCCTGTAAAATCCATTACAGAGAATGATCCCCAGGGTCAGATCCTTCGGCGGCTGATCCGGGCCGATATCCACGTATATGTGTCCCATACAAATCTGGATATCGCCTGGGGCGGTCTTAACGACACCCTTTCAGACCTGCTGGATATGGAGCGGATTGAGGTGCTGCAGCCTTCTGAGGGGCAACAGGATAAGGATAAGACCATTGGTCTTGGCCGTATCGGCTATCTTCCCGAAAGCCTATCTCTGAAAGACCTGGCAGTTGCTCTTAAAGACAGCCTTGGTGCAGCCCAGCTGCGATACGTCGGGAATCCTGACAAGGTTATACGCAAGGTTGCGCTATGTGCCGGTGCCGGTGGGGATCTGGTGACAAATGCCCATCGTGCAGGCTGTGATGTGCTGGTCACCGGTGATGTGAAATATCATGAAGCCCGCGAGGCGGAACAGCTGGGAATCGCCTTGGTCGATGCAGGCCATTATGAAACGGAGCATACCGCGGTATCCGCTCTTGCCGATTGGCTCAGAGAAAAAGTGGACGAAAAGGGATACGAGGTCAGCATCATTGAATCGGAAGCACTTTCCAATCCATTTGCGTTTGTATAAGAACCCATTTCACATGTGTAGGAGGATGATAAAACATGGCCAGAGATATTTTTATCACCAGCTCGGATCGTGAACGTCTGCTCAAGCTGATTGCTGATGAAAGGGAATTCGGAAATCTTAAGCAGGACACCCACCTGCACGGTCTGGAGCACGAGCTGCGCAGGGCTGCAGTGCTTATGCCGACAGAAATTCCGGCGGAGGTTATAACCATGAATTCGAAGGTTCTTCTCAAGGATCTTGATTCCGGAGAAGAAACGGAGTATACCCTGGTGTACCCTGAAAACGCAGAACTGGAAGATAACCGCATTTCCATACTGGCCCCCATCGGGACGGCCATTCTCGGATTCAGAGAAGGAGATATATTGGAGTGGGAAGTGCCTGCGGGAATGGTTAGGCTGCAGGTAGAGAAGGTGATTTATCAGCCGGAAACGGCAGGGGATTATGATCTTTAGCAGAGTACGCTGAACGGTGGGGCTGTATCAGGATGGGGGAAGCCCATTGGATATGGCCCCATTATTATTTTTTCATTTTTTTAAAATATGAAACTTTTGTACCCGGCCCGAAGGTCTTATGTACAGAAGGAGGATATGAAATGTCTAACAGAAAGGTATTTGAGAATTACATAGTGCAGAATATTGACGGAATCTATCGCTTTGCCTACACCTACATGCGCAGCAGGGAAGAGGCTGAGGATGTCGTCAATGACAGTGTGGTGAAGGCACTGAAGGCCATCGGATCATTAAGGGATCCTAACCGTGTTGCCGGCTGGTTTTTACAGATTGTAGCCAATACAGCTCTCACGCGACTGAGGCAGAGCAAACGGGAAACCGTTCTGGACCCGACACTTATTGAAGATATACCGGAGTATGAGGATTCCCTGGCGGACCTTACCTTTGAACAGATGCTGGATGTGCTGGACCCCAACTCCCGGGCCATCGTCGCACTCCGATTTTTTGAAGATCGGCCTCTGGACGAGATAGCGGTGATACTGGATGAAAACCTCAACACAGTGAAAACAAGGCTTTACAGAGCACTGAAAGTCCTGAGAATAGAAATGGAGGGGTTACAGTGAACAAACAAATGGAGAGTATTAAAAGGGAATACGAGGAGAAAACGGCTTCCGATGAACTGAAAGCACGAATCCATAAGGCGATGAAGGCAGAGCCGGAGCCCCTTCAACGACGGGCACAGTGGAAAACGGTCATAGGCTTAGCCGCAAGTCTGGCCATTGCTTTCACCGTGTCGCTGAATCTCAGTCCGGTGTTTGCAGCCACCATAGCGGACATACCTGGAATGAATGGGGTTGTGAAGGTGCTCACCTTAGGCAGATACGTGGTGGACGAAGGGGGATTTCAGGCGGATATCGCAACTCCAAAGATTGAAGGCCTTCTGGACAAAGCACTTCAGGACAAGCTGAACGCGCAGTTCAAAGACAATGCCAACGCCATCATCGCTGGTTTTGAAGCGGATATGAAAGCCTTAAAAGAAGACTTTCCAGACGAAGAAGTTCACATGGGCGTGGATTCGGGCTATATCCTCCGAACCGATACAAAGGATTATCTGGCCATTGATACCTACATCGTCAATGTTGTTGGCTCCTCTTCCACCGTGCATAAGTTTTATACCGTGAACAAGCATACCAATGCACTGGTTACTCTGCCCTCCCTCTTTAAAGAACATGCAGATTATATAACCCCAATCAGTTCCTATCTAAAGGATGAAATGAAGCGTCAAAACGCTGCCGGCGAAAATCAGTTCTGGATTGAAGACGAGTTTTCAGACCCCTTTGAGAAGATAAAAGAGGATCAGAGCTTCTTTATGAACGAAACCGGTCAATTGGTCATCTGCTTCGACAAATACGAAGTAGGACCAGGCTCCTCCGGCTGTCCGGAATTCGTCATACCGGATTCTGTTTTAATGGACATTTGGAAGTGATTGAATAAAGAATCTAGGTGGGATGATGAAATGCCGTTACGAGGGGAATCCAATTCCATCGTGACGGCATCTTTTTCATTTGCAGTTTATCCGCTATGTTTATGGGTAAAAATCCCTTGTCTATGCACAATTTGTAGTATAAAGCAAAGTCAGGTGATGTCAATGCGAGAGGAATTCCAGCGGGGAGCGGCGGAATATTGGCGATGGCTGATCATTGTTTTTATCGGCCTGATACTGTGGAGCGTAAGCTGTTACCTGATCTTGACCGGCAAGAATACCAAAGCTGAAATGTACCGGAATGCCTCGTTGGAAGCGTTGGATACAGAGGTGGGTATAACACTTCAGACGTATGGTCATTTTGCGGACTATGCCTTTGCCCAGATAATTGACCGCCCCATAGTGACAGCGGTGATGGGAGAAGCTTTGGGTGCGGATGATGAAAAGCGCAGTGTGTTGCGCCGGCAGTTGTATGAATTATTGCGTGAAGATTACGGAAGAATCTGCGACAGTGAGTTTCAACAGTTACATTTTCATCTTCCCAACGGCGACAGCTTCCTCAGATTTTACAGCCCTGAAACCTTTGGAGATAACCTTTTCGCCAGCAGAGAGACTATAAGGATTGCCAATACAAAGCTGAAGCCCGTTCAGGGATTTGAAGCAGGGCGCACATTTGTTGGGTATCGGTTTGTGTATCCGGCGAAGCATTATGGAGTTCATGTAGGTTCCGTGGAAATCGCGTTGTCCATGGATTCATTTATAAAAATTCTCGGCACTGTTTTTCCTGAGAGGGACATGTTCTTTATACTGGAACGCTCGGTTTTCGATAATATGATCTCCAGCGGCCGGCAAACGGCAATGGAACCCTCCCTCTTGTCCGACCACTACCTGGTTGAAAAAACCAAGAACCTTACCCTCAAGGCTTTCCGCGGAAATACTGGTGGAAAGGACAATGTTCTACGTCAGATAAAAGAACAGGCATCCCCAAGGCTATCATCCGGAAAAAGCTTTAATTTTGTCATTCGTGAAAGTGGAAAGGACTACCTGGTCCAGTTTCTCCGTATTGAAAACTATGCAGGGAAAAACACGGGCTATCTGGTGGATTTCAGGTCCGATACAACCTTTGAGGAGATCAGCAAGAGCGCTAAACTGGATTTGATGCTGGTAACGGCGTTGTTTCTTCTCCTTTTTAGTTCCACCTATATTTATGCGAAGGCCAAAGTTCGGTTGCGGGCCCATTCAATTACGGATAGTCTGACCGGCACTTTAAACCGTCGCCGGTTTGCGGAATTAGCTGAGCGGGAGTACCTTCGTGCGAAGCGTTATGTTCATCCGCTGTCCATTATCATGGTGGACATCGACCATTTTAAAGCCGTTAACGATACCTACGGCCACCAGTGTGGTGATGCGGTTCTCAAAGAGATTGTAGCCAGAATTGAACCAAGTATACGGCAGCAGGATATTTTTAGTCGATGGGGGGGAGAGGAATTCTTGCTTCTGCTTCCGGAAACCGATGCGGAGAGTGCTGTCAGGGTAGCAGAGAAAATCAGAAAAACCGTTTCAAAAGCACCGTTTCAAAAGACAATTTCCGTCACGGTTAGTCTGGGTGTAACCTGCCTAAAGTCAGACGATCAGCATTTTGAGAAGCTGATCGGGCGGGTAGACGATGCGCTCTATCGTGCAAAGGCGCAAGGGCGAAATCAGGTTTGTCAGATTGATTGAATCCGTAGGTTCCCCACTTAACAAAGGGCTTGCACGAACAGAAGGAGCCAACCATCCAATAGCAAAAGCGAAAGAGCCCGATCAACCGCATTCCTATCACGGTGATCGGGCTCTTATGCGTATCCTTTATTCGGGCCCCTTTACAATCAAAAAAATGATATCATCTAAAGAAGCAGAACCAAAGCTACAAAGCGGATCAACTGATTTTTTGAAAGGGGCCTCACATGAAGATTTTGCACACGGGTGACTGGCATATAGGTAAACTGGTTCACGGCATCCATATGACGGAGGATCAACGCTATATTCTGCGGCAATTGATTGCATTGATTGAACAGGAAAAACCGGATGTGCTGATTATTGCCGGGGATCTTTATGACCGCTCGGTTCCTCCGGTGGAGGCAGTGGATCTGCTGGATGAGGTTCTCTGCGAAATTGTAATGCGCCATAAGACAAAGGTGATTGTTATTGCGGGGAACCACGACAGCCCGGACAGGGTTGGTTTTGCCAGCAAACTCCTCCGGGATAACGGTCTCTATATAAGTGGAAATCTTACGAAAACCATTGAGCCAATCATCATTGAAGATGCCTTTGGCCCGGTTCATTTTTATCCCATACCGTTCACAGAGCCCGCCATCATAAAGGAGCTCTACGGCGACGAAGCCATTAACAGCTATGATTTGGCCATGGAAGCGATCATCGGCGGCATCAACGGAAACCTCGACCTATGCAAACGGAATGTCTGCATCGCCCATGCCTTCGTTATGGGAACTGAAACCCTTGAAACCAGTGAATCTGAACGCCCCCTTTCCATCGGGGGCTCCGAATATGTCAGTGCCGATCATTTTGATAGGTTCAGCTATACCGCACTGGGCCATCTTCACGGCCCCCAGAATGTAAAGAATGAGCGCATCCGGTATTCCGGTTCTCTTCTTAAATACTCGTTTTCAGAGGCACAGCAGAAAAAATCTGTGGCCCTGATCACCATGGATGCTGAGGGGAATACGGACGTGGAGCTGAAAGAACTCCATCCCCTAAGGGATATGCGGGTCATTAAAGGTAAGCTTGAAAACCTTCTGGATAAAGCCGTGTATGGGGATACCAACACCAACGACTACATCATGGCTATCCTCACAGACCGGGGTGAGCTGGTGGATGCCGTTAGCAAGCTGAGAGCCGTGTATCCCAACATATTGCGTATGGAAAAAGAACAGGTTGAGCGGGAAGTTGGTGATTTGGGTACCTCAGCAGGTGGCGAATTCACTAAAAAAAATCCACTGGCGCTGTTCTCAGAGTTTTATGAGAATGTATCGGGAGAACTGTTCACCGACGAGAAAAAAGAACGGGTGGCAGAAATCTTTAATGAAGTCGCTCAAAGCGGGAGGAATTCCTAATGCGCCCGATAAAGCTGACCATGACTGCATTTGGCCCTTATAAAGAGAGAGAAACAGTCGATTTCAGGGAATTGAACGACCGGAACCTCTTCCTGATCACCGGTCCCACAGGGGCAGGTAAAACGACAATTTTTGATGCCATCAGCTTTGCCATCTATGGAGAGGCAAGTGGCAATATGCGCTCTGCGGACAGCTTCCGAAGTCATTTTGCGGAGGATCAGCTGTTAACGGAAGTGGAACTGGAATTTGAGCTGAAGGGCATTACGTATCACATACATAGAATCCCGAAACAAAGCAAACCCAAAGCCCGGGGCGAAGGGTCCACCGAACAGAAACCCGATGCAACCCTCACTATCTATAATGGGGAACCCAATACCATCATCGCCGGTGTGAAGAATGTAAACGAGAAAATAGAGGCCATACTGGGAATCAACGCCGAACAGTTCCGGCAGATCATGATGATTCCCCAGGGAGAATTTCAAAAGCTGCTCACCTCCAGCACCGAGGAACGGGAACGGGTGCTGCAGCAGCTTTTCGATACCGGCATCTACAACACCATCCAAATGAAGCTGGATATGCAGGCCAAAAGCCTGTATTCCGAAATTAGAAAAAGGAAAGAGCTCCGGGATCACGAAATCGGCAGAATCGACTGCCCTGATAATGAGCCCCTGCGTATGCTGATAGCTGCGGAGGACAAGCATATAGAGGATATCGTGGCCCTAACCGCAGCACAGAATGAAAAGGATCAGCAGGAAAGCGGCCGTCTGAAAGAAGCAACCCAAGCCACACAAAAAAGAATAGAAACACACATAGAGCTTAGAGAAAAAGCCAAAGAGAATAACGAAAAGCTCAGCCTAAAAGAAGCCACCGACCTCAAACTGGCAGAGAAAGAGCTGGCATTGGCTGAAATGACTCAGCTAGCCGCCCGTGTCCAAAAGGCTGAACGAGCTCAAATGATTGTTCCGGTTGAAGAAAACTACACCCTGCGAGAAAACGATCTTGAGAATAAGAACAGGGACTTATGCATTGTAGCCGGGAAAATCCTGCTGGCCCAGGTTCAGGCAAGGGAAGCGGAAGAGGCCTACCACAAGGAATCCTCCCCGGAGATGCTGAAGAAGCGGGAGCAGTTCATTGAAGAACTGGCTCGGCTCCGTTCCTATGAAGACAAGGTAAATCGGATTGAAGCCATCACCCTTTCCATTGCCAAAGCGGAGACCCTATGTAAACAGATTGAAGCCGAAAAACAGACCAGTGCGGATTTTATTGTTTTAAGCACTAAATCCATCGAAGACCTACGCCTTAAACGGGACCAAGCCAAGGATGCCGAGGTAAAAGCGGCAGGCAGGAAAGAAACCCTTAACAAAAGCAAAGACATCGACCGCAAGCTGAATAAGCTTCTGGAAATCCAGTCCGATATCATCCGCGAAACCGCCAGCCTAAAAGCCGAAGAGGCCCAGGCAAAAGAGATGCTGGAACGAATTGAAGCGGGCAATCTTCACTATAAAAAATGCAAGCTTGATTCACTGATGAATCAGGCGGCTGTGCTTGCCAAAGATTTAAAAGAGGGGGATCCCTGCCCCGTGTGCGGTTCCACCCACCATACGGTACTGGCAACATTCTCAGACCATGCCGTCACCGAAGACGAGCTGATGGCACTGGAAGAAGCCCTTAAAAAACTGGAAGCGGAGTTCCACGGCAAAAACAAAGCTGTAGCCATTCTTGAAGAACGCATTGCAAAGCTGAGCACAAGGGGTGCCGAATTGTTGGATGAACTATTTGGGGTGATGATGCTTCAACGGGATCACCTGACCCCGGAAGATCAGCAAGCCTACCTTGCCCAGCAGATTAAAGACAACCGTGAAGAAATTCTGAAGCTGGAGAACGAAGTAACCCTGCTGGAACAATCGGCCAAGGCCTATGAAGCCATAACGGGAGAAATCACAAAGCTAGACACCGATATCAAGGCCGCAGAAGTGAAACAAAGTGAACGGACTGCCAGCTATCTGGAAACAAGCCGACAGCTAACCGAGCAAAGCGCCGCACTGAATCACATATTCGAAGAAGTGCCCGAACAAATCAGAGACATCGCCACGCTTACCGAAACCATCAGAGTCCAGGGAAAACGCCAAAAAGAATCCAACGAAAAACTGGATTCGTGCCGTAAAGCCCACGAAGAGACAAGGGGTATTCTGCTACAGCTAGAGGCCAATAAAGAGCAGCTTAGCAAGGATTTGATAACCCTTGGTGAAACCCTTGAAAACGCCAAAAGAGCCCTGGCCTCCAAAATAGCGGAATCCCAGTTCACCAGTGCAGAAGACTATCACAACGCCAAGCTGCCGCAGGAAACCATTACCCGCTATAAAAACCAAATCGACCAGCACGCCAAAGAGCTTCACACCCTAAGAGAACAGCTGCAAGATCTGAATATAAAAACCAAAGACCTCCACCCTGTTGATATCACCGCATTTGAAGCACAAATAGAAGCCCTGCGCACAGAAAACACCGCACAAACCAACACGCGAAGCACAACTCTGAACCGCATAACAAACAACACCGGCATACTGAAAGAAGTTGAGGCCATCAACGCAATCATCGGCGATAAAGAAACCATTTATAAAACAGTAGGTAACCTGGCCAAAGTAGCCCAAGGGAACAACCCCGCCCGCATCACCTTCGAACGGTACGTACTGGCCGCCTTTTTAGAAGACATCATCACCGCCGCCAATATCCGCCTCAATCAAATGACCAGTGGCCGCTACAGGCTATCAAGGACCGAAGAGTTGCAGCGCAGCAATGCCAAAGGGGGACTGGAGCTGGAGGTGTACGATAACTACACCGGTAAATCCCGCCACGTAAAAACCCTCTCCGGAGGAGAGGGCTTCAAGGCGTCATTGGCCATGGCACTGGGGCTTGCAGATGTGGTGCAGTCCTATGCCGGGGGCGTGCAGCTGGATACCATGTTCATTGATGAAGGGTTTGGTACCCTGGATCAGGAGTCGTTGGACAGTGCCATCAGTTGCCTCATCGATTTGCAGAAAACGGGGAGACTGGTGGGGATTATATCCCATGTGCAGGAATTGAAGGAGCGGGTGGATACGCGATTGGAGGTTTATAGCTCAAGCACGGGGAGTGGCACGCGGTTTGTGGTGGGGTAAGTGATTTCTATTCTTCAAGCAGAAAATCCACAATATTGACCTGTTTGATACCTTCTTCGCCCATGGGAAGCTCATCCAGAGTTAATATGAATTTTGGATAATGGTCGTTCACCTTTTTCAGGGGAGCTATTTCACGTTCAAAGGTGGATGGGTCGAGAATGCTTGCGGCAACCTGATAATAAACCTTATCACCGCCGAGCACAGCAATAAAATCGATTTCTTTTTCGTCAATCTTACCGATGTGGACCGTATAACCGCGTCTAAGAAGCTCCAGATACACAATGTTTTCAAGAATATGACCGATATCGGCTTTTTTATCTCCTAGCAGCATACGGCGCAGACCAATATCCACAAGATAGTATTTTTCAAGGGATTTCAGATATTGCTTGCCCTTGACATCATACCGGTTAGCCTTGTAAAGAACAAAGGCCCCCGTAAGTGCTTCGATATAGCTTTCAACGGTTACGGAAGTTGTTTTCCGTCCATAAGAGGTCAAGCAGTCTGCAATTTTCTTTGAAGATACGATACTGCCAATATTATCAAAAATAAATTTAATAACACTTTCAAGCAAGGGTATATCACTGATCCGTTTTCTCGCTACAACATCCTTGAGTAAGACCGTGTTATAGATGCCCATCAGATAATCCCTGCGGATGTCATCCTCTTCGATAGTAGCGGCATAGGGGAAACCGCCATTTCTGAAGTAGCGGGTCCATGCATCACGCTTATTTCCACCGACCATTTCATGATATTCAGCAAAGGAAAAGGGCAACATACTGATTTCGATATACCTACCGGAAAGCAGTGTGGCTAGCTCGCCGGAAAGCATCTGAGCGTTTGAACCTGTGATATAAACATCAACATTATCTTTGATAAACAAGCTGTCCACCGCCTTTTGAAACTGCGGCACATTTTGGATTTCATCTAAAAACACATAGGACATTTTGCCGGGAATAAGCCGCTGGTTAACATACTCATGGAGCTTTCTGTAGTCAAGTAAAGGTTCGTTTGCAACATCCTCAAAGTTCACTGATATAATCTGACTGTCGTCTACGCCGCATTCTTTCAGATGATCGCGGAACATCAGAAGCAGTGTGGACTTTCCACAGCGACGGATACCCGTAACCACCTTTATGATTTTTTTGTCTTTCATTTTTATCAGTTTTTCCATGTATTGTTTTCTATTAACCATTAAGACACCTCTCTTTAAATACAAGTATATCATGAAAAAATATGATATAGCACAAATTATTATAGTGCAATATAAAAATATTGCGATTATTCGATTTTTACAGGCTAAAAGCAGATAAACCGGCAGGGATAAACCGGCAGGGATAAACCGGCAGGGACGGTTCCGAACGGTTGTTCTGATGGAAGAAACAGACAAATGGTGACTAAGCTGTAAACCTGAAGCCAAGAGTAGTGAAGCAAAAGCGGTCAGGCACTACCTATCCGCCTGACTGACTAAATATGCTGTACTAACGGCAGGAATAAACTGCCGTTTTTCTATTGAGTAGAATAACAGGAGAACGCAAACGCCAAGAAAACCTCGGATCAATTATCCTGGAGCATTGATCATGTTATTTATTGGGGAAATAATAAGGACTGGATATTCAAACGGATACCGAAAACAAGGAGTTGAAACCCTGACAGAGGGTTAGATTAATTATTGTGTTGAAATATGGCGAAGAATATGTAAATATTGAAACTGCATTGAGAATTAATAACAGAGTTGGGTAATGCCTGCTTTCAACCACTGGGGGAGATCGCACTATGATGCGAAAGGGGTCAGGTACTACCTATCCACCTAATCAACAAAATAAGTTGATAGGTAGTGCCTGACCCATTTGCTTCACCTTTGAAGATGTTAAAGATTCAGAAACGGAGGTTCCTATGAAAGGAAACAAACTGAGAATCACCATAGTTCATGCAATTCTGTTTTCTGTCTGCCTTGTTGCGTGTAGCCAGCCGAAAATTGTTGAAAGTCTCTCCGAAATTAATTGCAGTGATTGGATGCGAAAGGGGTCAGGTACTACCTATCCACCTAATCAACAAAATAAGTTGATAGGTAGTGCCTGACCCATTTGCTTCACCTTTGAAGATGTTAAAGATTCAGAAACGGAGGTTCCTATGAAAGGAAACAAACTGAGAATCACCATAGTTCATGCAATTCTGTTTTCTGTCTGCCTTGTTGCGTGTAGCCAGCCGAAAATTGTTGAAAGTCTCTCCGAAATTAATTGCAGTGATTGGGCACGCCCATATGTGGATGCCCTGGAGGCAGCAGACCTGATTCCTCAGACGATGCTGGCAGATAACTCCTTGAAAGAGCCCATCACCCGAGAAAATTTTTGTGAACTGATTGTTGCGTATATGAAAGCGGCTGCGGCAGAGAATAATAAAGTGCTGAAGGATGAACCGGAGCAGTTCACCGATACAGATAATCCGGCTGTCAGGATGGCTAATTCGATGGGTGTAGTGACGGGAACGTCAGAAACGTCATTTGCACCTTACGCCCATGCAAATCGTGAGCAAATCGCTACGATGATTGGTAGGGCGGAAGAAGTACTCGAATCCCAAAAGGTAGCGTATGGGTATGCTTCTAGATACCTTGATAGTTCGGAGATATCAGATTTTGCAATGCCCTATGTCAAATCACTCAGCGACAGCAGAGCAATCAATGGCTTTTCTGACTTGACTTACCGACCAAAAGCAGAGATGTCTGAGGAACAGGTGATAAAAATCATTGCTATTCAGGCAGAGAAGCATGGTCTTATCAACATCAGCCCTTCGTTAGCGAAGGAAATGGATGTGTCACAACTGCTCATTGTTGAAATGTTTGGGAAATGGGGCTGTATCGACAAAATGGGGACGGAGGTAATTGCATTTCAGTTTGACTCTATAAGTCGTTTTACAAACAATGGGCTCGCTGCAGCCGAAGCCAATGGAAAGATGGGCTTCATCAATGCAACGGGACAATGGGGCATTGCACCTCGATTTGATGAGGCGTTTTGGTTTTCTAATAATGGATTAGCGGCGGTCAAAGTCGGCGATAAAATGGGCTATATCAATGATAAGGGCCAGTGGGTAATTGAACCGAAATTTGATTACACCATC
Source organism: uncultured Peptostreptococcaceae bacterium (assembly GCA_964649745.1). Lineage (GTDB taxonomy): Bacteria > Bacillota > Clostridia > Peptostreptococcales > Acidaminobacteraceae > CAZEHS01. Next base: position 24,569 of record CAZYQI010000016.1, on the reverse strand, counting down.
TCGTTTTCTGACAATGGATTGGCTTTGGTTGAAAACGACAAGAAATACGGATATATTAATAAAAGTGGAGTACAGGTTATTCCCTTACAATTTGAAGGTGCAAATTCATATAGTTACAATGGATTAGCATCCGTTAAAGTAGATGGTAAATGGGGTTGCATCGATGAAACGGGCAGAATTGTCATTGAGCCTGAATATGACCGTGCAGTATACTTTTCCAGCAATGGATTGGCTCCTGTAGTGTTGGACGGTAAGTCTGGCTATATCGACAAGACCGGAGCCGTAGTGATCCCTCTTCAATATGAAGAAGTAGACCATTTTTCTGACAATGGGTTGGCAGCCGTTAAATCAGACGGAAAAGAAGGCTACATAGACAAAACAGGTAAAGTAGTAATCCCTTTCCAATACGACTATGCATTCTCTTTCGCCGAGAATGGATTGGCTCTCGTTGCTAAAGGAGGTAAATGCGGCTTTGTCGACAAAACGGGGAAGGTAGTGATTCCGTTTGAGTTTAGCATGGCTTTGGACTTCAATAAATGCGGATTAGCTCGTGTTGAGATTGATGGCAGAATCGGATACATCAATGATAAAGGGGAAGTTGTAATCGCCCCTATCTATACAAACGGCCTATAGAAGACTTTATGAAGGTGTTGTTACCGATTGGTTGAAAACACATTCGAACACACATATGGTGTCAGGCTTGAAAACCTGACTTATGGAAAGAAAGGGGCCAGGCACTACCTATCCACCTAATCGACAGAATATGCTATACTTACGACAGGAATACAAACTACCTATTTATGGAAAAATATAGTGGCGGTTCGAAATGGCTGTTTATGATGAATCTGATTATTCAAAATGCCCGTTTTGTTCAGATGATAAAGACGAATATACGCATGTTATTGTGTTTGATAAAAAGGCCGGCATAGCAAAATCAGTATCAAAGGAAGATCCGTATGTTTATGAATGAACGGGACAGGCACTGCCTAATCTACCAATCGACATGACACGCTATACTCACGGCAGGAACAAGCTGCCGTTTCTGATCACTGTTTAACGAAAAAGACCAGCTGACGATATAAAACCGACAGCTGGTCTTTCTGGTGGAGCATAGGAGGATCGAACTCCTGGCCTCAGCATTGCGAACGCTGCGCTCTCCCAGCTGAGCTAATGCCACATGGATGATGGTTAATTAAGTTTTTCGCCCGATGGCAATGCCATATACATCAGATATGGACCGGTTTGGAGTGCAGGGCTTCAAATACAGATCATACAATTTGTCTGGGGGAAAGTCTTCAGCCGATTCGAAGCCAACTTCTTTCAGGAATCCTTTAACCTGTCCAATTCCGATGCCAAAATTAATGGATTCATGAAAAATGAATTTCAGGCTGTTCATATGTGCGATTACCTTACTTTTGATTTTCCCGTTCAATGCTTCCGAATAAACATAATCAAGCATAACTGCGGACCCTATGCCGGAGTGGTTAAGAATGAAGCCCAAAGTGCTTCTGACAGCCCCATCGTCAAGATACATGGTTACCCCTTCAAAGGTGAAAATGGTTTTCAGAGAGGCGTCGTATCCTGCGTTTTTCAGCGATGTCAGCAGATTATCCTTTGTGAAATCCACCGATACATAGCGAACATGGAGCGGCAGACTGCCGAAATGTTTTAGTACCCGCTCTTTTTTAACTGATTGCGACAGAGGATGATCAATCTCAAACACATTCACAGCACCCATGTTATCTGCAAAACGGTAGGCGCGGGAATCGAGCCCTGCTCCCAGGATCACGTATTGTTCAGCCCCCGACCGGATTTGTTCCAAAACAAAATCATCAAACAGCCGTGTTCGCACCGCTAAAAACCCAGATATGCCAACTCCCTTTTGCTCCATGGCCCAGTCCATGAATGAGAGAGGGAAAGGACTGCACAGCTTCGCCGCAAGCTTCACCCACCAGGCTGAGAAACTGTATGCAAGGTAATCGTTGCATATTCTCTGGGATTCGGGCCTTTGGGATTCATAATACCGCATATAAGCGACCCCTTCTGCTGTAGCGCTTGCCCGGTTTTTCATAGGAGCTCCTTTCGAAGGTGTATCTCTATTTTGGAAGATACCCAAATGAAGAAACCCTATTCACCTGTTCCTTTTTCAAGCAGAAAATCCACAATGTTGACCTGTTTGATACCTTCTTCACCCATGGGGAATTCATCCATGGTTAATATGAATTTGGGATAGTGGTCGTTTACCTTTTTCAAGGGAGCTATTTCACGTTCAAAAGTGGCAGGGTCGAGAATGCTTGCGGCAACCTGATAATAAACCTTATCACCGCCGATCACAGCAATAAAATCAATTTCTTTATCGTCGACCTTACCGATGTGGACAGTGTAGCCGCGCCTCAGAAGCTCTAGATACACAATGTTTTCAAGGATATGACCGATATCGGCGTTTTTGTCTCCCAGTAGCATACGACGCAGACCAATATCCACAAGATAGTATTTTTCAAGTGATTTCAGATACTGCTTGCCCTTGATGTCATACCGGTTAGCCTTGTACAGAACAAAGGCGCCCGTAAGTGCTTCGATATAGCTTTCAACGGTTACGGAAGTTGTTTTCCGTCCGTAAGAGGTCAAACTGTCGGCGATTTTCTTTGAAGATACGATACTGCCAATATTGTCAAAAAGAAATTTTATGACACTTTCAAGCAAGGGAATATCACTAATCCGTTTTCTCGCAACGACATCCTTGAGTAATATGGTGTTATAGATGCCCATCAGATAATCCCTACGGATGTCTTCGTCTTCAATAGAAGCGACATAGGGGAAACCACCATTTCTGAAATAGCTGTTCCATGTGCTCCGCTTATCCCCGCCGAGCAAGTCATGATATTCAGCAAAGGAAAGGGGTAACATGCTGATTTCGATATATCTGCCGGAAAGCAGTGTGGCCAGCTCGCCGGAAAGCATCTGAGCATTTGAACCTGTGATATAAATATCAACATCATCTCTAATAAACATGCTGTCGACCGCTTTTTGAAACTGTGCCACGTTTTGGATTTCATCTAAAAATACATAGGTCATTTTTCCGGGAAGAAGCTTCGCTATGACATATTCATGGAGCTTCCTGTAGTCAAGAAGAGGTTCGTTTGCAATGTCTTCAAAATTCACGGAGATAATCTGGTTCTCCTCAATGCCGCATTCTTTCAGATAATCACGGAACATCAAAAGCAGTGTGGACTTTCCGCAGCGGCGGATACCGGTAACCACCTTGATGATTTTTTTGTCTTTCATTTTTTTAAGTTTTTCCATGTATTGTTTTCTTTGAACCATGATGGCACCTCTCTTTAAACATAAGTATACCATGAAAAAATACAGAATCTTGCGTGTTTTAATGTTGTGATATGAAAACATACAAGATTTAATATTTTTTTATAATGGAACTACTTTATACAGATGAGATAAAAGGACTCAGAGGAGGCATTAAGGTACTCCCTTCTTTTATTTTGATATTAAAATCAAAAATAAGCTCGAAAGGAAAAACGGCAGGGAAGGTTCCGAACGGTTGTTTCAAAAGGGCGATCACAGTTCATTGGAGTAAAGGTTGAACGTTTATTTAATAATCGGGAACTATTTAATGGATTAGTCGTCTAATAGACATGAGGTCAAATAAAGTAAAAGGATGGTAGAAAAAATGATGAATCAATTCATGAAAAAGGTAAGTGTTACAGTGCTGGCGCTAGCGTTGTTGACAGGAGCCGTTGTATTTGCGGCGACGGCAGAGCCCAACGTGAACAGTGGAAATAAACTGATTCCGGATCGGGAGGTGCAATACAATAATATGGTCAACAAAATTAAGGTCGGAGAAAGTATGTCGATCATTGTTGACGAAAACGTGAGCTCCGGCTATTCTTGGAATATTAAGGTTGAAGGTGACAACAAAGCGGTTAGAACCGGCTTCTTTAATATGGCTCCGACGGAAAAAGAAAAAGCTGAAGCCCTGGCGCACCCTATTCATAATGAGGGCGCTAAAAAAGAACTGACAGTTAAAGGTGTTTCAAAAGGAACGGCAACCATCACCATGAACTATTCAAGATATTTTGATAAAAGTGCAGAGCCTGCCAAGACAATGGTCTTTGTGGTCCGTGTTGAAGAGTAAATAGATAAAAGTAAAGTTCCCATGTTTTTCTTCTGGATATACAGATGGAAGCCGTGGGGCTTTTCCTTGTGGCGACGTAGGATGACCATGGGGAATTGATTGATGTTTTTCATGTTGCCACGGCAACAACTCAGCGCGAGGTTGCAGACCGCTTGGAGCTTAGTACGGCGGCAGTATCAAAGCAGATAACTTCAGCAATGGGTGGATAGGTAGTGGTCTGACCCCGTTATTTTTATTAACAAAGGGCTTTCTCCAAAAGGCAAACATGCCCTTTGGAGAAAGCCCTTTACTGCGTCATAAAAGCCGTGCACTTGATTAAATGGATTTTGATAGATATAATAGGTTGTAATTTACAATAATGAATATAATATGGGGGTTATTATGAAAAGATTGCTGTTTCTTGTGCTGGGTGTCATCACACTGTGGGGCAGCGTCGCCTTGACCCATGCAGCAGGGAAGTTTTCAGATGTGCGAACGGGTGACTGGTTCCATGGCGATGTATCAAGGCTTTCAGAGGGTGGGAGCATCGCAGGCTATCCGGATGGAACCTTCAAACCCGCCGGCACTATCACCCGTGCGGAGTATACCTCCATAGTGGCTCGCTCCCTTTCCATTAAAGCCAAGGATATCTCCGGTAATCACTGGTCCGCCGGCATCATGGCCTCCGCAGAGGATGCGGGGCTGGTGAAGGCGGGGGAATTCGCCGATGTGACACTCCCCATCACCCGATATGAAATGGCACGGATGGCCGTTCGAGCCCTGGAGCATCAGAAGGAAGCAATACCAGGTGATTATGCGGACTACGCCTTTCTGATTACAGATCTGAGCAAATCGGAAGCCTATAAAGAGGATGTCAATAAAGTAGTAGCTATGGGTATTATCACAGGCTACCCGGATAAAACCTTTCAAGGCTTGAAAACACTCACCCGAGCCGAGGCCTCTGCGGTGGTGCTGCGAATTATCGATAAGAACGCACGGAAGGCACTCCTAAAGCCTTCAACCAAGGGGCAGATCCAGCTGGGAGAAACCAAGCCGGTAACTGAGTTTATCAATAATGTAGCGGATCTCAATAAGTTCAACCCGAATCTAAAGACGGTGACGCTGGTTACGGCAGAGTCCATGGGGCTGACTATAGAACCAACTCCTATTCTCAACACTATGCAAATGAAATGCCCTGGGCGTACCGGCGTCATCACTGCAATAAAAGAGGAGAAGACCGTTATGATTTTCAGTGGTGAGTACTCGCCTTCCAGAAACATCACCTACTACGACACCACCCGTTTCCCAGTGGACTACAAGACCATTGACTACTTCGGGTTCTTTCGGATGGATGGCCAACCAGGAATGAAATTGGTCATAAATCCTTGGAAGGAGTAGAGCATGAAGAAAAAACTATCATGGTTCCTTCTACTCATCCTGCTGATCTCCTCTATGCCGGTTTTCGCAGCAGATGGGCCCGTTACTCACTGCGAACTCCGGACTGGTGTGGTGTTCGCCTGGCGCAATTCCTTCGGTGTATGGCAAAAAGGCATTGAAGCTGGGAAAGTCTATAACAAACCGTCCACCACGGTCTATGACATTGGGTTCCTTTATCCCAAGGATACTGTTGAGAACGTGAAGGTATACCCCTACACTTTGGACTTCGACTTCGCCAAGCTTGGTGACAACTGGAACAAAACCCAGTTTGCCAACGACAAGATCACATACAATGAAAACTACTACGGTCAAGCCGCATCTGGTATAAAGATAAGTGATAGTTGGAACGCAAAGACCGGCAAGCTGGAGTACACCTATTCTGGAACACTGTCAGCTATCAATGGAAAGCCTATTGATGTAAAAAGGTACCTGGCAAACGGGTTGATCAACGACATCTACGCCATGATGGGCTACACAGATGAGAACGCCCCAGCAGACATCAAAGAAGCCATGGAGGAACTTTACCCCAAAACAGGCCAATCAGAAAAGGTCCAGGGCTATCTTTACTTTGTCCCCATTGTCATCCAATACGATGTTGTTCCTGAGCCGGTGGTGGCACTCCTTCCCCCAAAAGCCCGCATCGACTGTGCCGGCTCCTCGGCTTTTATTGGCCGGGATACCCGTGTAAAGGGAAGCGTCGCTAATCAAAACCCCTTTCCTGTGATCATGCACTACGACCTTACCGTGAACGGCGCCTCCCTGTCGCCCGGGCATAAGGTGGTGCCTGCCAGGGGCAGCGTTCCTATCAGCTATGATTACCCCATTCCCTCAACGGCAAAGCCCGGCACAATCTATACCTTTCAAATCACAGCCAGGAACATCCTAAAGGCAGAAAATCCACCGGATCGGTTCACCTACAACTATAAGGGAATCGACCACGAAGGCACCTATTCTCAGGAGGAATGGGACAAGCTGCTTAGCCAGCAGAGCAGCCAGGTACGCAGAGAAATGGAGGCCCAGGTAACAAAGCAGGTAACCGAGGCGTGGAACAGCTACATGAGCATCCATGTTCAGGATAACAAAACCCAGGGGTGGCATTTACAAAACGGCCAATGGAAAACCGGCGTTTCCAACAAATGCCCCCGAACAGCAGTGCCACTGCCGGAGGCCCCCCTGGATCATGGCTTGAATCCGGCGGTTATTGTGAAGTGAAGGGATAGAATAACCGTACCCGTAGCTTTCAGACTCTTGCTGATATTGACACAAGGCAAAATAGCGTCTAATCTAATATTGAATACGAAATTAGACGAGAGGTGAGCTCTGTGTACATAAAGAGGCATATTGAAGATATCTTAAACAATTCTATCCGTCAATTTCCTGCGGTATTGATAACCGGCCCCAGACAGGTTGGCAAATCAACACTTTTGCAGCATATCTCAGCAGGAAAACATGATTACATTACGTTTGATGATCCGATTTTGCTGGAACAGGCAAAATCGGAGCCGGGCTTATTTATGGTCAGCAATTCAAGAGATTTGATTTTGGACGAAATACAGTATGTACCTGAATTATTTCCATACATTAAGATGAAGATTGACAACAATAAGCGGAAAGGGATGTATCTTTTAACGGGTTCCCAGGCATTTTCGATGATGAAAAATGTAAGCGAATCATTAGCTGGAAGAATAGCTATTTTGAATCTTCATGGTTTCTCTATGCGGGAAAAGAAGAAGATTCGATTTGACCAGCCATTTTTGCCAACAGAATCCTATATAAGTAATCGAGAATCTGAGTTGGTATCTTACGGAATACTGTGGGAGGATATTCACAAGGGAGATATGCCTGCCTTGAATACGGAGGATGTAGACTGGCGGCTTTATTATGCCTCTTATGTTAAGACCTATATTGAACGTGATGTCAGGCAATTGACTCAGGTGGCTGACGAGAATCTGTTTCTTCGGTTTATGGTTTCTCTAGCCGCGCGAAGTGGGGAACTGCTGAATTATAGTAGCGTGGCCAAAGATATTGGTGTTTCTGTGGACACGGTTAAACGGTGGACATCGATACTTGAAACCTCAGGAATTGTTTTTTTGCTCCAGCCCTATTCCAATAACCACTTGAAACGAGCCATTAAAACACCGAAAGTCTATATGATGGATACTGGGTTATTGGCCTATTTGACCAAATGGCTTACGCCAGATGTTATCAGAAATGGCGCCAAGGCCGGTCAATTTTTTGAAACCTTTGTGGTCAGCGAGGTTATCAAAACATACACCAACGCTGGACATATGGATGTTCCAATATACTATTATCGAGATAAGGATGGCAAAGAAATTGATTTAATCATCGAGGATGGTGACACGCTCTATCCCATTGAAATAAAAATGTCGGCATCCCCGGTCAAAGCTATGGCAGGTGCTTTCCGAGTGCTGAAGGATGATGCAAGCCACAAGATTGCTGTTGGGGTAATCCTGTGTCAATACCAGAGAAAGCTGTGGCTTGATAATGATTTGCTGGCGTTGCCAATCGAGTATATTTGAACCTTGATGGTGGAAGATGCCATATATATAAAGAGGTTACGTAGTGCCGGCTTCAACAGGATATATGTTCCTGCTGGAGACGGCACATTTTCTTGCACCGTCCATTGATTTAATGGTTGCAATTATATATAATAGGCTTAAATTACCATTAATGAACAAGTTATGGGGGATACAATGAAAAAAACCATGTTTCTCATTCTAGCTTTAATCACACTGGGCAGCGTCTTAATCCTTACCCATGCCACAGGCAGGTTTTCCGATGTTAAGTCTGGGGATTGGTTCAGCGGCGATGTAGCCCGGCTTACAGAAATCGGCGGTATCGCAGGCTATCCGGATGGTACCTTCAAACCCACCGGCACGATCACCCGTGCGGAGTATACCTCTATAGTGGCTCGCTCCCTTTCCATTAAAGCCAAGGATATCTCCGGTAATCACTGGTCCGCCGGCATCATGGCCTCCGCAGAGGATGCGGGGCTGGTGAAGGCGGGGGAATTCGCCGATGTGACACTCCCCATCACCCGATATGAAATGGCACGGATGGCCGTTCGAGCCCTGGAGCATCAGAAGGAAGCAATACCAGGTGATTATGCGGACTACGCCTTTCTGATTACAGATCTGAGCAAATCGGAAGCCTATAAAGAGGATGTCAATAAAGTAGTAGCTATGGGTATTATCACAGGCTACCCGGATAAAACCTTTCAAGGCTTGAAAACCCTCACCCGAGCCGAGGCCTCTGCGGTGGTGATGCGAATTATCGATAAGAACGCACGGAAGGCACCCCTAAAGCCTTCGACCAAGGGGCAGATCCAGCTGGGAGAAACCAAGCCGGTAACCGAGTTTATCAACAATGTGACGGATCTCAATAAGTTTAATCCCAATCTAAAGACGGTGACGCTGGTTACGGCGGAGTCTATGGGGTTGACATATGTGACCAATCTCGGAATCGTCGACCTGAAGGCGCCTGGGAGAACTGGCGTAATCACTGCCATCAAAGAGGGCAAAACAGTGGCAGCTTTTAGTGGTTTGTATTCTCCTTCTCAAAATGCCACCTACTACGACACCACCCGGTTCTCAGTGGACTACAAGACCATTGATTACTTCGGATTCTTTCTTGGACGCGAGACCACCGGAATGAAGTTCGTTGAAAACCCTTGGAAGGAGTAATCATGAAGAAAATACTCTCAGGGTTCTTGCTACTGATCCTTCTGCTTTCGACCATGCCAGTGTTCGCTGAGCCAACACCGACCACGCATTATGAGCTGCGGACCGGCGTGGTATTCGCATGGTGCAACTCTTCGGGCGTTTGGCAGAATGGAGTTGAGGCTGGAAAGGTTTACAACAAGCCCAGCTCCACGGTGTATGACATCGGTGTTTTATATCCAAAGGATATTGTCGAGAATGTGAAGGTGTACGCCTATAACCCGGACACCTTCGACTTTTCTAAGCTGGGGGACACCTGGAATAAGACACAATTTGCAAACGACAAGATATCATGAACGTATCTACTCACAGGAGGAATGGGAAAAGCTGCTTAGCCAGCAAGACTCAGATATGCGCAGAGAAATGCAGGAGATGGTGAAGGCCATTACCACAGAAGAGTGGACCCGCTATATGGGTGCCCATGCAAAGGATGTGGAAGCCAATGCGTGGTATCTGAGAAACGGCCAATGGAAAACCGGCGTTTCAAACAAATGCCCCCGCACGGCAGTACCCTTGCCGGAGGCTCCCTTGGATCACGGCTTGAATCCGGCGGTTATTGTGAAGTGAGTCACCCTGCTTTTGGCCCGGCCTCTATCACCATGGGACCTTCATAGTAAACCTCCAAAATAATCGCTTCCAGGGACTCAACGCATTTTATAGTATCCTAATTAAATGATAGCAGGTTATTCTCCATCTGCACCCGCCACTTAAAATTTGCGGTCGTCTTTGACATTGGCCCCGGTTTCCTGTAAACTGTTTCATGAGCAGATCAGGTGATCACGCGGCTTCGGCCGTGAGGAAAGTCCGAGCTCCGTAGAGCAGGGTGCTGGGTAACCCCCAGTGGAGGCGACTCCAAGGATAGTGCAACAGAGATATACCGCCACGGCTTGCCGTGGTAAGGGTGGAAAGGCGAGGTAAGAGCTCACCGGCGTACTGGCGACTGTACGGCCCTGTAAACCCCACCTGGAGCAAGACCAAGAAGGGACATGTAAGGCGGCTGCTCGTCGCTTCCCAATGGTAGGTCGCTTGAGCCCGGCTGGCAACAACGGGCCCAGATAGATGATTACCAAATACAGAACTCGGCTTATAGATCTGCTCACCCAAAGCAAACAACCCTGGCGCGTTACGCGCCGGGGTTTTGTCTTTCAAAAAAAGCAATGGAGCAGGGGCATGAATAAAAGTGAAAATAATCGCGAATGTCTCCGGAAGTGTGGTAGAATGAATTGAAACACGAACGCTTGCCCAAGCGCGGCTAATATCTTTATGAGATATTAGCCAGTTTCATTTTTTGCGGCTTAAGATTATTTTAAGGCGTCAAAGCCGGTGCAGACGTTGAATGGCACGGAGGGTTATGATACTCTCAACATGCGGATTCAATACAAAATAATGGATGAAGCGTTATGTGGTTTCTCTGAAATCCGATGCTTTATCTCATACAACCCCTGCGAAGGAGAATTCAAATGGAAGAAAACCGAAGGAATGGATTGAAAGAGAACCTGCCCCTATTCGTGATGATAAGTGTACTGCTGTGTATCACGGTATTTGGTGCCCTTCAGATCATAGATATAAAATCGGAGCTTCAAACCCTCAGGAACCAAACACAAAGCAGCATCGTGCAGTATCAAACGCCGCCTATGTCCAATCCGGTATACGTAGGCTCCGCCGAAAGCCTTCTCCACGAATTTACCTGCAAGCCCAACGTGGTGGCAGCGGATAAGGTTATATACGGCTTAACAGCGAAGGTGAAGGAGTTTTCTGAAGGGGATCGGCTGTACTTTATGACAACGCTGGAGGGGAACACGTCTTTTATCGAGGCCACATCGGAGAATGGCGTGATATTTACCGCCACCTTCAACGTTCCACTGGATAAGGAATGGTCGGTGGATTTTGTAGCGGACAGGAACGGCACACGCAAAAGTGAGGTTTTGCAGAGCTTTGGCACATATAGCCAAATTGCCACCCAGAGATGGCAGTTTCCATCCATAGAAGGCAGCACGGAGAACAGCAGCAATTCCAAGGTGTATAAAACCGAACGAAATATCGCGATGAATTTTGGAGGTGAAACCAAGGAGAACCTGGGCATAGCGGAGACGATGGCCGAGCTGCGGCTTAACGGCAAGGCGTTCAAGGCAATGCCCATGACGGCGATAACATATTCCGGTAGTTCAGGGGAATTGGCGCAGCAGGCAATCGAGGCCAAATTCGGACAGGTGGAGATTCCCTGTAAGACGGGAGATGTGATCGAAACAGTTGTGCGAGTAAAAACAGATGCCGGAAAATGGTACATCTGCACCCTGGAACGGTTAAAGCACGACGGAACCAGTGTTCAGTTCGAGGATATAGGGATGTATGAATGGAAAGCGGAATAGTGTGGACCCATGCAAATCACCCGACTTTTTGAAATCGTATACATCCTGCTGGACAAAAAAACAGCCACTGCCAAGGAGCTTTCTGAACGGTTCGAAGTGTCCTCACGAACCATCTACCGGGACGTGGAGACCCTTTCGGCAGCGGGGATTCCCGTATATATGAGCAAGGGTAAAGGGGGAGGCATATCCCTTCTGCCGGATTTTGTGCTGAATAAAACGGTTCTCACCGATGGAGAAAAGCAGAATATCCTTTCCTCCCTGCAGGCCGTCAATGCCGTGAACCTCAGCGGAACCGATACGGCCCTCCACAAGCTCAGCACCCTTTTCGGCGGGGCCAACGCCGACTGGATCGAGGTGGATTTTTCCTCCTGGGCCAACTCCAAAGAGGAAACGGAGCGATTCAATGGCATTAAAGCGGCTATATTGAACCGCAGGGTGCTTTCCTTCCGATACTCTGGGGCTGACGGTCGGCGTACTCTTCGAGAAGTAGAGCCTCTTAAGCTATGCTTCAAGAGCAGTGCCTGGTATCTGTATGGATATTGTCGCTTCCGAGGAGATTTCCGTTTCTTCAAGCTGAGCCGTATCCGGGAGCTGTGTACAGCCGACGAAAGCTTTCAGCGGGAAACTCCAAAGCAGGTTTTCAGCGGTGAAACCGGGTTTCAGGACAGCTTCGTGCAGCTGAAGCTAAGGTTATCCCCCCAGGCGGCCTATCGGGTATACGATGAATTCGACACCTGCCAGCGTCAGGAAGACGGCAGCTTCATAGCGGAGATCACCTATCCCAGAGGGGAATGGATCCATTATTATGTTGCCACCTTCGGCAGCCACTGCGAGGTGCTGGAACCTCAGGATGTGCGTGAGGCCGTGGCGGCGGAGCTTAAAAAAACATTGAACCGTTATCTATAATATGACACGCTGTTGTCGTATTACCTTCGTTATAATAACCTTATCAAACAGATGGAGGTTATGAAGATGAACTATGAAATCGTGAATTTGGAACAGAAAACAGTGGTTGGAGTCAGTGCGGTCACCAGCAATACCGATCCTAAAATGGGCGAAGTTATCAGTGGGCTGTGGGAAAAGCTGTACCAAGGGGGCATCAACGCCAGCATCAATAACAAGGTCAACGAATACGCCATCGGCCTTTATTCCGATTACGCCGGGGATCAGTACTGCGTTACCGCCGGCAATGAAGTGTCTAAAGTAGAGAATGAGGGTCTTGAAGTGAAAATCATTCCGGCAGGCCGATACGCCAAATTTTCCGTCCACGGTCATATGGAAAAGGCAGTAGCCCAGGCCTGGCAGGAAATCTGGAAGGTTGAGCTGGACAGAAGCTTTACCGGGGATTTTGAGGAATACCTGACGGCAGATTGGGACAATGCGGATATTGATATCTATATTGCGCTGAAGTAAGAAAATCCGGTCTGCAGTACAGAAAATCAGTCAATACGGAATACAAAAAAACGACAATAAAAGCTGTCGTTTTTTTGCTTTTTAGGGGTTAGGGATTGTACAGGTGTAGCCAATTACGCGATATGAAATTATTTGCCGCCATGCCTTAAATCCGCTAAAAATCTGAGGTTGCGCAAAAATAGTTCACTTTTTTGATCGTTCTCGTGAATAAATCTTAATCATGCGGGCATAATTACCGATAGAATCATCAAGATCAAAAACGGAATAGTTACTTTCCGGTACGATGGGGGGAAAATCGTATGATCAAGGCGATGATTGTGGATGACGATCCAGTGACGTTGAACCTCCTGCATATGCTGTTGAATGAGATCTCGGATGTAGATGTGATAGGGGCCTATGAAAGCGCCTATGAGGGCATGGCGAGTCTGGACTTGGTAAGGCCTGATGTGGTGTTTCTGGATGTTGAAATGCCGGAAATCAGCGGCATTGAATTTGCCCTGGAAATTACACAGACCGATGCGGATATGAATGTGGTGTTTGTAAGCTCCCATGAGCACTATGCTATTGAAGCCTTTCGACTGAATGCCCTTCATTATATTCTGAAGCCGGTCAGTGCGGAAATGGTAGAAATGGCGGTGGAACGAGTTCGGAAGGAAATGCTCCACAATAAGCCCCGACCTGGTGTCACACGGATCGAGTGCTTTGATGGAATCCGAATATTCGATGACAGTGGCGTTATTCCGGTGAAATGGATTACATCCAAAACCGAGGAATTGTTCGCCCTGTTACTGCTGAATCAACAGCAGGGGATAAGTAAGTGGAGCATTTTAGAGAGCATATGGGGAGACTGTGAGCCGAAAAAGGCTCATCAAAACCTCTATACAACAATTTTCAGGCTTAAGAAAACCTTTGAGGAAATCGGCATTGCTGCCCGGCTTGAAAATAAGAACGGCATGTATTTCATGAAGCTCACAGACACGGTAGTGGATTTCATCCAATTTGAAACCATAATGGAACAAAATGCACAGCTTAACTCGGATAACGCAGCGATTATGGAAGCCTATTTGTCGCTTTACAAGGGGGATCTTTTCGGTGACCGGGCATATGCATGGTGCATTCCTACCCGAGAGTATTACCATGCCACTTTTCTGGAGCGCTCGAAGGAGCTGTTGGCCTATTACCTTGCTTCAAAAAAACGCAGAAAAGCGGTGAAACTATTAAATATGGTTTCGGGAATTGACTATGACCCGGAGCTGGATAAGATTCGCAACCATTACAGTCAGCTGTATGGAGGGGATTCTATGACACTGGATCCCGCAATAGCTTGTAAGATTTCTGAAAGAATCCGCTGATATGATTACTGGGGACTATGCGTTATCCTTGATCCGTGAGGGCCAAGAATAGTGCAGGTAGCCGGTGTTGAAAGTAAATGCGAAGGAGTGCATTTGAAGGCCGCGTACCCATGTACGCGGTTTTTTTGTGAGCATACAGGGTTTGTCAGGTGCTTGCAATATGTAAGGGACATGTAGATCAGGAGGACGCATGACAGAGTTTAACGGAAAGGGTGATCGGCAGGGCATGATGCCGCACATATGCCAATCATCCGGGAACCGAGGAGAATCGTTTTTGAAAGCGGCCATAGACGCCTCCGGGGATATTCTCTGGGTGGTGAACCTGGATATGAAGCTGGCAGCTTTTAACCGGACTACTGAAGCGTATTTCAAAGGCCGCTACGGGTCAACCCTTTATATTGGGGCGGAACTGGACGCCTTTGTACCGGAAGCGGCCATAGCGGTTTATCGCGGTTATTTAGAAAAGGCACTGGAAAGGGGCAGCTACACCGTTGATACAGCAGACGCCCATGAGTGCTGCTGGGGGTGGCACTTCAGTAAATATGAGGAAAGCGGTGAGCCGCTTGCAATAGCGGTTCGCGGTAAGAGTCAGGACACGGTTCAGCACTGTCGCCGCCGATGTCAGTGGATAGAGGCAGAGGTGGAAAAACAGGTGAAGCAACAAACGCAACACCTGCAGGAGGATAAAACAGCGCTGCGCGAAACCGTTGCATCGCTTCAAAAGGTGGGAGAGGAACAAGAGCAGATTGAGAAATTACTGATTGAAGCCATGCGCAAGGCCTACAGCGCCAGTGCCGCTAAAAGCGGTTTTTTAGCCAGCATGAGCCATGAAATCCGAACCTCCATCAATGCAGTCATCGGAAACCTGTATCTTATGCAGAACAGGGACACCCAACAGGAGCCGTCGGCGCTATTGCATCGGGCTCAGAAGGCTGCGGAAAACCTGCTGGAAATCATCAATGACATATTGGATTTTTCCAAGATTGAAGCGGATGAAATTGTATTGGAGCTGAAACCCTGCAGTATCAGGAAAATACTATGCGATGTGGAAGAAATTCTGTCTCTGAAAGCACAGGAAAAACACCTGCACCTCGAAATTTCTGCTCAGTCAGATATAACAGAATGCTTATTGGTGGACGAAGTGAAGCTGAGACAGATCTTGCTGAATCTGGCCCACAATGCCATTAAATTCACAGAAACAGGACATGTGCGGTTAAGGGCAAGAAATCTTCCAATGGACAGTGAACGGATTATGGCGAGATTTGAGATAGAGGACAGCGGGATCGGCATGACCGCGGAGCAAATCAGCACACTCTTCCTTCCCTTTCGCCAGGGGCCGGATACCTTTGAACATCAGGATACGGGAACAGGCCTGGGCCTTTACATCTGTCATCGGCTGGTAACGTTGATGGAAGGAAGCATTCAGGTTTACAGTGAGCCTTCCAACGGCAGTTGTTTTGTTGTAAGCATTCCAGCCCGGGTTATTGATGTACGGGAAGTCCATGAATCATTGCCAGCGGTACCGGTTCCCATTGTCATCGGTGGTTGCAGAGTGTTGGTGGCGGATGATAACGAGGTAAATCGGGAGGTTCTTTGCGATATCTTGAAGAGTGCTGGAATGCGGGTAGATACTGCTGTAAATGGAATGGATGCGCTTAAAAAAGTGGCGGATGACCAGTGCTACGATCTGATATTGCTGGACATCCATATGCCGGTCATGGACGGTTATGATGTTGCCCGATCCCTTCGTAAGAACGGCAGCACAATTCCCATCATTGCTGTAACAGCAGATGTTTTTCAAGGGGTGCGGGAAGAGTCTTTGGTTGCAGGTATAAACGGTTATCTTTCAAAGCCAGTGAAGCCAAACGAACTTTTTAAAGTTATTGCCGAGCATGTTGGCTGCAGGAGAAAGCAGACCCAGGGAACCGCAGAGACTGTGAGGGATGCAGATTCAATGGGTTCAAAGAACACTTCTGTTTTTTACGGATTGGAAGGTCTGCCGGGTCTGAATATTCAAGAGGCTATGGAGCGGCTGGAAGGGCAAAAGAATATGTATCTTAAGGTGCTTCTGATTTTCCTCAATACTCAGATATGGACTCCGGTTGAAATACGTCATGCTCTGTTCAGTCAGAACCCAAAGGCAGCTGCCGGGCTGGCCCATCGTTTAAAAGGTGCCGCTGCCAGTATTGGGGCACAGCAGGTAGTCGAAACATCAAATCGTCTTCAAGGAATATTGGAAACGGGATGTCCGGCATCGGAGGTATCCATTCTGGTGGATCAATTGGAAACGGATCTTGGGGTTGTTAAAAACGCCATAATCACACTACTTCGACACAAATTGCGGTCCTAAAAACAGTTCGCATGAGTTGAACAGGGAGGCCTTAAATGTACAGATGGAAAAAAGCATACGAAACCGGAATCCCAGAAATTGATATTCAGCATAAGAAACTCTTTGAACTCCTGGGGGAGGTTCTGTCTATGATTTCGGAGGAAAACACGGATGCCAGCGCCGAGGTGGAAGAGGTGCTGGATGAGCTAGAGGCGTATTCCGTCTATCATTTCAGAACAGAAGAACAGCTTATGGCAGAATGGGAATACCAAGGGCTGGAAGCTCATCGAAGTCAGCATCAGGAGTTCATTGCCACCTTGCAGTCTCTGATGCTGAAGCGAAAGATACAAAAGCAGCCAGAACAGACCCTGGACCTCCTTGATTTTATGCTGACATGGCTAACACAGCATACATTAAGATCCGACCTGTTATACGTAGCAGCTCAAAAAAAAGATGGAAAATAACCTGGTATGAAGTGAGCCTTCAATCAGTTGGGCATCCGACCAATTTGTAAGATGTGTGTAAGAGGCATCCTATAATGTAATGGAAGCGGCAGAGTAATGTGCACACCTTGTACAAAGAGAAAACCGGATATCATAAGGACAAAAATAGGCCTCGGAGCTTCTGAACGATTCTATAGGAACGATATGACATGTTTCTTACAATAGTATGGAAATTAAAACACGCAAAGCGTTCTCGTCAGGGGTTGGAAAGAGCCACGACAGGGGGTTGAAATCTATTATGCATCGCAGCACGGAAACGGCGCTGTATCCGGTTCTTAAGCGTTTTGAAGAGATGGCGGTTTATTTTGACAACCTGATGTGTGGAATCATGATTATCGAGGGAGATACACGAAAAATCGTTTATGTGAATCAGGTGATGTGTGAAATCATGAAATGTGGACGTGAAATGCTGATAGGCAGGCAGTGTCATAACTTCATCTGCCCTTCAGGGCAAAATGCCTGTCCTATCCTGGATCTGTCTCAGAAGGTTGATCAGAGTGAGCGGATTCTGCTGACCCTGGAAGGCCTGTCCATTCCCATCTTAAAAAGTGTACGGAGATTCGAAGAAAATGGGAAAACATATCTACTGGAAAGCTTTTCTGACATCCGCAAGCAGAAATCCCATGAGGATGAGCTGATACGAATGAGCGGGCTTGATCGGTTGACAGGGTTGCCAAACCGGGTACTGTTGGATGCCCGAATCAAAGCTGAATTTAATCGCCCACGAAGAGAATCCACTCGGGGCTCCCTTCTGCTGATGGATATCGATCGGTTCAAGCTGGTTAACGACAATTATGGGCACAGCAAGGGTGATCAGGTATTGCAGGAGCTAAGCGCATATCTCACGGGACAGATTCGTGTAGAAGATTCTGTATACCGTTGGGGCGGTGAAGAATTTCTCATTTATGCGGAAAACCTTTGTATCCACGAGGCGGTACAGCTGGCTGAACGGTTGCGTGAAAACATCTCAGCATTGGCGATGCCCATTCCTCGGAATGTCACGGTCAGTCTGGGGGTAGCAGAGTATCAGCCGGGTGAAAGCTTTGACCATTGGTTCAATCGCACAGATTTCTGTTTGCTTAAGGCGAAGAGGGAGGGGCGCAACCAAACTGTCAGTTGGGGCGGACCCAGTCCACACAACGCAGGAAACAGAAAATTGAGGTGGCTCAGCATTTGGAAAACCCCGGACAAGGAGGAGCAAGTCCTAAGAGAGGTCTTGGTCCAGACAGGAACAGCCTTTTGTGATGCCTTGGCAAATGACAGGTGTTCAAATGAACAGCAGTCCTGTTTTAAAGCATTGTGCAGAGCCATGGAAAGAATGGATGATTATGAAATCGCGCATTACTCTCATTCGACAAGGGGTAAGGGCTTCAGAAAAAACCACCATGATCATCGGATGGAGGAGCTTTGCTGCAAATGGGCCGGTTATCTGTCGGGAACACTTCATCTGGATCAGCTTATGGAATACATCCGGTTGGAGGTCGTCACCCATAGACTAACGGCGGGGAGCAGCGACAGCGAGGCAACCTATCCCGATATACTTGGCTGAACAGTGGAATAATCACCGGAGGAACGGCAAAGTCCGTCACCTTGCAACGTCAAATCGGACCCGTTTAATCCAAGGGCGTACAGGAGGAATTATGAAGGAAAACATCCGAATTACAATTCCAAATTCCCCAGATTACATTGTTATTCCACGGCTCACCGTAGCTGTGGTGGCAGATCGCTTCGGAATGGACATCAATCAGGTTGAGCGTTTAAAGGAGGCTGTGGCAAATGCGTGTAGACCTTGCCTCAGCCACGGCGTGGGAGATGAACGTAACCTGGTGATTGGTATCGATGTTTTTGAAGAAGGTTTTGAGGTGATGCTTATTGATCGGGAGACCACAGCATGTGTGGCCGGCTTTTGCATGCCTGAAGCTTACGAAATCCCATGAGCAAACCGGGAAATAACATCTCAAAACATGGATACATCCAAGAATGATAGAAGCATTATGAGTACGGGTTGCTTTCTCCAAGCCTCGGAGAACTGGAATGGTCTTAACGAGGGAACGGTTCAAATAAGATAGCTTTAAGCGGTAACGGACAACCCATGTGAAAATTTAATCCCATTCAGAGAGACAATGGCTAAGCTGTTGTCTCTTTAATTTTAAAGGAAAATTGAAGGAGAAAGCGGAAATAGATGGAGGAATAAGCGTCTCAATGTTGAATTCTATGGTATGGAAGGTTTTGATACGTAAGAAATAGCGTTACGAATAGACATCGGGAGGCATCATGGAAAAGGGACTAAAGATATATATAGGGGATCGTGTTTTCGACGACATGTTTGAAACATACCATAAAGCCAGGATAGAACGTATATATTCCAACCAGAGCTTTCAGATAGGGCGTTACAGCCTGAAGAAGGATACCCCTCTGATGATTAGCCCCTTGGAAAAAGACGAAATAGCGAAGTCCTATGTCGTGCTGGACGGAAAATGTATTGACCTCAAATCCCGAAAAATTCTTACATCGGGTGACATCATCATTGTCGATAACGAGGAAGAGTATGGGGCGTTCCACATGCTGGAAGATACCGTCATTCTCGTGCATTACCAGAGTCCTGAAACCGTAAATACTTTTCAACGGTCTGCAGATGGAATGATACAAATGCTGAGTGAGCTGCAGGCCAAGGATCAGTACACCAAAGAGCATTCAGAGCGGGTATACCATATGGCGTTGAAGGTTGGCCTGGCCCGTGGCTATCATTCCATCCGTATGTACAACTTTACAAAGGCAATCATCTTTCATGATATCGGCAAATGCTTCGTACGGAACGAAATCCTGAACAAGGCCAATTCGCTGAACAGCGTGGAGTACGCCGAGATAAAAGAGCATGTGCACTTAGGGAAAGAAATGATTGAGGGCACCTTCAGTTCGGATATCTATGACATTGTGCAGCAGCACCATGAACGAATGGACGGTAGCGGCTATCCCAGGGGGCTTTCCGGAGATCAGATACTGGAAGAAGCGCGAATTCTGGCCATTTGCGACAGCTTCGACGCCATGACAACGGACCGCATCTATAAAAAAGGCAAATCGTCGCAGCAAGCCTGCGATGAGCTTCGAGACCTTTCGGGCACGCAGTATGACAGTGCGTTGGTGGAGCTGTTTATCCGATTAATTATACATAATGAATCCCCCTGGGATATCACATCACCCTAAGGGGGGGCGATATGGGTCAGGCACTACCTATCCACCTAATGCATAGGTAGTGCCTGGTACTTACTTAACCCCTGGCACTTGCTTCAGGGGTTACATCCGGGCGGCATGATGATGGGTGTATTTCAGCCGTGGCCCCTTCTGTTCTCGCGTGCATAGAAGGCCTTCAACATCTCGCTTATAACGGTCATCGTCGGATAATCGGAGCAGGGAGGTTAAAAGATAAGGAGAGAAGGATCTTGGAATGATTCTACGCTCCAAGGATTCGATGATTCGCTTGGCGGTATTGAGGGTTTTGATATGGGTATGCTTCTGGCTGAATTCGTAACGTGTATTGTGGATGATGAAATCATTTCCTGCGCGATAAACCTTGTAAGTCCCTTCCTGATACACCTGTCTACCCATCACAGCACATCCTTTCTTCCCATTGAAGTGTTTGAATAGGTGCCTGCACAAAAAGAAACACGCTGCCTCATAAGTCACATTGAGACAGCGTGTTTCGCATTCCAGTTCACAGCGTATTTAGGAACATCGGCCTTTTGAACAGGGCGTTCTTTTACAACATGAATCGATAATAACGCATCTATACGAAGCATCGTTGCTACTGATACGGGCTCAGGGATTTCAAAGCAGTTCAGACAGGAACATTTATTCATGAGAACCCCCTCAACAGATGTGCTTTGTCTTATCTTCATTTTACAGGAGTTGTGTTAAGAACCTGAATAAAGGCTGTTAACAACGGGAGAAGAGTGGATTAAGAAATCATGTATTTAGGAATGCCGCGGTGGTCCTTCACAGGGATTTAACCGGGAAGACATCTGTTGATAACAGCCACGGGTTAGTGTGAAGATAATGAAATTGCAAATTGAGAGTAGGAGGATTTGTATATGTTCAAAGCTGTATTGTTCGATTTTGATGGAACCCTTATCGATACCCATGAGCTGATCATTAACGGTTTTAATCATATTTCCTTAGCCACCCGCGGGATTCCATTTGATGTACAGGAGCACCTGGGAATGTTGGGGAAGCCCCTTGGAGACCAGCTGCGCATGATCTGTCATTCAGAGGAAGAGCGTAATGTTGAAGATTTTCAGAGCTGGTACCGGGAGAATCATGATCATCATGCGCGGCCTTACGAGGATGTGGAGGAGATGCTTCGCCTGCTGAGATCTGAAGGCTATAAACTCGGAATTGTGACCAATAACAGCCGACAGGGGCTGCAATTGGGCCTTGACCTGTTGGGACTGGAGCCTCTGTTTGATGTGATAATCACAAGAGACGATGTTTCAGAATGCAAACCCTCTCCGGAAGGGATTCGCAAGGCCCTTGATTTTCTAAATATACGCCCCGAAGACAGTATGTACATCGGTGACAGCGCAGGAGATATCCTTGCCGCCCGTTCCGCCGGAGTGATGCCGGTCTTGGTGGGCTGGACAGCCCTAACCCTGGAGCAGGTTCGCGTATTGGCTCCAGCAGAACTGATTGAGTCACCCTATGAAATTCCCTTTCTGCTTAGCCTCCTCAACACGGAGATTGCATAGGGAATCTCAAAGCCTGGATATAGCGAAGAGTGGAAATGATGAGAAGAGACTACCTTGTACTAGGAATACTATTCCTTATTGAGGTGGTCTCTTCATTTTTACTGCCAGTTTGTCATTGCGAGGGAAGCGTGTAAATCTCTCCCGTTGGTATAACCTTGCAAACAGAATACATTCAAGAAAGATGGTGCCATGTCAGCCATTTATCTCAAACATCAAAGAAACGGAGAAGGGTGGAAAGTTATTGTATTCAATAGAATAATTGCAGGGAATATTGCAAAAAGATGG
Source organism: uncultured Peptostreptococcaceae bacterium (assembly GCA_964649745.1). Classification (GTDB taxonomy): domain Bacteria; phylum Bacillota; class Clostridia; order Peptostreptococcales; family Acidaminobacteraceae; genus CAZEHS01. The sequence continues at coordinate 2,270 of CAZYQI010000016.1, read as the reverse complement.
AGGAATAAGCGACTAAATGTTGAACTGTACTGTATGGAATGAAGCAAATGGAGGTGGCGGGCATGGCGGCTGATTTCTCAAAACTGAAGCGCCCCGTGTATCCAATGCCGGATAAAATCCGTGAGGCATTGATACATCACCGTCTAATGGAAGCCTATCAAAACAGGCCTGCTTACCAGCAGAACGACTACATCGGTTGGATCACGCGGGCAAAGCAGGAAAAAACCTATCAGAAACGACTGGACCAGATGTTGGAGGAGTTAAAGGGCGGCACGTGTTATATGAAGATGCCTTATGTGCAGAATAAATCCTAACAAATCGGAGAGTAACATATGAAGATTAAGGAGATCATACGGGATGCATTCTACGCCAAACGCTGCCGACAAATCCACAAATGGATTGAAATCAGAGGGGTTCAGATACTACTGCTGGCGGTAGTGGAAGGCAGAAACGATATCCAGCTTTGGTATATGAGCAGAAGCCATTACCGGGCCGACCTACGGCAGGAAATGGCTCGTGAAGGTTTGGAAGACGACTGCACACAGCTGACAAACCGTCAGTATTTGCAGTTGAGCATGAGGGAAGACAGCGGTGGGGGCGATTTTTCCATTGACTCCGTTGCTCTCAATGATACCCCTATGAAGGTTATAGCATCTGAAGGCAGAGGATTCTATGAAGGCAATATAAAAAACTGGATGGCCCTGCAGTTTTTCTATGAGCAGGGGCTGGATCTTAGCCCGTGGGAAAGTGTGGAATCCAATGAAATTATGCTGAACTGCGCCACCCTGCAGGCAGACGAGGGGGTGGATATTTTCACCGTCTTAGAACCTGAAGGGTCTGTGAAAGTGGCAATCATCATCGGCGATACATCTCAACGATTTCCCCTGAAAGAACCTCTACGTTTCACCGCAGCCAGTAATGAATCAAAAACCATACACTACAGCGACCCCGCTACAGATAGCCTCCGGTCTATTCATATTGAGGGTATCATGCTCCATGATATGTGGGCTACCATGGAGCAAGGCATATCGGAAGGCTGGGGGTCACAGCTGTCGCAAGAAGAGCGGAAGGAAGCCATGGAGCGAATGGAAGAAAGCATGAGCGATCTATGCCCCAAGGGTAAGGGTTTTGCCCTTCTGTTATACGCGGAAGAAGAAAACCGACAGCTGGAAATCTACGAAACCGCCCACCTGAACAGCCTTTGCAAAGTAGGCAGCACCGTAAGCAGCGTCGGCTTCTTCGGCCAAGACGACAGCCTGGGCCCATACGGGCATCACTACCGACTGGCCCCTATTCGGGTTATGGATCCGGGGGAGGTTGAGGTGTTTGAGGTGTTTGAGGTGGAGCTGCTGGGAGGTTATGTTTGGGTGGAGGGGGAGCGAGTGGAGGTGTAGGGTGGTAAGGTGCGCGGCAAAAAACCGTTACTGATTAGTTATAAATATATAATGCAAAGGAGTTAATCAAATGGAAATGATTATTATAGTTGCAGTAATTGCAATAGCGGCAATGCTTTTCTTGAGCAGACAAAAATCAGGCACATCTTCTTCGGCAAATGATTTTAATAAAGATGAACGATTGCCGTACCGTCCGGGGGACAGTATCTTAACAAAGGCAGAAATGAACTTTTATCATAGTTTGAGGCTAAACGTTGGAGAAAAGGCTATAATTTGCCCTAAAGTGGGTCTAAAGGATCTTTTCTATGTTAGCAAGTCTGTTGGAAAGGACTATATGAAATATTTCGGGAAAATTGCACAAAAGCATGTGGATTTTGTTTTGTGCGATCCAGTATCAATGAAGCCGCTTTGCGGAATTGAGTTAGATGATGAAAGTCATACCAGCAAAAAAAGCTTTGCTCGGGATTTGTTTGTTGAAAAGGTATACAAGGATGCAGATTTTCCTCTAATTCGCCTGTCTTCAAAATCAGGATATACTCAGAATGAGATATCATTGGCTTTGGAGGGAATTTATATTCTGGCAGCCAAAGATAATGGGATAAATTCACAGGTGGAAAATACCAATCTGAATACTGAAGAAGATGAGAAACCTCGTGAGGAACCAGCATTCCAAATGAAAGCGGATGAGATGCTGTGTCCAAAATGTGGCGCGGCTATGGTCAAACGAAAATCTTCAAAAGGTATTAATGCAGGAAGCGAATTTTATGGATGTAGTAATTTTCCAAGGTGTAGAGAAATCGTGGCGGTGGTGTCGTGAAACTCTAGTACAGCATTCTTAAATTAAGTGTGCAAACTCTAGATTTCAATCTCATCCAT
>CAZYQI010000015.1:0-80177 GCA_964649745.1 uncultured Peptostreptococcaceae bacterium | reverse complement strand
ATTTTCATAACCGGTGGTTTCCCAACGGGACATGGGGGTCTGCGGCAAAAGGTTTTATTGGGTGCTTTATCACCAGTCTTTCAAGCGTTCCCGTTATTTTCCCTATACTCCTTGGGGGTCATGCCGGTTGCTTCCTTGAACTGGCGGTAGAAATAGTTGAGGTTTGAAAAACCCACACTTTCGCAGATTTCCCGTATCGGTATATCGGTGTCCTGAAGCTGCAATTTTGCATGGTGGATTCGGATACTGTTCTTATACTGGGTAAATCCCATGCCTGTGTGCTTTTGAAAAAGCCGTGTGATGTGGTTGGTACTGATATGAAAGCGGTTTGAGCATTCATTAAGCTCCAGTTCCTGGCTGTAATGGTCGTTCACATAGATCAGGATTTCGTTGAAGCCTTGATTGGATGTGAAGCGAAAGCCAAACACCCGCTGGATCATATCCAGAAATTCATTGCTGTCGATGGGCTTCAGCAGGAAATCGGTAACACTGAGCCGCATGGCTTCCTGAGCGTATTTAAAGCTGTCATAGGCACTGATGATGACAAAATGGCAGTGGACAGCCTCCTCATTCCGAAGCTGCCGTATGACGTCCAAACCGTTGAACCCCGGCATCTCGATATCCATGAATACGATATCGGGCCGCAGATTCCGGATCATATAAACGGCGGTGTCCCCGGAGGTAGCGGAACCACAGATATCCATGGGAATCTGGTATTTTTCAATCAGAGAGCCTAGGATACGCACGCAGTGGATCTCATCGTCAACAATAAATGCACGCTTCATAGGAGCCCCCTCAGCAGTTCATCCGTCAAGGTTTTCTTTGGCAGTATCAGTGTGATGCGAAATCCACGGCCCGGTTCGGAATCGATGGAAAATCGGAAGCCACTTCCGAAAAGCAGCCGCAGCCGTTCGATGACCATTCCGATACCCCGGGATGGCGAAGCGTGGGCATTCAGTCGGTTAAGCAGTTCGTTCATCTGATGGGCGTCGATACCGGCCCCGTTATCGCGGATGGTCACCACCACCTCCTCCGCTTTTTCTGTCGCTTCCAGAGCGATTCTCATATCCACGTCGCTGTTTCTGAAGCCATGAAGGAAGGCGTTTTCAACCAAGGGCTGCAGGGTGTTGAAAGGGAGGCAGAACTTAAGGGCTTCCTCCGGAGCGATGATTTCAACCTTTAAGCGGTCACCGAAACGAATCTCCTGTAGAGCGGAGTAGTTTCGGATATATTGAAATTCATCCTGGAGCGTCACGAACTCCTTGCCGGTTCGCAGGTTGTAGCGGAAAAGCTTGGACAGATCGATGATGGACCGATAGGTGCGGAAGGCGTCTTCTTCCAGCGAAAGTCCCGCAAGGGCGTTCAGTGTGTTGAAAAGGAAGTGGTTGTTGATCTGAAGATTCAAAATCCGCCCCAGGGCTAGATCGAGATCCTCCCTCAACGCCCGGATACTGTCGTCGGTTCGGGTGGCATCGTCCCGTTGCGCGGAAATCTGCTTTTCATAAGAATCGGCTAAATGGCCGGCCAGGTTCTTGTACTGGTTGAGGATGATACGCAGCCGCCCCTTGGGTATATTGGCATGGTTCATCGTCTCGGCCTGCAGAGCGGGGTGGATATGGTTGTAATCGTCCTCCGTCAGGATATGGCCTCCCCGAACATTGCCGATCATCTGATTGTCGAAAACAATGGGGGTATCAATGACAGCCAGGCCGTATTGGCAATAATGAGCAGACTGTTCTGAAAAAGCCGGGGATTTGAAGAAAAGATCCTGACCGTAGATATGGCAGTTGGAGATTTTTTCATGGATACCGCAGAGATTTCGGCAGGGCTTGGGGAAATTGTCAATGGATAAAAGGATCTGACCCTGTGTGTCATAAACCGTGATGGGAAGCGCCAGGGTTTCCGCAAAGGTGCGGATTCGGATTTCATCTTCGTCGCTGATCGTCAGCAGTTGCCGGGAAACATCCACCAGATCCCGTGTGCTTTTGAAAGGATTCTGTTGCTGAGCCCAGATATCATCAAATTGCTTGGGATATGAAATCATGATTTCAATCAGAGGGACAGCACCTGGATTACGGGTTTCGTGGGCGGCTCCCGCCGGAATATGGATCGAACTCCCTGAAACCACCGGACTCTCCACCTGATCAACCACACTGACCCCAGAGCCGGAAAGAACATACAACCACTGCTCATCCCCATAATGGATGTGGCGCTGCTGAGCGTACTGAGGAAAGATGGTTACGATTCCGATATCCACAGCCTCCGCTGTCGAACGGTTTTGATCGGTAAGCCACTGGATATGTCCCCATTCATACGTCTGTATCAAACCCATTTGATCCCTCCCGACACACTGAGACTTGACTGCCTATGGGATGATTCTATCACAGTTGCCTGAGGGAGGATAAGCTGTTAACCCTCAAATTATTGAACAAAACGGATATAGGGGATGAAGTATTATCCGAAATGTTAAACCCTGTGCCGTTTTATGCAATCATACATCCGATTTGATAAAAGCATTTCACTGACAGATATTATAAAATTAAATCAGACGGGGAATATCTAAATCAGGAAAACGATTACAGGTGAAAAAGGGGGACATGGAATGAAAAAGCAATTTGAACGACTGGAGGGCTCCGACCCGATACTTTACGACATTTGCACCCGGGAGATGGCCAGGCAACGGTGCGGTCTTGAGATGATTGCATCGGAGAGCTTTGTCCCTGAAGAAATCCTTGAGCTCCAAGGCAGCGTACTGACCAACAAGACCACAGAGGGCTATCCCGGAAAGCGGTATCATGCCGGATGCGCCGTGGTGGATGAAATGGAAGCCTTGGGAATCGAGAGGGCCAAGAAGCTCTTCGGGGCGGAGCATGCCAATCTGCAGCCCCACTGCGGTTCTTCGGCCAATCAGGCGGTATATTTTTCCGTACTGAATCCGGGTGATACGCTGCTGGGAATGAGCCTGGACCAAGGGGGGCATCTGACCCATGGACACCGGCTCAGTTTTTCCGGCAGAACCTATAATTTCTATGAATACGGCGTTCACAGAGATACGGAGACCATTGATTACGATCAGATTGAGCAGCTGGCCCGGGAGCACCGGCCCAGGATGATTGTGGCCGGGGCCAGCGCGTATCCCCGTTTTATCGATTATGAACGGATTTCCGGCATAGCAAAGGAAGCCGGCGCCATGTTCTTTGTGGATATGGCTCATGTGGCCGGGCTGGTGGCGGCGGGCGTACACCCGAGCCCCGTACCCTATGCGGATTTTGTAACCTCCACCACCACTAAAACCCTGGCAGGGGCCAGAGGGGGATTCATCCTGTGCCGCGAAGAGTACGCAAAGGCCATCGACCGTGCGGTTTTTCCAGGGGTTCAGGGCTCAGCTCATCTTCACACCATGGCGGGTAAGGCCTTCACCTTCGGCCGCGCCATGACGCCTGAATTCAGAAACTATGCCGCAGGGGTAGTCGAAAATGCAAAGGCCTTGGGAAATTCCCTTGAAAAGAGAGGCTTCCGTATGGTTTCCGGGGGAACAGACAACCATCTTCTGTTGGTGGACCTCCGCTCCAAGGGTCTTACCGGAATCCAGTTTGAACGGGCTCTGGAAAGCGTTGGGATCACCGTAAACAAGAATATGATCCCCTATGATCCTGAAAAACCCATGGTGTCCAGCGGTGTACGGATCGGTGTAGCCGCCATGACCATCAAGGGCATGGGCGCCGGAGAAATGGAAAGCATAGCGGAAATGATCCGCATTGTGGCGGATAATATCAATGATGAGGCGATGCTGAAGGCGGTTTCCCGGTCCGTTTCAGAGCTGGCGCAAAAGTTTTCCCTGTACGAAGGCTATTTTGAATAAGATTTGAACTGCTTTGTATAATGAAGGAACGGTCTCATAATGGAATGATATTTCCATGTGAGTCCGTTCCTTTGCTTTCTATTTCTGTCGTGTATCGGATAGCTCCTTCTGCTTCAACAAGCACCGCATTTGGTCAACGGCGTGCTATAATAAAAATGTATGCGGAGGAGGATATATGACTATTCTAACGATCGAAGGAAAGCGATTTTCCGGTCTTGCGGAGGCCCTGTATGATAACTACGACTTCGTAAAAGACCTATATCCATATGATTTTTTACTTGAGGAAGATTGGAATCAGCGGATTGCTTGGCTGGACGCCAATCCGGGAGCGGACCGCCGCGAGATGAGCGCTGCCTTAATGACCTTGAACCAGCGTCTTGGCTGCGGGGAAAAAACCTTGGAAAGCCTCCGTGCCCTTGCCGGAGATTCTGCCCTTGCGGTGGTGACCGGACAGCAGACAGGACTGTTCACAGGGCCCCTGTATACCTTGTATAAAGCGGCGACAACCATTAAGAGGGCACAGCGTCTGAGCGCTTCTACCGGGCGGCCGGTGGTGCCCGTATTCTGGATGGCCACTGAGGACCACGATTATGCCGAGATTGCCATGAACTGGCATTTTGACGGTACTCAGGTTAAAGGGGTTCGTTTATCGCGAACCCATAAGACCCATTCACCCGTAGGGATGCTTCCGGTTTCAGAAGAGTTAAAGACCCTTTGCAATGAGGTGTGTGCAACACTGGGGGACCTCTCTTACGGTCGGGAGATGGCGGAACTGCTGGAAACCACTCTGGAGAAATCCCATACTCTGGGAGAATGGTTCGGGCGGCTGCTTTTGGATTTATTCGCCCCCTGGGGGCTTGTGGTGCTGGACCCATCCGCGCCGGATATGCGAAGGGTTATGGAACCTTTTTTTCGTCAATGTCTGGTGAAGACCACGGCAATCCAGCAGGCATTCAGCCGCAGTTCCGAGAAGGTGACGGAAATGGGATTCCGGAAGGAAATGGAGCTGGGCCAAGGGCAGACGGGGATTTTTCTCATTGAAGAAGGCAATCGGATTCCGTTATATGCCAACGAAGATGGAACGCTGTTTACCGACAGGGATGGGCAAATGAGCTGGACCTTGGAAACCCTCTTGGATCGGCTTGAGCGGAAGCCGGAGGACTTCAGCACCGGTGCCGCCCTCCGACCGGCGCTTCAGGACTGGCTTCTGCCGGTGGCTGCGGCAATTTTGGGCCCCAGCGAAACAGCGTATCATGCCCAGCTGGGGGATATCTTCACCACCTTGGGCCGACGGCTTCCCATCATCGTTCCCCGGGAAAGCTGGACCTTGGCCCCCGATGAAGGGCATATCGATTTCAAGGATGTAACGGAGCTGCTTCAGGGCAGCCCGGAGGCCTGGGTATCAGACCGGATCATGGATCTGGCGGACCCTGAAATGAGAAACCGTATCACCCAGTATAACGAGGAATACCAGAGTCACATTGCCCAGCTGATTGATTCCCTGCCGGTAAGCTCTGAAGCCAGAGAACGCCTCAGCCAGGGAGCCCATCATATGCAGGAACGGGAGATGAAATGGCTTTATAAAAGCATGCGTCGCTATCTGACCGCCGAGGCCGATGAATACAGAACTTACCGGTCCTTTGCCCGGATGCTTAGGCCCTTGGGTCGGGTACAGGAACGAACCCTGCTGCCATGGTATTTTCTTTCCGTTTTCGGAAGAGAATTGATCGGCTCCCTTACGGAGTCTGAGTTTTCAACGGATATGAGAATCTTAACGGGGGGGCGGAGAATTTGAATATTGGAATCTGCTGCTATCCCTCTTATGGAGGAAGCGGTGTTGTGGCGACAGAACTGGGGATGCAGTTGGCAAAGAGAGGCCATAATGTTCATTTCATAGCCAACAGCAAGCCTTTCCGACTGGGACACTACCATCCCAATATCTTTTTTCACGAAGTGGAGGTTCCCAATTATCCGGTGTTCATCCATCCGCCGTATCTGATGGCCATGGCCAATACCATCAAACAGGTAGACAGCTACTACGGTCTGGATATCCTTCATGCCCATTATGCGGTGCCTCATGCAACGGCCATATGGATGGGCCGCGAAATGCTGGAACGCCGCATCCCCTTGGTTACAACCCTTCACGGTACCGACATAACGCTTATGGCAGAGGAACCCAGCCTTACCGAAATCAACGCCTTCAGTATACGGCAATCCGATGGGGTGACAGCGGTTTCCGAAAGCCTTATGAGGCAGGCCCTGGATGTGGTGTCCCTGGGGGACAGGATTACCCGGATCTATAACTTTGTGGATGAGTCTGCATGTGTACGAACTCATAACCAAGACTTGAAGCATAAGCTGGGCATTCACGATGACGAGAAGATTGTGATACATACCAGCAATTTCAGACCGGTTAAGCGCATTCGGGATATCATCGATATCTTCCATGGCATCAGCCGTGAGGTAAAGGCGAAGCTGGTGTTGATCGGTGAGGGGCCGGACCTTTGCTGTGCCCGGTCCCGGGTTTCCTGCCTGGGTATGGAGGACAGGGTCATTTTCCTTGGAAATCAAGGCGAAGTGATGGAGCTGCTGTCCTTGGGGGATTTATTCTTATTGCCCTCTGAAAAGGAAAGCTTCGGTCTCGCGGCTCTGGAAGCCATGGCCTGCGGCACACCGGTGGTTGCTTCCGATACAGGGGGAATACCGGAGGTGGTTCTGGACGGCGAAACAGGTTATGTCTGTCCGGTGGGAGATGTGCCGTCCATGGTGGAAAGGTCCCTTCGCATACTGACGGATCCTGTCAGGCAAAAGGCCATGGGTCAAGCCTCTCAAGCCCGTGCCCGCAATGTTTTCGGAGCTGAAAAGATCATTCCTCAGTACATTGCGCTTTATGAGAAGCTGATCCGGGAAACCGGCAGGGAGGCATAGGGATGCGGATTTTGCTTACAACCCTCAATGCCCGGTTCAGCCATTCCTCTCTGGCGCTTCGTTATCTTCGGGGTGTTCTGCGTACAATCCCGGGGCTGGACGTAGAGCTTCGCGAATATACCATCAATCAGCCTGGGGATGACGTTCTGAGCGATATCTACCAAGGGCACTATGACTGCGTATGTTTTTCTACCTACATTTGGAATGTAGAACCGATCCTTCGCACGGCCGGCAACCTGAAGAAGGTGGCTCCGGAGGTGCGGATCCTGTTGGGGGGCCCCGAGGTTTCCTACGAACCGGAATCCTTTCTGGCGCTGCATCCATTTATTGACGGCATTATAACAGGAGAAGGGGAAGAAACCGTATTCAAGCTCTTCAGCATGGGCTTTGATGATCCCGGGCATCTGAATCTTGCCGGAACCGCATGGAGTAAGGAAGAAGGGGTTCATGGAAATCCTCCGGCGCCCCTGATCGCGGACCTGGATTCCGTGCCGTTCCCATACGACGAATCCGATAACTTCGCCAACCGGTTGGTTTATTATGAAAGCAGCCGCGGTTGTCCCTATATGTGTACTTATTGCCTGTCATCTGCCTCAGAAGGGGTCCGCTATTTTTCCACCAGTCGGGTGCACAGGGATCTGAAGTGGCTCCTTTCAAAGGAAATTCAAACAGTGAAGTTTGTGGACCGCACCTTCAATGTAAAACAGGAACACGCACTATCCATCCTGGATTTCATAGCGACCCATGACAACGGCCTCACATGCTTTCATTTTGAGATATCCGCAGGGATACTGACACCGGCAATTATAGAACGGTGTGCAAGGCTTAGAAAAGGCCTTGTGCAATTTGAAATAGGCGTTCAGAGCACCTGTCCGGAGGCGCTGAAGGCCAGCGGCAGACCCGACTGGACAGACCGAATACAGAAGAATGTCGCGCAGTTGAAAGCCCCCGGCAATATCCATCTTCATCTGGACCTAATCGCAGGACTTCCTTTCGAGGGGTACCAACGGTTTCTTGAATCCTTCGATGCGGTCTATGCCATGAAGCCGGATATGCTGCAGCTGGGTTTCCTGAAGCTTATTCGCGGAACCTCCATGCGAAAAGACGCGGACCTTTACGGCTTCAAGTGGCGTCAGGAACCCCCTTATGAGGTGCTCGGCACCAAGTGGATCTCATACGGAGAGCTTTGCAGACTGAAGCGGTTGGAAGCCCTTCTGGACATGTACGGTCAACATGACCGTTTTGCGAAAACCCTTTCGCAGCTGGAGCCGCTTTTTCAAAGACCCAGTGATCTTTTTACCGCTATGGATGACTGGCGGAAGGAAAACGGGCATTGGGGCCGCAATGTGGGGCAGGATGATGCGTGGCTGATCCTTCACGGGTTTGCCCTTTTCTCCGGTGTTCCGGATTACATCCTCAGGGAATCCATGCGCTGGGATGCCATCGCGAATTATAAACCCAGAGCCTTTGCCGGCACAGCACTTCAATCCCGGGAGCCGGAGAAGGAAGTGCAGCACAGGCTGCTGCATGAAAGGGATGACAACGCCTCGCCGTGGGTGCCGTATTGTGGGATCCCGGTCAAACAGCTGCTTAAAACCCTTCATTTTGAACGGTTTACCTGGGACCCTGAAAGAATGTGCAAGGCAGAGGAGCCCTTCATTGTCTGCTTCGATACCTCCACGGATCCGTCAACGCCGGTTTTCAGATGGTCGGAATCCGAAATCATTAAGAAAGATTAAGCAGGAAAAACCGCATCTCTATGGAACAATAGATATAAGGCCCTCAGGGAGGAAAATCAATTGAACATATTGAAAGATATCATGGAAGTCAACAGGGATGTGTACGGAAAAACCATTACAGCGCTTAAGGCCTGCCCCTTGCTAATTCCCGTCACGGCGGGTGTGTTGGTGGTGAATGTTCTGATAGCCATGTTCGCCGGTCTTTTCGGCATGCTGGCGGGACTGTTTCTTCTTATTGCCGACGGGGCTGTACTTGGAGCGTATCTGTACGCGCTGGAGCAGGTGCTCCGTTATCGCAAGCTGAAGATCGGCGATCTGCAGGACGGCGTCCAGGTTTATTTCCGTCGCACGGTGATCATCATCATGATCATCAATCTGGCCTTCTATGCATTGTCCATTCTGGGAGGAATTTTAGAAGGGGTGGGTGTGATCATCATGATGCTCTCCTATCTGGGAACCTTCCTATTGCTGAATCCGCTTCCCGAAATGCTGTATATGCGGCATTATTCGGAAGGGGAGTCCCTTCAGAAATCCTATGAGTTCATTCTTGAGAACTGGATTGACTGGTTTGTACCCCTTACGCCGATAATGCTTCTGGCCCTGGGTGGAGGTTTTATCGGAAACATGCTGCTTCCAGGTTTCGGAATGGTTCCGGGGCTGTTGGTTCAGGCCTTGGTGCTGCCTTTCCTCATGGTTTACCGAGGGTATCTGTTCGATATCCTCAGCAAGTCCAGTCGCAGAAAGCGGCAGTTTCGACGTAATCTCAATTAAGGAGTCCCCATGAAACGCATCCTGATCCATCATAACTACAAAAAGGACAGCATGGCTGTAAAAAGGAAGCTGCTGGAGCTGATGGCAAAACGGGATTTTTTATCGGTGGATGAAAACCCTGATGTCATCGTTGCCATAGGCGGCGACGGCACCATGCTCAGCGCGGTCAGAGATCACCGATCAAAAAAGGTTCCCTTCATCGGCATCAACACAGGAAGTCTGGGCTTTCTACCCAATGTTCGACCGGACAATATAACCGGATTGCTGGACGCTCTGGATAACCACTCCTACAACATACAGAGCTATCCGCTCTTAAAGGTGATCTGTAAAACCGTCATGGGGGAAGAGGTTGCCAGCTGGGCATTCAACGAAATTCTGATTAAGCATCTGGAGCCCCGGCTTATGGAGGCCAAGATATTCATCAACGGAAAGGCCTTCAATTATTTTACCGGGGACGGATTCATCATTTCAACGCCCCTGGGAGCCACGGGCTATGCCATTTGGGCCGGCGGGGTGGCCACTCACTCAGAGCTTCCCGTTTACCAGCTTACACCCCTTAATCCCAATGACAACAGCATCAACCGCCCCCTCAAGACCAGCATGGTGGTTCCACTGGAAACAGAGATCGATTTTCAGGTTATAAAGGCCAGCAGCAGGGAGGTCATCGTGGCCTGTGATGGCTGTAAGGTTTCCAACGATTACATATCCGAGCTGCATATACGGGCATCCAAAAGGGAAATCCGTTTTATCCGGCTGGGGGAATACGATTACTTCGAATTCTATAAGGCGAAGATCATCGACAAGAATATCAGCCGGTCGGTGAACAACCCGGACTAATAGAAGAGGATAAGAAAGGAGATTTTATATGAGCGTACAGATTCGTGAACTTCAGGAAAAGGACATCCCCAAAGTGCTTTCTTTATTCGGCAAGCTCAGCGAGGAAATGGCGGAGGTGTCCTTTACGGATATTGCAACTCATGAGCAGGTTTTGGAATGGCTGTCCAATCCTGCCACCTTTGTGTATGTGGCGGCAGACGACGATGTGGTCATGGCGGTCATCCGGGCAAGGAGAGGCTTTGGCCATCAGGACCACGTGGCCCACATCACGGTGGCGGTGGATTACAGCTTCCGTGGAAACAAGCTGTCCCAAAACCTGACCAGCCACTGCACCAATGAACTGAAAAAACATGGGGTTAAGATTGTACGGGCAGAAATCTACTCCAACAATCTTCCCTCGATCAACATGGTGCTGAGCTGCGGCTTTTCCTTTGCCGGCACTGTGCTGATGCACCATTACGACGAAGAACGGAAAGCCTATGTGGACGACCTGATGTTCCACAAGGTCCTCATATAAGGAGCAAACATGTTTAAACGACTTGATCCGTTGCTGAAAAAACGTGCGGAAGAACTGATTTTCATTGAACTGAAGCCCGGGGTGAAGCTGGGCTGGAACGGGTTTGAATTTCCGGAAGGAACGCCGCTTCCTATTATGCTCAGCGATATTGTAGGGGATATCCGGGAAAACCGACTGGAGCAGTTTTCCTCTGTTACCCTGGCAGATGCGATGATTCGAATCATCGGCATCGACTCTGAAACACCGCATGGAGCAACGTACCGTGATGCAATCCGCTCCTATCAGCCGGACATCCTTGACGTAATCCTCTCCAAAGGGCTGCAGGCCGCCACCGAAGAGCACTTCGATGAAGCCGTGCTGCTTTTCAGAGCCGCTTTACAGCTGGAACCGGAGCATGAAGATGCCCTTTACAATTACGGACGAGCCCTGGTGGATCTGGCACAAAAGCATGAAGGCACCAAGGCGGAGGCTGTTCTTATCCGTGAAGCCCAAGAGGTATTTGAAGCCCTGACCCGGTTAACCCCGGAATTGGCTTTGCCCTATTATCAGCTGGGGTTCGTCTATGCCAACCAAAAATCCTATATCAAGGCTGCGGAATCCTGGCAACGGGCATTGACGATGGATCTGACCGACGATCAGGAGATGGAAATCCGGATGCTGCTGGTTCAACTGGAAGACAAACGCATCTATGAAGAAGGCTATCAGGCGGTGTTGAAGGGTTACAATCAGGAAGCCCTGGAGCTGCTGTCCTCCCTGGAGGATAAATACCCGGAGTGGTGGAACCTGTACTTTTTCATCGGGTTGGCCTATAAAGGGCTGGAGCAGTATGAAGATGCTGTTTCCTGTTTCCTGAGAGTAGAACAGCTTCATAAAGGTCATGCCGAGACACAGAACGAGTTGGGTATCTGTTATATGATGCTGATGCGCTACCAGGATGCCGAGGAGCATCTGGCCAAGGGACTGGGGCTGAATCCCGAGAGTGCGGAAATGCTGTGCAATATGGGAATCATCCAGCGAGAAAAAGGCAAACTGGAGCTGGCTGAGAAATTCCTTACAGAAGCCCTTCAAAAGGCCCCGGAAGATGAAATATGTAAGGCCTGGCTGGAGAAGATAAGAAATGATAGACGGCTTACGGAGCCTGTTGCAGAACAACTTAATTAATTTGTTGCAGCCTTCAATTATTTGTTGAATTCCTCCCACCCTTCAGGTAAACTATGGGTGGGATTCGTTTTTTTGAAGGATTACATAATAATTTTAATATCCAGATGGGAAGTGAAAAAATGATTACAAATTTCAAGGATTTGGTGGCTGCAGCCAAGACCCAGAAACGGGCACGATTGGCTGTGGCGGCTGCACAGGACGAAGAGGTTCTCGTTGCGGTGTGCAATGCGGCCCGTGAAGGCATCGTGGAACCGATACTGGTAGGCGACACCGCCAAGATCAGAGAAATTGCCGGAGAACACAATCTGGACATTTCAGCCTTCGCTCTGGTGGAAGCTCCGGACCTGGTGGAAGCCGCCCGTACCGCTGTCAAAATGGTAAGTGCCGGGGAAGCGGATTTTCTGATGAAGGGCCTTATTGACACCTCCATACTGCTTAAAGCCGTTCTGGATAAAGAGATCGGTCTTCGCACCGACAGCCAGCTTTCCCATGTGATGGTTTATGGAACGCCGGCCTATCACAAGCTGCTTTTCATGACGGACGGCGGCATGAATATCGCTCCCAACCTGGAAGAGAAGGCGAAAATCATTAAGAACGCGGCAACCGTCGCCATGGCCCTGGGCATTGAAAAGGTTAAGGTGGCATGTCTTGCCGCCAAGGAGAAGGTTGAACCCAAGATGCAGGCCACTGTGGATGCGGATGCCCTGCAAAAAATGAGTGAAGCCGGGGAATTTGGCCCCAATGTAGTGGTTCAAGGTCCTCTGGCCTTCGATTTGGCTGTTTCAAAAGAAGCCTGCGAAGTAAAGAAGTTCACCGGGGAAGTGGCCGGTGATGCCGATGTGATCCTGGTTCCCACCATTGAAGTGGGCAATGGAATCGGCAAGAGCATGACCTATATGGCCCATGCGGATTCCGCAGGAATCATTATGGGAGCCAAGGTGCCGGTGGTTCTGGTATCCAGAGCAGACAGTCACGAATCAAAGCTCTACAGCATTGCACTGGGAAGCTTAATCGCAGGTCAAAAATAAGAAAGAGGTGCGAAACGTGAAAAAGGTATTGATGACTGGCAACGAAGCCGTTGCCCGTGGTGCTTTCGAAGCCGGCGTAACCTATGCGTCCGCCTATCCAGGCACCCCCAGCACAGAAATTCTTGAAAACACAGCGCTTTATCCGGGTGCAATCCATTCCGAGTGGGCAGCCAATGAAAAGGTTGCCCTGGAGAATGTCATCGGAGCCTCCATGGCGGGAGCCAGAACACTGGCAGCTATGAAACATGTAGGCGTCAACGTTGCAGCCGACCCGCTGTTCACAGTGGCCTACACGGGGGTAACCGGGGGTCTTGTGCTGGTATCTGCAGACGATCCCGGCTGTCACAGCTCACAGAATGAACAGGACAACCGCTATTATGCAAAATTCGCCAAGGTTGCCTGTATCGAGCCCAGCGACTCACAGGAATCGAAGGATTATTTAAAAGCCGCATTTGATATCAGCGAGCAGTTCGATGTGCCGGTTCTTTTCCGTATGACCACCCGGGTATGCCATTCCAAGAGCATCGTTGAGCTGGGAGAGCGCCAAGAGTTCAAAATGATCGATTATGTGAAGCGCCCTGAGAAATTCATTTCAAATCCGGGCAATGCTAAACGGATGCACCCCATTGTAGAAGAGAAGCTGCTCAAGCTGGAGGCCTTCAGTAATGAAACCGCGCTGAACCGCTTTGAGTGGAACGATAAGAAAATCGGTATCATCACCTCCGGTGTTGCGTACCAGTATGCCAAGGATGTGTTCGGGGATACCGTATCCTACCTTAAGCTGGGCTTTACATTCCCCTTGCCCATGGACAAGATCCGTGAATTTGCAGGTCAGGTTGAAACCCTGTATGTCATTGAAGAACTGGAGCCTTTCATTGAGGAACAGATGAAAGCTGTCGGCATCCCCTGCATCGGAAAAGAGAAGATTCCCCGTTGTGGTGAGCTGAATCCGGATATCATTGCCAAGGCGCTGTTGGGAGAAGAACGCACACTGATCAGCATTCCTGCAGATAAAAAGGTTGGCCGTCCTCCCACGCTGTGCGCCGGATGTCCTCACAGAGGATTCTTCTATACCCTTTCAAAGAAAAAGGATGTTATCGTAACCGGAGATATCGGTTGCTATACCCTGGGCGCTGCGGAGCCTCTTAATACCACGGATTCCGTAATCGCCATGGGCGCGTCTATCAGCATGGGCCACGGCGCCAGCCAGGCATTCCGTAAAAACGGCATCAACAAAAAGGTCGTTGCCGTCATCGGGGACTCCACTTTTATGCACACGGGCGTCAACAGCCTTCTGGCTGTAGCGTTTAATAAGGGAAATACCGTCAGTGTCATTCTTGATAATCGAACAACCGGAATGACAGGACACCAGGAAAATCCGGGAACCGGTTACACGCTTATGGGGGAGCCCACAAAGCCTGTAGATCTTCCCGCCCTGGTAAAAGCCATTGGAATTGAGCACGTTCAAACAGTCAACCCCCTTAAGCTTGATGAAATGGGCAAGGCCATTGACGATGCGTTTGCGTTTGAAGGCGCCAGTGTCATCATCACACGGTGGCCCTGTGTCCTCAAGAAATTCTCGGAAGAGGACATCGCCGAGTTCGGCAAGGATCGTGCCGTGTGCCATGTTGTGGAAGCAGACTGCAAAGGGTGCCGCGTGTGTACCAAAACAGGCTGCCCGGCCATCAGCTTCGATAAGAACACAAAGAAGGCAACCATTGATAAACACATGTGCGTAGGGTGTGAAGTTTGTCTCCAGGCTTGCCCGTTCCACGCCATCAAGAAAGAAGGTAAATAACATGGATCAGGTTAAGAACATTCTACTGGCTGGGGTAGGCGGCCAAGGGATCATTCTGGCCAGCAAGATTCTGGCCATCGGCCTTATGAGTGCCGGGTACGATGTGAAAATGTCTGAAGTGCATGGCATGGCCCAGCGTGGAGGCAGCGTTACCACACAGGTGCGCTATGGCAAGAAGGTGTATTCGCCCATCATCGGTTTGGGACAGGCGGATATCCTGGTTTCCTTTGAAACCATGGAAACAGGCAAATGGCTGGAATATGTGAAGCCTGAGGGCCGGGTGGTGATTAACGAATACCGCATTCCGTCCGCACCGATCCTGGCCGGCTCTGCTGATTATCCCGAGGGTGTTATAGAAGCCATCAGCGCCAAGGTGAACACAACAGTCTTCAAAGCAGACGAATTGGCAATGCAGCTGGGCAATATGAAGGTAATGAACGTGATTATCGTCGGTGCTCTCATCAAGGCAATGGGCCTTGATAAAGAAGTGGACTGGACCGAGGTCATCAAAGAAACCGTTAAGGAAAAGTTTGTAGAACTGAACCTTAAGGCTCTGGAACTGGGAATGGCTCAGGTATAGTAAAGGTAGGGGGTGTTTCAAAAGGGAATCGTATTCCCGATTGATACACCCCCTTATTTTTTTCTCTGATGGCCACAGAATGACTATTTGTTTTATAATGGAGAGGGTTGGATAACAATAACGGGGAACCGGACTTTTGGGAGGTGTTTGTACAATGCTGGATGTGATTAAGAACAGAAGAAGCATCCGAAGATTCAAGGATACCCCTGTTGAAGAGGAAAAGCTGAACGAAATCCTGGAGGCTGCCCGATTGGCCCCTTCCGGCAACAATACACAGCCATGGCACTTTATTGTTGTGCGATCCCCGGAAATGCGGCGAGCCTTGGCATCGGCCTCCCATAATCAAATGTGGATGGCTGATGCACCGATACACATCGTCTGTGTCGCCGACATCCGGTGCCGGGTTAAAGGGGTGGAGCCCATTTCACTTGAAGACGAAAGCCCGCTGCTGGAATTTAAAAAACTGATCCGCGACACCTCCATCGGGATCCAGCATCTGGTTCTGGAAGCTCAGAATCAGGGGCTTGGCACCTGCTGGATCGCATGGTTCGAGCCCCGTGAAATAGCGGAAATGCTCGGTGTGCCGTCAGATAAATACGTACAGGCCATTATTCCGGTGGGCTATGCAGATGAACATCCGCAGCCAAGACCGCGAAAACCGTTGAACAGCTTCCTTCATCAGGAAAAATGGTGATTGTTATAATTGTGCCAATCATAGACTTATCCGGTTAAATGGTTTATGATGATTCAGTATGTTATGCGAGACTTATGCTGCGCTGAGGTGGAAATCATGCATTACTGCAAGGATCTGAAAGAAGTACGCGCTAATATCGATCGTATCGACCGTGAAATCGTCAGGCTGATCGCAGAGAGAGGCCAGTTCGTTGAGCAGGCGGCCATCTTCAAGAACGACGAAGCGGTGATACGGGAACCCAACCGAATAAAGGTGGTCATCCAGAATGTCCGGACCCATGCGTTGGAATTCGGAGTGGATGCCGATATCGTTGAGGGGATCTACCGAACCATGATCGATGAGTTCATAGATTTTGAACTGAAGGAATATCGCAAGATAATCGAGGATGAGATAAAATAAGCATCCATCCTGCCAGGAGGCGAGTTCATGGACGCAATCGCACCATTGAAGGCATCTATCCCAACCATTATTGAAAATGTTGTGGCCAGCAGTATGAATAAAAGCTATTTCAACGAATTCGGCGAAGGCAAATCGGATAAAATCAGGGAAATGGCCACCGAGCTCCTGGAAAGCATGATTGGGTATCTTAATGCAGCCAGCCTGGCCCATGCCCGGGAAGAAATGAAGGCTTTCCAGGTCAATACCCCTTCCTCGGATGCCGGAGTGGAGCTGAAAGCGCTGTGGGCAGATATCATCGATGCGGCAACGCTGCTAAACCCCAGCAGTGCAAAGCTGCTGCAGCAGGTTCAAGAGGTTTTTAACCGACTGATAACGGAATGTACGAAGTGAGTGCATTTAAAAGGAGCAGAGATCCCGCCAATCCGGCGACATCCTGCTCCTTTCTTATTTAATATAGTGTTTGTTCTACAGTGCGGCAGAGGCCAAATCGTAGGGTGTTTCCTGGTATACGTAGTAATTCAGCCAGTTGGCGAACAGCAAATGAGCATGGCCGCGCCACCGGACCAGAGGCGCCTCGGCTGGATTATCCTCTGGAAAATAATTTTCAGGAATGGCAATGGGGAGTCCCTTGTCACGATCGCGAAAATACTCCGTGGCCAAGGTCAAGGGGTCGTATTCCGAGTGACCAGTTGCGAAGACCTGACGGCCATCCTTGGAAACAACAAGTGCGACTCCGGCCTCTTCGCTTTCGGCAACAATCTCCAGGTTGGGAACCAGCAGAATGTCTTCCCGATGAACGGTTGTGTGGCGGGAGTGAGGAATATAAAACACATCATCAAATCCCCGTACCAAGGGACAGGTCTTTAATGCAACCCGTGTAGGAAACACACCGAAGCATTTATCCTCAAGTTCCAGCTTTTGTATGCCGTAGTGATGATAAAGCCCTGCCTGGGCCCCCCAACAAATGTGAAAGGTACAGAATCCGTGGTGCTCGCACCAGTCCAATATGCGTTTCAGCTCCGGCCAGTAGCGAACCTCCTCAAAAGGGAGATTTTCCACCGGCGCTCCTGTGATGATGATCCCGTCGAACTTCTGATGCTCAATCTCTGAAAAGGGAACATAGAAGCGATCAAGATAATCCGTGGAAGTGTTTTTCGGTTCATAGCTTTCGAGCTTTACCAGTACCACTTCAGTCTGAAGGGGAGAGTTTCCAAGCACACGAAGCAGCTGAGTCTCGGTAACCTCCTTCGTGGGCATCAGATTCAGGATGGCAATGCGCAGGGGCCGTATATCCTGATGGGCAGCTCGAACCTCCGTCATGGTGAATATGTTTTCAGCGGCCAGAGTTTCTGCGGCAGGAAGATCATTGGGTATGATGACAGGCATGGGGGCTCCTTTTCGTTATGAGTTATGCGTCGCTGAATGCTAAACGCGGGACGCAATCTCCAACGCCTGATCCAAATCAGCGATCAAATCCTCAACATTTTCGATGCCGATGGAGATGCGGATAAGATCCGGGCCAACACCGGCGGAAACCTGAGCTTCAGGGTCCAGCTGGGCGTGGGTTGTGCTGGCAGGGTGAATCACCAGGGACTTTGCATCGGCAACGTTGGCCAGCAAGGAGAACAGCTCCAGACTGTCGATGAATTTTATGCCGGCATCAAGACCCCCCTTGATGCCAAAGGTGAAGATGGAGCCCGTTCCCTTGGGAAAGTCGCGTTTGGCCAACGCCTTATAAGGACTGCTCTCCAGACCGGGATATTGAACCCAGCCCACAGCCGGATGATTTTCCAGATAGGCCGCAATTCGCTGGGCATTGGAAACGTGCCGCTCCACCCGCAGGGAAAGGGTTTCGAGTCCTTGAAGCAGAAGAAATGCGTTGAAGGGGCTGAGGCATGCTCCGGTATCGCGAAGCAGCTGCACCCGGGCCTTTACAATGAAGGCCGCGGCGCCCACATCACCGGCGTATCGGATACCGTGATAGCTGGGATCCGGCTCTGTAAGTCCTTTGAATCTGCCGGAGGCGGCCCAGTCGAATTTGCCGGAATCCACGATCAGGCCTCCAATGGAGGTGCCATGGCCGCCGATGAACTTGGTGGCGGAGTGAATGACGATGTCGGCGCCGTGTTCAAAGGGACGATACAGGTAAGGGGTGGCGAAGGTGTTATCTACGATCAAAGGAACGCCGTTTTCATGGGCGATGATCGCGAGGGCATCCAGATCGATGAGATTTGCTCCGGGGTTCCCAATGGTTTCCACGTAAACGGCCCGGGTTTTTTCATTAATAGCCGCTCTGAATCCCTCCAGATCATCCGGATTGACAAAGCGGGTAGTGATGCCCATCTTGGGAAGCGTGACGCTGAACAGATTGTAGGTTCCCCCGTATAGGGTGCTGGCTGAAACAATCTCATCACCAACCTCGGCAATATTCTGGATGGCCAGGGTTACTGCAGCAGAGCCGGAGGCTACCGCCAGTGCGCCGACTCCACCTTCCAGGGCGGCAATCCGTTTTTCAAGCACATCCGTGGTAGGGTTCATGATCCGGGTGTAGATATTGCCGGGTTCTTTCAAGGAAAAGAGATTGGCTGCATGTTCCACGTTGCGGAACACATAGGAGCTGGTCTGATAAATGGGCACTGCCCGAGAGCCTGTAGCAGGGTCCGGTTCTTGCCCTGCGTGGATTTGAAGTGTTTCAAAACGATGTTTTTGAGTGCTCATGGTTATTCTCCTTTTAGTGGGTTTTGCCAATAGAAAAGACCTCTTTCGATGAAAGAGGCCTGTGTGCACAGTCAGAATCCTCCTCATCTTCCAGTACGTAAACGCACTGCAGGAATTAGCACCATGCTTTCGCTGGTTGCCGGGCTTCATCGGGCCTGTCCCTCCGCCACTCTTGATAAGAGTCATTACTATTCGGTTGATATGAATCCTAACATGGTTCAATTACGGTGTCAATAGCCCTGAAGAAAATATCCGATAATTTTACTTGGATTTCATTTTTCCCAACATATTTAATGTTATTTTCATATTTAAGCCATATGTATTATGTTAAAATTAAATGCATCATCATGACAATTCTTGTTAACTGTTGGAAAGGGGATACACATGCGTTTTTATCTCAAGGTTTTTTCAGTGGCATTCTTATGCTTTGCGTTGGTTATCGGCGCAGTCTTATTTTTTGTAGTTAAACCAAGCGGTTCAGAAAAAGCCGAAGGTGGCAAAAGTGATGGCCTGTTTTCCATCTTCAATAAAAAAGCAGAATTCACACCGGAGGACCGACTGGATCTGGATAAAATGGTCAAGAAAAGCAATCGTCTCAATGTGCTGGTAATGGGTACCGACGGCGGTCGCTCCGATACGATGATGATGGTCAGCTATGATCCGGATAATCAGCTGGTGGATATCGTTTCAGTTCCCAGAGACACGTATTATCAACTTCCAGGGAAAAGCCCTATGAAGATTAATGCGGTAGTTGGTCTGAAGGGCTCTCTCGGTGGCCCGGAAGGAACGGTGCGTGAGGTTTCGAATGTTCTTGGCGTACCTGTGGACAATTATGTGGCAGTCGATTATAAAGCGGTTAAAGAAGTGGTGGACATCCTCGGGGGTGTTGAAATGGACATCCCGTTCCACATGCAATATGACGATCCCTACAGCAAACCGCCGCTCCATATTGATATACCGGCAGGAAAGCAGCTGCTTGACGGAGATCATGCAATACAGTTTTTAAGATGGCGTAAGAACAACGGTGGCGCCCACGGTCAGGAAGGGGATTTGGGTCGTATCGAACGACAGCAGCTGTTTGTGAAGACCGCCATCAAGAAAGCGCTGGGCCTTAAACTTCCCCTGATTATCCCAACCGCTATGAAGTATGTGGACACAGACATGCCAGTGGGTGAAATGGTGAAGCAGGGGTCGTCGATGATTGGCATGGATATGAAGAACACCCGTTCATACCGTATACCCGGAGAAGCCAAAACCATTGGCGGAGCAAGCTATTATCTGCATTACCCAACGGCAACAGAGGCAGTGATGCTGGCCATTTATAACCGAACCGGTGAGGAAACTCCGGTGGAAGGAACTCTTACAAAGCTTGAGGATGTTGTGGATCCGTCAAAGGTCATTATCAAGGACAGCAAGAAAACGGTTGTTGGGGATATAGAAGAAGAAACTCCGGCCAAGGATACGAAAAAACCGGAGGTGACCACCGGATCGGCCACAGAAATAACGACCCCCTCTGCCGCAACCGGCGAACAGACAAACCTTATCGATGAGATTCCTGCCGATTTTGTGGGTGATCCCAATGCCCAGGATGACACCTCTCTGGAGGATATCGGTGTTTCAGAGCCGGTGGTTGTGCCGGAAATAACCCCGCCGGTCGAACCGATACCGGAGGCGGCGCCGGCTCAATAATTCAAAAGGTCAGATAAAGCCGCAGCTTCCAACAGGATACTGCGGCTTCTATTTTGATTTACATGAATTATTTAATAGCATATTTAGTGATATAATAAATATATACATGTCACGCATTAATAACTTACATAAATTAAGTGCAGGAGACAAAAATGATCGTAGATGGGAAACGAAAATCAGGAAGCATATATTTTCCAAATCGAATGATGGTTACAATGGAGAGTATTATGGCGTATCCACTTTCAATCGTTGAAGCGCCTATGGGATACGGGAAAACAACAGCCGTGCGGGAAGTGTTGAAGCTTTCCCGTGGAAATGTACAGTGGCAAAATGTCTATGATCCTTCAATAAACGTTTTCTGGACAGGATTCTGCAAAATGATCAGCGGATTCGATTCGGAAATGTCCGACTGTCTTCTGTGTATCATGAAATCAACCGACATTTGATCATACCATCGGAGATGCATTGAACACCCTAATCCGAAACTTTAAAATCAATATTACTGTTCAATTTTGGGATCTGTTTCTGTAGTTCTTGATATTGCAATTTGTCCAAATACACAGTGGTTATTTCTCTGGTACTTTGAAACACTGTATAGTCTGTAATTGGATTGCCTCGCAAATCAATTGTTTTTAATGAGGGGAGTTTCTTTATCGACGAGATATCATTAATTTGATTATGATCAATTGCCAACTTTGTTAATGAACTGTATTTTTCTATTTCACTTATGTCTGTGAGCTGATTGCCAGCAAGAGATAATCTTTGTAGATTTTCATTGGCGGTAATTTGACTCATAGACTGAATATTACATACATCTAACATTAATTCAATTATTTGTGGATTGTTTGAAAAATCGTAATCTTTAAGGCCGCTTATCTGTGAAAAATAGACTGAAGTTAAATTAGGGCTATCGGTTTCCGTCAAACCTGAGATGTCCGTGATGTCGCTGCCGCTCAGAGCTAATGTGCGTATAGTTTGCATTTCCTTTTTATCAATTTTAGAATTTCCATTCAAATCATAACCGTTTTTTACCATAGCTTCTGCTAAACTCGGGTGCAGGTGTGGTGCAGTCATTACCGTGTTATAAGCTGCAACGACAATAATAACAACACACATAACATATATAATTTGCTTTTTATTCATGATGACCTCCGAATACCGATTCTCTAATGCAAATTTTCCTAAGATATACGAAAGAGCTTACTCCTCCAAATCAAAATTAGGAGGAGTAAGCTTCAAAGGCTCAAAAAACTATGTTTGTAAAAATCCATGCGCACACCCGAATTTCTAATATACTCCCTTTGTCCCTTGGACACTCATGATTGCAGTTCGGTAATAATAATTTTGCCCGATTGTGCCAGACAAAGTCAGGCCTACACCCGCCGTGCCAGTCAATGCTTGTTGGGTAACGATTTCGAATCGACCTTCAGCTCCATATGTAACACTTGTTGTTGGGTATCGCCCTCCACTTGGATCATCCCATGCGTTTGTTTGAACCCATGTCGCGGCAGCATTTGATCCACTCGTTATATAAGAGTTTACAGAACCTTGTTTTGAAACAATCTCTCGAAATGTTCCATTTACATAAATTTTAACGGTAATACTTGCTGTAGCTTTGAAATCGCTTCGATTTGGGTAAGCCTTTGTCGTTGTTGCCGTAGAATATGTGTAATATCCACTTGTAACAGCGGCAGCTTTAAACAAAGAACTGGATTGTATTAATCTTGGATTTTCTTTCATCCTTTTTTCGAGTTGTTGTTCATACTTTGCGTTTTCTGCGTTGTCGTACATGATAGCAGCTTCTCGGCTAATACCTTTTGATTTGGCCAACATGTTAATGTACTGATCATAGCTCAACTCGCCTGTGCCCAGTGACCTTGGTGTGTCAGCAAATGATGTGCAGAAAGTTCCTGCAACTAACATGACAACCATCAACAATCCAATCAGTCTTTTCATAATTACAACCTCGCTTTCTTGGTTTTGTGCTGTCCAGCAAGTAAATGGTACCACATAATGGTATTCATGTAAATGTGAAGTATCTTAAATATACCTTAAATAGTATTTTGATACTGGTTATGGATATTGTTCTGCATTGTTTAGATCACAATACATTTCGTCTCTTGGATGGTGCCATACCCCTGATCGGATGGAAGCAACCGCGCAAAACAAAACCCGGTAAATAAAAGCCGTTACAATTAATAAAAGCTAAACCTATACCTGTTTCCTAATTCAGTAGTTATCCTGTATAAAATAATCGATTTATACATCGATTATGCGGCGATAATGTATATATATACTATTTATCTGTTTGCTTCTCACTTTTATATACAACTGTATACTGATGTAACCGTTACTAAATGCAGTTTTAAAGATAATTTATATAAATGACAAAAAGAAATAATATGAAATAAATACTATAAATATGCTTGCATTCTTCGTATGACCTGCTATAATCATTAATAACAACAGGTTATATATATACGAAGGAGGGCATACATATGAACAAAGAAAAGAAAGAAAAGGTTGTTCTGGCTTATTCCGGAGGTCTTGATACCTCTGTCATTCTTAAATGGTTGGAAATCGAATACCGGTACGATGTTATCGCGGTTTGTGTCGATGTCGGCCAGAAGGATGATTTCGTAGCTGTTAAGAAAAAGGCGCTGGAAACCGGTGCGGTTAAAGCATATGTTATCGATGTCAAAGAGGAGTTCGTTAAGGACTACGCGTTCACAACGTTAAAAGCCGGAGCGGTTTACGAGGATGATTATCTTCTGGGAACTGCCATCGCGCGACCTCTGATTGCCAAGAAGCTGGTTGAAGTTGCAGAAAAGGAAGGCGCTGTTGCCATCGCTCACGGTTGTACCGGCAAAGGGAACGACCAGGTGCGTTTTGAATGCACCATCAAGGCGATGAACCCTTCCTTGAAGATTATCGCTCCCTGGCGAACCTGGAATCTGAAATCCCGTGAAGACTGCATCGACTTTGCCAACAAACACGGCATCCCGATCCCTGTAACCAAGAAAGACATTTACAGCCGTGACGGGAACGTCTGGCACCTTAGCCACGAAGGTGGAAATCTGGAAAACCCCTGGAACGAGCATGATCCGAACATCTACCAGATGACCGTGAAGCCTGAAGATGCACCGGACGCTCCGGTTTATGTGACCATTAGCTATGAAAAGGGTGTACCCGTTGCTGTTGATGGCGTGAAAATGGGTCCTCTGGAGCTGCTCCTTAAGCTGAATAAACTGGGAGGCGCCAATGGTATAGGGATTATTGATATTGTTGAGAATCGATTGGTTGGGATGAAGTCCCGTGGGGTATATGAAACACCGGGCGGCACGCTGCTTTACAAATCCCACGCCATTCTTGAAAAACTGGTTCACGACCGTGCAACCATGAGCTTCAAGTCCGGCATTGCAAAAAAATACTCGGAACTGGTTTATGACGGCCTGTGGTTTACACCGCTGAAAATTGCTTTGGATGCCTTTGTTGAATCAACCCAGCAGGTGGTTACCGGCGAAGTGAAGCTGAAGCTCTACAAGGGTCAGATTTACAACGCAGGTTCCCAGTCGCCGTTCTCCATGTACAGTGAAGAGTTCGTTACCTTTGGAGAAGATGATGTCTACAATCAGTATGATGCCGAAGGATTCATCAATCTCTTCTCACTGCCGCTGAAGATTCGTGCGATGATGGATTTGAAAAACAGTGTAAAGGAAAAGGACATCATATGAAGCTATGGGGCGGCCGGTTCTCGAAACCGGCCTCTGAATTACTGGACGCATTTAACGCCAGTATTGAATTTGATAAACGGCTCTTCAGGCAGGATATCCGGGGCAGCAAAGCCCATGCCCGTATGCTTGGCAAAATCGGAATCCTGACCACACAGGAAGTGCTGCAGTTGGTGGACGGTCTTGAAGGCATCCTTCGTGATATGGAGGCCGGAACCGTTTCGTACACCCTGGGGGATGAAGACATCCACATGTGGGTGGAACGGGTTCTCACGGAACGGATCGGCGCAGTGGGGAAGAAGCTGCATACCGGAAGAAGCCGCAACGATCAGGTGGCGTTGGATCTTAAGCTGTACATGAAGGACGAATTGCCCGAGATTGCCGGTCTTGTGCTGGAGCTATTGGAGACGGTAGTTTCCATTGCAGAAATGCATAGGGATACGGTGCTCCCGGGAATGACCCACCTTCAGAATGCACAGCCGGTAACCTTTGGCTATCATCTGATGGCATATTTCCAGATGTTCCGAAGAGACTACAGCCGTCTGATCGACTGTACCCTCCGTATGGATCTGAATCCCTTGGGAAGCGGCGCTTTGGCGGGGGTGACCTATCCCACGGACCGTGAATATACGTCTATGGAGCTGGGCTTTGCCGGCATGACCGAAAACGCCATGGATTCCGTCAGCGACAGGGATCATGTCATTGAATTCATTGCCGATGCGTCCATCCTGATGATGCACCTGAGCCGGTTCTGCGAGGAACTGATTCTCTGGAGTTCGTCACCCTTCGGTTTTATCGAGATGGACGATGCCTTCAGCACGGGGAGCAGCATCATGCCGCAGAAGAAAAACCCCGACGTGGCGGAGCTGATCCGCGGAAAGACCGGGCGCACCTACGGCAACCTGGTCAACATCCTGACCCTGATGAAATCCTTGCCACTGGCCTACAACAAAGATATGCAGGAGGACAAGCCCCCGCTGTTCGATACGGTGGACACCCTGAAGCCTTGTCTGAAGATTTTCATTGAAATGATCGAAACCATGACGGTTAAGCAGGATAATATGCTTAAAGCGGCCTCCTTGGGGTATACCAATGCTACCGACGTTGCCGATTATCTGGTTCGAAAGGGCTTGCCCTTCCGCAGCGCCCATGAGGTCTCCGGACAGATGGTGAGAAGCTGTATCCTGAAGGGTATTGCCATTGAAGAACAGTCCATTGAGGAATTCCAGGTGTTCAGTCCATTGTTTGAAGCGGACGTCCTGGAGGCTGTACAGCTTAAAAGCTGCATGGAAGCCAAGAAATCCTATGGCTCCACTTCACAGGCCAGCATTCAAACCATGATCGCCAACGCCCGGGAGTTCTTGAAAACAGAAAATGCATAAACCATTATGGGTCTCCTAGGAGACCCATTTTAAAAAACACTGGAAGAATGCCTAGCCACGGATAACACGGATTCGCACGGATGTTTATTATTGCCTTACGACCATCCCTTTTTCGTGTAAATCCGTGTTATCCGTGGCTATGTTTTAATATGGACATATATCGGGGTATATAACTCAAAATAAGCTGATATACGGTTGCATAAACATACCGGTCGTGTTATTATGTTTCAGGCCGTTCTTAGAAGGGCTGGAACAGCACGCCCTAAGGCTATTTAATTGCACCCTGAGAGGTGCAAAATACGCGAACGATAGGTTCGACAAGGAGGGTTCATATGAAAGGTTATCTCTTACTGGAGGACGGCACCCGTTTCGACGGGACGCTCTTCGGAGTACCCCGGAATGTACTGGGGGAAGTGGTTTTCAACACAGGAATGACCGGATACCAGGAAACACTGACGGATCCGTCGTACTATGGACAAATTGTGGTTATGACATATCCACTTATCGGCAATTACGGGTTCACGCCACTGGACGGGCAGTCACACAAGCCCATGGTCCGGGGCTTTGTCATCCGCGAGGGCTGTGATAGTTTTTCGAACTGGCGCGGCAGCGAGGGTTTGGAAGACTATTTTTTTAGAAACCAGCTGACGGGTCTGATGGATGTGGACACTCGGGCCCTTACCCGGCATCTGCGGGAGTCGGGAACCCTTCGGGGCAAGATCGTCGCCGACGACACCTCTCCGGAATTTCATACTGCAGAAATCAAACAGTTTTCAAATGCAGGCGCCGTGCAGACCGTAAGCACCCCCATGCCATATACCCTGGAGCCTCAGCTTCTGCGAGTAGCCGTGATGGATTTCGGCATCAAACGGAACATCCTGGCCTCCATGACCCACCGCAACATGCTTCTCAGCGTATTCCCCGCAACCGCCACGGCCAAAGAGATCATGGCCTGCAACCCCGACGGCATCTTCCTCTCCAACGGCCCCGGTGACCCGGCGGAACTTAAGGAAATCATTGATGTGGTAAAGGAATTGATGGTGCAAAGACCCGTTTTCGGCATCTGCCTGGGGCATCAGCTGTTGGCCCACGCCTTCGGCGGCAACACCCGCAAGATGAAATACGGCCATCGGGGCACCAACCATCCTGTGAAGGATCTGGGCCTGGACCGCGTGATGATCACCAGCCAGAACCACGGCTACGAGGTGGTTGAAGAGAGCCTTGACCCTGCAAAGGTTGAAATAACCCATGTGAATGTAAACGACGGAACGGTTGAAGGCATGATGCACCGGGAGCTGCCCATCTTCAGCGTGCAGTACCACCCCGAGGCCTCCCCGGGCCCCAGCGATTCCCTCTATCTGTTTGACCGTTTCGAAGCACTGATGAATAAATTCAAGGAGGCCCACCAATGAAACGAACCCATTTCAGCAAGATCATGGTGATCGGTTCCGGGCCCATCATCATCGGACAAGCCGCAGAATTCGACTATTCCGGCACCCAGGCCTGCCGTGTCCTCATGGACGAGGGCATAGAAACGGTTCTGGTAAACTCCAATCCGGCCACCATCATGACCGATACCCGCATGGCGGATTCTGTGTACATCGAGCCACTGAACGTGGTTTTTCTGGAAAAAATCATCGCCAAGGAACGTCCCCAGGGAATTCTGGCGGGCATGGGGGGCCAGACCGCACTGAACCTGGCCCTGGAGCTGGACGAAAAAGGCATTCTTAAAAAATATGCCGTGGAGCTGTTGGGCACCAATCTGGAAGCCATCCGAAAATCCGAGGACCGGGAGCTGTTCAAGCACACCATGGAACGCATCGGTCAGCCGGTTATCGAAAGCGATATCTTTTCCACCGTGGAAGGGGCCGTGGAATACGCCGACGGCATCGGCTACCCGGTGGTGGTTCGTCCGGCCTTCACCCTGGGGGGAACCGGGGGCGGCATCGCCTATACCCGGGAGGAGCTGCTGGAGATTGCCCCCAAGGGCATCGCCTTCAGCATGGCCAGCCAGATTCTGATTGAACGCTTCATCAAGGGCTGGAAGGAAATTGAGTATGAGATGATCCGGGATGCCAAGGGCAACGTGATTTCCGTGTGCAACATGGAAAATATCGATCCCGTGGGCATTCATACCGGAGACAGCATCGTGGTGGCACCCTCCCAGACCCTCAGCGACCGGGAATACCAGATGCTCCGCAACGCAGCCATTCAAATCGTAACCGCGCTTAATATCGTGGGAGGCTGCAACGTGCAGTACGCTCTGGACCCACTGAGCTTCAACTACTATGTCATTGAGGTAAACCCCAGGGTGAGCCGTTCTTCCGCCCTGGCCTCCAAGGCTACCGGATATCCCATCGCCAAGGTGGCAGCCAAAATCGCCATCGGCTACAGCCTGGAGGAAATCACCAACGATGTCACAGGCAAGACCATGGCCAGCTTCGAGCCTACCCTGGACTACTGCGTGGTGAAGATCCCCAAATGGCCCTTCGACAAGCTGGACAGCGGCAAACGCCGTCTGGGCACCATGATGATGGCCACCGGGGAAGTCATGGCCATAGGCAACCGCTTTGAAAGCGCTCTCTTAAAGGGGATCCGCTCCCTGGAAATCCGTCAGGACGGACTTCTGTTCGACAAGGCGGCGGATATCGGGGAAGAAGAGCTGAAGCGTCTGGTTAAGGAAGGGGACGACGAGCGGATCTACTATCTGGCTGAGATGCTTCGCCGGGGCTACGGGGTTGCAGAATGCTCCGAGCTTTCCATGATCGATCCCTTCTTCGTACACAAGATCCTCAACATCATCCAGTGGGAAGAGTCCATCCGGGGCCGCAAGCTGTCGGACATCGATGCTGATGAAATGCGTTTCCTTAAACAGCGCGGCTTCTCCGACAAGACCATTGCCCGACTGATGGATACCAATCCCGATGCGGTCTTCGAGGCCCGCAAGGCCCAGAAAGTGATGCCGGTTTACAAGATGGTGGACACCTGCGGCGGTGAGTTCGATGCTGTGTCCAACTACTTTTATTCCACCTACGATTACGAGGACGAGTCCATCGTATCCGACCGCGAAAAGGTGCTGGTCATCGGTTCAGGCCCCATCCGAATCGGGCAGGGAGTTGAATTCGACTACTGCTCCGTCCACGGGGTGCTTGCCCTGCGGGAGATGGGCTACGAGGCCATCATCGTCAACAACAACCCGGAAACCGTCAGCACGGATTTCGACATTTCCGACAAGCTTTACTTCGAGCCCATCACGGAAGAAGATGTGTTGAACATCATCGAAAAGGAAAAACCCCTGGGGGTCATTTTGCAATACGGCGGGCAGACCGCCATCAAGCTGGCGGAATTCCTCAGTGAGAAGGGTATCCGGATCTTGGGAACCTCCGCTGCGGATATCGACGCATCGGAAAACCGCGAGGTCTTCGAGGCGGTATTGGAAGAGTATGATATCAAGCGCCCCAAAGGGGTTGCCGTCATGACCATGGAAGAGGGGATGAAGGTAGCCGAGGAACTGGGATACCCGGTTCTGGTGCGCCCCAGCTACGTGTTGGGGGGCCTGGGCATGGAAATCGCCTACAACGCTTCAGAAATTGAAACCTGGCTGGAGCTGGCCCGCAGCAAGAACCCCAAGAAACCGGTCCTGATCGACAAGTACCTAAACGGCATCGAGATTGAGGTGGACGCCATCTGTGACGGCACCGACATCCTGATCCCCGGCATCATGGAGCACCTGGAGCGGGCAGGAGTCCATTCCGGCGACAGCGTGTCCATCTACCCGGCTCCCTCCCTCAGTGAAGAACTGAAGGCCAAGATTGTCACCGTTACCGAAACCCTGGCCCGGGCCCTGCACGTGGTGGGCCTCATCAATATCCAGTATGTGTATGCCAATGAGGAGCTTTATGTCATCGAAGTGAATCCCCGGGCCTCCCGAACGGTTCCCTTCATCAGCAAGGTCACCGGCATCTCCATGATCGAGGTGGCCACCCGGGCCATGCTGGGCATGCCGCTGAAAAACCTGCGCTACGGCACCGGGCTGTTCCCGGAAGCCAAGCAGTACGCCGTAAAGGTTCCGGTGTTCTCCATGGACAAGATTCCCGGCTCTGAAATCGCCCTGGGACCGGAAATGAAATCCACCGGCGAGGTGCTCAGCATTGAGACGGATCTGACCCACGCGCTTTACAAGGGCTTTATCGCCGCCAAGATGGAGCTTCCCGAGAAGGGAAAAATCCTGGCCAGTATCTCCGATCATTACAAGGATGAGTTCATCACCCTTGCCCGTGACATGACCGCCCTGGGTTATACCTTCGCGGCCACGCCGGGAACGGCAAAATCCCTTCACGATGCCGGCATTGAGGCGGAGGTGGTCACCAAGATCGGGCTGGAAGGAACCAACGTCATCGATATGATCCGCAGCGGCGCCATCAACTGGGTAGTGAACATTCCCAGCAAGGGCCGAGACAGCCGCACCGACGGCTTCAAGATCCGCCGTGCAGCCGTAGAGAAGAAGATCCCCTGCCTGACGGCGCTGGATACCCTGGAGGCATGGATTCGAATCTCTAAGGCGGACATCAAGCCGGAGGATTTGGAAATCGTCAATATCTGTGATTTGACCCTGGCGCTGGAGAAGTAAGGGGAAATTTAGATTTTAGACGCGTGTAGATGATAGGAATAAACGGGTGGAACTTCTGCAAAAGCGGAAGTCCTGCCCGTTTTCATTTTTGCCATTTTGCTGAGATGCAAGGGGAAGCCCCACTGTAAACACACATTTTTTGATTGAAGGCAATCCGTATGCGCAGTTCATCCGATTTTGGGGTATAGTAATCATACATTAGATTGCCGGAGGCACCCATGCAACTTGACATCAGAACGATAGCTTTCGTCCAGGGCTTAATCCTATTGGCACAAGTATTGGCTCTCTTTATACAATACCGCCTCAATAAACGTTTTCGGGGTGTTGAACTGTGGCTGGCTGGATCGGTTTCCCTGGCAGTCGGCTCCATATTCGTTTCTCTGTACGACAACTCAGCGTTTTACCTTTTGGCACGCATTGCAAACCCGCTGCTCTACCTAGGTTATCTATTGCTTTATGTCGGTGTGGTTCGCTTTCTTGATCAAAAAGAGAATCGACGGACCCTCACGGGAATTTACGTTGCTCTCTGTCTTGTCTATTACTATTTCATGTTTGTTCAAAACAGCATTACAGGACGCGCGGTTGTTGTGTCACTTACTATAGCGGCTATCACGCTGATGACGGCGTACTGCTTGCTGTCGAAAGGAAAAGGGTCCAGCGCATTTTCCGCGCGATTTGTTGCCGTATTTTTCGCCGCCGAAGGCACTTTTATGCTGCTTCGCACAATACTAACATCGCTTTCACCTCCCATTCAGTCCTATAGTGCATTTTCTCAAAACCCCTTACATATCATGGCTTTTGTCGTGCCTATCATCACCAGCACATTATGGACATTCGGCTTTGGAATTATGGTGAATCAGCGGCTCAACGCGGAGAATAAGGAAGAAAAGGATCAGCTCAAGATGATCTTCAATACAAGCCCTGATGCCGTGTCCATTACGCGTTTGTCGGATGGGGTATTTGTGGATGTCAACTCGGGGTTTCTAAAACTGGGCGAAGGCTCCCGAGAAGAGATTATCGGCAGATCCTCCATTGACAATACGGTATGGTATGACATCAAAGATCGGGATAGTTACATCAAGCAAATGGTGGATAACGGATTTTGTGAAAACATGGAGTGTTTTTTCATGAGAAGGGACGGCAGTCACTATCCGGGCCTTATTTCCGGCAGAATCATTACACTTTATAATCAGCCTCACATATACAGCGTTGTCCGTGACATTACAGAGTGGAAGCGCACGGAAGCCGCACTTATTGAAAGTGAAGGAACCTACCGATCCATCCTGGATGCGTCTCCGGATGATATCACCATCACGGATATGGAGGGCCGTATTCTGATGGTTTCTCAGGCAGCAAAAAAAATGTTCGGCTTTGAGGATGATTTTGAAGGGTTCACAAAGATGAAGTTTTCCGATTTCATTGTTCCTGAAGACCTTGAACGGGCACAGGATAATATCCACATCATGTTCAGCGGCGGATACCCAAGACCCAATGAATACCGCGCCATCCGAAGAGACGGAACCCTGTTCGACGTTGAGGTGAACAGCGGTTTTGTAAAAGGTTCTGACGGAAAACCTAACCGTATCATCATCATCGCCCGCGACATAACCGCCCGCAAGGAGACGGAACAAGAGATACAGCATCTTATCCGCCAGCTAGAGGTTGAACGCAATACAGCGCAGGTCAATTCAATCACCGACAGCCTCACGGGCCTGGCCAACAGACGCTATTTCGATGATGCCATGAATGCCGAGTTCCATCGGCTGAAGCGCTCGGGAGCGCCGTTGTCCATGATCATGCTGGATGTGGATCATTTCAAGCTGTTCAATGATACCTACGGGCACCTGGCAGGGGATGAATGTCTTAAACAGATAAGCAAGGCATTAAAGGCCATCGTCAGCCGCATGCCGGATATCGTTGCCCGCTTCGGTGGTGAAGAATTTGTGGTGATTCTTCCTGAAACCGAGCACAAGGGCGCCGCTTCAGTGGCAGAGAGAATACGGACGGCAGTGGAAGCTCTGGGGATTCCCCATTCGGGTTCCGAAGCTTCGGCCTGTGTCACGGTAAGCCTTGGCGTTGTGACGGCGCTGTCTTCCAGATGCACGGGACCGGCTCAGATTGTCATGATGGCGGATGAGGCCATGTACCGGGCAAAGCAAGAGGGGCGCAACAGGGTCTTTCATGTTGCGAATGAATAGGTATACGGATCATTCCATGGTATAATATCCCCATTGAAACATTCAATCGGGCAACAGCCTTTCATGGAGTGTCAGTGATGCTTACAATTAATGAGAAAATTGATAAAACGGTGGAGTGGATTCAACAAACGGTTACCGGAGCGGGCTGCAAGGGCGTGGTGCTGGGGCTTTCGGGGGGGATCGACTCCACCCTGGTGGCGTTTTTGATCAAGCGGGCGTTCCCTGAGGATACCATCGGGGTTATTTTGCCCTGCAAAAGTCACGAAAGGGACAGCGCGGATGCCTGGGCTGCGGCAAAGGCTGCCGGGCTTGATGCCATTGAAGTGGATATTACCCAGGCCCACGATCTGCTTTTTGACAAGGTTATGGACCAGTTGGACCACCGGGCTGTAGAGGAAAACCGACGGATGACGGATGCGAACCTCCGGGCAAGACTGCGAATGAGCACCCTTTATACCGTGGCCAACTCCCGGGGCTATCTGGTGGCAGGCACAGACAACGCCGCCGAGGTGTACACCGGCTATTTCACCAAGTACGGTGACGGCGGGGTGGATTTCCTTCCCATTGCCAGCCTTACCAAGCGGGAGGTTTACCAGTGGTGCCGTCATTTGGGCGCTCCACAAAGCGTAATCGATCGCCCCCCCTCCGCCGGCCTTTGGGAAGGGCAGACCGATGAAGGGGAGATGGGTACCACCTACGATTGCATCGATGATCTTTTGGAAGGAAAAGAAATACCGGAGAAAGATCGCAAGATCATTGAAAGGCTTCATCTGCGCAGTCATCATAAACGGGTGATGCCGCCATACGCACCGAAGTTCAAATAACCGTCACGTTAAAGTGCCAAATAGTGAAAGAAGATAAGGGTACAGTTTTCATTATATGAATCTGTATCCTTGACTTTTGAGTTTCTTTTCAAGATGTATCCGCTATCCAATGGAGAAGGGATAAGTACCCCGCCGAAAAGCCATGAATATGGCGTGTGTGTATTTATTATTTTAAACGCATATATATTTTGATCTAATATGAAAAGGATTTCTTAACCGTTCGGCGAATATATGTACACAATAGCATATACCTGCTGGCAGCAGCACTTCTTAGTAGTTATCAAATTGATGCAGGAAAACTGCCATGAAACGGAGTCCAGCGATGTCGAATTCAATAAATCATGAAGCAAACAGGCTTGAATATCTGAACCGCCGATTGACACAGGCATACGAAGTTATTGAAAAGAGTAACGTAGTTGTTTTTGAATGGACACTGGATATTACCGTTCCCACGAAATTTGTAACGGAGAATGTTGCCCAGTACGGATATGTTCCTGAAGATTTCTACGAAGGCGCCCTGAAAGACTACTGGGATTTCATTCATCCGGAGGACAGAGACCACGCTCAGCAGCTTGTTTATAACATGAGAGAAGCCAAAGAAACCGAGTATCGGCATCGTTATCGTGTTATTTGTAAGAACGGTACAATCCGCTGGGTTGAAGAGAATGCCATTTTAGATTACAACGAGAACGGTAGGGCGATCCGAGAGCAGGGAATCCTGTACGACATCACTGAAAGTGTGGAAATGCATAACCGGCTTAAGACCAGCGAGGAGCGCTATCGATCGCTTTTTGACCGTGCGCCGGCGATCATGCTTACCATGGATTCCACCGGAAGAATTACATCGGCAAACAAATACTGCCAGGAATTTTTGAATTATCGGGAAGACAAGCTTAAAAAAATGCATCTGAAGGATCTTATGGTGGAGGCGGATAATGAGGATTATTTAGCCGAAAACATTTTAGCTACGGTGAAAAAACTATCTGGGGCTCCAATTGAATTGGATCTTCGTACACGGGAGCTGAGAACCTGTTCGGTGCAGATGACCCTGGATGCTTTTTCAAACGAAGGCGGAACCTACGAGATACAAGCCATTGCTCAGGATATAACACGAAAGAAAGCAATTGATGAAAAGGTTCGCTATCTGAGCTATCACGATAAGCTTACCGGGCTCTACAATCGGGCTTGGTTTGACGAGCGTTTGAAGTTCCTCGATCACGACCACGCCTATCCCTTTACTGTTATAATGGGGGATATGAACGGTCTGAAGGTTGCAAACGATCTGTTTGGTCACACTGCGGGAGACACCCTTCTGGCAGTAACGGCAGAGATACTGCGCCGCTGCTGTCGGGAAACAGATATCATAAGCCGTCATGGGGGCGACGAATTCGCCGTTATTCTGCCTGGAGCTGACGAAGAGGTGGCGCGAGAGGTTTGCCAACGGATACGTCATCAATGTGAAGCTACGAAAATGAAGCCCTTAAATCCCAGCATCGCCTTAGGCTATGCCACGCGGCGTGAAGATTCCGGCCCGCTGGAAGAACTGATCAAAGAAGCGGATGACCGCATGTATCGCAACAAGCTCAACGTGTCCAACAGCCGGCGCAGCTCATTGATCATGTCCCTGCAAACCAGCCTTGAAGAAAAAACGTTGGAAACCAAGGCCCATGCCGAACGGATAAAATCCACAGCCTTGGCTGTGGGACATAAGATAGGGCTCAGTGAGAACATGATCGATCAATTGTCCTTGGCCAGCGCCATGCATGATATCGGCAAGATCGGTATCCCGGACTCCATCCTTACCAAACCGGATAAATTGACCTCTGACGAATGGGATGTGATGAAAAAGCACTGCGAGATCGGACACAATATCCTTAATACATCCACGAATATGCAATCTGTGGGGGAATTCATCCTGCACCATCACGAGCGTTGGGACGGCAGCGGATATCCAGCCTGTCTTAAAGGCCCGGAAATACCGATTATCAGCCGGATTATTTCGGTTGTAGACGCATACGATGTCATGTGTCATAACCGTGTTTACTGCAATGCCCGATCAACCGATGAAGCGGTAAAAGAACTGAAACGTTGCAGAGGGACTCAATTCGATCCATACCTTGTAGATGTCTTCTGTGAAATGGTTTCCAATAACGAGCTGATTATGGAGAACGAGGCGATGTAAGCCCCTGTTTGCAGTGTGCAGCAAATTATGTTAAAATAACCCGGTGAGTGAGTCGTTAGACTTTCTTGTCGGGTTTTTATTCTGCATAAATGTGAGGAGTTGGATCATAGTATGGGTCGTATAGGGACCATTGAAGGGCGTAAGAACAAACAGGATGCAAAGCGGGCGAAAATTTTCACTAAAATGGCACGGGTTATTATGGTTGCGGTCCGGGAGGGCGGCAGTGATCCGGAATATAACGCAACACTGAAAACGGCCATTGAAAAGGCAAAAGCCGCCAACATGCCCAATGACAATATCGACCGCTCCATTAAGAAGGGAGCCGGCGAACTGGGGAACCAGATTTTTGAGGAAATTCGCTATGAAGGCTATGGCCCAGGAGGCGTTGCCGTTATGGTGGAGGTCCTGACGGATAACCGGAACCGGGCAGCAGCGGACATTCGCTCCTATTTCAGCAAAGCGGACGGAAATCTGGGCGCCAACGGCTGTGTGGGTTACCTTTTCGACAACAAGGGTGTTCTGGTCATCAGCAGCGAGAGCGCTCCCAACGAGGATGAGGTGATGATGCAGGCTCTGGAGGCCGGTGCGGAGGATTTCATCTCCGAGGATGGCTATTATGAAATCTATACCGCTGTGGCGGATTTCGCTCAGGTGCGCGATACCCTCGCCGCAGACGGTTATACCTTTGAAATCGCAGAGCTTCGCTTTCTTCCGCAAACCGAAGCGCGTCTCTCCTCGGAAGAGGACGCCAAGAAGATGGAAAAACTGATCGATCTCCTGGAAGACCATGATGACGTTCAAAGCGTTTATCACAACTGGGTAGCGGAGTAACTACATCGTACAAAAGGACACAACCCCTATTCTGGTGAGCACACCGGGATAGGGGTTTTAAATTGGGTTGAAGGGGCTTCCCGGGGGGTATATTATCACTGAATAGAAAACCCATTGCCACGGATGAACGCAGATGAAACCCGATGAAGAACGATGAAGACGGATGTGCCCTTCATACGCCTTTCATCCGTGGCATAGAGTTCATCACTACGACAGGAAGGTGCGCTTATGGGAAGCATATCGGAAAAACTGACCGAGGGCATCGTTATACGGGTTCAGGGCAGTGTGGTGGACATACGGTTCGCGGAGCATCTGCCTCCTATCCATACGCTTCTGGTCACAGGAACAGAGGAAAAGATATCCATAGAAGTCATGTCGCAGCTGGACAAAACCAGTGTTCGCGGCATCGCCCTGACCCCTACGGAAGGACTGGCACGAGGGATGGTTGTGCGCAATACCGGAGAAACCCTGAAGGCTCCCGTTGGGCAGGGCATCATGTCTCGGATGTTTGATGTTTTCGGCAACCCCATAGATCGCCAGCCGCCTCCTGAAGATGTGAAGTGGCGAAGCATTCATCAGGAACCCCCGTCACTTTTGAGACGGTCAACCCGATCGGAAATATTTGAAACCGGAATCAAGATCATCGACGTCCTGATGCCCTTGGAAAGGGGCGGGAAGGCAGGACTATTCGGAGGAGCGGGTGTGGGCAAAACCGTTCTGTTAACGGAAATGATTCACAATATGGTGCACCAGCACGCCGGAGTCAGCATCTTTTGCGGTATCGGAGAACGTTGCCGTGAAGGAGAGGAGCTTTACCGGGCCATGAAGGATGCCGGTGTACTCCCCAATATGGTAATGGTCTTCGGACAGATGAATGAGCCTCCGGGCAACCGGTTCCGGGTAGGTCAGGCGGCTCTCACCATGGCAGAATATTTCCGTGACGATGAACAGAGGGATGTGCTTCTTCTGGTAGACAACATATTCCGCTTTATCCAGGCAGGAATGGAGATATCGGGACTGATGGGGCAGATGCCTTCACGGCTGGGGTATCAGCCAACCCTGAGTACCGAGCTTTCGCTTTTGGAGGAACGCATCGCCAGTACGGATTCCGGAGCAATAACCTCCATACAGGCGGTATATGTTCCGGCAGACGATTTGACGGATCCCGCTGCGGTTCATACCTTTACTCACCTTTCCGCCTCCATTGTTTTGTCCCGTAAACGTGCCAGCGAGGGGCTGTACCCTGCCATCAATCCTCTGAAATCCAACTCCAAGATGGCCACGCCAGGCATTGCCGGGGAACGCCATTACACCATCGCCCAAGAAGTCCGAAGAACACTGGCCCAATACGATGACCTGAAGGACATCATTGCCATGCTGGGGCTGGAGCAATTATCCAAGGAGGACAGAAAGGTGGTACTCAGAGCCCGAAGACTTGAACGCTTTCTTACACAGCCCTTCTTCACCACGGAGCAGTTCAGCAATATTCCGGGCAAAACCGTTAAGCTTCAGGACGCCCTTGATGGCTGTGAACGGATTCTTTCCGATGAGTTCAGGGATTATCCCGAAAGCGCGTTGTATATGATCGGATCCATCGATGAAGCTAAAAAATAGGGGAGGATGCCATGGAAGCAGAACATATGAGGCTGAAAATCCTGTTGCCATACACGATCTTTATGGAGAAGACCGATGTCCTGAGGCTTGTGGCTGAAACGAGGCAAGGGGCCTTTGGTCTGCTTCCGCACCGTCTGGACTGTGCCGCTGCCCTATGTCCCGGAATCTTGATATGTGAAACGGTTCAGGATGGAGAGTTCTATGTTGCTCTGGACGAAGGCGTGCTGGTAAAGACCGGAACCGAGGTGCTTATTTCTGTACGAAATGCTTTTACCGGGTTGGATCTTGGCAATCTCCGAGAAGCAGTGGAAAAGGAATTTAAGAATCTTGACGAGCGGGAGCAACAGGTGAGGAATGTGCTGGTAAAACTGGAAGGGGAATTTGTGCGGCGGCTGACGGAGGTGCATCATGGGTAAGGAGGAAGACCCGAACAGGAAGAAGTCCCATTCTGAATACAGCCGTCAGATCGGCAGGATAGAAGCCCGAAAGCTGAAGGCCAGGCAGGAGTCCATACAGACCATCTGGTCCGGCCTCGCCATGTTCGGCCTTGTAGGCTGGTCGGTGGCGGTCCCGACGCTTCTTGGGGTGGCGGCAGGGATGTGGGCGGACAGGCGTTTCCCCTCAGAACAGTCCTGGACCCTGATCCTGCTTGTCGCCGGCTTGTGTCTTGGCTGCATGAACGCCTGGCATTGGGTAGCCGGCGAGGATAAGAAAATCCGAAAAGGACAGGAGAAAAAAGATGAGTAACTATGTGATTCTTCCGGCATCTTTTCTTATAGGGGGGGCTTTGGGTGTTTTCTTTTTCGGCGGCCTTTGGTGGACGGTTTTAAAAGGCGTTCACTCCAAGCATCCCGGCATGGTATTCAGTCTCAGCATGATCCTGCGTACCGGGGTCACCCTGTTGGGTTTTGCCGTAATCTCACAGGGGCATCTGGAGCGTCTGGCCGCGTGTCTCATGGGGTTTTTCACGGCCCGGGCCATGGTGATGCGAAAGACCAGGCAATCATTGAATAAGGAAGCTTCCGGCGAAAGGAGGACATCCTGTGGAACTGAGCCCTGATCATCTTATCTATTGGCAGTCCGGTATGTTTAAGCTGAACGCCACTATACTCAACACATGGATCCTGATGATCCTGTTGATAGTCGGTGCCTTTCTCATTACCCGAAAACTCAGTACAGGCATTCATATTTCCCGGTGGCAGTCGGTGCTGGAAATCATCGTCCTGGGGATCCGGAACCAGCTGGCCGAAGTGGGGCTGCGTCAGCCTGAACGGTATATCGGTTTTATCGGAACCCTTTTTCTTTTCATCGCTTCTGCCAGCCTTTGCACCATTTTACCGGGATATGCCGTTCCAACCGGTTCTCTTTCCACCACAACGGCTCTGGCCATATGCGTATTCATTGCTGTACCGACCTACGGGATCATGGAAGGCGGGTTCGGAGCCTACCTCAAATCCTATCTGGAGCCAACGTTCATCATGCTTCCCTTCAACATCATCAGTGAATTCACCCGTACATTGGCTCTGGCAGTACGTTTGTTCGGAAATATGATGAGCGGAGAAATGTCCGTTGGAATCCTCCTTACCATCACACCCTTCCTGTTTCCCGCGGTTATGAGCCTTTTGGGACTGCTGATAGGAATGGTTCAGGCGTATATATTCAGCATTTTGGCAACCGTATTTATCGCCGGGGCGACCTTGTCCCGGGAAAAATAATCCCGAAGAGGAGGAGTGGAATTATGGATACTGTCACGACGATTGCCCTTGTATCGATTGTAATGGCCGGAGTAACCACCGCATTCGGTTGTCTGGGGCCTGCCATTGGAGAGGGGAAAGCTATTTCAACGGCACTCAGTTCTCTGGCTCAGCAGCCGGATGCTTCCGCCACCATCACCAGAACCCTGTTTGTAGGTCTTGCCATGGTGGAGTCCCTTGCAATCTACTGTTTTGTCATTTCAATGATCCTGATCTTCGCAAATCCCTTCTGGACCCATGTCATTGCAAAGTAAGGAGGAGCGCTCATGTTGATCGACTGGTTCACCGTCTTTGCTCAAATCCTGAACTTTTTGGTGTTGGTATGGTTTCTGAAGCGCTTCCTCTATAAACCCATCCTCAAAGCCGTTGACGAACGGGAACGTCTCATCGGTATTCAAATCAGCGAAGCAGAGCAACAAAATTCTGAAGCAGAGATACAAAAGACGCTTTTCACGGAAAAAAATC
This sequence comes from uncultured Peptostreptococcaceae bacterium, assembly GCA_964649745.1. Classification (GTDB taxonomy): domain Bacteria; phylum Bacillota; class Clostridia; order Peptostreptococcales; family Acidaminobacteraceae; genus CAZEHS01. The sequence goes on along the minus strand of CAZYQI010000015.1, from coordinate 39,845 downwards.
GTGAATTTGACCAAAATCGCGATGAACGTCTCCGTTTAGTCATGGAAGAACTGGAACACGAAAAAGAAACCCTTACGGCAAATGCGCATAAGGAGTACGAAGACCTTCGCCAGATGCGTCAGGATGCGCTGCTGGCAGAAGAAAGCAGTCTTCAGCAGGAAATTGTTCAAAAAACCCAAGATGAAGTCTTTGCAATTACGCGAAAGGTACTGGAGGAAATGGCTTCCTCCACACTGGAGGAACAAATGACTGCCGTCTTCATCCGTCAGCTGCGGGCCCTGCCGCCGGATGAAATGGAACGGCTTGTTTTATCGTTCCGTTCTTCCGGCAAACCGGTCATTATACGGAGTGCTTATCCCCTCAGCTCCGCTCAACGTGAAGAGATCCAGTCCGTTATTTCGGCAATCCTCGGAGCAGAGGTTTCTGTTCAGTTCGAAACGGTATCCGGGCTCATCGGAGGCATTGAAATGATGATTGATGGTTATAAGATGGCCTGGAGTCTATCGGACATCATCGATCAGGCTGGCCGGTTCGCTGCAAAAATCATCCGTGAAAAAGCAAAACCTTTTCCGCAGAAAAGAGGGAACGGTGATGAAAAAATTCAGCCTGCGTCAGACAATTGACGATACCTTCGACAGCCTTCGCCATGCCCACGAAACCGGTTTTCCTCAATTGTTCCTACGGGAGATAGGGGTTGTAAAGACGGTATCAACGGGTATCGCAAAGGTTTCGGGACTTCCCGGGGTAGGCTATGAAGAGCTGGTACGATTTCCGGGAGGGCTTTTGGGAATTGCCTTCAGTGTGGATGAAGATGAGTTGGGGGTTGTTCTTTTAGGTGAGTACTCGCATCTGCGTTCAGGGGATCTTGTGGAACGAACGGGCCGTGTTATTGATGTGCCTGTGGGCGATGCCCTGGTGGGCCGTGTCATCAATCCTCTGGGCATACCGCTGGACGGCAAGGAACGGCTGGTTTTCACTCAACGCCTTCCGATAGAACGGCCGGCCCCCCACATCATGGACCGGGCTCCGGTCAACCAGCCTCTTCAAACCGGCATAAAGGTCATCGATGCCGTTATCCCCGTAGGGCGCGGACAAAGAGAACTGATCATGGGGGATCGTCAAACCGGAAAGACCTCCATTGCTGTCGATACCATCCTGAACCAAAAGGATCAGAATGTGCTTTGTGTGTACTGTGCCATCGGGCAACGGGCATCCTCCGTGGCCAGAGTGATTGCCACCCTCCGCGATAATGGCGCCATGGCCTATACGGTGGTTGTGGTAACGGAGGGAAGCGATCAGCCCGGCCTCAACTACATTGCGCCCTATGCGGCAACCAGCATTGCCGAGCATTTTATGGAAAACGGCAGGGATGTACTCATCATATACGATGATTTGACTCACCATGCCCGATCATACAGAGAGATCTCTTTGCTTCTTCGTAAACCTCCCGGTAGGGAAGCCTTTCCCGGCGACATATTCTATATCCATTCCCGCCTTCTTGAGCGGGCAACCCATTTGCGGAACGACTTGGGGGGCGGATCCCTGACGGCTCTTCCCATCATCGAAACCGAAGAACAGAATATCGCAGCCTATATCCCCACAAATCTCATCTCCATTACCGACGGGCAGATCTATCTGTCTCCAACCCTTTTTGAATTGGGTGTCTTGCCTGCTGTGGATATCGGGCGCTCCGTTTCCAGGGTAGGGGGCAAAGCGCAGCTGACGGCCTATCGGGCGGTGACGGGCAATCTTAAGCTGGCCTATTCGCAATTTGAAGAGCTGGAGTCTTTTGCCCGTTTCGGAACACGACTGGACGAACATACGCATCTCATCATCGAGCATGGGCGGCGGATCCGCTCCTGCCTGAAGCAATTGGAATCTGAGCCGGTATCCGTTCACGAACAGATCACCATCCTTCTTGCGCTTACCAGCGGACTGTTCGACACGATTCCCCTGAACCGCATGAAAGAGGCGGAAAAGGCTGTTTGCGCGGAGGCATCGGCAAAGTTGTCCCAGCAGGTGATCCTGCGCTTTTCCATGACCGAAATCCTGAGCGAGGAGGACCGGCAGTCCATTCTGCAGATTGCCACCGAAGCCCTGGCTCCCTACAGGGAGGCAGCCATATGAGCGATTCCATGGAAAGTATGCGGCATAAGATCCGGGGAGCCGGGAACCTTGCCTCCGTTGTCACCACGCTGAAAATACTGGCAGCTTCCAATATCAGTCAGTATGAGGCCGCGGTGCAGTCCCTGGACTCCTATGCCAGAGCGTTGGACCTGGGACTTTCTGTATGTTTGAGAGAATTTGCCGCTGCCCCGTTTAAGGAAGCGGATATCCCGGAAGGAAGTCCGCTTTTTCATGTGGTGGTATTCGGATCGGATCAGGGGCTTGTCGGTCAATTCAATGATCTTCTGGCTGGCTTTGTTTCGGACAGGCTGCATTCGATGCATGGAAGAACCTTCATTTGGGCGGTGGGGGAACGGGTTCATGCACGGCTGGAGGATTCTGCGTTGGCCCCTGCAGGTCTGTATGAAGTACCCCATTCCGTCAACGCCATTACGCAGCTGGTGGGACAGATCCTCTTGGATTGTGAAAGGAGCTGCGGTGGAAGGGAACTGCAGAATTTTTACATCTTTCATAACCGCCCGGTTCCAGGGGTGATTTTTGAGCCCAGCGTGCAACAGCTGTTACCCATGGACGCCCAATGGCAGCGCTCCATATCCGAAATCCGGTGGCCTGCTCAAAATCTGCCGGAGCTTATGGGAAATCCGCTGGAAACCCTTCGGGCACTGGTCAGTGAGCACCTTTTCATCTCCCTGTACAGGGCCTGTGCAGAGTCTTTGGCCAGTGAGAACGCCTGCAGGCTTGCTGCCATGCAACGGGCAGAGAAGAATATCGGAGAGCTCAAGGAGGATTTAAACCGTTCATTCCTTCATTTGAGGCAAGCCTCCATCGATGAGGAGCTGTTCGATGTCGTTTCAGGTTCGGAAGTGCTTATGGGAAAATAAAAGTAAGGAAACTCCGGGATACACCTGCAACAGATAAGGTCAGGATATGTTATACTTACGGTAACAATTTTTCTTGAGAGGGATGCATGAAACTCCGTTGGAAATCAACTCTGATCCTGATTCTCGGTTCTGCATTTTTGCTGTTCGGCGGCTATCAGATAACCCGGAACATCCTCCTAGAAACCACTGATAAGATTGAACGGCAGCTGTTGCGTGACGAGTCCCTTCGGGTGGTCAATCTGCTTTATCAGGATATGGCCACATTATCCGCCACCGCGGCCGACTGGGCTTTATGGGATGATACCTATAACTATGTGCAGGGCAACAAACCCGGCTATATAAGCGCAAACTTCATGACATCCTCCTTTTCTTTATTGCGGGTGGATTATGTCATGCTCTTCGATAAGGATAAGCACATACTCAACGCGTTCCAGTACGATCAGGAAACAAAAACTATAAAACCACTGTCTGCCGACTATAAGCGTGCCTTCGTCTCCAGATACCTGGATCTGTTCACCGAACGGGAACGGCCGGACGAAGCCATTAATCAGCTGATTGTCAACGAAGGACAGGTTGCCCTGATCAGCTCCTACGGCATAACCAACTCATCAACTCAGGCGCCGTCCAACGGAACCTTGGTTTTTGCCAGAATCATAGACGACAGCGTGATGCGCACCTACGAATCCGTTTTGGATTCAACCCTCCGCATTGAACCGGTTATGGATTATATTCCGAAATATACGGTTACCGCAGAAAAGAACAGACTTGTCAATTCCGGAGAATATAGCTATCGAACCTTGGAAAACACCACGGAATGCCTCACAAAGCTTTTGGACATCAGCGGCTCCCCGGCCGCAGTTATCACTATTTCAAAAAACAGGGTGATGCACCGTCAGGTTAACGACATCCTCAAATTCTTTATCCTTCAACTGGTGGGGCTTTGCATATTGGTAGCAATTCTTAACGCACAGCTTATCAAGAAATTCGTCATCATACCGGTTGAGCACATCGGCAGTTTTCTGAGCCGGGTGAATCTGGAGGAGTTGTCTTCTCTCCGGTTGTCAGAAGATAAAAAACTGATGAACAGTGTGAACTCTGAAATAGGTACCCTTGTCATAAAGACCGACCTAATGCTGGACCGGATTGAATCTGATGCCCGGAAAATCAGCTTGAACGAAAAACGAATTAAGCAAGCCTTGGAGGCGTCGAAATCCGGCATATGGGAATATCATTTGGCCCAAAAGACCGTTAAGCTGGATGCCTATGCACTCCAACTGATGGGGAAAATATTCGGCGAAGACACCTTCACACTGGATCAGCTGGATGCCCATCTTCATCCTGACGATATGCAGCTGATTCATGGGGGCAATCTGGGGTTTATTCACACGCCTCAGGAATCTCTGAATATTGAGTGCCGGCTTAAGAGTGGAAAAGGGAAATACCATTGGTATCTTGTAACCGGCGATGTCACCGAAACCGGTCCGGATGGTTCTCCCTCTGTGATATCGGGACTGGTCAGCAACATCGACAGACAAAAATATCTGGAGGACGAGCTCCGTTTCCTGAGCTATCATGACAAGCTCACAGGACTGCATAACCGCCGCTATTTTGAAAAGAGCCTTCATGATTTCGATCGGACAGAGTTCTTCCCACAGGCGGTCATGATCACAGATATCAACGGCCTGAAGCTTACCAATGATACCTTCGGGCATCAGCAGGGGGATCATCTTCTTACGGCGGCCGCAAGAATCCTTAAGCGAGCGTGCAGGGAAAGGGATATCATCTGTCGCTGGGGAGGCGATGAGTTCGCCATCCTGATGTCCAACACCGATGAGAAGGACGCGGAATACATCTATAACATCATCAAGCAGGAAAGCAGCCGGGAGCAGGTGGGGCCGGTAATTTTGAACATGGCCGTGGGCTATGCGGTAAGGCTTGATTCCGATGAACCGCTCCCCGTGCTGATCAAGACCGCTGAGGAACGGATGTACCGGAACAAGATCACGGAATCGGAAAGCGCCCGTTCCAGCATTCTGACCACCATATTAAAGACATTGAACGACAAATCCATCGAAACCTATGAGCATTCCCGGCGCATTGCCGAAATGGGGATCGCCATTGTGAATAAAATGAATCTGGGCCCGGAAAAAAAGGATGAAATTATTCTTCTGTCCAATCTCCACGATATCGGAAAAATCGCTATTCCCGAAAACATCCTCAATAAACCGGGGAAGCTCAGCGAAGCGGAGTGGGAGGTTGTCCGAAACCACCCTGAAATCGGATACCGGATCGCCTCGACACTTCAGGATTTCGCCCATGTGGCGCCGGGAATCCTGTCCCACCACGAACGATACGATGGGTCGGGTTACCCCAAGGGATTGTCCGGAGAGCAGATTCCCCTGACCGCCAGAATCTTATCCGTAGCCGACTCGGTGGATGTCATGCAGCACGGCCGGCCTTATCAGGCTCCTGTAAGCAACGCAGATGTGATTGCGGAGCTGGAACGCTGTTCCGGGACCCAGTTTGATCCGGCCGTAGTGAGCATAGCCGTGGACATTCTGAAAAACCCAGGTGAACAGTAGCCCCTCTATCTGGTATACTGAATGCATCGATAATCAGGAGGATACCATGAAAAAAATACCCAGTTTTGAGGTTGACCATGAACGTCTTTTAAGAGGGATCTACGTTTCACGGAAGGACCATATCGGCGCAGAGACCGTCACCACATTTGATGTGCGGCTCAAGCGTCCCAATATCGATCCCGTTATAAAATCCAATGCCATGCACACGTTGGAGCACTTAGGGGCCACCTTCCTGCGCAATCACCCGGTTTATGCCGATCAACTGATTTATTTCGGCCCCATGGGCTGTTTTACAGGGGTCTATGTGGTGCTGAAGGGGGATTTGGAGTCAACGGATGTTATCCCCATGATGCAGGAAATGTTCGCGTTCATTGCAGCGTACGAAGGCGAGATTCCCGGTGCGGCTCCCAAGGACTGCGGCAACTACACGGACCACGAGCTGGCAGGGGCCAAACGGGAAGCGAAACAGTATTACGAAGAAATTCTTTCACAGCTGAAGGATGAAAATCTTCAGTATCCGGATTACACCCGGGATGGAAAGAAGACCTTTGAAACCCATTGATGAATTCGGAAACAGGTGATGAGCCTGTTTCTTTTATTTTATTCCACTGATTGTGGTATAATAGTTCTGTTATAGACCTTTCATACCAATACGGGCAATAGGTGATCACAATGGCAGATAAAAAAGCAGGAACAAAACGACCTGCTTCAAGCAAGAAACAGAAAACCTCCACTGAAAAGACAAACGAAAAATCAAAGAACCACCGGTATGAATTTCAGCTCCTGGGCCTTATCGGCTTCACAGGACTTTCGGCGGTGAGCCTGCATTCGGATTCGGCAGGTGCCCTTGGGGTGGCCTTGAAACAGCTGTATTTCGGACTTTTTGCCACCGCAGGCTATGCGGTTCCGTATCTGATCCTGGTGGGCGGTTTTCTGGCCATCAACAAGCATTTTTCCAAAATCAGGAGCCGATGGGTGGCCGCGGCCGTTCTGGCCATGCTCAGCATCCTGATTGTTGTCACCTTGGTTCAGCGTCAGTTCATGCCCACGGAATATTTTACGGTTGAAGGCCTTAAACAGGCCCATATTCTTGGCCTTTCCGGCAAAGGGGGCGGCGTTTTCGGCACCCTGGTCACCGGCATATTCCTCAGCACCATTGGGGTATACGGCACCTATGTGGTGGTGGTATGCATGGTCTTGGCCATCCTGATGCTGACCACCTCCTTCACCATCACCAGCATGGGCCATGCGGTTAAAGGGACCGCGGTTAAGACCGGGGAGGTTCTGGTGGATGCCAACCGCAATCTCATGCAGTCCATCAGTCAGGAGCCGGAAGAGGGAACAACCGCCAAAAAGCGTCACTCCATCATGAAGCTGATGCGGCAGGAACAGTTTGATAAAGGACAGGAAGAAGAACAGCCGGAACCCGTTCATGAATCCAGGTATATTCCCGAGGTGGAACCCGCAGAGCATCCGGAGGAAGCGGCGCTTCCCTTTGTGATCAACAAGGATGACCAATACGAAATCCCCATCATTGAAAGTGCTCCTTCCAGGCCGTCGAAGCCCCGTCCGGTACCTATAAAGCCTCCTGCGGCCGAAGCGCCGGCCGAGGAACCTGAAATCGCCATTGAAATAACCGCAGACGAGTGGCCCAATTATGAGCTGCCGTCCACCGATCTCCTGACCCCGGTTCCGGACGATAATTCCCAGCAGGACAAGAAGGAGATCCTGGCCAATGCCAAGCTTCTTGAAGAAACCCTGGCCAATTTCGGCATTGAGGTGAAGGTGGTTCAAATCAGCAGAGGGCCTGCCATTACCCGCTATGAGCTGCAGCCCAGCCCCGGTGTAAAGGTCAGCCGTATTGTGAGCCTTTCGGACGATATCGCCCTTAATCTGGCAGCCCAGCAGGTGCGTATCGTTGCCCCCATACCCGGCAAGGCGGCTGTAGGGATCGAGGTGCCCAACAAATCCATCAGCATGGTTGCCATCCGGGAGGTTCTGGAATCCGACGGCATCATGGAGGCGGAATCCAAGCTGGCCTTCTCCCTGGGGAAAGACATCAGCGGCAAGCCTGTGGTGGCGGACCTGGCCAAGATGCCTCATCTTTTAGTGGCCGGCTCCACGGGCTCCGGCAAAAGTGTATGTATCAACACCATTATTTCCAGCATCCTTTTCCGGGCCCGTCCCGATGAAGTGAAGTTCCTGATGATCGACCCCAAGGTGGTGGAGCTCAACATCTACAACGGTATCCCGCACCTGATTCTTCCCGTGGTCACCGACCCCAAGAAGGCGTCCATCGCCCTTAACTGGGCGGTACAGGAGATGACCGACCGCTACAAGTTGTTCGCGGCCGCAGGGGTTCGGGACATCACCGGCTATAATCGAAAGCTCACTGCCTCGGGACAGAAAACTGGCATGCCCAAGATCGTGGTCATTATCGACGAGCTGGCGGATCTGATGATGGTGGCTCCCAATGCCGTGGAGGATGCCATCTGCCGCCTTGCACAAATGGCCAGGGCCGCCGGCATCCATCTGATCGTGGCGACTCAGCGCCCCTCGGTAGACGTCATCACCGGGGTTATCAAGGCCAACGTGCCTTCCCGGATCGCTTTCGCCGTTTCCTCCATGATGGATTCCCGCACCATCATCGATATGGGGGGAGCCGAAAAGCTGTTGGGTAAAGGGGATATGCTCTATTACCCGGTAGGCGTACCCAAGCCCATGCGGGTGCAGGGCTCCTTTATTTCCGACACGGAGGTGGAGGATCTTATCGCCTACATCAAATCCCAAACCGGGGAAGTGAAATACAACCCGGAGATACTGGATTCCGTCAAAACACAGGAGTTCAGCGATGCGGAAACCGATGAGTTCCTGGAACAGGCCATCGAATTCGTCATCACCAGCAAACAAGCCTCGGCTTCACTTCTGCAAAGAAAATTCCGAGTGGGCTACAACCGCGCAGCGCGGATGGTTGACGCCATGGAGGAGCGGGGAATCATCGGCCCCTCCCTGGGATCGAAACCCCGGGAAGTCCTGATGAGCGCCGACGAATATGATAATCTCTATGAGGAAGAAGAGGAAGTATGAAGCCCTTAACGTATATCAGCATTGAAGAAACCTTTGAAAAAGGACCCGGCCTGTTCATCGACGTTCGCTCCCAGTCGGAATTTGCGGAGGATCATGTACCGGGAGCGGTGAATGTGCCCCTTCTGACCGATGAGCACCGGGTTATTGTGGGCACCATTTATCATCAGCAGGGCAACGAGGAGGCGAAAATAGAAGGTTTTCGTCTGTTCAGTCAACGATACCGGGAATTCATGGAGGAAATCCGCCGGCATATCAAGCCGGGGGTGCCTGCCTTCATTTATTGCTGGCGGGGAGGCTCCCGCAGCGAGTACGTCACCGAAATGCTGCAGGCATTGGGTTTTCAGGATATCTATAAGGTGGCGGGGGGCTATAAACGGTTCCGAGCGTATGCCCTTCAACGGATTGCCGATTGGTGTGTCGAGAAAAAAGCCATTGTGCTCCACGGCTACACAGGAGCGGGGAAAACAGACCTTTTGGCGCGATTAACGGCTAAAGGCGCCCCGGTGCTTTGTCTGGAATCTCTGGCACAAAACTCGGGCTCAGTGTTCGGCAATGTGTTTTTCCGAGAAGTCCAGCCCAGCCAGAAGCAGTTTGAGTCCCTTATCTTTGATTATTTCATGAAATCTGACCGTGATTTTTTCTTTGTGGAAAGCGAAAGCAAACGGATCGGAAACGTGTTTGTACCGGATCCGCTGATGGATGCCATCCGTACCGGGATTCATATTGATGTGTGCACGACCCCTGAAAACCGTGTGGAAAACCTGTACCGGGATTATGTGGAAAGGGGAGGCGGTGTTGAAAGTCTTATCCAGCCGTTGAACCGCCTTCGAAAGCGCATGGGGAACGAACCGGTGGACGCCATGATCGCACAGCTGCAGGAGGGAGATTTCAAATCCGTCATACGGCCCCTGCTTTTCGACTATTACGATCCTCTGTACCAATACTCCATCGATCAGTACACCTTTGATTACACCGTCAACTACGAAACCCTTGATGACGCCGAACTGGCTCTTCTTAAAATACTATCAGAATTGGAGAACACATCCCCATGACCCATTACGTATACATCGAAACCCTCGGCTGTTCCAAAAATCAGGTGGACAGCGAAATGATGCTGGGACTCTTTCAGGGAGCCAAATACCTGCGGGCTGCCGCTCCTGAGGATGCCGACATCATCCTGGTGAACACCTGCGGATTCATTGAAAAGGCAAAGGAAGAATCCATCGAGACCATACTGGCCCTGAGCGAGCTGAAGACGGCAGGCTCCTGCAAGGCCCTGCTGGTGTCCGGCTGCCTGGCGGAACGGTATGCCGGGGAACTGGCCAAAGAACTGCCCGAGGTGGATGCCTTTATCGGCACCACACAGTTCGACCAGGTGGTTTCTGTTGCCCAGCAGGTGATGAGCAGGAAGAGTACCGTCATCGTAACCGGCGATATCGACAAGGCCATCGACGACAGCATTCCCCGCGTGCTTCTCAGTCCCTCCTATACCGCATTCCTTAAGATTGCCGAAGGCTGCGACAACTTCTGCACCTACTGCATCATTCCCAAGCTGAGGGGAAAATACCGAAGCCGGGAGCTGGAGGATATCGTCAGCGAAGCCCAAGCCCTTGTGAAACAGGGAATCCGCGAGCTGGTGGTCATCGCCCAGGACACCACCCGTTACGGGCAGGATAAATACGGCAGGTCCATGCTTCCTCAGCTGCTGGAGAAACTCAATGCCATCGAAGGTCTTGAATGGATTCGTCTGCAATACTGCTATCCGGACGCCATCACCGACGAACTGATCGAAGCGATCCGAACGTACGACAAGGTCTGCAAATACATTGATATCCCCATACAGCACTGCAATGACGAGATCCTCAAACGGATGAACCGCCACACCTCCCAGGCGCAGATAAAAGAAGTAATCGCCAAGCTGCGGACCGCCATACCGGAAATCGCCATTCGGACAACCCTGATTGTGGGCTTTCCCGGTGAAACCGATGCACAGTTTGATGAGCTGATGCGATTTGTTGAAGAGTCGAAATTCGAACGCTTGGGAGCCTTTGCCTACTCTCAGGAGGAAGATACCCCCGCGGCGCTGCTCAGTGATCAGATTGATGAGAACGTGAAGCAGGAACGACTGAGCCGGCTTATGGGGCTTCAGCAATCCGTTTCTCTGGGTAATCAGGAACGCTGGATCGGAAAACCCCTCAAGGTATTGATCGAAGAAGCCGTTGAAGGGGAAGCAGTGTATATCGGCCGCACGCAGTTCGACTCCCCGGAGGTGGACGGCTGCATCTATGTGAACACGTCAAAACCGTACAAACCCGGCGACATCCTGATGGTTCGGGTGACAGATGCCATGGAATACGAGTGGGTGGGGGTGCCGGAAGATGAATATCGCCAATAAGATCACCATCAGCCGTATCTTCATGGTTCCTTTGTTCATGGTTTTGCTCTTGAGCGACATTGCTTACGGAAGGCCCCTGGCCTTGGCGGTTTTTGTCGTCGCATCGGCCACGGACTGGGTGGACGGTTATCTCGCGCGGAAATATCATCTGATCAGCAAATTCGGTCAGTTCATGGATCCCCTGGCAGACAAGATTCTGGTGATGGCAGCCCTTATAGGGTTTGTTGAGCTGGGTGACCTTCCCTCATGGGTGGTGGTGCTGATCCTGGCCAGGGAGCTGCTCATCAGTATTTTCAGGGCAGTCGCCGCCAGTGAAGGGATCGTCATTGCCGCCAGCAAGTGGGGCAAGTACAAGACGGTGTCCCAAATGATCATGATCATCCTGCTGCTTCTCGGCAATTATCCGTTTTCCCAATGGGGTATCCCCATGGACTGGATTTTCGTATGGCTGGCAGTGGCGTTAACCCTTATCTCAGGTGGGGATTACATCTATAAAAACAAAGCGGTTCTCGCTGAAAACAGCGGGAACGGAAAGGACCCGTCATGAAAACCGCCATTCTATCCATCGGAACGGAACTGATCATGGGACAGACAGTAAACACCAACGGAGCCGTACTTTCCAGAGAGCTTACCGGAATGGGCCTTCCTGTCTACTATCACCTTTCCGTAGGAGACAATCCCGACCGCATCAAGCGTTCCATGGCCTATCTCTACGAGCAGGTGGACTTCATCATCACAACAGGGGGGCTGGGGCCTACCCAGGATGACCTTACCCGGGAAACCATCGCCGATTATTTCGGACTGCCCCTGGAGCTTCATGAGCCGAGCCTTAATGCCATCAAAGGGTTTTTCGACCGGATCGGGCAGCCCATGAACGAAAACAACCGGAAACAGGCAACCTTTCCCAAGGGTGCCATGATTCTCGAAAATCCCCTGGGGACTGCCCCCGGATACTATCTGGAATGCAATGGCAAGAAGCTGGCCTCCCTGCCGGGACCACCCCACGAAATGCGCCCCATGCTGGATGCACGGCTGAAGCCTCTGATCCAGAATCTTTCCGAGGGATGGTTCGAATCCCGCTACGTGGTCCTGTATGGAATCGGCGAATCTGCCGCAGAAACTGCCCTGGAGGATCTGATCACCACACAGACCAATCCCACCATCGCCCCCTATGCGGAACCGGGCCAGGTGATGTTCCGGGTAACGGCCAAAGGGGAGGACCGGGAGCATGCGCTGTCCCTTCTGGAGCCCACCATGGCCATCATACGGGAACGGATGAAGGACAAGATCGTCAGCGAGGACGCCCGGAGCCTGTGGCAGGTCACCAGCGCCATGTTCATTGAAAACCATAAAACCGTTGCCCTGGCAGAAAGCTGCACCGGAGGCATGCTGGCCTCCGGCCTCACGGATATGCCCGGCATATCCGATGTTTTCGACCGTGGCTATGTCACCTACAGCTATGCGGCCAAGGAACAGGATCTCGGCGTACCGGCGGAGGTACTGGCAAAATACGGGGCAGTCAGTGAAGAAACCGCCAGAGAGATGGCCTTGGGGTTAAAACGCCGCACCGGCGCAGACCTTTGTCTCGCCATCACCGGCATCGCAGGCCCTGGGGGAGATACGGACGACAAGCCCGTAGGCCTGGTCTTTATCGCCCTGGCTTCGGAGGTTGGGGTACAGGTTGTAAAGAACCAGTTCTACGGCAACCGACAACGGGTTCGTACCGCCACCTGTCAAAAGGCCTTGGATATGATGCGGCGGGCCATGCTGTAAATAATTCCTTGACGTCAACAAAACGCTTCGTTATAATGAAACCAGAACACACGTTCGTATATCGATTTTCCGGAGGAACATAATGAGCGAGAAGAGCAAAGCACTGGATTCAGTACTCAGTCAAATAGAGCGGCAGTTTGGAAAAGGCTCCATCATGCGTTTGGGTGATGAAACGAATAAGCTCAGTATTGAAAGCATTCCCACCGGGTCCATGGAACTGGACATCGCTCTGGGCATCGGCGGCGTTCCCAAGGGCCGTGTGGTGGAAATCTACGGGCCGGAATCCTCCGGTAAGACCACGGTTTCTCTCCATATCATTGCGGAATCCCAAAAGCGCGGCGGCACCGCTGCCTTCGTTGATGCCGAACACGCCCTGGATCCCGTTTATGCCAAGAAAATCGGCGTCGATACAGATAACCTCATCGTTTCCCAACCGGATACCGGAGAGCAGGCTCTTGAAATCGTAGATGCCCTGGTGCGAAGCGGCGCTGTAGATATCGTAGTTGTAGACTCCGTTGCGGCCCTGGTTCCAAAGGCAGAAATCACCGGTGAAATGGGCGACAGCCATGTGGGCCTTCAGGCCCGTCTGATGTCCCAAGCTCTTCGGAAGCTTACCGGCAGCATCAAGAAATCCAACACCTGCGTCATCTTCATCAACCAACTTCGTATGAAGATTGGCGTCATGTTCGGAAATCCCGAAACCACCACCGGAGGAAACGCACTTAAGTTCTACGCCTCCATCCGTCTGGATGTCCGCAAGATCGACACCATCAAGAAGGACGAAGAGATGATTGGCAGTCGGACCAAGGTGAAGGTTGTGAAGAACAAAGTGGCGCCGCCTTTCAAAATTGCGGAGTTCGATATCATGTATGGAACCGGCATTTCCAAAACCGGCAGCATCCTGGACAGTGCCGTCAACGCAGGCATCGTTAAAAAATCCGGCGCGTGGTTCAGCTACCAGGACCAAAAGCTCGGCCAGGGACGTGAAAACACCAAGCTGTATTTCGAAGAAAACCCGGCCCTTATGGCCGAACTGGAAACAAAGGTTCGTGCCCACTATAATATGCCTGCCGAAATCTTGACAGGCGATAAAGCCATTGAGGCGGAAAAAGCTGCCGGTACAAAGAAAAAAGCAGCAGTAGAGAAAGCTGTGGAAGTAGAGCAGGCTGAGTAAACATAAAAGCGAAAAAAGTATACCCGGAAGGAAAACTCTCTGTGCGGAGCAACGTCCGCAGAGGATTTTTCTTCAAGCTGAAACGGCTGCCTAAGGGCAGTCGTTTCTTTGCCTTGAAACAAAGGTCTACGAACCCCTCCCGCCTTGACACAAATGCCAAAAAAAGATAAAATAGTTTCAGGGTGTGTTTGTGATTGTTACAAAAACTGATTTTAATATGGTTCAGACCCTGAATCGGGCTTGTTTTTTTATTTAAAAATAATCGATAACTAAAAAACTTAGGGAGGTGAACACAATTAACGAGTGGATGTATGCTGTATTAGCAGGCGTCGTTGCATTGCCGGCAGGTTCTGCAATTGGATATATAACTCGAAAAAGAACGGCAGAAAAGAAGATTGTCAGTGCTGAGATCCACGCACAGGAAATTGTTGCTGAAGCCAAGAAAGCCGCTGAAAACGCCAAGAAAGAAAAGGTTGTTGAAGCGAAAGAAGAGGTGCATCAGCTACGGGCCGAGCTTGATCGTGAAACCAAGGAACGCAGAAGCGAAATACAACGGTTGGAACGAAGAAACCTTCAAAAAGAAGAGTCTCTTGATAAAAAGGCTGAAAGCCTTGAAAAGAAAGAAGAGAACCTTGAACGCAAGGACAATGAACTTGACCGTCTGAAGGGCGAAGTTGAGGAAACAGTCCGCAAGCAGGTTCACGAGCTGGAACGAATATCCGGTCTTAATCAGGAAGAAGCCAGAAACCTTCTGCTGGCAGATATTGAAAAAGAAGTGAAGCATGATGCGGTTGTCCTGATCAAGGAAACCGAATCCAAGGCTAAGGAAGAGGCAAGCCGGAAAGCCAAGGAAATTATCTCCTACGCCATTCAAAAATGTGCCGCGGACCATGTGGCCGAGTCTACTGTTTCGGTTGTGGATCTGCCTAATGATGAAATGAAGGGCCGCATCATCGGTCGTGAAGGCCGAAATATCCGTGCTCTGGAAACGCTTACCGGCGTTGACCTTATCATTGATGACACACCGGAAGCAGTTATCCTCTCTTCCTTTGACCCGATCCGCAGAGAAGTTGCCAGACTGGCGCTTGAAAAGCTGATTGCAGATGGTCGGATTCATCCGGCTCGCATTGAGGAAATGGTGGAAAAAGCAAAACGGGATGTTGAAAACAAGATCAAGGAAGAGGGCGAAAATGCTACCTTCGAGCTTGGTATTCACAACCTGCACCCTGAACTGATTAAACTGATTGGCCGCCTTCGCTACAGAACCAGCTACGGACAGAACGTGCTCAAGCACTCTATGGAAGTGGCGCACCTTTCCGGCATCATTGCCGCAGAGCTGGGCGGGGATGTAAAAGTTGCTAAACGGGCAGGCCTTCTGCACGATATCGGCAAGGCTGTTGACCACGAAATCGAAGGAACCCATGTCGAGATCGGCATCAACCTTTTGAAGAAATACCGTGAATCCAACGCCGTTATCCATGCCATGAGCACCCACCACGGTGATTATGAGCCAAAGTCTATCGAAGCCGTTCTGGTTACCGCTGCGGATGCGATTTCTGCTGCAAGACCCGGTGCGCGACGTGAAACTCTGGATTCCTACATCAAACGTCTGGAAACCCTTGAGGCAATCTCCAATTCCTACGAAGGGGTTGAGAAATCCTTCGCTATCCAGGCTGGCCGTGAAGTACGGATTATGGTTGTACCGGAGCTTGTCAGCGATGACGAAATGCTGCTGTTGGCCAGAAGCATCACGAAACGGATTGAGAACGAACTGGATTACCCAGGGCAGATCAAGGTTCATATGCTTCGTGAAACACGGGTTACTGAATACGCAAAGTAAAGAGAAGCTTATGCTTCTCTTTTTTTCTGCCCTCCAAACCCTCATGACCGGACACTTCACATTTATTCAAAAATAGTCTAAATTGTTCATCAATTCAGAAGGAGAATCAAAATTTGTGTCGAAATACCTCCTAATACCAATGCTGTCAGAGAACAGCTCACGAATCGCACGCACTACAAGGGGGAGACACAATGGATGTACTGAAGGTATCTGCCAAATCCAGTCCGAATTCTGTAGCCGGAGCCCTGGCAGGTGTTCTTAGAGAGAATGGCTCGGCTGAGATGCAGGCCATCGGTGCCGGCGCCATCAACCAGGCCATCAAAGCCGTAGCCATTGCAAGAGGCTTCGTTGCCCCAAGCGGTATAGACCTGATCTGTATACCTGCCTTTACAGACATCGTCATTGATAACGAAGAACGGACGGCCATCAAGCTTCTTGTTCAGCCGCGCTAGACTTCTTATACCGGACAAAACTATCTGACTGCCTTCATCGGCAGTTTTTCTTTGCGCAAATCAGCGAATAATAAACCCGATTTTGATTGAATCATTCGTAATTTTCCGTTAAACTTATCAGGTGATCAAGTTTGTTATATTGTCTTAGAATAAGGAGAGTGCAAAATGTACGATAAATACGAAAACCCCCTGATTTCACGCTATGCCAGTAAGGAAATGATGGAGCTTTTTTCAGCACAGCGGAAATTCAGCACATGGAGAAAGCTTTGGATCGCCCTGGCGGAAGCAGAGCAGGAGCTGGGACTTCCGATAACGAATGAACAATTGGATGAAATGCGGGCTCATATACACGATATCGATTTCAAACGGGCAGAAGCCATCGAAAAGGAAGTGCGCCATGACGTGATGTCCCACGTTCATGCGTTTGGGGAGCAATGCCCCAAAGCCAAGGCCATTATCCACCTGGGAGCAACCAGCGCGTATGTAGGGGACAACACCGACGTTATCGTAATGCACGAAGGGATGAACATCCTGATGCGAAAGCTGGCGGTGCTGCTGTCCCGTCTTTCCGTATTCGCTGAGGAATATAAAAATCTTCCAACCCTGGGCTTCACCCATTTTCAACCGGCACAGCTTACCACAGTGGGTAAGCGGGCCTGTCTTTGGATGATGGACCTGGTGCTGGATATGGAAACCCTGACCCACACCTCTGAGAATCTCAGGCTCCGAGGGGTGAAAGGCACCACCGGTACCCAGGCTAGCTTTATGAGTCTTTTTGACAATGATCATGAAAAAGTCCGGGCCCTGGATAAGCGGGTTACAGAGAAAATGGGCTTCAAGGCATCCTTCCCGGTAACCGGGCAAACCTATTCCAGGAAGCAGGACACCCAGGTGCTGCACGCACTCAGCGGAATTGCGGAGAGCCTTCACAAGATGACCAACGATCTTCGCCTTCTTCAGCATTTGAAGGAAGTGGAGGAGCCCTTTGAAAAACAGCAGATCGGCTCATCAGCCATGGCTTATAAACGGAACCCCATGCGTAGCGAGCGGATTGCATCCCTGGCCCGTTACATCATCGCGCAGTACCAGAACCTGCCCATGACAACCACAACCCAGTGGTTCGAACGCACTCTGGACGACAGCGCCAACCGGCGTTTGTCTATTCCTGAAAGCTTCCTGGCGGCGGATGCCATTCTGGACATCGCCATTAACGTTACCTCCGGTCTCGTGGTATATCCTAAAATGATCGAGCGTCATGTTCGCGCAGAGCTTCCCTTCATGGCTACGGAGAACATCATGATGGAAGCGGCCAGAAGGGGCGGGGACAGGCAGGAGCTGCATGAACGGATTCGCGTGCACTCCATGGAAGCCGCCAAGCAGGTGAAGATAGAAGGTCTTGAAAATGATCTGCTGGAGCGTATTGCAGGTGATCCGGCCTTCAATTTGACCAAGGATGATATTGAAACCCTGATGGATGCTTCCAAATACGTGGGCCGGGCTCCGGAGCAGGTGCTTGAGTTTATTGAAGAACAGATAAAACCGATTTTGGCGAATTATCAGAATGAGTTGAATATGACGGTGGACCTGAAGGTGTAAAAGGTCCTCTGAAAAAGCAGAAAATCGTTGGATTCCATAATGGAGCTCAACGATTTTCTGCTTTTTCATTTATTTGACATGGTCATTGATCGAAACTTCCTGAGCTTGAGGCTCTGATGCCCCGAAGTGCATTTTCATTACAATTCCCAGTGCTGCCAGAAGCATGATCCCGATTGATGTCATGACGATTCCGGTGGTATTCTGACTGTACAATTGTGAGCCGACGGAAACCCAGATGAGTGTTCCGGGGATTCGGGATAAGCCATATACCGTGAAAAGCTTCACCGCTTTTATGGGGGTCAGACCCGCAACATAAATCATCAAATCCTTTGGGATTCCCGGAATCAGACAGATGATTAAAATACCGATAACCCCTTTTGTTGAGTTCAACAAATGACTGAGACGGTCAATTTTGGCGGCGGGAATCACCTTGCTCAGAAGTTCGCTTCCGAGGTATCTTGAAATATTGAAGGCGCATACGGTACCTAACATGGTACCCGTTAAGGATAATGCAAACCCTAATGGCACGCCGTAAATATAACCGCCGCAAATGTTCAGCAAATCTCCGGGAATGACAATCAGCAGCACGTGAGTAGCCTGCATTAGGACAAACACGATTAAGCCCAAGCTTCCATAGGACCTCAGATAATCCCGTAAATCCTCAGGGTTTTGGACCCTATCCATCAACCAGGGGGCAAATTCTATCCCCAAAATCAGGGCCCCTGTTAAGAAAAATAGGAAAAGTACGATCTTAAAACACACGTTCTTCGTAAGCTTAATGCCGGTCATAGGGGTCTCCAAAGGGTATAACGTAATAGTTCCATAATCTCTATTCACGTTATCACATCTACAAGCCATCGTTTCTTAAGTTTTGCAAATAATTTTAAAAGTAATGCATGAAAGAAATCGGACACCATGTTCACACAGTGGTGATCAATAGAAGTACGGGAAATATGAAATACAGCGTATACTATCAAATCATTAGCGAAATGCTTGTTCTTTGTAAAACGTTTATGACAGCATCATGGAAAATGTCAGAATGTGTGATTCACTTCCTCAATATACATTTATAGAACTATAACACTTTATCATGGTGATAAGACAAGATACTAGCAAAACATTTGAATTCTATTATGAAATAGCAATAGCATGTTTAAATTGCCTAACGCAACATAATGTATTGTTATGTTGCGTTGTTGCATTTTTGAAGGTAGAATTATATATAGTAATGCAACATAATTGCACACAAACTGCCTATTTTACCACGCAACATAATCGCAACCGCGAGGACAACTTTATGAACCTACTCGATAGTTTCAAAAAATACCTTGATGCCGAATCATCAAGAACTCAATCTGAAAATACCATAAAATCATATAACGGTCACATCAAACAATACATTGCATGGTTTGTGGAAAACTATGGGGTTGAATTTTCCCACCTCTATCGCAGCAATGTCTTGGAATACATCTCATACATGAAAAACGCCCGAAAACTGCAGCCATCATCAATCAACGCAAAGCTCAGTGCATTGTCGTCTTTGAACAAATACCTTATGAGCATCAAGGTTCAGGATGATTTGGTTGTTCACCCCGAAGATTATATTTCATTTCAGAAGGGATATATTAATCCGTGTAAGATTCGGATAGAAGATGTTGAACACTTACGGCAGCGCATTCTGGAAGGGGAGGGAGTTAGGGACTACGCCATCGTGACAGCTCTGGCATATACCGGTGCCCGAATCTCAGAGCTTCTGGACATTGATAAGGACAGAGATGTGAACCTCCAGACCGGAGAGATGATCATCGCCTCCGGAAAGGGTAAAAAACGGCGGATCGTTTTTATGAGTGATAAAGTGATTAGTGGCATCCGTGAGTATTTGAAGATCCGTAAAGGTGATGATCCTCATCTGTTTATAAGCGGCCGAGCCAATAAAAAAGACGGCTCCTACAGGTTGGACCGATCATCTGTCAATAAACTTATATCAAAATATAGTAGTGTTATAACGCCCCATGAGCTACGACACTTTTTTGGTACCTGGGCACAAGAGGTCTGCGGATTCACTACTTTTGAGACTGCCTATTTAATGGGACATAGTAGTACACGGGTTACAGAGGTGTATACGAATCCAGATGTGAAAAAGATGAGAGAAAAGATTAATAAATAGAACACGTGTAGGAGTTGGTAGCATGGACGGAATAGGTAAAGCAATACTAGATTCAGCATTTATAAATACATGTGTAGGCGCTTTTCTCGGTATATACCTTTCTAACATGAATGAGAGTCGTAAACGAAAATTTGATGCAGAGAATAGAAAAGCCATTCTTCTAAGAAATTTATATGATGAAATATGTTATAACGACATAGTCTTGAGACGTGTATCTGAGTACATACAGGACGGGCCAGATATTGACCATCTTTGGTCTCCAGCAGTAACCACTTCAAGCTATCTTCAAGATGAGGCATGGAAAGAACTCGTAACAAGTGGAATGCACCAAACGCTTGATAGGGGGTGGGCACTTGAACTGCATGTTACAGCTATCGCAATTGTTGATGTAAAAAGAATTATGGCAGAAATAGAAATGAACTGGTATAGAGTATCTGAATGGCATCAGCATGATATTCAAGAGGATAATCAACGTCTTACGCAAAGAAAGCTATATAAAGAACAAGCGCTTCAAGAATCTAAAGATAGGGTAGGCCATGCCCTTGAACTTATTTCAATATCAAAACTCTCTATTAGCCACCAACTTAGTGTCTTGGAGAAACGAAAGAAAATTTTGGGCAGGATCGGACTAAAATCAAGAAAGAAAATTGGGAATCACTGAATGGTGAATGTAATGAAATCCATTTATAAATTAGTGAATCACAGCGCTTTAGGGGGAAACCTATGTGGATAACAAACTGTGTGGATATTCCAGATGAAATTCTCAAGGCAATTGAACTAAAAAAACTTGTTGTTTTTGCCGGGGCAGGTGTATCCATGGGAGCGCCCGCAAGATTGCCTAGTTTTTGGGGATTATCAGAGCAACTTGACCCTTCCAGTAGTCCTTTTAAACCTATAGATCAATATATTGGCAGCCTGGAAAGCCGCGGAATTAACGTTAGATGCAAGGTGCACGAATTGCTGTCTCAGCCTGAGTCTCAAACAACGGCTCTTCATAAGGATATCTTAGCCCTGTTTCGCAAAGCAGAAGATGTTCGAATTGTAACCACTAATTTTGATACTCTCTTCAGTTCAGCTGCATCAGAAATATTCTCGCAAAGTGTTGAAGAATATTATGCCCCTGCATTACCTTTAGGTCGTAATTTCAATGGCATTATACATCTACATGGATCCCTAAAAAAGGATGAACGCTATCTCGTATTGACTGATCGTGACTTTGGGCAGGCGTATTTAACAGATGGATGGGGGCGTCGCTTTCTTCAGGATATGTTCATCAACTATGTAGTGCTTTTTATTGGGTATGGGCACACGGACCCAATAATCGACTATCTTGCAAGGGCGCTACCGCCAGGAACTCAACGTTATGCGTTTTCCAGTAGTAATGACGTTTCGAATTGGAAAAAATACAACATTGAACCTATTTTATTTGAATTGCTTGAAGAGGATGATAAGTACAGCCAGATGAACGAAGCGGTGCATGAGTTAGCTGTAGTAAGCAATCAAGGCATTTTTGATTACGAAGCACGGATTGTTGAAATCACAAATAAAAATAAGTCCTTAGACTATCAAGATGGGGACTATTTAGAAAACTGCCTGAAGAGATTTGAGACTACTCGTATATTTTGTAAAAATGCAAAAAGTATTAAGTGGCTTAAATGGGTTGCTGATAAAAAATCGTTTCTGAGGATTTTTCAAACTGAAACAGAACCTGATACAACCATGATAGAGCTATCATACTGGTTCTCTGATATGGTTTTTAATTATCCTGATGAAACTATGGAAGTGTTTTTCCGCATGAAGTCAAAGATGTCGGTGACATTATGGAATACCATTGCAGGTATTATGTGGAGAAATATCGGAAACCTTTCAAGCCAGCATGTAAGTTGGATTATAATCCTTCTAGAAAACCATAATGAATCATGCAATACAGAGTGCATTCAATGGATCCTAAACGATATTAATGTAGAGGAGTTTGAGGATATTTGTGTTGAAATCTTTCAATGGCTTATTACACCTTCAATTCAGCTTAAACAAAGTTTAAGCATGTATTTTAAAGATGAAGCTGATGGAAAAATCGATTACGAAATAGCTTTCAAAGGAAGTGAGCATGAATTAACAAAAGTATGGAAAGATAAATTATCATTGCGGTTACCCCATTTATCTGACAGATTCGAAGCATTTATAAAAACTGTATTTCAAAAAACGTATTATCTTCAAAAAATGACCGGAATAGCAAACTCAACAAAAGATCGTCTGAGCTATAGAAGAAGTGCAATTGAATCGCACAAACAGGATCGTTATCGCGAAGTAATGGATGTTGCTATCGACATAGCAAGAGGCTTAATGGATGACAAGATATCTTCTTCCCCAATAGAAGCAAGAATACTTATTGATGAGTGGGCATCAGCTGAACCGCCACTTTTAAAACGATTATCCATTTATGGAATGACTATGCTGCCGGCGACATCGGAAGAAAAGATCCGATGGGTCGCATCTAAAGGATTTGTTTTTAACTATGCAACAAAGCACGAGTCGTTTATGCTTTTGAAAAAGTGCTATCCTTGCGCAAACAAGGATGTACAACGAGAATTTGTAGAATATTTAGATCGTTTTTTCAAAATTGAAAAAGAGGATGAAGAAAACGATGACTATGAGGCGTACAACTTATTCGCATTTATAAACAAGTGGGCTCCGGATTGCAAACTGGTTTCAGCCAGGTTGAAGGAGATAACCGAACATCATCCTAAATATCAGATGCGCGAATATCCAGATCTACACTCTTATTTTTCGAGCGGTTCAGTTGAAAGACAACCCCCGATTCAAAGTAAAGAACTTATCGAAAAAAATCCTGCTGATTTATTGGAATTTCTAAAAGAGTATGATGCAAAGGATATCTATAAAAGACAACGATGGAGTTTGCTTAATGAGGTAATGAACGCATCTTCTAAATCATTTAACTGGAGTTTAAGTCTGGGAAATATTCTGGCAGATAATGAGCTATGGGATTCGGATCTTTGGACTGCCGTCTTAGATGGATGGAGGCAGTCTGGGCTACAAGAAGAGCAGTGGAGGGCAATACTTAACTTTTTCCTAATCGTCGCTCCTCAGATTCAAGATGTACAATCAGTAATCTCCGTGCTGGTTTCTTATTTCAGAAGAGAGTCTGAGGATGTTTCGTATGAATCATTGAATGACATCGAGAAAATATCCGGGATCATCTTTGCCAGAGCTATTAGCTTAAAAAGCGAAAGACCAGTGACACCTGAAGATACAGGGGACTTATACTTGAGTGCATGCAGCAGCGTTCTTGGAGAATTTTGCAGCCTCATATTGCACTGTGCATATGCACGTAAAAATATGGTGGGCAGTACCTGGAGTGGATTACCTAATCAATACAAAACAATATTACTTATACTATCAGAACCCAATACCAATGAAACAATGATGAGTAGTATTATCATTGGGAGCAATCTTCACAACTATCATTATTTGGATATGGAATGGACCATAGAACATCTGATGCCTAGGTTCAAGTGGAGTGGTGATTCTAAATGTGCGCAAGTCTATTGGATTGGCTTCCTATCTGCAGGACGTTGGAATGATAAAATTCTTGAATTACTAATGAATGATTACATTGAGTGCGTGGATAGAATGTATTCAGAGTTATCATGTGTTTCTGATAGACTTGCAGATCATTTCGCTGGCATCGCAGTTTATAGTTATAGGCAACCGATTGAAGAAGGATGGTTATTTAAGTTCATCAGCGTTGCGAATAGTGGATTGCGACTGAAATGGACAACTGAAGTCGGACAAATTATCGAAGATTTTGACCCGGAAAAACGGAAGGTATTATGGGATAAATGGGTCAAGAATTATTGGTCACATCGCAATCGTGGAATTCCTTGTACATACAGTGATGAAGAAGTAGAAGTTCTGATAAAATGGCCCGTAATATTTGGCGTGGTATTTGATCAAGCTGTCGACTTGCTTGAGAATATGCATATATCAAGCAGAAATATACGAGTCAGTTCTGTAATATACCAACTTGCAAATTCTGGTCCGTTGTCTGCAAACCCAGAGAAGTCATGTCATATGCTAAACGTACTTCTACGAATCGCACATGATGGTTTAAGTAATTATAGTATGGTAGATAAGATGGTAAGGACCCTTATTGGAAAAGCTATCAAGGCAGATTTGCTAGTAACATGTGAATTGCTGAAGTCAGGGGGATATGATAAGGCGACAGAATTGAGAGAAGCCGTTTTAGAAATGAGTTGAGTATGCACATAATTATCTACTCAAACATTTGGTTGATTGTACAAGGCGTCAGTGTTTTAAGGGAAGACCGCTCTGTCTAAAACCATTAACTAGTTGTTAAATGTATAACATTTAAACTGTTGAAGGGTGGATAAAATAGGGGATAGCACAGCTGCGTTCACAGAAAGACTTTCATTGGAAACAATGGGGGTCTTTCTTTTTGTCTGGAAAAGGAAAACAAGAAACTCGGAGCAGAGAAGAGTGTCTGTGGGAAGTAGAAAAGCATCTTGATTATCGTCTTTCAATACCTGTAAGCCTTGAAAACGTACTTAGAATAATTCCGACAGGGGCAGGAAGTGCACCGGAACTGAACCTCCATCAGATTAACTCCGATGAGGCCAGACAAATAGATGAATTTTGCGGATCAGTGGATCTCCTGGAATCATCGGCCATCGTTCTCCGGAATATCGACACCGGCGCTTATCGGATCATACGTCCGGCGAACAGCAGCCGCTATACCGACAAGGGAAGGAAGAACACCCAGGGGCGGGTGCGTGGGAAGCTTCGACACAATAAAGGTGGACACGGAATATTCCTGACGCTGACCATAGCTCCAAGAAAAATGACCCGTGAAAAAGCCTGGGCGAATATCGGACGGATGATGTCTGAATTTCTGGAACGGCTCAATAAACACAGGCAGCGGAAACAATCGAACAAAAAGCGCCGCCTCACATATGTCTGGACACTTGAAGAACAGGCCGGTACTGGTTACCCACATATACATATGTTTTTTCCATGGCTCAAATGGCTTGAATATAACCCTGTTCTCGCGGATCTCTGGGGGCATGGAATCATAGACCTGAAAAATGGCCACGCGAATATCTCAAGGTACATAGTCAAGTACATCACGAAAATGGAAGGGTGGTCCCTGTTGGGCCTGTCATATCTCTGGGAGTTTAGGCGGCGGTTGTATTCATTCAGCCGAAAGTTTTCAATCCCGGGGCAGAAAAAGGAACCAATGTATGAGCTGATCGGAGCGTTCAACAAAATCAAAGGTTTCGGTTTTGCTGTGGTGGGCGGCGGTTACTATTGGGCGGGTGATGTACCTTTCGATTGGGTGGTGGATCCTGAGGGAGAATTAGAAAACCCTGGGGAAATGGAATATCTGAAATCAAGACTATGGCACGAAGGGAGGAACAAAACTGAGCTGGTTAATAATCTGGATAGGCGTGAGTCTATGGATCATACTGTGGCACGTTGCAAGGTGGGCCGTGCGTATAGGAATCATGGTCCTAATGTCGAAGGCATTCGAACGGCAAAAGGCTATAAAAAAGGCACAGTGGCAGAAGGCCAGGAAGGAATCAAAGTCTGGGAACTAAGGGAAGGGGTGTGCTGAAATGGAAAGGTATATAGGAATGCGTCGAATTGAAGAACATGAGAAATTGACTATTGACGGGTATATGGATCTATTTGAAATTAAACAACGGTGTGAAATAGTCATAAAAGTTATTACAGGCGATCTTCTGGAAGAAATCGAAAAATATACGGAATGGCCGTCTGAATATAGAGAAAATGAAATTATGTATAAATGGGGCAAGCTTGAAAGTGTGACATATACGCTTACCGGCTCGGATACAGAGCGTCAGATGCCGGTTATGCAAGCCTTGGCGAAAACGGGAATTGCAGATTGGTTGTTTCTCGAAGAAGGAAGAAGGGAGGTTGCATGAGCGCCGCCGAAGCCTGGGGCCATGTGATCCGTGAAATTCGGAACTGTGGATGGCCCAGGGAAAAAGAAGCCATGGCTTCACTGGCCGAAAAAGACCTGCGGATCTCGGAACTAGTCCGCACTATGGGGTGGCAAAGAATCTGTATGGCTTCATCGGCGCTATTGGCTCAAGAGCGGGAATGGTTCTGTGCTATGTATGAAAAGGAGAGTATGGCATGAATATTAAGATTCGGCTTAGCGATATAAGTGGGACTGAATTAAAAGTGTGGATGGCGGCTGACAAATGCCCGATTGGATACTCTGGAACTTTGGATATTAACTGGATTATTCAAAAAAGCGGACTAAGTAAAAGTGCTGTTTACAAGGCTTGCAAGACTCTTTGTGAAAAAGGAATATTTAAAAATACACGTGAAGGTATGTGCTATTATCCGGGTGTAGTGGTGAAATTGATGATTAAACCAGATGAAATGTGCATTTTATAGACTCGACCAGGTCGCGTGCTTATAAAATACAATTCCGGAATTGTGCAATAAAAACACTACCTGCAGGTAGTGCATAAAACGCACGATTCCAGCTGTTCAAAAGGGGGCTGCATGAAAAAGACGTGTGAAAATTGCCTGTATAAAAGTAAATGTAAAGCGTCAGTCGTAAAAACGTATTTCATTGGTGATTTGCCTTATAAACCGCAATCAAGCCGCCGCAATGTATGCGGAAATTGGAGAAGGGGGTAGTGTGATGATGAAACACCGATTGAAAGTGTGGCCTGAATATTTTGAGCCTCTGGTGGCCGGAGAAAAAAAATTTGAAATCAGGGTAAATGATAGGTGTTTTGAGGTTGGTGATATGCTGGTTCTTCGAGAATTTGACCAGGAAACGGAAAAATATACAGGCAGGGCGGTTTTTGCTGATGTGACGTATATTCTTTCGGGTGCTCCGTTCTTGCCGGATGATAAGGTGATTCTTAGTCTTGGTGAAGTATATGGTTATTCGGGAGGTCTGCCGGATGATGAAATGTAAGCTGTGCGGCTTCATAGCCAAGGAAAACCCAAAGGCCAGAGGTGGTTCCATGGCCCTTCATGCAAAAATGAAACACAATGAACCGAATTATAGAAAAATATTCGAAGAATCGGAAGGCGCTGCGGCTCCGGCAGCTGAAACCAAAAAACCGGCCGCAAAAAAGGAAAAACCCGAAGGGACGTGGCGGCTGCTGAATCCAAAAAAACCGGAAGAAAAAGCGGCCATAGCTGCAGGTTTTACCAAGGTATGCGTTAAAAACGGCGTGGATCCCAGTGAATGGGACATAGCATAGAGGAGGAGTTGAACATGGACAATGAACAAAGCATCTTGGACGAAGTGCAGAGCGCTGGAGCAGTACCGGAACCGGAAGAAATCCCACAAGAACCTCGCGGCTTTTCGTTGAATCTCTCATGGCTGAAAGCACAAACAGGGGAGGGAACTATCGAAGAACGGTTGAATCATCCGCTGAATCCTGAAAGCTCCATGGGCGTTGCACAAATCATCCGTGGGGTGGAAGGATTGCTCGGTGATCTCGGACTGGCCATCATTGATATTGTATTTGGTGGCATCCGTCTGATGGAGGAAAAGCGCCATGTCGCGCCCTCTTCCGGGCTGTGATATCTTCTCCGGTAAGCACTCCTATGTCTGCGGCCTGACCCAAAACGGAAAGACTGAATTTGTAATAAACCGGCTTAGAAAAACATCTAAGCCGGTGCTTTTCTTTAATCCGCAACATATCAAAACACCGTTCATGGTGGCCGATGGCCGTCACTCCATGGGCCAGATAATAAGGGCGCTGAAAGCCGGAGAAAAGATCGATTACCGTCCTTCCCTGGACGATGAAACAACCGCCTTGGAGCTGCGGGCGCTTATCAATAAGCTGTTTGAATCTGGATTCACCAAGCAGAAAAACGTGATCTTCGGCGTGGATGAGTGCCATATATCCACCCGAATCCATCCCGCAAAAGCGGCACTGATAAAGATGGCCACCAGAGGCCTGACCTTCGGCCTTCATGGAATCTTTATCACCCAACGGCCGGCAGAAGTACCATATACCTTGTTCGTGCAGTCTGATCAGAAATTTATATTTAGACTGGGTATGGATGGAGAGTATTTCACTAGAAAAAAAATAGATTACAACAATATCAGCCAAATGATTGAAAAAGGGGGGCAATACTCGTACTGTGTGCATGATGGCTATACCATCCATGGACCCTACAAAGAGGAGCTGATGAGAAAATGAATGCAAATGAAACACTCAAGAACTGGGACAGCATGACCTTCTACCAAAAAATGGCCATAAAAAGACAGGTTGAACAAAAGCGCGGCGCGGATCCGTGCCTGTCGGGAATCCTTCCGGAACTGCTGGCCATGCAGAGTAAAGAGCAGGAAACCGCTGAAAAGGCCGAAAACATCCGTATCGCTGAAACCAAAATAACAGAGCTGCAGGATTACATCATCAGCCAGGCTAAAACACAAAACGAACTCTTTCGTATGGCCATGGACCTGATGAGAAGAGTAGAAACCCTGGAACACTCAATCCTCATCGTTCGGAATGGTTCAGATAGTGCAAAATTATTTGCACCCCTAAATGAGCGTATGGTATAGTGTAGCCAAACAGCTACACTAATACATGGAAAAGGGGGTTTTCAGATTGGCAAAATTGGGTGATTACAAACTGCCTACCGGTGGAACCGGAAACATTACCAGTGTAGGAGATATCATCTCCCTGGTACTTGGCAGCATGGTGCTCCTGTTCACGTTCGCATGGGGCCAGAAGCTTTACCAAACGGCAAACAGAGTGATGCCGGGACCGCTGAAAGACAATATTGACCCGATCATCCCAGCACCAACGGCGGCCGCACAGCCGCAAAAATCCGTGTACTAGGAGGAAAGCAGAATGAAATTTGTAGAAAGCTATCATGATGTCATGCGCTTGTCCAACTTCACGGACATTGCCGCCACAACGGCCTGCACACAGAACAAACCTCAATTCATCGGTTCCTATAAGGTTCCCGCTGGCCAAGGTTTGGAACTGGGTTTTGGACCGTACGCAAGCCTTGATACGGCGGTTGGTCGGATCTTCATGGACGCGAATGATTCAACAGACGTTGACATGAACGGAAAACTCCGGATCAGTATCTGGGACGAAGAGGACCGGCCTGTTCGGATCCTTGGGAACTTTGACCTCGCCGCTCTCCGGCAGTCAGCCGTGAACCTTCGT
Organism: uncultured Peptostreptococcaceae bacterium; assembly: GCA_964649745.1. GTDB lineage: Bacteria > Bacillota > Clostridia > Peptostreptococcales > Acidaminobacteraceae > CAZEHS01. Next base: position 10,547 of record CAZYQI010000015.1, on the reverse strand, counting down.
ACTCCGCTGGCTGAGTCTGGCGCTATCATCACACAAGACAAAAAGCTCGTTCTGGAACTCATCGCATACGATGCGGGAAAATCGTTCAAGCTTGCCACATCTGATCTGATGATGTCCGTCACGAAGTACAAGGTTGTCGATTAATCAATTGAAAACAGAATAGGCAGCCATTCAACCGGCTGCCTATTTTATTAGGAGGGGTGAGGTTGAGAGAGGACAGTAAGAAAATAGTTACCTTCCGTGGCACAGTAACCCATGGGACGGAACGGATCTTCCGATACGATCTCCGGAAGCCGGGAACAATCGAAGAAATAAACAACCGGATCTATTCAGGGGCCGTGGGGCTGCTGAAAATTAGGCCATATCTGGTCAGCCAGGGCGAAGTATACGAAGCCATGGTAAAACACGCTGACGGGGCAGATGACTTCCTTGCCGGTGATGATGACCGTGACCGCTACGATGTGACCATGCCCTTTGATCGTGGAAATTACATCGAAATCAGAGTAAAAAATGATTCCGATACCTATGACTACGATCTCAACATGGCTATAACGCTCGACTATTACGGCGGCAAAAGGCGGGTGATCTAATGGCTACGGGATATCCTCAATATGCGGCTTATCAGCTTGGCGGGCAATCTGCGGCGGTGTTGGACGTAAAAAATAAGATGGACGAAGTGATCGGAGCAAAAGCGGACGCATCAGACGAAGCTGGAACTGTAAACGCAAAGGTAAGGGCGGCCATTGACCGCACAAAGGAACTAGGAAATGTATGTTCCGCGTCCGCAAATATAAAATATTCTGTTGATACGGAACGTGGCACAGGAAGTACCAGTGACGTAAAGTTAAAAGAAATTCAGGCGCCAATAGCGGGTATTGTGCGTGTAATGGTCGAAGGTCGGACACAAGGCAGCGCTGGAGATGGTACCGTGTCCATTTACAAAAATGGGGGTCTTGTGCAAGCTTTTTCAATAGACGACACATATACGGTGAAAAGCGCGGATGTTTCGGTTAATAAGGGTGACCTTTTACAAGGTTATCTACGCGCTGTTACTGCTTCTCGTCCTGTTACATTGCGTAATTTTAGGGTTGCGTATGATGTGGTATCTGTTGGGGGGGTGAAATTGGATTGAAATTTTATATCGTAAAAAATCTGAATGGTGTGTCCAATGTTAAACGGGCAACGGAAATAAAAACGGGCGAAGTTGCCGTAATGACAACGGAAACGCTTGTGAGTGGCCGCGAAATCACAGAAACTGAATATCTGTCATATGATATAGGGGCTGAAACAAAAGAACTCGTGGATCCAATCACAGAAATTCGAGAAATGATTGAAGAACTGGCACTGGCCGTCCTTCAATCAGATGGGGCGGTGGCCAATGTCTAAACTAAGAGGGAAAGCCTACTGGCTGGATCGTCTGGTTACCCAGGGCAAAATTACCCTGGATGAAATACCGGAAACGGCAAAGCATAAACCGTTCAAAGATGCCGTGAAAGCATCCCAGGACGAAAAGAAAGTGGCTAAAGAGAAGGCGGTGAAATAATGGCAACATTGAAGGTCGGTGCTGATGGAAAGGCGCCTTCAACGGCTAAAGTTGGGGATACCATAGTAACAGCCGGTGGCAGTTTTAAAATCACCGGTGGAACAACTGGTAACTGGACTTCACAAAAGGTTCCTGCGGCTGTGGCGGCAGTGAATAATATTATCTCTCAAAACAGCAACACGGCATCGCGTTCAGCGGCATTGACAACGGTTAATGCTCAAAGCCAGGGCGTGAGGATTACGGAACCGTGGCAACAGAATATGGTTGATACAAGGGCTAAAGGTGAAGTGGCCATGCGTGCCGAAGCTGCCAGGGCTCAGGCGATTATTGATGCGGGGCAAGGGACAGTAAGCACACAACGTTATTTGAGCCAGATAAATGCTTTACTGGCCGGAAAAACAATTGGATCGGTGTTGAGAGGAGATTGGGATAACTTTTCCTCTATCAGTCAAACAAACGGTAACTGGAACGCTGAAAAGGATGCTGAAAACCTTGCGGCATACGAAGCGGCTAGAAGAAGGGCGTTGGCTGATGAAGAATGGACGAAAAGAGATGAGTTATCGTTTCTTGGAAGCAATGACACGGCTGATATATCAACATCGATGGATTATCTGAAGCAAAGGACTGCGGCGGCTGCTGCGGGTTCTGGACAATCTTTTGCAGATATGTCAGGCGGGATAAATGCAGGGGTGATTGTAATAGCCGGTGCGGCGGTTTTAATGGCTGTGGCAAAGCTATTCGGAAAGTGATAAACTGGAAAAAAACACTTTCGGAGGTACGTTATGAACTGGTTAAACGATTTTACTCAATGGTTTGATGCTATGGATAAAAATCTAAAGCTTGTATGGGATAAATCAACTGAAATTTCATCAAGTTTAACGGCCTTGAATCATGAAATACAGTCTCTGACTCAGTTCGTGCAAAATCTACAGACTTACATGACTATAATATTGATAGCGTTGGCCATTCAATTTGTGATCATAATATGGATGTGGTCGGGTCAAGCTGCAATGAAAAAGAAACTTGAAAATATTGAAGCTTTTATACTGGAACCGAAGGAGGTTAGAAAGCATGGGTAGTAAAGAAATTGTAGACGAATTGGGGCAATCAGCTGTAGCGGGGATGGATCTGTTCCAGTGGGGCGTGATCCAGATGATGCGAAATCCTTTGTTCTTCGTGGGCCTTATCGGTCTGTTGATCGTACAGAACAATAACATCAAGCTCAAGGTCGGGAAGATGCTCGACATTCAACTGTAGGGGGATCTATGGACATGGACCTGGTACAGATGATATCGCAAGTGGGGTTTCCCATTGCGGTGGCGACTTACTCCCTGATCACGCTGAATAAGACCATCAAGGAAAACAGTGAAATCATAGCGGAGCAGACTGCGGTTATGGTCCGGCTGTGTGAAAAGGTAGGTGCGTAATGGCACAGCAACAATTCCTTGAGCAAATGGCCCCTTATGCCAGGGCGGCAAGTCAGCAAACGGGGGTTCCGGTGAGTTTGATCCTTGCACAGTGGGGGATAGAATCGGCGTGGGGTACGTCAAAAGGCTTCCGGACACGAAATAACGTGGGTGGAATATCATATGGATCTCCCACGCCTCCGTCCTGGTCAAACGCAATCCGGATGGAGCCAAGACCGACCAATGAAGGCGGGTATTACATGGTGTATGGGAACCTTGACGGTTACGTGAAAGACTATGTGACCGTCATGAAAAACAAGCGGTATGATGGAGTGAGAGCTGCGGCAAAGACGGAAGGTCTGGTGGATGATGCCAGGGCTATGGGTGTATCCGGATACGCTGCGGGACAGTACAAAGGGACCGGTGGTGTTCCAGGTGATTCCCTGATTGCTACGATTCGGGCAAATGAGCTTTGGAAGTATGACCAGGGCGGCACGGTGGCCAGCCTGGAAGGAACCGCGAAATTGAAAGACCTTTATTCAAATGGATCCGGTGAAGTTGCGGTGGGATCGAATAAGAATCTGCCGTATGTGATCCTGTTGGGCGGTGCCGCTGTCCTAATGATGGGAATGCTATCTGACTAAAAATATTCACAAAATGAAACCCTTGCAGATGCAGGGGTTTTCATTTATTCTATGGGGGTGCAAAAACATTTGCATTTACAGGGGATAATATCCGGGAGTAGTATGAAGGCAAATAAATGTTTTCTGATGGAGGAGTTTCTAAGGACGCGCTAGAGGGTCTATTTTATTTTAACCTTTCAACTAGTTATTAAATGTATATTTGCGAAACAGTTGTTGCACCGTTTAATAAAATGCGATAAAATGATACCAAACAATTGGTTGGAATGATTCTTAAGGACTATGGTGTAGAAATCATTGCTTTCTATTCAGGCATTCAATTGTACAGCGTCTCTATTTTTTCGTCAGTTGTTCGTAAAGCTTTGGATCCTGTTTTTTCACTGTTTCATTTAAACTGAGCCCGTCCAGTGCAAATTCCTGATCATGGATTTGCCGATACGCCATCATGCCCAGGGTTGTATTTAACAGGAGATTTTCAGCGTCAGGATTTTCCGTTTCATAGCGGAGACATTTTTTTAAAGCTTGTTTAGGTTGTTTCATAAGATACACAAAGGGTTCATTGCTTTCATCCAAACGGACCTTTGAACCTCCGGTTTCCAAGATTTCCGATTCCATAAGCTCAAAGAATGCCAAATTAACCCGTTCTTCCTGAATGGTATTGAAAATCGGTACGGCCACACCAACCATCAGGATAAGCACCGCAATTGAAATGACCAGACTTCGAAGGTTTGTCATCGAGGTTACTTCCCTTCTCTTCGATAACCATATTATACCACGGATGGTGACGCAATGGATAATGATAAAAAGTACCACATTCAGAACAAAAGTGATAAACCCACCAATGTCGTAAGGTATGAAAACCGGATACTGGACGAGTGTATTGTTTTGGAATCCAGATTCCCCAATTGGTTGAGAGATTATTTCATCTATTTGAAGGGTTCCGTTTCCATTACAAGCCGGCGGGCTTATCTTCAGGACCTTCTGTACTTCTTTCAGTATCTGATCCGTGAAACGGAACTGACCCAGGCGGAAACCCCGGAAGATATAGCCTTAGCCGAGATTTCAAAGCTTAAGGCGAGAGATGTGAACTGGTATCTGGATTATCTGACCCGTTACTTTCTGGAGCTGGAGGGGCAGAAAACGCTGTTGGAGAACCACTCCCGTTCCCTTTCCCGAAAGCGGTCTTCCCTATCTGTGTTTTTCAAATTTCACTTTCGATCTGAAGCATTTCCTGTAAATATCACCGATGGCTTCAACCCCATCAAGCTGCCGAAACGTCAACCGGATGCCATTAAACGGTTGGAGATTGAAGAGGTCAACAAAATGCTGGAAACGGTGATGTCCGGCGAGGGGCTTACCGATAAGGAACGGACCTACTGGAAGAAAACCCGATACCGCGATCGGGCCATACTGGCCCTTTTCGTTACGTATGGACTGCGGCTGAAAGAGCTGCAGCAGCTCAATTTATCCTCCTTCAATTACACCCGGGAGGAATTCCGCATCTATCGAAAACGCGGAAAAGAAGCGCTGATGCCCATCAATAAAACCTGTGAACAGGTGGTGAAGGAATACATCGAGCTGGAACGGCCGAAAGCCAGCGAGCTGCTTGAAGAATATAAGGATGCGCTTTTCCTGTCACTCCAAAAAACCAGAATGACGGAACAGGCCATCCGGATTCTGGTTAAGAAGTATACCTCTTTGGCCATGGAAACCGACCGTCACAGCGGATACAGCCCCCATAAGCTACGGGCTACAGCCGCAACTTCGCTCATCGAATACGGCTTCTCCATTTTTGATGTGCAAAACCTGCTGGATCACGACAATGTAACGACCACACAGCTCTACTCCGCCCACAAGCGCCATGCCAAACGGGATCTAATCAATCAGTATGAGGTGCTGCCACAGGACGAAGAAAAGGATAAGGGAAAACCTTTAGCCGCAGATGACGCAGATGAAAACCGATGAATGCAGATGAAAAGGTTTATGTTCGGTCATTGCGAGTGCAGCGCGACAATCTTGTTTCTGCGCTTTACTCCATGACTCTCGTCTCAGCAAAGCTTGGTATCTTCTCCACGTGTTGAACCTATCATTATACAGAAAATAGCCACAGAATTGCAGATTAGAGGATTAGTGAGAATCCATCGTCCTTCATCTGCGACATCTGTGGCTAAATGTTTTTATTATTGGCATTTCTACGCATTATTCCTCAGCGCATTCAGTACAGAAAGCTTCATGGCGCGGTTTGCCGGCGAATAGCCGGAAAGCAGACCAATGCCTGTTGAGAATGCAATTCCGAAAAGCACCAGCTTTAAATCGATCAGAGAGATCTGTTGGCCCCCCATCTGGCTGCCGGCAATCATGTTGATGATGGCAGAGACCCCGTAACTGAGGACAACGCCGATAATCCCTCCGGTGAGTCCGATCAGTCCGGATTCCACCAGGAAGATATTCCGTATATCCACAAGGTCGGCTCCGATAACCTTCATGACCCCTATCTCCCGGGTTCGTTCATAAATGCTCATAACCATGGTATTGGCTATTCCGATGGCTGCAACCAGAAGACTGACCGCTCCTATTCCGCCCAGAACCAGCTTCATCACCTGGCTTGTTTTTTTCATTTCATTGATGATATCCATCAGGCTGTTGGCTTCGTAGCCCATGGTCTTTATTTGTTTTTGCACTTCTGCTGCATACTCGATATCATCAACCCGTACGATCATACGGTCATACTGTTCCAGGTTTCGTATGGCATCCCGGTTATCCAGAAGCTTTGCATCCTCCTTGATCATCTGCTTCAGGGTTTTAAGTGATACGTACGCGCTGTAATCGATGGAATAATTGCCCGTACGGGTAAGGACCCCTACCCCTTTGGCCTTGAACTTTTTAGCCTTTTTTTGGTCCGGCGTACTGTTGCGATTGTCCGGATAATCGTAATCCGCCGTCAGGATCAGCTTGGTCATCAGGTTGAGTTTGGGGGTATAGGGCACTTCTTCACCGGGCTTGGGGGGCTCGGTCCAACCGCCTCCCATCCCCATGTTGCCCTGATCTCTGGGGTTATAAAAATCCTGATCCGCTGAGAAGCCGAACAGAACCGTGTTCTGCGCATTGGCAGAATGGCCTTTCAGCAATTTTGCACCGAAAATTTCAAGCTTGGAAAGATCGGTTCCGATGATGGACTTGTCCGCTACCTGGCGGCCAACCCATATCCGCATGTAGGTTTCTTTGACAGGCAATACTGCTTCAACATGAGGAATGGCCTCTAAGGTTTTTAATGCCTTATCGTCCAGCTTGAGCTTTGCGCCATTCTTACCGGAAGGGCCCGGACTGTTGCCATAGGGCCTCATGACATCGATATTGTTCAGGCTGCCCATTTGCTCGATCTGGTCCTTAAAGCTCTCATCCATGCCGTTGCTGAGGGATACCAACACGACGATTGCTGCGGTTCCGATGACAACACCAAGAAGGGTAAGGAAGGTACGCAGCTTCCGTTTAATAAGGTTGTTGACCCCAATGCTGAAAAGGTCATCAGGTCTCATCATAGCTTATCCGCCTGCTTCAGGGATTTTCTACGCTTATAGAACCGGATTCCGAAGAAAATCACCCCAACTCCCAACAAAAGCCCTGCCCCGATCTTGATCCATTTCACCCATTTATCCCCGGGATTCTCCTCAGGAGGCATCCCATCCATGCCAGGCTCCATGGGCGGCATTTCCTCAACGGTGGTGGTGAATTCATGGGTTATTTCAAATTCTTTCCCGGAGCCGTCCTGATACTTGATATGAACGGTTCCCTTCTGCTCTCCCAATGCGGTGGGGGTGAAGTTGCCGTCAAAATAGGTGTCGCTTCCCTCGCCGATATTCCCAAGATAGACTTCTCCCTGGTCGCTGGTGATGTTATCCCCGGTGATGGTTACAAAAATATTCCGTATTTCGGCCTTGCCGATATTGAAGACGGTCAGGGACATCTGGGTAGGGGTATTGATATTGCTGATGGTGGGGATTTCAATCTTGGAAAGCCTGGGAACCAGCTCCTGCATAACCGGTATGCTGATGGTATCTGACTGTGTGAAGGCCTTCCCGTCCGCATCCTCATATTCGATCTTCACTTCCACCGGGTAGTTCTTGGGCTTGGCAGCGTAATCCGCCATTAGTGAAATATCCCGGGTAAGCGTTCCCCCTGCCCCGATGGTGCTGATGAAAAACGAGTTGGAGGCATTCACTGGAGTGAAGATGTTCTCTGCCGAGACCAGGGTGATCTTTGCATTATAGATAGGCTTTGATTGATTGGTATTGCTGAAGGAAAGCTTCAGAGGAAATTCCTGATTGGCAAGAACCGGTCCGCTTCCGTAGCTGTAGTTGCTGACCATCACCCTGGGAGTTGTCTTCCCAGAGCCTCCGGTTATGTCAACATTGAGATATTCATAATAGGTTTTCTGTTCATTTCCGGTACCGATCTCATAGCTGATAACCGCCTTAACCGGATAGCTTTTCGCCTCCAGGTCGGACTTGGAGAAAAGCTTAAAGCTGAAGGGGTAGGATTTTCCTGCTTCAATTTTTTTAGCCTGTTGTACGGGGGCTGATTTTGAAAGCATTCCCGGATCTGCCTCCAGCTTGGCTGTCACATTTTGCAGAACGAACTGCGAATGATTGGCCAAATCGAAGGAAACGGTAAAATCGCTGCCTGCTTTAGCCCCACCGGGAACCTTAATGTTTGCAAGACTGAGATCCAAAACCTGATCAGTGGATTTGCGAACAGGTATGTAAACCTTCTTCTCAAGGGTGTAACTCTTGTCATATTCATCTTTATAGGACAGTTCCAGAGTTTGGACATACGATTTAGTCTCTGCTTTATCCTCTGCCTTAAGCTCGAACGTGATGCGCTGGGTGCGTTTTTCAGCCAGTTGGGAAATCGTCGCGGTACGGTCGCCATTAGCCGGGAGGAGGCCCGTGCCAAGATCCTTGAAGGCTACCTTGATATCCTTTAGAGGTACGTCCCCACTGTTCAGTACATCAAAAAAAACAGTGGCCTTTTCCCCTGCTCCAATATAGCCCCCCTCAATATCCGTATTGCGTATTTCCAGCTTGGGTAGGTTAAGGTTGTTCGTAATTTTAATATAGATTGTCTTGGTTATCGTGCCCTTTGAGCCATCCGATGTTTTGTAGTCAAAATTCAGTGTAATGCCATACGTCTTCGGTTCAGCAGTCTTCAAAATTTTTAACGGCAGAACCATCAATTTTGAATCTGTTGGGCCCAAATATATAGCAGAGGCGGCACTGCTCATTGATTGTATTTCAAAGGGATATTTAGAAGGGTCATCCATCGATGCAATTATAGACTCGATTTCAACACTGGTGCGATTTGTAATCGGTATGGAGAGGTTAACGGTAGTTCCAGCCACCATTGTCGGGGTGCCCATCTGATAACCCACCAGGATGTCCGGGGTCTCTGCACTGCCTGCAAAACTCAACGTACTCATAGGTGCCAGTACAATCAATGCTGCCATCAGGCAGGATACCGCTTTAATCCAACAACTGCGCATTTTCAACGTCCTCCGTTTTTATCTCAAGTATTGGGGTGTTGCGAATATCCTGCTCCACTATGCCGTCCTTCATATGAAGAATTCGATCCGCATAACGGGCAATTTCGGGCTCATGGGTTACGATGATCATCGTCTGCCCCTGTTTCCTTGCTACCGATATCATCAGTTGGATGATTTCTTCACGGGTGTGCGTATCCAAATTCCCCGTCGGCTCGTCGGCGAACAATATCTTGGGTCTACAGACCAGAGCCCTGGCGATACCGACGCGCTGCTGCTGTCCACCGCTCATCTGCGAGGGCTTGTGATCAAAATAATCCTCTAAACCAACCAGTTTAAGCATATCCCGTGCTGCTTCGTTCCGTTCCTTTTTCCCAATACCGCGGAATGTCAGCGGCAGTGTGACATTATCCTGCGCCGTAAGGGACTCAATCAGGTTATAGGACTGGAATACGAAGCCAATATAACGCTGCCTGAAAACGGCTAACCCGTGTTCATCCAAGGTTTCAAGCGGTATTCCGCTGGCGATGACACTGCCGGAGGTGGGTTTCTCGAAGCCTGCCATAAGGTTCAGCATCGTCGATTTTCCTGAACCGGATGTTCCTAAGAAACAGTTCACATCCCCTTCATTCAAATCCAGTGTGACACCGTTTACCGCTTTTATTTCATGCTTTCCAAGCACAAAATGCTTATGAACGTCTTTTAATTGAATAATCAAAGTGTCACCTCTTTATGAAATACGACCACCATCATCTTAACCATCTAACCTTAAATATCCCTTAAATCAATGAATTTTGTATTCTTAATGTAACGCTGAGCATCTCTAATCAGGATTTCTTCCAGTATAACAAAAAAACCGTATTGGCGTGTGCCATACGGTTCAAATACATATATAAAGAATAGGATTCGGAATGAAAAATGATCAATAATTCACAGCCTGCAAGGAATCTTCTGAATAGGGCACGGATACCGGAACCCGAAGTGTTTCACCGGGGAAAATAATAGCCCCCCTTAGATTATTTTCTTCGATGATTGCATGGATTTTAAGCCGGATGTCCTCTGATTCGGAGCTGCTTTTTTCCGCTATGGCCCAAAGCGTATCTCCCTCATTAACCATTATCTCCTGCCAAATCACAGGAGCGTCGGCCGAGGCCACCATCATCATTGCCGCGCTGGAAATAATGACACCAAGTACGAAGATCAGAGCGCTGATAACGGTTATGAATCTTCTCTTATTGGCTATTCTAAGTTTGCGTTTCATCTCGCACCTCCAGAACGTGTGTTCGTTAATTTGATTATAACCGAACACGCGTTCTAAATCAAGCCCAAATAGCGAACTAATGTTTGATGCCAATAAAAAAACATGCTATAATCCCGTCTTTGACACTTTGAAGAGAAAAAAAGCTTGTAACCCCTTGCAA
>CAZYQI010000014.1:42171-83027 GCA_964649745.1 uncultured Peptostreptococcaceae bacterium | reverse complement strand
TACGGTGGTGTGAGAGGACGGTCACTCAACTAATGGGTGGCCTCCTACTCGATCAGCAAATGAAACGGAATCAGGAAGCCGATTCAGCATGTGCAATGGGTTTGGGCTCCGCCTTTTCCATGGTAAACCCGGTAAAGCCATAGATGATGGATACAATCGGATTAATCAGGTTCAGGAAGCAAAAAGGAACATACGTGAAGGGGGCGAGGCCTAAGGTGCCAATCATTGTCGCTCCGCATGTGTTCCATGGAATTAGAGGAGATGTCAGGGTTCCGGAATCCTCCAGACACCGGGATAGATTTTTAGGGGCCAATCCCCGTTCATCAAACGCATTCTTGTACATACGGCCTGGAATTACAATGGCCAGATATTGATCTCCGGCAATGATGTTAATAAAAATACAGGATAGAATCGTTGCAGTAACCAGTGACCCTGTATCTTTTGCAAGCTTAAGAATGCTGGAAGCAATAGCTCCAAGCATTCCGGACCCCTCCATAACACCCCCGAACATCATGGCGCACATAATCAGGGAAACCGTGGACATCATTCTGGTTAACCCCCCGCCGGTCAGCAAAGAATCAATGCTCTCAATGCCGGTGGATGATACATATCCCGAGTACATAACGTTCAGCACGTCGTTGACGGAGGTGCCTTGGAATAGAATAGAAAACACACCGCCTAAAACAGCGCCGCAAAATAAGCCGGGGAGTGCTGGAATTCTGAAAATTACCATGGCGATGACTAAAACCGGAGCGATAAGAAGCATGGGGTTAAGATTAAAGATCCCTGAAAGTCCTTGGTTGAGCTCCAGGATGGCGGCGCTGTTCATTTGGTTGTCTGAAAACCGGAGCCCTATAAAGCTGAAAAGGATCAGGGAAATAACATAGGTAGGACCGGTTGTGTACAGCATGTGACGGATGTGATCAAATAGTGTTGCTCCCGCCATGGCTGGTGCCAGATTGGTGGTGTCGGAAAGGGGAGACATTTTATCTCCGAAGTAAGCGCCGGAAATAATGGCCCCTCCCACCATGGGAGCGGGTATTCCTAATCCTTGGCCAATGCCCATCAGCGCAATCCCTACAGTGCCGGCGGTTGTCCAGGAGGATCCTGTAGCCAGGGAAACGATTGAGCAGATAATCAGTGTAGCAGCAAGGAACATGCCGGGGGTAAGTATTTGCAATCCATAATAGATCATGGCCGGTACAATGCCGGAAACAAGCCATGTGCCAACTACCATGCCAATGGTCATGAGAATCAAAACAGCGCCCATGGACATTTTAATGGTCTCTGCAATACTCTCTTCCAAATCGGACCACTTTTGACCAAACTGGGTTATGGCTATCCATGCAGCGAAGAGAGCGGATATAAAAAGTGGAATTTGGACTGCGACGCTGATATCAGGGAGACCAAGGGTTGTTTCAAAAGATGTCAAAGACACAACTAGAAATAGAATTAAAAAAGCGATTGGAATCAGTGAAATACCAAGAGTTACTGACTTGGGAGTCTTACTTTTCATGATGTTCCTCCATTTTAAGTTAGTGGTCTTTTGTTTTCCGCAGACGCGTTTTCTAAGGCCTCCTTTGCATCATGGGATGTATTGGCAGGAGGAAATGTGGTACAATCACCCCCTAAAGCTACAAGTGTAGCTTTAGGGGGTGAAAAAACGGAGCCCTGCTGCTCCCAAATAACCCCAAGCTACACGTGTAGCTTGTCTGTTAATTACACTATATAATAAACACTATAAAAATCAATATAGTACCTATAAATTTAATTCACTTAAGGAATAAATTACTTCGATGAAAGAGCTTTTTTACGAAAAGATTCATTTTTAACCCAATAATTGATAGAATCATTAAAGAGACAATTGTGATCCAGAATGGAGGCCCAGTGTTGGACGAGTCCTATAAGATTTCTGAAAGCGAATGGAAAATCATGCATCTGCTTTGGGAGAGTTGCCCCCTGACCATTGCGGATATGGTGGATCAGCTGAACAAGGATACGGGCTGGAAGCCTCGGACGATTAAAACCCTGATATCGAGATTGATACAGAAGGGAGCTGTGGAATGCCGGGTGGAGGGACGCTCTAATCTGTATTATCCCCTTGCTCCGATGGCGGAATGTATCCGTAATGAAAACACATCTTTTCTGAATAAGGTGTATTCAGGGACTTTAAACAGGATGTTTCTAAGCTTTATTCAACAAACCGAACTAAGCAATGAAGAAATTGATGAACTGAAACGAATGCTGGATGAGAAGAAGGATGGGGAGATCAGCAATCGTAAATAAGCTCTTTCATCGGGATTGAGAGGATATCAGAGCAGTTTTAGGGTATAATAAACCGGACAATACCACTAAACGGGAGGTTCCCATGGCAAGTACAGTTTATTTCACAGACTTTAGAGCCAAAGGGCCGAAGGAAAGCACAATCTTGAAGATACAGCGGCTTTTTGATGCCGCAGGGTTTGCGTCGTTAATCAAACCCGGTGGACTGACTGCAGTGAAGCTTCATTTTGGTGAAATTGGGAACGACGGATACATCAGTCCGGTATATGTACGGCAGGTCGTGGATAAAATCAAAGGGGCTCAGGGAAATCCGTTTCTCACTGACACCAACACCCTTTATACCGGAATGCGGGCCAATGGAGTGGATCATATCACCACTGCGGTGCTTCACGGCTTTGATTACGCGGTTGCCGGAGCGCCTGTTATTATTGCCGATGGCTTGAAAGGCAGCGATGAAAAACTGGTGACGGTAAATCGGAAGCACTTCCAACAGGTTAAAATTGCCGGTGCCATTGCCGACGCAGATTCCATGATTGTTCTTTCGCACTTTAAAGGACACGGAATGGCTGGTTTTGGAGGCACAATTAAAAATCTGGCCATGGGCTGCGCCACTCCCAAAGGCAAGCAGGATCAGCACGCCACCCGACCGGTGGTGAACCCCAAAAAATGTGTGGGCTGTGGACTGTGTGTGAAAATTTGCCCAACGCAAACCATTGCCATGTCGAACCATAAAGCGGTTGTTGATCAAAGCCGCTGTATCGGTTGCGGAGAGTGCATGTCTCACTGTCAGGTGAAAGCATTTGTGCTGAACTGGGACACCGAGCTGGTTGAATTTACGGAGCGGATGGTAGAGTATGCTGTGGGCGCTGTGGAAGGCAAGCGTGAACGAACCGGCTACCTGGCATTTTTGATGAACGTAACCCCCGACTGTGATTGCTCTCCATGGAGTGATGCACCCATAGTGGCGGATATAGGAATCTTAGCATCCAAGGATCCGGTGGCGCTGGACCAGGCCTGTCTGGATCTGGTGAACAGTGCGGTGGCCAATCACCATTCCGCATTGGGAGAAGCGGCGGATCCTTCTTGTAAGGATAAGTTCAAAGCGGTTCATACCCATTCCTTTGGACCCGTCCAGCTTTCATACGGCGAGGAAATGGGGCTTGGAAGCCGGGAGTATGAACTGATTAAGCTGTAGAGGGATACATTTAAGTGTCATGATGAACCTTTAGCCACGGATTTTCACGGATAATTTATTTAGGGTTATCTTCAATCCGCGTCATTCCGTGGCTATCCTATGTTTTTCGCCGGTCTTTAGCACCATAAGTTTTTAAAAAACAGGGAGAGATTGCCGCGCCTGCGGCTCGCAATGACAGTGCACGGGATAAGATTCCGGGCTTTGTCTTCGCGAGGTATGCAGTGGCGCTGCTACCTCTCCCTGTTCCTTTTTTTTGAACCCGTCGTTCTGTCTTCCATTATGTTCTTGCTTTTGACACATGACGCAAGAACCGGGACGCATAACGCATCTTTTAAAGTTAAAAATGCTCCGGCAACGTGGATTTCCACTGCTTCATTGTGATCTTGCGGGTGTTGTTCACAACGACGGGGTCGCCGTCCATCACGGCTTGGGCAGCTTCGAGGGTGTCGGTTTTAAGAATGATGAGGCCGCCGCTGTGATCGGTGAACGGGCCCTTGGCGTAGATGTTTCCGATGTCGATATGGTGCTGGAGATAGCTTTTGTGAGCTTCCAGTATTTCGGCATCCTTTGTTGGGTCGATGGTTTCCATGATGACCGCAAAAAATGGCATATGCTTCAACTCCTTCTGACAACAGTATACGAGGGAATCGAAGGGAAGCATATTCATAAAAACAACAAAAATAGAATAGGGTCTTATAAGAAAATGGGGGGATGTTGTAGTAAAGAAACAGGTAAAATTCGTTTACGTATGTTTGCGTAAAATGAACAGATAAAAGTTCTAAAACACCTTATAATTATTTCTTGCCAAGTGGGATATGTGCTGGTATAGTCATAAAAAGCACAAAAACAAAAGGTAAAAATAATTTACTATAAAAAGGAGCGGTGATTATGAAAAAATTTAAACGTGTCCTGGTCGCCAATAGGGGCGAAATCGCCATCCGTATTTTCCGCGCATGTCATGAGCTTGGAATCCGAACGGTGGCCATTTATTCAACGGAGGACCGAAACTCGCTTTTCCGAATGAAGGCAGATGAGTCGGTCATGATCGGTCAAAACAGAGGGCCCATCGAAACGTACCTGAATATCGATGAGATCATCAAGGTGGCAAAGAAAAAGGCCGTGGACGCCATCCATCCAGGCTATGGTTTTCTGTCGGAGAATGCGGAGTTCGCACGGAAATGTCACGAGGCGGGCATCGTATTCATCGGCCCTCCCGGGGATGTTATCGAGAAAATGGGGGATAAGATCAAATCCAAGCTGATGGCGATTGAAGCAGGGGTTCCTGTTATACCGGGAATCGATCATCCTATCCATACAGAGAAAGAAGCAAAGACCCTGGCGATCCAGATCGGTTTCCCGGTAATCCTCAAGGCTGCAGCCGGTGGCGGCGGGAGGGGCATGCGGATTGTAAGGAGCGAAGACCAGGTGGTTAGCGAGTACCGTAGCGCCCGGAATGAAGCAAAAAAGGCCTTTGGTATCGATGATATCTTTATAGAAAAATACATTGAAAAACCGAAACACATAGAAGTACAGGTTCTGGGGGACAAGCAGGGCAACATCGTGCACCTGTATGAGCGGGATTGCTCGATTCAGCGACGTCACCAGAAAATCATCGAATTCACGCCTGCCATGTCCATTACAGAAGAGCAGCGTCAGGCAATCTGTGAGGATGCATTGAAGATTGCCCGTCACGTGGGTTACGTCAACGCCGGTACGGTGGAGTTCCTGGTTGATGCCAAGGGAGAGCATTTTTTCATTGAGATGAATCCCCGTATCCAGGTGGAACATACGATTACAGAGATGGTCACCGGTGTGGATCTGGTACAGAGCCAGATCCTTGTGGCGGAGGGCTATGCTCTGGATTCGGACCGCATAGGGATTCGCAAGCAAAGCGATATCACCGTTCGGGGGCACGCCATCCAGTGCCGTGTTACAACGGAGGATCCGGGCAATAACTTCGCGCCGGATACAGGAAGGCTGGATGTGTACCGTACAGGCTCCGGCTTCGGTATCCGTCTCGACGGCGGAAACGGCTTCACCGGTTCCGTCATCAGTCCGTACTACGACAGCCTGCTGGTTAAGGTGACCTCCCATAGCCGTACCTTTGATGATGCCATTGCAAAATCCATCCGCGCGATCCGGGAAATTGCCATTGGAGGAGTGAAGACCAATACGGCGTTCCTGATCAACGTGTTGAACCACGAAACCTTCCGAAGAGGAATGTGTGATACGTCCTTTATTGAAAAGAATCCATCACTCTTTGATATACAGGTGAAATCGGATGACGAGCTCCATGTGCTCCGCTATATCGGAGGCAAGGTGGTTAATGAAACCAAAGGGGCGAAACGGGCGTTTGATGTTCCGCTGGTGCCCAAGGTTTCAGGGGCTGCGCCGGATGGCACCAAGCAGATTCTGGATCAGTACGGGGCAGATGGTCTGGTGAAATGGATTCAAGGCCAGCAGAAGCTGCTCCTTACCGACACCACCATGCGGGATGCTCATCAATCCCTGATGGCTACCCGGGTGCGGACACAGGATATGCAGAAGATAGCCAAGGCAACCTCCCATCTGGGCAAGGATCTTTTCTCCCTGGAAATGTGGGGCGGCGCCACCTTTGATGTATCCTACCGGTTCCTGAAGGAATCGCCTTGGGAACGGCTTGAAACCATGCGACGGAAGGTGCCCAATATCCTCCTGCAGATGCTGATTCGTGGGGCCAATGGTGTCGGCTATACCAATTATCCCGACAATGTGATTCGTGAGTTGATTAAGGAATCTGCCAAGGGCGGTATCGACGTGTTCCGTATCTTCGATTCCCTGAACTGGCTCAAGAGCATGGAGGTTGCGGTTGACGAGGTACTGCTGGCCGGTAAGGTGGCCGAAGGGTGCATCTGCTACACGGGAGATATCCTGGATGAAAGCCGTGACAAGTACTCCCTGAAGTATTACGTGCGTATGGCCAAAGAGCTGGAGAAAATGGGTGTGCATATCATCGGAATTAAGGATATGTCAGCGCTTCTTAAGCCCTATGCAGCCTTCAAGCTGGTTAAGGCGCTTAAAGAAGAGGTGGGCATTCCAATCCATCTGCATACCCATGATACCAGCGGTAACGGGGTGTCCACTATCCTGATGGCGGCCGAAGCCGGTGTGGATATTGCAGATACGGCCTTTAACAGCATGGCGGGCCTTACCAGCCAGCCGGCTCTGAACTCGGTGGTGGCGGCTCTTAAAAATACCGACAGGGATACCGGCATTGATGCCGATGCCATCCAGAAAATAGACGATTACTGGAGTGCGGTGCGGCCGGTTTACGAAGGCTTTGAATCCGATCTTAAGTCAACAACCGCTGAAATCTACAAATACGAGATTCCGGGGGGACAATACTCGAACCTGAAGCCCCAGGTGGAAAGCTTTGGATTGGGACACCGGTTCGATGAAGTGAAAGAGATGTACAAGGCTGTAAATGAGATGGTGGGGGATATCATCAAGGTAACTCCCTCCTCCAAGATGGTAGGGGATATGGGCATCTTCATGGTGCAGAACGGCCTTACCCCGGAGAACATCTATGAAAAGGGCAAGAATCTGGCGTATCCGGATTCCGTGGTGGATTATTTCAAGGGTATGATGGGACAACCGGAGGGCGGTTTCCCGGAAAAACTCCAGAAGCTGGTGCTTAAGGATGAACCCTTCATCACCTGCAGACCGGGGGAACTTCTGCCTCCGGTGGATTTTGAGGCGGTTCGGAAGAGCCTGAAGGAGAAATTCGACATAGAACCCACCATGCAGGATATTGTGGGGTGGGCGCTCTATCCCAAGGTTGTGGAGGACTATTTCAAATTTCGAAAGGAATACGGAGACCTCAGCGAGATGGGCAGCGATGTATTCTTCCACGGTCTGGCGGAAGGGGAAACCAGCGAGGTTAAGGTTGGCAAGCACGTTCTGGTGATCAAGCTGCTGGAAGTGGGCAAGCTGGACGATGAATCCAACAGGAAAGTTGTGTTCGAGGTTAACGGCAACCGTCGCGAAATCAAGATTCACGATATTGCCGGTGAGAAGAAGGCTGTGCGAGGAAGTGCGGTTCAAATCGCCGATACAAACAATCCCTGTGAGGTTGGAGCCAGCATTCCGGGGACGGTTACAAAAATCATCGTGAATGAAGGGGATGCGGTTAAAGAAGGTCAGGAGCTGGCGATTGTTGAGGCCATGAAAATGGAAACAATTGTCACCGCCAAGGCCGCCGGCATCATTGAAGCCATTCATGTAAACGAGACACAGCGGGTTGAGGCTGGAGAGCTGCTGATGGTTATTGCCAAGAAGTAAGGATGGGATATAATAAAGAGGCGGTCATCAGACCGCCTCACAGACTGATGAAAAAGACTATCGAGAAGAAAAAACCTCTGTGCGGAGCAACCTAACGGAGGTTGGCAAGAAAATAGAACAAGGGCTGTAGCCGTTAGAAATTCACTGTTTGAACGAAGTGAGTTTGAATTTCTGCGAAAGACCTGTTCGTTATTTTCTCCAACCGGGAGTTCAAAGTTGCGTAGTACAGAGGGTTTTTCTTCAAGCTGAGAGGCGGTCATCAGACTGCCTCTTTTACATACATTATTTTGGAGGTTCATATGCTGGAGGAATTCTTAAAGGAATGTTGCACCATCGAAGGGCTGGTTTTTGCCATTGGGAACCGATCTGCCATCAGTGAGCTTGAGATAAAGGAACCCTTGGAGCCACTTTTCGAAGGGGGGGCCATGCATCTGGCGGGGCCTTACTGGGCCGCTCATCTGAACATGAAGGACGTTGCTTCCGTACAGTTCACCAAGGCAAAGGAAAGAACCGGGATCATCCCCTTCATTCTGATGGGGATGCTTATGGATAAAGCAGGAACGGCCCTGTGCACTGTGTTTTTCCCGAATCCGTGGCTTGGGGCGAACCATATGCCGGCGGAGTACCAGGAAAACCGTTATGCGCTGTACGAAATGTTCAAATACAAATATACAGCCATCGGTCCCGACTTCTTCACCGTAGCGGAGGAGCAGGGGGAGGCAAACTGAATTTCTCCTATAGCACAAAATGCATTTTCACCAACCCCTTGCCCTTAACCGGCAGGGGGTCTCTTTCTTCAAAAGGGAACAGATCTCCCAGTGCTTCCCGGGTTTCCTCAGATACGTTGATTCGCGTAGGTGCTCCGTTGGTGTGAAAGGCTGTTCAGGATATGCACTTTTTCAGAACCGGAGACGGTTTCCGGCTATTTTTCCAAAGCACTGGCCCTGTCTTTGGCAAAACAGGGCGGACACATAAGATCTAGCAGGAGAATGAGACATAATAGGACACGACTTTTCATAATGGCTCCTTGCATGGTGTCAGACTGGAAATCCGCCGGGGAAGCTGGTGTCGAATACTTCCTGGAAGGGTCTTTTAGCGACGAAAAGGGCGGTCATTTCAGGATCCAGATTTCCGCTGCAAACTTCTTCCAGCAGGATATCCAGGGTCTTGTCAATGGGCACAGCGGGTTTATAAGGACGGTCCTTTGAAGTCATGGCGTCGAAAATATCCACAATCGCCAGAATCTTCGACATCATCGGGATATCTGTTTCGGTCAACCCCACAGGATAACCGGTTCCGTTCAGCTTTTCATGATGGCTGGCAGCGATGAGTGGAACTTCTTTAAGCTCATGGCTCCAGCTGATCTCCTTCAGCACATCCAGGGTCATGGCGGGATGTTTTTCGATCTCCAACCGTTCAACGGAGGTGAGGTTGCCCCGAAGTATGGAAAGGGCGTCCTGTTCATAGGCATTCAGAAGCGGCCTGATTTCACCGTCAATGTCCACAAAGGTATGACAGCTGATTTCCTGAATGGCTTGGGCTTCCTCCCGTGTTAAAAAGCCCCGCAGATTATGTTTGTCGATGGTGTCCAGCCACGGGTCAAGGCTGTTGAGGACATGGATATCCTCATCTGACAATAGCTCTGATGCCTGCTTAAGCAGAAGTCTTGCCTTCACATACTGGAACCGATAGCGGATGGCGGTGATCCTGTCGGAAGTCAGCCGGCTGTTCTTTACCAGCAGCCATTCGTTGACGCCTACCTTGCCGATGTCATGCAGCAGGCCGGAATAATAGAGCTTTTTCAAATCATCCCCACTGAGGGCTGGGGTGCCAGATTTTTCTGAATGCTCCTCGTTGAGAGCGTTGGCCAGGGCAACGGCATAATCGGCTACCCGTTTGGAGTGGCCGGCGGTTACCGGATCCCGTTTGTCCAAAGCGGTGACCATGGATTCACTGAAGGTCCTGAAGAGCTCTTCGATTTCTTCGTAAAGCTGAGTTCGTTCCAGAAGAATAGCCGCCTGGGAGGCCAGGGATGTGACGATTTCCTCCTCGTCGGCGGTGTATGGGATCATGGCATCCGTGTAATCCCCCTCCGTCAACAGGCGCAAAGAGGCATCCCTTTTCTTGTTGATAAGCTGTAAAACCCCAATGACGGCGCCATCCAGGTCCTTCATCGGGATCACCAGCATGTTCATGGTGTGGTAATTGTTTACCTTGTCAAAGACATCGTTGTGCTTGATGCCCACCAAGGCCTCCGTGTTGTCCAGTGAACTGAAGTTCAGATGCTCACCGGTTGCGGCACAATACCCGGCAAAGCTGGTATTGCTGATAGGCAGGGAAAAACTTTCGAAGGGGAATTCCCGGGAGATATTGATTGTGTGTTTGAAGGTAATCCAGCTTCCACGCTCATCGGATTCAAGGATATAGATGCTTCCTCCGTCGCTGTCGGTTATACGTACACATTCATCAAGAATCAGGGCTGTCAGCTTATCGACGTTTTTCTCTGCGGACAGCCTTATCCCAATGGTATTCAAATGATGAATGAGATCCCGTTCCTTGTCTGTATTCTTTTCAATAGGATCCTGTTTCTTCATAGCCTGGCCCCCTCAACACAAAGTTGGTTACCTGTCTGAATGCATCCAGAACATTGTTACCCCAATTCAGCTAAAAAAAGAAAAAGATTTTAATACGATTGAGAAAACAGGCAGTATGGTATCTATTAGAAAGATATCACGATTGAATTGGGGGAGGACGTGGAATGAGGAGAAAACCGGTATGCATGTCCGTTGTCAGGATCTTGTTTTCGGGAGGGCTGTTGGCATGGCTCTTGGCAATGCAAGGCTGTGGTAAGCCTCGCGCCAGGGAGTTTGGTGACAGCCAGTTTGTTCAAGCGAATATATAACTGAACATGAAATGTGGTTGTTGATCATGAAAAAAACGCGGAAATTTCACCTCAATTTGTCTGTTTTTTAAAGGCGTTCTCCGTGAAAAAATCATAAAACAGCTTTTCATATGCGATAAAGCTAATGTGATGGATGATATATAGGCCATTCATTAAGGTTGATATCCGTTAAAAAGATTAGTATTTGAAAAATTGCGATAATTCAATGATTCCCTGTGGTATTATACAAACAACGAAAGCATTTCACTCAGAAATCCCGGAGGTAAACAAATGAACCCGATGATTCAAAAACTCGTAGATTCGGCATTCATGACAGAGGCCCATGGTGTCTATCTTGAAGAGGCCATCGCCAAAAAAGAATCCATTATCGTATCCGGTCACAAAGGCTGGGGTATCTTACCCCTGATGGCGACCTTGAGCGCTGTTGCCAAGAGCAGCTATAAAATCGCTCAGGTAAAGGGGTTGACGGATCTAACCCCCGAAACTGATTATCTCATCATTGCTGACGCCAAGGACGTTGAGTTCGGCAAGCTGGTAGCGGAGGCCATGGGGATTCCGGATACCCAACTGATTGCCATTAAGGATCCGGACCATCCATACTCCTTCTTCAAGCTCCTGGGAGACGTATACAAGGCTACCGGCGACACATCCAAGGTGTACCAGGTGATCGAGTGCGCCAAGATCAATGACGAGAAGAAATTATCGAAGATAACCCGGGTATCCCTGGACGAAAACGGTAAAGCTGTTAAAGTTGATTTTGCATAGTGACTCCCACCCGCCTTTTTCAATGAAAGGCGGGTCAGACTGATGAAAAAGACTATCTAGAAGAAAAACCCTCTGTGCGGAGCAACCTAACGGAGGTTGGCAAGAAAATAGAACGAGGTCTGTAGCCGTTAGAAATTCACTGTTCTGATTCAGCAGGCTGCACGAATCTTGATTCGTTGCAGATCGCTAATGTCTCAAAGGACTCAACCAATCCAAATCTGAGATTTGGTTATTGTGTTGAAGGCCTTGAGGCCCGAAGTGAGTTTGAATTTCTGCGAAAGACCTGTTCGATATTTTCTCCAACCGGTAGTTCAAAGTTGCGGAGTACAGAGGGTTTTTCTTCAATCTGACCCGCTGTTTTCAATGAAAGGCGGGTTTTTTTATGCGTTTGGGGCGGTGATGGGTTATAATGATTTCAATGAACAAGGCGAAGCGGAGCAGGATGTGACTGAGGAGAAATATGGAACTGATCTATAACGGAGAAAAAATCAGCTATACGATAGAATATGGAAAACGGAAAAAAACCGTATTGAGCATAGAGCCATCCGGCTTTGTGAAGGTGAAGGCTCCGAAAGGAGCGGATGAACCCCTCCTGGTGAAGGCAATTGAAGAACGGGCAGAATGGATTTTGCAGCAGTTATCTCATTTGGAGCAGTTGACCAAGCCATTGACGGAGCCCGCAAAAAAGGAATTTATGGAGGGGGAGCTGTTCCTGTATCGGGGAAAGGCTTATCCCATCGCTATCCTTGAAGACCCATCGGCAATTAAATGCAGCGTAGCATTCGATGGAAAAGAGCTGACGGTTTCGACACAAAAGATAGAGGAGAAAACCGTCCGGGATGCACTGCAGCGGTTTTATATCCGGGAGTGCCGGCAGGTCCTTTTAAAGCGCATTGCATTTTTTCAGCCGAATTTCAAGGTGAAGCCGTCTTCGGTGGAGGTACTGGACACGCCAACCAAGTGGGGACAGTGCAGCTCTCAAAGAAGACTGGTTTTCAACTGGAAGCTGATCATGGCGCCGCCGGAGGTGCTGGATTATATCGTTGTACATGAAATGTGTCATTTGGTGCACATGAACCATGACCGGTCCTTCTGGAGACTGGTAGGAAAGCTTAAGCCGGATCACGAGGCGTGCAGCGCATGGCTTGAAAGCCATGGACACCATATGGAGTTTTGATCCATTGTATTTACCGGAGGACATCATGGGGCTTCATTTTAATGGAAGAATGCGCCTGGCGCTCGTGCTTATCGCCATTATGTGCGGAAATTGGATGTTTCCACTGGGGGTCTTTTCCGATCCGTCGGCCATAAGCGATGTTAAAAATCGACTTTCTGATATAAGCGGCAAGGAAAAAGCCATTGTTGAAGAGCTTTTCAGCATGGCTTCCGCCATTCAGCAGATGGACAACGAGATTGAGACCATAAAGCTGGAAATTGATACCCGGAAAGCTGAAATAGAGAAAAAGGAAGCACTGATTGAAGCCGAAGCCCTCTCCTATGAAAAAATTCAGAACACGCTTCGAGAGGTGCTGAAATCCCGGCAAAGGGCAGGGGCCGCATCCAATCTTGACAGGCTTCTCAGTGCAAAAGATCTGAAGGACCTGCTTCTGCGGATCAATCTTTTGAGGGATTTGTCCAAGAACACATCGGAGCTGATGGAAACCATCGAAGCCGCCCGGTCAGCCTTGGCTGCTGAAAAGCAGGCGCTGAAATCCCTTGTAGCCGATAAGGAAAAACAGCAGGAGCAGCTGGTTGCCGCATTGGCGGATAAGAAGAAAGCAAAGACTAAACTGGAGGCTTATCTGAACGGTCTGCAATCCGACCGCGGCTATTACGAAGGGTATCTGACCTCCGTTCAGGCGTTATGGAATACCGTAAAGCCCACCTTTGCAAAAACCATCAGCAGTTTCAGGGGAATCATCGAAACCGGCGCCTTGCCGGACGATACGGTCAGGATGTCCGTTTCTCTGCTGGGTGCCAAAGGGCGTATCGATCAGGAAAAACTGAACAGCGTCCTTTCAAGTCGCAAGGATCTCCCATCGTTAAAATTCGCCATTCATCCCAAGCGGGTAACACTGGAATTTCCCAGTGAGCGGATTGTGCTGTCAGGGGAATTTTTGCTGATTGACGCCCAGACCATCAAATATTCGGTTAAAGAGGGAACCTTCTATGGCCTGCCCCTCAGCAAAGAGGCCTTAAAGGACCTGTTCAGCGACGGGGATCTGGTATTCAGTCTGAAGGCCCTCATCGGGAACAACCGGATCAAGCGGCTGGACGGCCGGGAGGGGTACGTGGAATTGCTGGTGGAGATACGATGAAGAATCAACAGGAGAACGCTATGATACATGCCATTGCTTCCAGCTTGACCTATCCGGACGGAACAGAAGCCTTGAAGCCCTTCACCCTGGAGATTCATCCCGGGGAGGTGGCGTATATAACCGGGCCCAGCGGTTCCGGTAAAACCAGTCTGCTCAAGCTGCTGATGGGAATTGAATTTGCTTCTGCCGGTCAGCTTACGGTTCTGGGCCAATCCATGGTGCCTCAGAATATGGGGAACATTCGGGAAATGCGAAAGCGTTTAGGCCCCGTTTTTCAGGAGTTCAGGCTGCTGGAGGGCCGCAGCGTTTACGATAATGTGCTGCTGGGCATGCGCTTCCTGGATATTCCCCACCCTATCATGAAGGAACGGGCCCTGCTCCGAATAGAAGAGGTGGGCCTTGCCCATAAGCTGAACCATACCATAGGCAAACTGTCTTGGGGAGAGTGTCAGAGGGTTGCCATCGCCAGGGCGGTGGCCCGAAAGCCGGCGCTGATTATTGCCGATGAGCCGACAGGGAATCTGGATAAGGAAAATGCAATGAATATTCTGAAGCTGCTTACGTCGTTTAAATCCCAGGACACCAGCGTTGTCATCACCACCCATGCAACTCATTTGGTTGATACAAGCCGAGAGGGTGTATTTATTGCCATGGATTCCGGAGTGATGACGATTGAAAGGCGTGAGAGTCATGACTGATTTTACAAAGAATATCGGGTACTTCGTAAGCGAAGTGAAAACAATTTTTATGCTGAATCTGTTCTCCGGAGTTCTCTCCGTGATCAGCCTCATTATGATCTTCTTTGTGCTTCAGCTGGCACTGGCAGGGTGGTGGACCAGCTCGGCCATGGTCAGTGCGCTGAAGGAAGAAGCGGAGGTCAGCGTTTACTATGCTTCCTCCGTCACCAAGGAGGAGCTTCAGACCCTGAAAACGGCCATTGCTGCAGTTGATGGGGTTAAAATGGTAACCCCGGTCAGCGCGGATGCAGCCTATAGTCGGATGTCTGAAATAATGGGAAGTGAGGCCAAGGTGCTTTCCAGCTTCGATCAAAATCCCTTTGAAGCCTATCTCGAAGTAGGCATTGTTCTCGACAAACTGGAGGGTATTCCGGATTCCATCAGAAAACTCTCCAATGTTGAACATGTACGGGACAATCGAACTGTGCTGGAAAAGCTTAACCGCATTGTTGGGGCTGTCACAGCCTTGGGAACCCTGATTGCCGCGGCAGTGAGCGTCGCCACATTTATTATCACCTCTCATATTATCCGTGAAGGGGTCCACAGCCACCGTGAGCAGATAGGAACCTTAAAACTCCTGGGGGCTCCGGATGCATTCATCAATGCACCGTTTCTGATAGAAGGGGTTCTTTTAACCCTTACCTCCGGGCTGGTCTCCAGCATGCTTTTCGCAGCCGTGTTCCAAAGGATTGACCGATTCATGTCAGAGGCATTGCCGTTCCTGCCCTCAACGGGCAGTGATTCGGTCATCCAGGGGACCGTGGCAGGGATCATGGCTCTGGCTCTTTTGATGGGAATAGCCGCCAGCCGGTTTGGGTTGATGATGGTGAAAGAAAAATAGAAATGAAGAATAAAAAGCAGGGGGGCCTAACAACCGGGACCCCTGCTTTTTTATGTTGGGAAAGCTATTGCAATGGAAATCTGATAAAAACCTTTTGCCACGGATAACACGGATTTTCACGGATAGTGGGGAGCTGGATACCCTTATCATTCATCCGACTTTCATCTGTGTTAATCTGTGTGAATCCGTGTGAATCCGTGGCTGAATACTCAGTTGCCATCATCGCCGGATTTTTAGATTAGAATTGGATAAGATCGTTTACAAACCCGAGTTTGCAGGCTATAATGAGTCTAGTGATTATAATGAATGAATGTTCATTAATATGGAGGCTGACTTATGAATCGGAATGGAATCAAGGTGCTGGCACTGGTATTATCCTGCGTTTTAGCGATGAGTGGCTGCACAGCCAATGCTGAAAACGCTGGCGATAAAAAGGAATTTCAGGGAACCCTGGAGGCAAGATCTGTGGATATAAACACCAAGGTTCCGGGAAAGATCGCCCAGGTGCTGGTGGAGGAAGGGCAAACGGTTAAGGCAGGGGATCCCATCGCCATCATCGATGCCAAGGATCTGGCGGCCAAGAAAGATGGCCTGTCGGCTCAGGCTCAGGCCGCTCAGGCGGCGGTAGAGGCGGCCAAGGCTCAGGTGAATGCCGCGGAGGCGGTACTGGACAAGGCGAAGAACGGCGCCCGATCCCAGGAAATCATCAAAGCCCAGGCCAATTATGATATCACCAAGAAAAGCTATGATCGCATCGAATCCCTGTTCAATGCCGGAGCAGCTTCTCAGGCACAATTTGACGAGGTTGAAACCAAGCTGAACATCACTAAACAGGATCTGGATATGGCCAAGGAAGGTGCCCGCAAGGAAGATATCAGCGCGGCTCAGGCTCAGGTGGCCGCAGCCAGCAGCAATGTGGTGGCTGCCCAGGAAAAATACCAGCAGAGCATGGCCGGCGTACAGGAAGTGGAAACCTATCTGACAGATGCCGCCATCAAAGCTCCCATCAACGGGATTGTAACGATGATTAACACGGATCAAGGGGAAATTGTTTCAACAGGAATGAGCCTGGCTACCATCACGGACCTTTCCGACGTATGGGTGGAGCTGGAGGTGGATGAGCTTCAGCTGCCCAAATTCGCAGAAGGGCAGAGCGTAAAGGTGAAGGTGCCGGCCTATAAAGACCAGACATTTGAGGGTAAGGTTCTGCGTCTTAATCCGAACCCGGATTACGCCGTGAAGAAAGCCAGCAACGAGAATGGGGAATTTGATCTGGTTTCCTATGGCATCAAGGTGAAAATACTCAAATCCGACAAGGTGCTGCGCCCTGGGATGACATCCTTTGTAGAGCTTCAATAGTGGGGAGTGGTTCAGGATGGACAAAATAAAAAAGTACATCACACCGCTGCTGCTGATTATCCTAGTCCCTCAGATGGTGAATCTGCTGTGTTGCTGGATGATCAGCTCCCGCCAGATGCATGAGCTGTCCACCGTGGTGTATATGGGGGACAACAGTGCCGTTAGCCGCAAAATCGTCAATGCCTTCGAGAACAATGAGGTGTTCGATATCACCATTTATGCGGAATCTCCGGAGGCCATACCGGAAATCATCCAACAGGGGAAGGCCACCTTCGGCCTTATCATCCCCAAGCATTTTACGGAGGATCTTATCAGGGGGAAAGCGCCAAAGGTAATGACCATCGTTGACGGCAGCCAGCTTTCGGCGGCCTCCTTCACAAAAATCGCCGCTTCAGATATTCTTCTTCAAATAAAAAGCGATCTGCTGCAGGAAAAGCTTCGCAACACCTTGAGTATGACTGCGGAGCAAGCGGAAAGTGCCGCCTCAGGGCTTGTTTTTCAGAGCAGATTGTTGGGCAATCCAACGCGGAATTATCTGAACTTTCTTATGCCCGGCATGATGGCATCCCTGGTGCAGGCGGGCCTGGCCATGTCTGCAGCGGCCTCCATCGACCGGGAAAAGCGGCGGAGTATTTTCACGTATCTTTCGTCGAAGGCCCTGGTTTATACAGGAATCGGCTTTCTTTCACTGATGACGGTAATCGGTGTACAGGTGCTTTTCTTCAAGGTGCCGATGAAGTCCGGTATTCTGCCGGTGGCCACCCTCAGCCTGGCGTTTACCTTTGCGGTATCCTCCGTGGGAGTCGCCATTTCCAACGTGGTTTGGGATAAGGTGTTCGCTTCCCAGGTTGCCGCCATCTGGTTCCTGCCCAGCAGCATCGTGGGCGGATACACCTGGCCCCTTAGCTCCATGCCGGTGTTGTTTCAGAATCTGGCCTGGTTCATGCCCTTTTCTCATTACGGCACTACCCTTCGGGATCTGATGCTGAAGGGAGAGAGCGGAGTATTCGGGCAAAAGGCCTATCTGCTGGTGGCCTTCGGAATCGCCTTTCTGCTTCTTGGAACGGTGCTGGAAATACTGGCCGAAAAGGTTGTTGAAAGGTGGAAGCTCCATGCCAAAACTGCGTGAAGAAGCGATAAAATTCGTAAAAGTCCCTAAAAACCTGGTGTTTCTGCTGATGGGACCCATTATATTTGCTATTATTTTTGGCTTCGTCTACTATAACGATTATCTCAACGATATCACCGTTGGGGTTTATGATCAGGATCACAGCGCAACATCTCGGATGATCATCCAAACCTTTGATGACAGCGATCGGTTCCAGGTGACCCAGACCCCTTCCACTCAGCAGGATTTCAAAGCCCTGATGGACAACCGGGAAATTCATCTGGGGGTATTCATCCCCAAAGGGTTTGAGCAGGACATCAAGCGGGGCCGCGATACAGGAGCCCTGCTCCTGGTGGACGGTGCCAACATCGCCATCGGCAATAATGCCCTGGCAACGGCAGGGGAGGTTCTCAACACCCTTAACGGCGGGGTGGCCATCAAGGTATTCGAAGGCAAGAGCCTTAATCCCGACTCCGCTGAAAAGCTGGCCAAGCTGTTTCAAATACAGGGCCGGGTGCTGTATGATTCAAAGATGTCTTACAAATACTACGTTTTGCCGGGTATTATCATGATGGTGGTTCAGCAGCTGTTCCTGGCCATCTTTGTCCCCAACTTCGTTGAAGACCCTGTGAATCCCCTGCAGAAGGCGCTGCTGTGCATTGGAACGGTGATGCTGTCCTATTCGGCAAGCCTGGTATTCCTGGATCATGTCATCGGGGTTCATTTTGCAGGCAGTAAGCTGTTAGCCATTGCCCTGCTGACCCTTTATCTTTTCTGTCTTATGGGCACGGCCATGACCCTCAGTGCCATCTTCCGAAACCGAATGATTGCCACACAGATCTGTATGATGCTCAGTATGCCCACCTTCCTGCTGGCAGGGTACGTATGGCCCGTCAGTCAAATGCCGCCGATTCTGACCTTTGCAGTGAAGCTCACGTGGCCCATGATCCACATGCTGTGCCCCATGCGGGACATGCTGGTGAAGGCAACGCCCCTGCACATGTTCTACGGCAATATCGCAACCCTTCTGGTGTTCGGAGCGGTGTGGTTTGCCATTGGCAGCAGGCTGGTGAAGATACGGCTGGGTGGAGTTATTAAAGAGAAAAGCAAAGAAAACCCTGCAGAGATTATGCCGGAAACCGTATAAGGTATTGAGTAGAATAACATATGAAAAACCGTATGCACTGGGGCTTATAAGTCGGTGTATACGGTTTTTGTTGTAATAGGACACAGGCTCCTTTAATTTCTACATACAGGAAAGTGATTTTTTTTACAAACTGAAATCTAAAATTCACCCACAATTGCTTCCCTTAATCAACAAAATAGAAAGAAAAAATAAAAATCTTACACAGAGCATACTGCTCAGGTGTAAGATTTTTGCAAACTGTACAGCATTACTTAAATGTTAAAATAATCCTCATGAGTATATAAAGATCGAATATGGGTCTTGCGCTTAGTGTTGAATATACTGTAAAATCGAACTGATAACTAATTTATAAAGATTATAACTGCCAGTATAGTTTATAAAATTATTTAATTGTCGAAATTTGTCGAATAATGTCGAAAAACGCATGAAGCGGAGGATCCATGTCAGAAACAGGCAGTGATATCACAATAAAGAAATCCGTCCAGAGCCTCATCATCCTGGCTCAGCTCAATCAGGTAGCTCTGGACGGAGCCCAGATTGACCACAGCTTTGCCCTGGAGGGCCGGGATGCCACCCGGGATGAACTGCTCCTTATAGGAAAACGCGCCAACCTCAAAATGAAGGGTGTCCGGGTAAAACCGGAATCCCTTTCCAAGCAGCCCGTCCCATGCCTCCTCGGTGACACCCAGGGGGGCTTTGTCGTTATGGCCAAAATGGAGGAGGGAAAGGCTCTGGTGCTGGACCCGGCAAAGGGTCAGCCGGAGCAGTGGGATGAAGCGGTTCTACGGGAACGTTACTCCGGGGAACTGATCCTGTGTAAGCACAAAGACATGACCCTGCGGAGGATCACCTTCGGCCTGAAATGGTTTATTCCCACCGTTATCAAGTACAAGAAGCCCCTCATTGATGTGCTCTTGGCGGCCTTTGCCCTGCAGCTTATCGGTCTGGCCTCTCCCTTGGTGATGCAGGTGATCATCGACAAGGTCCTCATGCATAAGGGCTTTACCACCCTAAAGGTATTGATGACGGGTCTTGCCATCATCGTGGTCTTCGAGATGCTCCTGTCCCTGGCCAAGAACTACGTGTTCACCCACACCACCAACCGCATCGACGTCATCCTCTCCGCCCGGCTCTTTGATCACCTCTTCAAGCTGCCCCTGCGGTACTTTGAGGTACGGCGGGTAGGGGATACCATCGCCCGGGTACGTGAAGTGGAAAACATTCGGCGCTTCCTTACCGGAACGCCTCTCTCCACCATACTGGACGTGATGTTCCTCAGCGTCTACATCTTCGTTATGTTCCTCTACAGTCCCACCCTTACCTGGATCGTCATCGCCTCTTTGCCGCTCTTTGCCATCCTATCCCTGATCATCACCCCTTTATTCAAAACCCAGCTGGAAGAAAAATTCAACACCGGGGCCGATATGCAGAGCTTTCTGGTAGAGAATGTCACCGGTGTCCAGACCATCAAGAGCTTTGCCCTGGAGCCCCTGACCCAGCAGCGGTGGGAGGATAAGATCGCCAGCTATGTGGAGGCCAGCTTTAAAACCAGCATCATCAGCGGCAGTGCCGGTGCCGTGGGCCAGACCATCCAGCGGGGAACCGACCTGGTCCTCCTGTGGGTAGGGGTACACCTGGTCATCAGCGGAGGCATTACCGTAGGGCAGTTCATCGCCTTCCGTATGCTCTCCGGCCAGGTCAGCGGGCCGATCCTGCGCATCGTCAACCTTTGGCAGGAATTCCAGCAGACCGCCGTTTCCCTGGAACGGCTGGGAGACATCTTCAACGCCCAGCCTGAGCCCCACTCCGACATGCAGAAAATGCGACTCCCCGCCATTAAAGGGGCCATTGAATTCCAGAACCTCACCTTCCGCTACCGTATGGACGCCCCCGAGGCCCTGCGCAACATCAGCTTCCAGATCCCCCCGGGAAAGGTCATCGGCATCGTGGGAAGAAGCGGCTCCGGTAAAAGCACAATGAGCAAAGTCATCCAGCGGCTCTACATCCCCGAAGGGGGTAAGATCCTTATCGACGGTCATGACATCTCCCTGGCGGACCCGTACTGGCTAAGACGGCAGATAGGGGTGGTGCTCCAGGAAAACTACCTCTTCAACGGCACCGTCAAAGACAACATCTGCATCCATAAGCCTGCTGCCCCCATGGAAGACATCATCCACTGCGCCCATATGGCCGGGGCCCATGAATTCATCCTGGAGCTTCCCGAAGGATACGACACCCAGGTAGGGGAAAAGGGGGCCGCCCTTTCCGGAGGCCAGCGTCAGCGGCTGGCCATTGCCCGGGCCCTTCTCACCAATCCCCGGATTCTTATTTTCGACGAAGCCACCTCCGCCCTGGACTATGAATCCGAAAACATCATCCAGAACAACCTCTCAAAAATCTGTGCAGGCCGTACTGTCCTTATCATCGCCCATAGGCTTTCCACCCTACGCAGTGCCGATGCCATTATGGTTCTGGACAAAGGGAATCTGGTAGAATACGGTCCCGAAAAAGCCCTGCTTGCCCATAAGGGTCTTTACTATCACCTTCACAGCCAGCAGTATGGCAGCACCCCTCCCATCAACACAACCCCGGCAGCACCGGCACCGATACCCACCCCCCAAACACCAACCTCTCAGGCAGCCCCTGCTGTCAGCACTGAAAACGACACCCAGGCCGACACCCAGGAGGAAACCGCATGAAGCTGCTGCAGTTCGACAAAGAAAAAGACTACCGGACCGAATTCCTCCCCGCCGCCCTGGAAATCATCGAAAAGCCCGAATCTCCCCTGGGCAGGCGCATCATCTGGGCCATCCTTACCCTGATTCTTATCACCATCCTGTGGTCCATTTTCGGGCAGATTGACGAAGTGGCCACCGCCCAGGGCAAGATTATCCCCGACGGCAACATCAAGGTCATCCAGAGCCTGGAGGGAGGCGTTATCACCGCCATCCATGTGCAGGAAGGCCAACAGGTAAAACAGGGCCAACTCCTCATCGAGCTGGACACCACCATCAACGGTGCCGAGCTGGACAAACTGAACACCGCCCTGGAAACCGCCAAGGTGGAACGGGCTGTTCTCCAGGCCGCCCAGGAAGGAAACACCGAAAAGATCGATGCCCTCTTAAAAGACAACAGCAGCCTTCCCATCAGCCCCGAAGTGCTCCTGCGCCAAAAGGAGCTGGGGCTCCTGAAACAACAAAACCAAACAGAAAAACAAAAGGCCCTGCGCACCACCATTGCCCAGAGCACCGAAGAACGGACCATGGCCCAGAAAACCCTGGCCCAAACCGAAACCAAGATCCGCATCCTTGAGGACCAGGTCACCATACAAAAAACCCTGACCCAGGGCGGCGCAGCCCCCACCAAGGACCTTACCGAAAAGGAAAACGAGCTGGAACTTATGAAACAGCAGCGGGACCTGCAGCTCTCCCAAATAGACTTCTACACAGCCCAGATCACCGGCAAGCAAAACGACCTCGCCCTTAACGCCGTCGACTACCAGAAAACCGTTATGGAAGAGCTGGTGGCCAAGGATAAAGCCATCCAGGAGCTGGAGAAAGACGTAGAGAAAATCGCCAAGCGCCTTAGCCTTCAAAGTGTCATCGCCCCGGTGGACGGCATTGTCCAGGGAGTAGGAGCCAACACCATCGGGGGTCTGGTCAGCAGTGAAAAGCCCATTGTCACCATCGTTCCCGACAACACCCCCCTGGTCATGGAAGCCATGGTCCTCAACAAAGACATCGGCTTTGTCCACACCGGTCAAAAGGTGGACATCAAACTGGACACCTTTCCTTTCCAAAAGTACGGGGCAATACAAGGTGAAATCGTCCACATCAGCCCCGACGCTGTTGAAGACGAAAAGCAGGGGTATGTGTACAAGATCAAAGTAAAACCCCAGACCAACACCCTGAGAGTAGGCCATAAGGACATGCCCATCAGTCCGGGCATGACCGCCCAGGCGGAAGTGAAAACGGGAACACGGAGGATTATCGAGTTCTTCTTGCCAGGGGTGGAGGCGGTTAAGGATGGGTTTGAGTTGAGATAGGCAAAACACATGACAGAACAACCATACATCCGGTGGACGGCCACACATCAGCGTAAAGGATGTGATAGCGCAAAGGAATAAAACACCGACATCATCGGAACTGACAAAATAGACGAAAGAGAGAACCAACGATGAGCGCACATAAAACCAACAAAGCACATGGAACAAATGCCCCGCTAAGACCGCAGCATCCCCTGAAAACTCTGACAAAGCCTCTGGTCCTGCTACTGGTTATGGTCATGGCCTTCTCAGCCCTCAGTGGATGTAGCCGTCAGGTACAGCACCTGCCAGACGAAAAGAATGTGGTGCTGAAGAACCTTGAAAAGAAGTATGGGGAAGAATTTGTTGGGGCTGCCGTGGAAGAACTCTCCGTGAGCAACCTGTATTACGTGTACCCCAAGAAAGGCGGACGCAAGGATGGATTTGCTGCAAGACCGGACGGTAGCAAGTACCGTGTCAGTGACAACTACTACGGTGTAAAGATCAAGCCTCAGTACGAGGCGGTGGTGCGGGAACTGCTGAATAAGGACTTCAAGGACTACAAGCTGGAACTGGAAATGGTGAACAACACCACCTTCAGCGGCGCTTTGGGGGTAGACACGCCCTTAGACAAGATTTATGAAACCACCTTGAAGGAGTGGAAAAAGCAGCATGTACCCTGGAGCAAGGAGTATATGGTGATTTTTAAGCCCGATATCAAAATTCTAGTCAGCGAATCCACCGTTAAGGATATGGAAGTGGTGGCAGCTGCCACGGAGTTCTTGGAGGGCATGGCGGAGAAAAAGCTGGCGTGTTCGTTTGAAATCGTTGTGATTAAGGACGAGGATTATGTGAAGTTTCCAGATGCAAAGGCGTATCCCAAACAGTGCTATATAGGAATGGTATCCACCCAAGATTTAAGTGTTGAAGCACGAAAAATACAATAAATTTAGGAGGAAGATTATATGGCAACACTGACCGAGAGTCAGCTTCTCTTACTAAATAATTTCATTTACCTTAATCAGGTGGCAACACGCATCGATCCACCACAAACAGTAAAACACTGGATAGATATCTACTACCAAAACGGTGAGCTGACACCAGAGTTTAAGCGTTCTCAAGGAATCACCGAGTCCAAACTGGTGGGAAGGGGGTTGGGGTCATAGGCCTGACAATTGACAATATAACCGACTGTCAGTAGAGCAATCTGTTGCCTTATACTGCAAGCAGTTCAGTTGAGAGGTCATGCCAAGAAAACTCCGAATCCATTATCCTGGGGCACTGTACCATGTAGTTTGTAGAGTCAATAATCGGGAATGGGTATTCGGAAGCGAGATGGAAAAACAGGCGTTTCTGGAACGGATAGCGGAATAGAACCAACGGGGACGGTTTGGTCTAGACCCCAAAACCGCATGTCTTCGGGGACGGTTAAAATTTTCATTTTTTCATGTCCCTAATGCAAATTGTTTAAACCGTGCTGGGGACATTTTGTTAAGGTTTTTTTGGGGCCTTCTGTGAATATAATACTCCATGTAATCGTTCACGATTTGGGAAAAATGAACCAACGGGGACGGTTCTGAGTGGTTGTACTAAGTGGTTGTACTGAACGGTTGTATTTGTCTCTGTTGTGATGTCTAATCACGCGAAACGCTTGAAATGGTTTTATGTCGGTTCTGTGATTACCCTCTCCGACCTTGATTCAGCTGCAAAGCCTCAACTTTGCATCTGAATCAGTGCCGGAAGCACTGAAAACGAGAAAGGAGGGTACGTAAAGCAGCAGGATTTATGTATTTAAGCCGAAAAATCAGAACAATGAACTCAGGAGGTGTTAACCCATGAAACGCACCGCCGACAGCATCGGAACTGACAAAATAGACGAAAGAGAGAACCATCGATGAGCATACATAAAACCAACAAAGCACATGGAACAAATGCCCCGCTAAGACCGCAGCATCCCCTGAAAACCCTGACAAAGCTCCTGGCCCTGCTGCTGGTAATGGTGATGGCATTCATCACATTCAGCGGCTGCAGCGCACAATCCAAACCGCCTGTTCTGTACGTGAGCGACATGCAAGCCCAGGCAAAGGCAAACGAGCAGGAACTAATCCGCCAAGCGCGTATCAATCAAACCGTGGATATGGTGCGGATGTACAAGTATGGCCTGATTTTTGAAGACTTCAGCAAAGAAAAAGAAAAGATGGACCGTGCCTTTGAAGCGCATCTTGAAAAAGAACTGAGCCAGGTAACCCAAGCCCCACTGTTTGTCAAAAGCGATATGGAATACTTCAACGACAGCCTGAAAAAGGTACGGGATGAAGGCTGGGGGCTGGAGCAGATTCTGGCGGATAATCAGGATGGGATTCGCGAAGGACATTTTATGGTTTATGTGTTTACTGAAAAGTATGTAGAAATTGATGATGTCCTCAAAAAGTACAAAGGCTACCTGGGCATCTATGCAGGTAGCGTAACCAGTGTATTTCGTCTGCACCCTGATGCTCTGAAAACCAAAGTGCTGGATGAATGGCGTAAAGATGCGAATATTCCCTATACCCTTAAACCCTGGGACATGAAAGATAGGATTCAAGATCCCTATTTAGCAGATACAGAGGTTCCAAAAGGTTTGGCAAAAAAGTATGGGGAAGAATTCGTATACATCTACGATGTCAAAAAGTCAGAGAATGCGCTCAACGTATGTGCACCGTTAAGAGATTTGAGTTTGAAATTTGAAACACAGCACATTAATGACGGTCCCTACGATTCATTTGATTTCGACAAGTATCTGACAGTGCTGGCACAAAAGTACATGGGTGAAGCCGTGGGCCGGATTGTGGAAGAAGAAGGCCTTGGCGACAGCATGGTGCATCTGGTGATACCAGGCCGCTTAGACTGGGCAGATACCGATGCCACCCCTTATGGTACTGGCAACATTAGAACACAGGAGGATGAGCTTAAGTTTTTGAACGAAGGCTACCAGGGTATTTACGACATTAACCTTATATACCTGAAAACCCCAGAAGAAGAGGTGGACTACGCTAAGATTCAAACAGCGGTAAGGCGTATCAACGGAATTGCTGTAACTCCGGGAGCAATCAAAGGTATGACGCTCCGTTCAACTTGCTTGGTTAGCATCTATGACATGACAGATGAAGATAAATCGATAGCACAGGAGCTATTCAAACGAGAACAAACTCCATCAAATTATTTCAGGCCCAATCATATACTGGACGTATCCGAATGTACCAGGGAAGAAACCGACGGTTTCCACTTTCTCGACATTTACGGTGAAAGGTTGGAAACAAGTCTGCGGATTGTAGGGCAACAGGAAGAATTGCCGCCATACGAGTTTAAAAGGAGATACGACGTTTCAAAACCCATAGGAGGCTATTGATATGAGTGATGTGATTTTGAAAAAAAGCAATTACAATGAAAATGATTTTCTTCTGACGAACTTGCAACAAGAACTGATTGATACGATAAAGCAAATTTCGGATAATTCATCCAACCCCAACGCTTATTCACAAGAGAGCCTGGGTGTAATTATCTTTGACAACCGGTACGAGAATACAGCGGCACGCGCTACTGCCCAAGCGGCTCTGGATGCGTTCAACAGCCAAAATGGGGATGCCATTGCGGCGATGGAAACACAAGTCAAGGATATGCTTAGGGCGTACAACGCGGCGCGATACACCAACGATCTAACCGGAGACGTGCGGCTGATGCTGGACTTTGACAGCGTGGTGTATCGGTACAAGAACAATTCAGCGGCTTCGCTGGATACGTTCTTTACTGGCGGATTGGATAATACAGTTGAGGAAGGTTTGAAAAATGTCCTTCAATCGTACACGGACTTGACATTAAAGAGAAAGGAAAGAGAAACTGCAGTTGCAATGACCCACGGTCGCCTTGCCGGCATCTACAAAGCAAATGGCGAGACCGATACCCGTGCGTACTATACACCGGGAGCTAATAATGTCACCCTAGATAAAAACCTTGTTGGCATGGCGTTTATTCCCGATTTTCAATATGATGCCAATATGGGTGGGGAAGCATTTGAGTTTATCGCGGGCAATTTGCTTAATGGTGCTTTTGGAGAGTTGGCTACCTGGATTCCCAATGAACTGCTTAATGATATACGGATTAAGCTTTCCAGTCTGATGGATATGGACTATGCCTCCAGAGAGCTCTTTAAGAAGCGATTCCCGGAAATAACGGAGGGTCTTGCTGCAGGATCGGTAACTGGATTTACAGCAGAGTTTCTTGATATGATAAACGGCATGCGACAGGTATCTGCTGAAATTTCTGATCTTTGCAAGAATATCAATATGACAGGATTAACCGCTGCGAATAAAGACAGTCTCGAAATGTTTTCTGCGGGGATGGGACTTCTTTCTACCATTCTATTGAGTACGCCTGCAGGTTTTGCCATGGGCGTTGCAGTCAGTAGTCTATTTGAATGTGTTGACAGGTTTAGGGAACACTGTGCCTCGATCAATAACGGTGCTGCAGAAATCAACTACTACATCAATACGATTATGGCAGACGGAGTACGATCCAGTCAGGAACTATTTCCTGTAAAACCTGCGACAGTTGATACCGTGCTTAATCAAGGCTTCAACCACATTGTTGCAGATGGGGTTTTGTGGAACAAGGTTCATGGTACAGGAGAAAGTGACACAATCATAGCGGGCGGAGGAAAATCATACTATCAGAATGAGTTGTATGGTGAGGGCGGAGATGACCGTTTGGTAGGCTATATTAACGCGGATCTCTTAAACGGCGGTATAGGCAATGACACCTATGTTTATCGCGCGGGTTTTGGCAATGACACAATTGTTGATGAAATATCCATGAATCAGAATATGACCATCAACCCACATGCAAATGCAGGTTCTGACACCCTGATCCTTGATGGAATAAGTAGAGATCAGGTGCGAACCAGCCGCGATGGAAATGATTTGGTTATGAATTTCACAACATATCCGGGATCAATCCGAATCAAAAACCATTACGAAAACCAACGGGGACGGTTCTGAGGAAAACCAACGGGGACGGTTCTGAGTGGTTGTACTGAGCGGTTGTATATGTCTCTGTTGTGATGTCTAATCACGCGAAACACTTGAAATGGTTTCATGCCGGTTCGGTGATTACCACCTCCGACCTTGATTCAGCCGCAAAGCCCCAACTTTGCATCTTAATCAGTGCCGGAAGCGCTGAAAATGAGAAAGGAGTAGCACGTAAAGCAACTAAATTTATGCATTTAAGCCGAAAAAATCAGAGCAATGAACTCAGGAGGTGTTAACCCATGAAACGCACCGCCGACATCATCGGAACTGACAAAATAGACGAAAGAGAGAAAATGCATATGAATCTAAATAGAATCAAGCGCGTCACCGGAGCGTTGTTTGTGACAATATCCAAGGGGGCATTCAAAGCAAAGCAGTAAAACCTGATGAAGAATAACCAACGGGGACATTTCTGAGCGGTTGTACAAATAGACTTCTACACCGCCCAGATCACCGTCAAACAAAACGACCTCTCCCTTAATGCCGTAGACTACCAGAAAACCGTAATGGAAGAGCTGGTCACCAAGGATAAAGCCATACAGGAGCTGGAGAAAGACGTAGAGAAAACCGCCAAGCGCCTTAGCCTCCAAAGCGTCATTGCCCCGGTGGACGGCATTGTCCAGGGGGTAGGGGCCAACACCATCGGGGGTCTGGTCAGCAGTGAAAAGCCTATTGTCACCATCGTCCCCGACAACACCCCCCTGGTCATGGAGGCCATGGTCCTCAACAAAGACATCGGCTTTGTCCACACCGGTCAAAAGGTAGACATCAAACTGGATACCTTCCCCTTCCAAAAGCGCAGTGAGGCGGCAGGGGCCAGGCACTACTTATACACCTAATATCAAATGCAAATCCTACCAATTTCCAAAAGGTTCAGCTTAAATTCCTTCGACATTGATTCAGCGGCAAAACAATAAGCTTTGCATCTGAATCAGGGCCGGAGAGACCCTGACAACCACACTGAAACCGACATCCTGGAAACGCAGATGCATGGAAAATCTACCGAAAGGGAGGGCCTGTAACCCAACTATCGGAATTAAAGGCGTAAACAACCAGGAGAACACACATAGACGTAATGAAAATCGCCATGGGCTGAAGTTGTTTAAACCACTGAAGACCGACACACGGAGGATTATTGAGTTCTTCCTGCCGGGAGTGGAGGCGGTGAAGGATGGGTTTGAACTACGGTAGAGAACACAAGGACAGAATAACCATACATCCGGTGGACGGCCACACATCAGCGTAAAGGATGTGATAGCGCAAAGAAATAAAACACCGACATCATCGGAACTGACAAAATAGACGAAAGAGAGAACCAACAATGAGCGCACATAAAACCAACAAAGCACATGGAACAAAAGCCCCGCGAAAACAGCAGCATCCCCGGAAAAACCTGACAAAGCCCATGGCCCTGCTACTGGTAATGGTCATGGCCTTCTCAGCCCTCAGTGGATGTAGCCGTCAGGTACAGCACCTGCCAGACGAAAAGAATGTGGTGCTGAAGAACCTTGAAAAGAAGTATGGGGAAGAGTTTGTAGGTTCTGCTATTGAAGAAGGCACCTACAATAATACCTATTATGTGTACCCTAAGAAAGGCGGTCGCAAGGATGGGTTTGCCGCAATGCCGGATGGCAGCCGCTACGGCGTAAGTGACAACTACTACGGTGTAAAGATCAAGCCCCAGTACGAAGCAGTGGTTCGGGAGCTGCTGGATAAGGACTTCAAGGACTACAAGCTGGAACTTGAAATGGTGAACAACACCACGTACAGCGGCGCGCTGGGAGTAGACACCCCCCTGGACAAAATTTATGAAACCACCTTAAAGGAGTGGAAGAACTCACATGGGTTTGGAAACAGGAAGGATATGATTATTTTTAAGCCTGGTATAAAAATCGTTGTGAGTGAATCTACCGTTAAGGATATGGACGTGGTGGCCACTGCTAAGGCGTTCTTGGGGGGCATGGCGGAGAAGAAACTGGTGTGTTCGTTAGAAATAGTTGAGCTTAAAGACGAAGAATATATCAAGTATCCGGGTGCCACAGTTTATGCTAAGCATCGGTACATAGGAATGGTGCTCACCCAAGACTTAAGCGTTGAAGCACGAAAATTACGTTAACTCGGGAGGAATTTCATATGGCAACACTTAGCGAAAGTCAACTTCTTTTACTGAACAACTTCATCTATCTGAACCAGGTAGCAACACGGACAGCAGATTCTAAAAATGTTAAAGAATGGATAGACGCATACTACCAAAACGGCGAGCTGACCCAAGAGGCGGCAGGGGCCAGGCACTACTTATACACCTAATATCAAATGCAAATCCTACCAATTTCCAAAAGGTTCAGCTTAAATTCCTTCGACATTGATTCAGCGGCAAAACAATAAGCTTTGCATCTGAATCAGGGCCGGAGAGACCCTGACAACCACACT
Organism: uncultured Peptostreptococcaceae bacterium; assembly: GCA_964649745.1. Lineage (GTDB taxonomy): Bacteria > Bacillota > Clostridia > Peptostreptococcales > Acidaminobacteraceae > CAZEHS01. The sequence continues at coordinate 52,535 of CAZYQI010000014.1, read as the reverse complement.
GAAACCGACATCCTGGAAACGCAGATGCATGGAAAATCTACCGAAAGGGAGGGCCTGTAACCCAACTATCGGAATTAAAGGCGTAAACAACCAGGAGAACACACATAGACGTAATGAAAATCGCCATGGGCTGAGGTTGTTTAAACCACTGAAGACCGACACACGAAGGATTATTGAGTTCTTCCTGCCGGGGGTGGAGGCGGTGAAGGATGGGTTTGAACTGAGGTGATTAATGAGATTGGGATTCACCGAAAGGGGGGATTGAATGCGATGATATATAATGGACATCGTGGAATTGACATAATAAATGGAGGATATAGAAAATGAGAAACAAAGAAAAGCAGTGGAAGTTTATGCCCAAAATACCTGGGTTTACAGGGCGCTGGTATTTGAAATGGGTACTGATCACCATGGTTGCATCTGCCGTCGGGCACGGCCTTGTAACTAACGCAACTCTGGTGAGGGGCATTACAGCATTGACGGTGCCTCACTACATGGAGGAAAAATATCATAAAGAATACATACTTGTTGGGTATAACAATTGGCCGTATAGAGGGATCGCCTATGTGAGCCCAAAGGATGAGCCGAAAAAAGTCACTGAGGTGCATATTTACGGTGAGACACCATGGAATATTCAGTTGGGGGATCAGACATTAAAAAATGTGGCGACAGAGTACATGAAAAAGATGCTGCAAGATTTGGTGAAGAGTCAGTACGCCGAAAATATTTACTGGCAAGGTAATTCAAACGAGTCAGCGGCCCCAGAGGGTGTACAGATTCTCGATTCCCTCTATACACCTGTCGATGTTGCTAAAGGCCCAGAAACTGCTCCTGAAGCCTACCGCGGTGCTGATATTTTCATCCATTTTTATGGCAAGCCTGAAGATAGGGAGGCCATGATTAAAGAGATGTATGGAATATTAAGAAAAATTGCGGAAAAGGGATTCCGGTTTGAGTCTATGTCAGTGGTGCTTATTGTAGGTGATTCTGAAATCTTAAGACGCGATAATTGGCTAAGCGGGCAATATGAGGAAATGAATTTCGAGGATATAAACGGACCTGTACAGGCGAAGTACTTAGAAAAAGGGCAGATATGGGCTCTATACAACTGCCTCGACCATTTGCCCGAAGACGTTGATAGAGCGGTAAAGGACTTCGATTATTTCAGAACTGTAAACGAAAGAGTACGAGCAGATAATTAATCAGTGAGAGGGGCTTACTATGAGTCAGATAGACAAAATGAATGACATTCTTCAAATCACAGAATGGAGTGGCATAGGAGCAAAATTTACTAAGCAAGGAAACAATCTTTTAATTCAAAGTCAGGGAAATACAATGGTGGTATCTGATTTTTTCAGTCGTGCAAATCTTCAATATGCAACAGGTGTTTCCGCAAGTGCTCCTGAAAATTTCTTCAATCGAATTGTATTTGCAGACTACTCATATCGAATCGATGAAGTCTTCAAAGCAGTTTATCAAGGTTTTAAGGAGAGTCTTCCCGGCGGAGTATTGAACGGAGCACATCAGTATTATTTTAATGAAACCGATTTGGGCGCAGATGCCCCGACGGTATATTTTTCGCAACAATACAGAGATATCATGGGCTCAAAGTATGGGATTGTTGTTCCAGAGACTGGTATAAAAATTGAGAAGGCATCAAATGTAAGAGACAGTTTGGTGGATTGGATCCCAAACCTCCTCAAGGATTCTGAACACTATGGAATCAAGTTCTACGAACGCGAAAATCTTGTCGGATTTTATGAAAAAATGCTAGATGGCACACAAAAAATACTTGGAATAGGTCACGGTATTCCTGGAGGGAGCCTGACAACGGATTTTAGTGCTCTTGAATCATATCTTCAAGAGGAACGATGGGAATCTGGACTAATTTCGCCATTGCTTGAAAAGTTGGCTGGTAGTGAAGGGCTGAATTATGCCAAAGTGGAAATTGAAAAATTAACACGCCATTTGATCGGCTGGGGCATTGATACAACTGTGGTTTCTGATACAGCAATGAAGGCATCAATGGGCATTGTGTATGAATTTTCAAAGTTTCTCTACAACAATTCCCAAGTTACAGATGTGAAGAAAGCGTTTAGGCAAGCATATGGACTAAGCGATTCATATGATGTCACCGACGGGGAATATGCCAATAAGATAAATACCTTGCTGGATGGTATTACAGAAACTTTACTTCCATTTGGTGTTCTCGGAGGAGTGCCAGGCGTTTTTGCAGCATTGGGAGTCAGCGCATTCCTTGCATATCGTCAGGATGCGTTGCTAAAGCGAGCATCCGATGACGATTTGGCGGCGTTGGTCATTGGGAACTATTGGGCGAATAACAATATGGCGGTTTATAAAGAAGACTACCTCAATGGTGGATTTGCTTATGAATTTGTTCACGATATACCCAAAACGTTTTGGAAGGTAGAGCCCGACGGAGAATTAATCAAATTCAGTGGAACCATCGCGGGCGATGCGTATTCAGTTGTGAAAGACCAGAATATAACGGTGAATTCTTTTGATTACATATCAAGGTATCAGGGAAAAGTGGCATACAAGGATATGGATTTTACAATTCACGGCTATGCAACGCCTACTTATGTAACCGGGATGAACGGCAATGATATCATTTGTGGACAAGGTGGCACAGATGTTATCAGCGGCGGCGCAGGTAATGATTATCTGGTTGGCGGCGCGGATATCGATACCTTGGATGGCGGGATTGATAACGACGTTCTGGTAGGCGGGACAGAAAACGACACACTCAAAGGTGGAAGCGGAAGTGATCGCTACATTTTCCATAATGGTGACGGGGAAGATACCATTGTTGACACCTCTGGCACAGATACAATTCAATTAGAACCATCGCAGGCATCCGATCTGATACTGGCGCGTACGGGATATGATCTTAACATTACAAATTTTCACACAGGAGATGCCACTTCTCAAAACAGAATACATATCAAAGATTTCTTCCTGTATCAGAATCCACAACTTCAATATGGGAACCGTGTGGAGTATATAGCCATTAACGGAATCACCTATGACTTGCTGAAGGTCTTCAATAGTGCCCTTGGGAGTAACGCGCACATTGATCCTTCAAAACTAGGAAAGTGCGCTGTTGTCGAGAAAACATCGGCATATGCCCATACCGATGGCAATGATTTCTACGAGATGAATAACAACAATGTCTACATCGGGGGTCTTGGCAACGATACGTATAAAATCGTTAAACCGGCTGATACGGATGAAATCTCTGACAACTTTGTGTATGACGGAAACCGTGCTGAAGGCATCGATACCATTGATATGGGGTTGGAAACAGCTGGAATCAGAAAAGGAAATGTGAGTTTTGAAGCATCGCCCAATGGTGATCCACATGCTATGCGCCTGCATACTGGTGTAGGCGGCTATCTGACCATCTCCGATTTTGACCTGGACACCGGGCGTATCGAGCAAATTCGATTCGACAACACCACCTATAATCTGAAGTTCTCTGATCGTGGCGATATCATGTACGACCGTGGCTACAGCAATGCAAACAGCGTGGTGGTGGGATTTGGTGGTGACGATGTGGTTCAAGGCGGCACCGGTAATGACCTTCTGTACGGCCAAGGGGGAGTAGACACCCTTTACGGCGGCCAAGGCTCCGACACCTACGTGTTCAACGGCAATTTTGGTTACGATACTTTGAACGACAGCACCGTAGGTTATAACTATCAAAACGATACCAACAAGCTTCTGTTTGGGGATCTGAAATTTTCCCAGATGAAAGTCTATCAATCGGATAATGATCTAGTTTTGGAAAGCATCTTGAATACCAGCAACAAGGTGAAGGTTAAGAATTTCTATACCAACGGTTCTGCCCCTATTCAAAGCTTTGAGTTTTTGGATGGGACGAAGGATATTGCGGCTATAAAGGCGGCGGCAACTGAAAAACTCATCGCAGATCCAATTAGTACTCCTCCCCCGCTTACACAACCTCCGACACAGGGGAACAATCCGCCTGGTTCCGGGCCACAAACATTTATCACGATATATCTGAACGGTGAGCTTCTCAGCTTTGGTTCCGGCGTACAAGGCTATATCAAAGACGGTCGCTCTATGATACCCCTCCGAGCTTTGTGCCAGAAGTTTGGTGCCAGCATTGTCTGGGATGAAGTCACACAGGAAGCGAGAATCGTGGAAAGCAATTCGGAAGTGGATTCTGTCCGTAAAGACAGCGTGAATGCAATAAACAATGGCATCGCGGTATCACTGCAGGCCGAGCCGGAATTCTGTAAGGACAGTAATGGCAATACCGTTGTTGATTCATACGGCAATGGAACCTTGATGGTACCGGCCAACTTTGTTGCGGATATTTTTAAGCTGCAACCACCGGTTTGGGATGGAACAAACAACACGCTGAATCTGTACACCACCACGGGGAGCTCGGTACCGCTTCCCCCAGGCAGCAGTACTACTCCTGCGGTCGAGGGTTCCAATGAGAACCTGCTGATTTACGTAAACGGCGTAAAGAGAAGCCTTCCACACCGAGCCTATGAAACCGTAAACGGCGGCAAGCAAGTGCCTATGGTCCCAGTAGAAGAGTTAGCCCTCCTTATGGGGGCAGAGTACGTACACACCGGCGCAACCGGGGCTGGAGACTGTACCCTAATTAAAGAGACAACAGGAGAAGTCAATGTTCTTACCTGGGGACTCATGACAGGTACAGATGGAAAGTATAACAATGGCCTGAATCCCGTGTATCTGGGGGCAAAAACCGTTCGTGACACTGCCAGTAATATTACCTATGCAGATGCCAAGTTCTTAAGCGAAACCTTGGGTTATACCATGACCTGGGATGCCAATACCAATGTCCTCTCATTTGACAAGGGATCAAATTCCTACGTACCGGAGCCACTAGCTGACCCAAGCACGGAATTTTGGCGGAACCGGCAGCAAGATTTCTTCGGAAATGACAGCAACAATAGGATTAATGGCACAACCAATGCCGACTACATCATTGGAAACGGCGGAGCCGATAATCTCTACGGATTTCAAGGAGATGATGTCCTGTATGGGGATTACGAAGGGTCACCAGGGGGCACAGATGACTATCTGGAAGGCGGCGACGGCCGGGATGTTCTGGTTGGGGGCGGTGGTAATGATACGTTGGTAGATCTTTCAGATGCAGGTCCGGTATATAGTCAATGGGGCAGTGAAAACTATATCGATATCATGGATGGTGGAACGGGCAATGATGTCTTGGTAGGCGATGCCGGGGATTCGGGCAACAGCTGCCGCAACATGTACCTTTTCAGAGCCGGGGATGGATCGGATACCATCAAATGGGCACGGGGCAACGACATCCTTGTGCTTGAGAATATTGATCTTTCCACCGTGGACTTCGAGAAACGTGAGGATGCCCTGGTCATACATTACACCAAGCACGACTCCATTACAGTGGATAATTGGACGGACTATCATAACTTGACCATATACTCTCATACAGGCACCCTGTCGGCACTTGGCTATACGAGTCTGTTTGACGGGAATGCGTGGACGAGTTGGCCAAGCATCACCAGCGGTGGCATTAACGCCATTTTAGCCCAAACACAGGGGACAGAAGGCAATGATGTCATGACCATTCCGTCGGTGCCATACGCAGGTAATTACTCGGCCAATGGAGGCGGTGGAAACGATGCCATCACCGGGAATGCAGGCGCCAACGAAATTGACGGCGGTAAAGGCATCGATACCATACGTGCAGGCGCAGGCACGGATAAAATCTTTGGTGGAAGCGATGGCGATTTCCTGTATGGTGATGCAGGCGATGACAACATCTATGGTCAATCCGGCAACGATTTTCTGTCGGGAGGGCTGGATAAGGATACCCTCAGTGGCGGATCTGGTGCAGATGCGCTATATGGCGACGCGGGGATTGATACCCTGTATGGTGACGAGGATGCGGATAAGCTCTATGGGGGAACCGAAGGTGATACCTTGCAGGGTGGTTCCGGGAACGATGAGCTCTACGGCGAAGGTGGCAACGATATTCTGTATGGGGGTAGCGGAGACGATGCCATCTATGGTGGTGCAGATACTAACACCATTCACTTCAACATAGGCAGTGGTGTGGACAACGTGTATGTTCAAGGGGGCACCGACACCGTTGTCTTTGGTCAGGATGTCTTGAAGAGCAGTTTTAAAACCACCTTTGTTGATAAAGACCTGGTGCTTATGGTTGGAACACAGACGGATGCTATTTACGTAAAAGGATGGACCGATGGTGCAAAACTGGCGGGTGTGCGATTTGCAGACGGCACAGTGCTCACGGCAAGTCAGCTGGAAGCTATGGCAGTGCCCTTGGCAGGCCCCAACACCGTTTCGGGAACAGCCAGTGCGGAGAGTTTAACCGTTCCGGGCGCAGGAAACTTCACATTGTATGGTATGGCGGGGAATGACACCCTTAATGGCGGTGCCGGCAACGATCAACTTGTAGGCGGCAAGGACTCCGACACCATCAATGCAGGTGGCGGAATAAACACCATTCACTTTGAATTAGGAGATGGTGCTGATAACCTCAACCTCACTGCCGGGAGCGAGAGCATTCTTCAGTTTGGCACGGGTGTAACCCTAGAAAATCTGACCTGTGCCCGCGCCGGAAATGATCTGGTATTCAAGACTGTCCAGGCGGGTGACAGCATTACCGTAAAAGACTGGTATTTGGGATCAAAGCTTAACCGCGTTCGCTTTTCAAATGGCACGGCAGTGGAAGCCGACTACTTCCACCGACTAGGCCTTCGTGTTGAGGGTACCGCCTCCGGGGATACGCTCACAGGAATCAGTAATGAAGAAAACCGACTATATGGACTGGGCGGCGGGGATACCCTTACCGGCAAAGAACTGTACGATACCTTAGTTGGTGGTGCCGGGAACGATACCCTTACAGGCGATTCCGGAAACGACACACTGGACGGCGGCGACGACACCGACATGTTGCTGGGCGGTATTGGGAACGATAGTCTTACCGGTGGCAAGGGTTCCGACACCCTTGAAGGCGGAGAAGGATCTGATGCCTATTTCTTTAATGCAGGAGACGGGGCCGATACGCTTAAAACCATGGGCAGTGCCGATGCCATTGTGTTTGGTGAGGGAATAGTAAAAGAAAGCATCACCGCCCGATTGAATGGAAACAGCATGGTCATCACCACTGGGGCAGCGGGTGATACGCTTACCATCGAAAACTGGGAACTGGGGAACCAACTGGGATACCTTCAGTTTGCCGATGGCAGCATTCTGGATGCCTCTGCCCTGGAAACCATGGCGGTAACGTATAACGGAACAACCGGTTCAGATACACTGACTGCCAATGCCAGCAAAGATTCCAAGCTATTTGGCTATGGTGGGAATGATACCCTTAACGGGCTGGCAGGGAACGACACGCTTAGTGGCGGGATTGGGAATGATATTCTTGCGGGTGGCGCTGGAAGCGACACGATTGAAGGTGGTGCTGGCACGGATGTCATTGAATTCAATCTCGGAGATGGAAGGGACACCGTTATTCTCACTGGGATGGAAGACATTTTGCATCTAGGTAATGGAATCACGCTTTCTAAACTGGAAGCCGAACTGGATGATGCCGGAAACCTTATCCTCTCGTTTGGGAACAGTGACGATAAGCTAACGTTTGTCGATTGGAACAGCGGGAGCAAACTGGCCAGCCTTAAACTGGCAGACGGCACCGCGCTTAACGCGATTCAAATTGAGGAATTGGCAAAGGCCATGCGGGGAACCGATGGTGATGATACCCTCACTGTTCCGCTTGGAGAAAATGGAATTGTAATGGGTTTTGCAGGAAATGACACCATCACTGGAGCTGATGGCGTTGATGTTGTTATTGGTGGGCTTGGCAGCGATACTATCACCGGTGGTGCAGGTGTAGATACGTACAGGTTTAACCTTGGTGATGGCAAAGACACCTACACCCTTACCGGGATGGAGGACGTGTTGGAGCTTGGCGCAGGGATAACCCTTGCCAATGTGAAAGGCATGATGGATGCGGACGGCAACTATATCCTTACAATTGGCGAAGGTTCCGATACTCTGACCTTTAATGCATGGAACGCCGGAAACAAACTGGCATCAATCAAACTGGCGGACGGCACTGTGCTTACCACCGCCAAAATTGACGAACTGACCGGCATTATGAATGGAACTACCGGGGATGACATGATCACAGCCACCTTGGGGATTGATCATAGTATGGATGGCGGAGCTGGGAATGATATGTTATCGGGCAACACTGGCATTGACATCATTGCCGGAGGAACTGGGGACGACGCTATCTCTGGTGGTGGTGGCGCAGATGTTTATAGGTTCAATCTGGGCGACGGAAAGGACACCTACACTCTCGCAGGAATTGAGGATGTACTGGAACTGGGAGAAGGGATCAACATTGGCAATATGAAAGGCGCTTTCAATGCGGATGGGAATTACATCCTCACGATTGGCGACAGCACCGATACCCTAACCTTCAACGCATGGAACACCGGGAATAAGTTGGCTTCCATCAAGCTGGCGGATGGTACCGTGCTGAACACTGCCCAAATTGAAGAACTGACTGGTGTTATGACTGGTTCTGCTGGGGATGATACCCTAACGGCAACGCTGGCGATTGACCATGTCATGAGTGGCGGGGCCGGGAATGATACCATCAGCGGCAACGCCGGAAAAGACACCTACCGTTTCAATAGTGGTGATGGCAATGACACCTACGCTCTCATTGGTATAGAAGATGTGCTGGAGCTGGGAGCGGGAATTACAATCGGTAACCTAAAGGGCGCTTTTGATGCTGCCGGCAATTACATCCTCACCATAGGGAGTGGCACTGATGCCCTGACCTTTAATGCATGGAACACGGGAAAGAAACTGGCTTCCATTAAGCTGGCGGATGGAACCGTACTGAACACAGCCCAAATAGAAGAATTGACCGGCGTTATGAACGGCACCGCCGGGGATGACACGCTCACAGCCACTCTGGGGATTGAGCACATTATGGACGGGGGCACTGGCAACGACACCTTGGTGGGTAATGCCGGATCCGACACAATTCGCGGTGGTACGGGGAATGACACCCTAACAGGTGGAAAGGGCAATGACACCCTTGTTGGAGGATTCGGAAGCAATGTCTACATTTACAATGCCGGAGACGGGCAGGACACCATTGTTACTGAGGGTGGTTTCAAACCCATACCCTACAATTGGAGCTGGAAGGCAACCAAGGATTGGAACGGAACTTCGTGGAGTGATGGAGGCAGTGATGCCTTTGATAACTTCGGTCAAACCAGTATCACCATCAACGGTGTGAAATACTCCAATATCGATTTTACAAAGGGTGGAATCTACGATGTAGGCGGGGTGAAATTCAGTGCCAAGTCTGCATTCACATCCGACAACATCCTGGAGCTGGTTATTCAGGCGGAACCGGGCTATGAAAATGCCTCTATCAAAGTGGAGTGTGGCGGCAACCTGGGCTCCGACGGAAAAGAAAACTATAAAACCGCTGAGTTGGTTATCGGCGGGAAGGCGTATACCTACGCCTACTCAACGGACACTTCCAACTCGGACCCCAACATTTTCATGATGATGCTTTCCAACTCAGGAACGGTAACATATACCCGAAATGCAGACAACATTCTTGGAACCGTTAACAGTGGAAGCTTCCCAGTTCGGATTCTCGTTATCCCCCACCGGGAAACAGAGGCGGCTATCCGAACCTTGATCGAAAGCAGCTATTCAGTGGAAACCGCTACAGACACCATCCGGTTTGGCGCGGGAATCACAAAGGAAATGCTCACATATTCCCGCGATGGCATGGACATGATCATTGGAACAGGAGTGGCTGGAGATACCCTGCGTGTGAAAGACTGGTGCACCGGCAGACGTATCAGCGGTATAGAGTTTGCAGATGGTGCTTTCTTAAAAGGCAGCGACATACCTGCCCTGGACTATGCCATTCTTGGCACAGCCACCGGTGAAACCCTACGTGGCCTAGATGACCTCAAAAACACAGTTCACGGGTTGGGTGGAGCCGACAAACTTTATGGAGCCAACCTTGCTGACACGCTCTATGGAGACGAAGGCAACGATACCCTCTATGGACAAAATGGCAACGATATTCTGATAGGGGGTACCGGCAACGACAGGTTAGAAGGCGGCGCTGGCAATGACACCTACAACTTCAACGTGGGCGATGGACAGGATACTGTCTATGATGCCGATGGTACCGCTGGACTGGATACCATACAGTTTGGGGCAGGGTTTTTGGCCGGCAATGCTGAGGTTAGACTCAACGGCAGCGATTTGACTATAGGTTT
>CAZYQI010000014.1:39580-42071 GCA_964649745.1 uncultured Peptostreptococcaceae bacterium | reverse complement strand
TCACCGGAACCGCTAATACAGATTATTTGTATGGAACCGATGGAAACAACACCCTCACAGGTCTGGCAGGGAATGACTCTTTGTATGGAAACGGCGGCAACGACACCCTGATCGGGGGAACCGGTAACGACAGGCTGGAGGGCGGCTCGGGCAATGATACCTACATCTTCAACGTGGGAGATGGACAGGATACTGTCTATGATGCCGATGGTACCGCAGGACTGGATACCATACAGTTTGGGGCAGGGCTTTTGGCCGGCAATGCTGAGGTTAGACTCAACGGCAGCGATTTGACTATAGGTTTTACCGGTTTAACTGATCAGTTGACCATCAGCAACTATCTGAGCGGCTCTAATTACCGGGTTGAAAAACTACAGTTTGCCGATGGAACGGTGTGGGATGTGAACACAATCAATGCGATGACACTGAACCTCACCGGAACCGCTAATACAGATTATTTGTATGGAACCGATGGAAACAACACCCTTACAGGACTAGCAGGAGACGACTACTTATATGGAAATGGCGGCAACGACACCCTGATCGGGGGAACCGGTAACGACAGATTAGAAGGCGGTGCCGGCAACGACACCTACGTTTTCAATATTGGCGACGGCCAGGATACTGTCTATGATGCCGATGGTACCGCAGGACTGGATACCGTGCAGTTTGGAGCCGGGTTGTTGGCTTCCAATGCGATCGTCAGCCTAAATGGCAGTGATTTAGTAATCGGCTTTATGGGCTCTACGGACCAAATTACTATAGTTAATTGTCTGTACGACTCAACTTACCGGGTAGAAACGTTCCGTTTCTACGATGGTACAGTTTGGGATTGGAGAACGATTAGCAGTATGTCTTTGAGCCAGACGGGTTCAGACGAAGAAGAATGGCTGTATGGCACTGATGGCATTAATACGCTTATCGGGCTGGGCGGTAATGACAGACTAAGAGGTAATGGAGGAAATGATATACTTGATGGCGGTACCGGTAATGATGTAATGAATGGCGGTGTAGGTAACGATACGTATATTTTTAATGCAGGTTATGGGCAAGACAATATATTTGATGAAGATTCTACAAGTGGAAACGTGGACCGCGTGGTCTTTGGAGCAGGGCTGTTGGCTTCAGAAGCGGTAGTAACGATTGATCGGTGGAATCTGGTCATCCGCTTTCCTGGAAGTGATCAGCTGACAGTGAGTAATTACTTGGTTGACCCCAAACATCGGGTTGAGCGTTTTGAGTTTGCTGATGGCACGGTGTGGGATTGGAACACGATCAGCAATATGTCTTTGAGTCAGACAGGTACAGCTGAATGGGAATGGCTGTATGGAACCGATGGTAGTAATACACTTGTGGGGTTTGGTGGCAACGACTATTTAAGAGGTAATGGCGGAAATGATACGCTGGACGGCGGTACCGGGGATGATGAAATAGCTGGCGGTGCTGGAAACGATACCTATATATTTAATGCAGGTTATGGCCAGGACAGTATTTTTGATGAAGATTCTACAAGTGGAAATGTGGACCGCGTGGTCTTTGGAGCAGGGCTGTTGGCTTCAGAGGCGATAGTAACGATTGATCGGTGGAATTTGGTCATCCGTTTTCCGGGAGGCGATCAATTGACAGTGAATAACTACTTGATTGAACCCAAACATCGAGTTGAGCAGTTTGAATTCGCTGATGGTATGGTGTGGGATTGGAGCACCATCAGCAATATGTCATTGAGCCAGACTGGCACGGACGCAGGCGAATGGCTGTATGGAACTGATGGGAATAATACGCTTATTGGGCTGGGCGGTAATGACAACCTACGAGGCAATGGAGGAAATGATACGCTGGATGGCGGCACCGGGAATGATGACATGAGAGGAGGCGCGGGTAACGATACTTATATTTTCAATTTAGGTTATGGACAAGACCATATATTTGATGAAGATTCTACAAGCGGAAATATTGATAGAGTTATTTTTGGAGAAGGGCTGTCAGCGTCCAATGCGGTTGTGACTATGGATCGCTGGAACTTGATTATTAGTTTTGCAGGGTCATCTGATAAATTGACCTTGTGGAATTACATGGTTGAATCAAAGCATCGGGTTGAACGTTTTGAGTTTGCCGATGGCACTGTTTGGGATTGGAACACAATCAGTAGTATGTCGTTGAGCCAGACGGGTACGGACACAGGCGAATGGCTGTATGGCACCGACGGCAATAATACGCTTATCGGGCTGGGTGGTAATGACAACCTACGAGGTAATGGAGGAAACGATACGCTGGATGGTGGCACCGGGAATGATGATATGAGAGGAGGCATGGGTAACGATACGTACTTTTTTAATGCAGGTTATGGGCAGGACAAGATATATGATGAAGATTCCACAAGTGGAACCGTGGACCGCGTGGTCTTTGGAGCAGGGCTACTAGCTTCAGAAGCAATAGTAACGATTGATCGGTGGAACCTGGTTATCCGTTTTCCGGGAAGCGATCAACTGAC